>CAYZDA010000016.1:42641-46766 GCA_964477095.1 uncultured Bacteroidales bacterium | reverse complement strand
TGTGGGCAGATGGGGAAAAAATGAAAATCCGCCCACTCATTAATCATTTCCAAAGGCGTGGGCGGATTTTCATTTTTTCTACCCCTTGTTATAACGACTTTGTCATTTCGAACCCTTTGTAAATCGAAGCGTAGCGGAGATTGACAAAGGGTGAGAAATCTCCCGGCGTAAAGTTGGGACGTTTATTTTCCTGCTCTCTCCCAGGGTTCCCACCCATTCACTTCTCCCATGGATTGGTAATGCTTCTTGTATTGAAAATGCCTGTGCACAAAGGGCACATCGCACCGCCGGCCAAAGTCAACCTGATGAGTCCTTATGCGAATAAGCGCAAACCAAATTCGCGGAAATTCGCGCGTAATTCGCGAAAATTAACGGACAAACACAAAACAACAAACACCGAACAAAATAACAATCACCCATACCTTGGATCATCGCTTAATGGCATTTTGGCCATTTTATCCACTTCCAGACTGCAATGACCGAATTCTTCCACTACCCTACCCTTTAGCAGATAAATGCCTTTACCGCGAAACGGATATTGCTTTAAGGAAGGCGGAAAGTGAACCGTATCGAAGGAGTCTCCGCGGACATCAATAAAAGCACCGAAGTTCATCAGCTCACGTTTTACGGTGGTTACAGGCTTCAGCGTTACCAACTGCCCAAGCATTCGGATGGTCTTACCGGAGTATTTATGCATGTCCGCAGCCATCACATCCCCGCGATAGCTGGTCTTCAGCATATCAAACATGGACATCTCCACCGGAAAGCCCAGCAGCTCCAGCTCATCATAGGCATCTTCCAGGGCGGAGTGCTCCAGCTTCGGCAACTTGTAGCTCCGCGGATGGATATCAAACAGCCTGTCGGTTGCTTGAGACTTCAGCTTGCTGCCCAGCAGATAATGCGCCCGCCACAACAGCGACTGTTTCGACTGCCCGGTGAAGCGCAGCGCCCGCACACGGATCAGCAAAACCAACTGCTCCAGCGAAGGCCGCACTCGCTCAATAAAGTCATCCAGACTTTTATACAGTCCGTTGCTTTCGCGCTCCTCCAGCAGCTTTTTCACCAGCCTGCGTTCCAGGTTCTGCACGTACACAAATCCCAGGTAAACTGTCTTGCCTTCGATATGGCTAAGCTGCCTGCCTTTGTTCACGCAGGGCGCCTCTATCTTCGCACCCCACTGCCGCGCTTCATTCACATACACCCACGCCCGGTAAAAGCCGCCAAAATTGTTCAGCACAGCCACCATAAACTCCAGCGGATAATAGGCCTTCAGATATAAACTCTGAAAGCTCTCCACGGCAAAGGAAGCCGAATGCGCTTTGGAAAAAGAATATCCGGCAAAGGACGATATCTGCCGCCACACCTCCTGCGTGACGGATGCATCGCGCTTCCGTGCTTTGGCACCATCAAAAAACAAGTCACGGATCTCTTCAAAGGCTTTTTTCGAGCGGTACTTGCCACTCATGGCGCGCCTGAGCACATCCGCATCGCCCAGGTCCATGCCTGCGTAATGATGACAAACCTTCAGCACATCTTCCTGATACACCATCACGCCGTAGGTTTCCTGAAGCTGCTCTTTCATCACCGGGTGCAGGTATTTAAAATTATCAGGCTGATGAAATCGTTGTATGTATTCCTTCATCATACCTGATTTGGCCACGCCGGGCCGGATGATCGAACTTGCTGCCACCAGCGTTTTATAATCCTCACACTGCAGCTTGCTCAGCAGCTGCCGCATGGCCGGGCTCTCGATATAGAAAGCGCCCATGGTGCGTCCGCGCTTCAGCAATTGCTTCACCTTTTTGTCCTGCTTGAACTCTTCCACACGGTGCACATCAATTTTCTCACGGCGGTTTTCCAGCACGATCTCCGCCGCATCGCGGATATGGCCGATGCCCCGCTGGCTCAGGATGTCGTATTTGTCGTAGCCCAGGTCTTCGGCCACGTACATGTCCCACTGTGTCACCGGATAGCCTTTGGGCGGCTTGTCCAGGGCGGTAAACTGCGTCACCGGCTGCCCGGTAATCAGAACGCCGCCGGCATGGATGGTCCGCAGATTGGGAAAGCCTGCCATCTGCTTACCAAACCAAAGGATGCGTTTGATGATATCGTCGTTGCGGTCGAGGGCTTTGGGATTGCGGCTCAGCACATCCATTTCCTCTTTGGGCAAACCGTACACCTTGCCCAGCTCACGCAGGATAGCACGCTCCTTAAAGGTGGATGTGGCCCCCAGCAGAGCCACATGCTCATGGCGGTAACGCCGGAAGATGTAGTCCAGCACCTCATCCCGCTCATTCCAGGAAAAGTCAATATCGAAATCCGGGGAATTGCTGCGCTTTGGATTGATAAAACGCTCGAAATACAGATCCAGCTCGATGGGGTCCACATCGGTGATGCGCAGGCAGTAAGCCACGATGCTGTTGGCACCGCTCCCCCGCCCTACGTGGTAAAAACCGCGACTCATGGAATAACGGATGATATCCCAGGTGATGAGAAAATAAGCCGCCAGCTTCATCTCGCCGATGATTTTTAGTTCCTTCTGAATGCGATGGGCGGCTTCCTTGTGATTTTTGCCGTAGCGATACCCCAGACCGTCCAGGGCCAGCTTACGCAACAACTCCATATCATCGGCCTCATCTCCGGTAAAGGTCTTTTTATTCCGGGAGGAGCGCTTGAATTCTATTTCCAGACTGCAGGATTGCAGCAGGCGCGTGGTATTCTGCAGTATATCGGGCTGGTATTGGTATTTCTCCAGCATCTGCTGCGGCGATAGCCAGACATCCTGCGTTGAAGCATACTGACCCGGCTTCAGGCGGCTGAGCAACACGTTGTGGTCAATGGCCCGCAGGTTGCGATGCAGCTCATAGGACCAGCGCCCGGTGAAGGTAGCCGTCTGCAGAGCCACCAGCTTTTCACGGCAGTAAGGCAAATTCTGATTGGCCAGCTTCGCCAGTTGCCGTGGACGTATTCCCACCCATTCGTGCGGCAATAGTTTTCGCTTTGGTGCAGACTCAAACGGATAGATGATTTCCGTTTCCTCCAACAGCTTTAACCCACTGCGATAATCCTGGTTTTCCCAGTTTTTGGCCGTCAGCAGGCGGTTGATGCTAAGCAAGCCACGCTGGTTGCGGGCAATCAGCACCGCAAGCTGAGTATCGCCTTCGCGCAAGTCCACGCCGGCCAATGCTTGTATGCCTTTGTCCTTACACGTACGGTAAAACTCCGGCACACCCATGGTGGTGTTGATATCCGTGAGCGGCAGAATATCCCAGCCCAGGACTTTGGCCTTGTCAGCCAATGCTTCCGCTGACATGGTGCCATAACGCAGGCTGTAATACGAATGCACATTCAACAACATGGTTTTCTCCTCTTCAGTTCCTTCGCGCCTGCGGCCCGCTGTACCTTTGGATTTTTATAATTTGACCACTTTCCGAACCGCTGTTTGCCCCTGTGCAGTTAACTTGACAAAATAAATTCCGGGTGCCAGATTTGCAATATTGACTGTTGGAGAATCATATGCGTATTGTCTTGCAAAAACCATTTCTCCTGACATATCATACACCTCGATTTTAATTTCTGATCCTGTGGTTAAACCTCTTACCTGAAAACTGCCAGTTGTGGGATTGGGGAAAAACGAAAAACTTTGTTGTTGTAAAGATTCTCTACTTACGGTGGAGTTTTCAAAAACACCTACAAATCCAGCATTAGTACCGTTCGCATCATTTTCAGGAGCTCCGGTGGCCAGCATTGATCCACTGGCATTTAAACATACGGAGGAGCCTAATTTGTCTTCGGCTGCTATTCCCTCAACGGCATTGCCGATTTGACTCCAAGCCCCATTCTGGTTTTCAAAAATACGCACATGACCGGCAGCGATACCGTTTGCGTCATTCCAGAGGCCCCCGATGGCTACGATCGAGCCGTCGGCGCTTATACTTGTGGAGTAGCCGAACCAGTCCCCAGATGTTTCCCCCTCAATAGTACTGCCGATTTGGCTCCAGATGCCACTCTGGTTTTTAAAAATACGCACATGACCGGCAGAGGTGCCGTTTCCATCATTCCGGGGAGCGCCGATGGCTACGATCGAGCCGTCGGCGCTTATACTTGTGGAGTAGCCGAACCAGT
>CAYZDA010000016.1:0-42541 GCA_964477095.1 uncultured Bacteroidales bacterium | reverse complement strand
ACGATCGAGCCGTCGGCGCTTATACTTGTGGAGTAGCCGAACCAGTCCCCAGATGCCTCCCCCTCAATAGCACCGCCGATTTGGCTCCAGGTACCGCCCTGGTTTTCAAAAATACGCACATGACCGGCCTCAAGGCCTTTATAAGGGGTCCCGATGGCTACGATCGAGCCATCACTGCTTATACTTACAGAGGAGCCGAACCAGTCCCCAGATGTTTCCCCCTCAATAGCACCGCCGATTTGGCTCCAGGTACCGCCCTGGTTTTCAAAAATACGCACATGACCGGCAGAAGTGCCGTTTCCATCATTCCGGGGAGCGCCGATGGCTACGATCGAGCCATCACTGCTTATACTTACAGAGGAGCCGAAATTGTCTCCTGCTGCCTCCCCATCAATAGCACCACCAATTTGGCTCCAGTTGCCGCCCTGGTTTTCAAAAATACGTACATGACCGGCAGCGATACCGTTTGCGTCATTCCCGAGACCCCCGATGGCTACGATCGAGCCGTCGGCGCTTATACTTGTGGAGTAGCCGAACCAGTCCCCAGATGTTTCCCCCTCAATAGCACCGCCGATTTGACTCCAGATGCCACCCTGGTTTTTAAAAATACGCACATGACCGGCAGAAAAGCCGTTTCCATCATTATAGGGCCCTCCGATGGCTATGACCGAGCCGTCGGCGCTTAAACTTACAGAGGAGCCGAAAAAGTCCTCTGCCGCTGCCCCCTTAATTATATTCCCAATTTGATTCCAACCCTGTGCTTGAAGAGAT
The DNA here is from genome assembly GCA_964477095.1 of uncultured Bacteroidales bacterium. Taxonomy (GTDB): domain Bacteria; phylum Bacteroidota; class Bacteroidia; order Bacteroidales; family PWNQ01; genus PWNQ01. The sequence goes on along the minus strand of CAYZDA010000016.1, from coordinate 41,770 downwards.
GCAAAGGGCAACAACAAACTGATAATAAAAACTGTTATTCTTATACGGAAGAGTTTCATAATCGTATTATTTTGAATTCTACTTTTATTTGAACGTTTCTTGCATTGTAAGCCTATTAAATAAGACTATAAAAAATGTTATACGTTTAATATAGACTTTAAATCTATTGGATCAAAAGGGTTTTACTATCCACCTGTTTCCCGTCGCATCGTAAGATCACATTATAATTCAACAACATGGTTTTCTCCTCTTCAGTTCCTTCGCGCCTGCGGCCCGCTGTATTGCATCTTTGCCAAAGCGGTTTCGCATGCGGTCCATGGCCTGGTACAGGCTGATCATTTCCGGGGTATCCTCAAACATATTGATCTGTTGCATTCCGCCCACCAGGCCGCTCAGGCGCACGCCCACCAGCCGCAGCAACATGCGCCGCTGATAAAGCTCGTCAAACAGCTCCTGCGCCAGCTTTATCAGCACATGATCAAAGGAGGTGTAAGGAATCCGCTTCTGCCGCGTGTGTGTATCAAAGTTGGCATAACGGATCTTTACGGTAATCACTGAGGTGAGCTTTTGCTTCTTGCGTAAATCGTAGGTCAGCTTTTCCACCATCCCGGCCAGCAACTGCCGGATGTGGTGGATATCAGTGGTGTCTTTCTCAAAAGTGGTTTCCGTGCTGATGGATTTTCGCTCGGAATACGGCGTTACCGGCGTATTGTCAATGCCATTGGCCTTTTTCCAGAGCATCAGTCCGTTTTTGCCCATCACCTGCATCATCATATCGGGCGGCATTTCCTGCAGGGTGCTCACGCGGGCAATGCCCATGGAGCGCAGCAAGCGAAAGCTCTCCTTGCCCACCATAGGGATTTTACGGATGGACAACGGCGCCAGAAACGGCTTCACCCGTGGCTGCTCCACATACAGTTCGCCGTTGGGCTTAGCCTCGCCCGTGGCTATTTTCGATACGGTCTTGTTCACTGATAGTCCCATGGAGATGGGCAGGCCGGTTTCTTTCATAATGCGTTGCCGCAGCTCCTGCGACCATTTCATCAGCCCGAAAAAGCGGTCCATGCCCGTTACATCCAGATAATGTTCATCAATGGACGCCTTTTCGTACAGCGGCGCTTCTTCATGGATCACATCCGTTACCAGGCGGGAATACTGCGTATAGGCTTCCATATCACCGCGCAGAAAAACGGCATCCCCGCAAAGCTGCCGCGCCATTTTCATGGGCATGGCCGAATGTACGCCAAAGCGCCGGGCCTCGTAGCTACAGGAAGAGACCACGCCCCGCCCCGACAGCCCGCCAATGATCACCGGGCGATTATTCAGACGGGAATCGCGCAGGCGCTCCACCGCCACAAAAAACGAATCCAGGTCCAGGTGAAGGACGTTGCGCGGCTGCTGTATGTCGAACTTACTGTGATGCATCTGCTATCTTTGATTTCAATCCAAAAAGAAATTATTTATTTTGATTAGTTATCCGTCATTTTTCTGATTACAATTTAGGCATTTTATAAAGCAAATGTCCAGCCTAATGAGTGTTTTTTTGTTAAAAAGATAAAAACAATCTTGTTAAGCACTGATTTGATGTCATTAACAAGAGTACTCCAGCTTTGCTTCTGAAAATTAAAATCAAATGCTGCCATCAGGGTATTTATTTTATTATGTTTTTCTATCTTTATGCATTAAATCCTAAAAAATTACTGACAAATGGAAAAGGAATTAAGCATAGGCACCCGTATTGATCATGAAAAATATGGCGAAGGCATTATCAGTTTCAAAGATCTTACGACTTATAAGGTAATATTTGTCCGGGGCGGGGAAGTGCAGTTTTCCAAAACCCGGCTTGAAGCCGATATCATCAGTGAGCCAGAAGATGCGGACGAAACTGCATCAGGATTAAGCCTTAGGGATGTTGAGCGCGTACTTGCTGACGTGCTGGAGCGTTATGGCAGCCTTCAGAAAGTTATCCCCATGGCAGATAAATGGACAGGTGGAAAAATGATCCTGAAACCCGGATCAGAAAATCTAAAGGAAAAAGAGCTCCCGGTGGAATCATTTTTTCATAAGATAGTGATGTTGCGTGACAGGCTACGGGTGCTGGAACAGAATATCAACAGCCACAAGAAGCTCACCGATGAGGAGAAAATTCATATGCAGCAATACATTACCCGGATATACGGCAGCCTCACCACTTTTAATGTATTGTTTGAAAACAAGGAGGACTTCTTTGTAGGACAAAAAGGCAACCGCTGATGCATTTACAGTTTTTGATTGCTGGCCTGCTGCTTATATCTGTGTCTTGTAATAACGGAAATAGCAGCTACACACAACTGCCGTCACACCTTAGCCAGGAACTAACAAAGTCGTTGAATCCTGAAGAAATCATAATTCAAAAATTCCGCGATAAGCAGAAATATATTTCCAGCGGATTTGATTTTCCTGTTGGTCCTCCTGATGCTAAAGGCTACTACGATGCCCAGCCATTTGGGAAGAATCTTCATCTGGGTGAAGACTGGAACGGCAACGGTGGCACTAACACTGACCTTGGTGATCCTGTATTCAGTATATCTGAAGGATGGGTGAGCCAGGTAAAAGATTATGCCGGCGGCTGGGGAAATGTAGTCAGAATCATTCATGCTGTACCTAAATCTGACAGTCTTATTCTGGTAGAATCACTCTACGCCCATCTCGACAGTATTTTGATCTCCGCAGGTGAATTTGTTAATAAGGGCCAGCAAATCGGGAGCATAGGAAATGTTGGCGGAATATACTATGCGCACCTTCATTTTGAATTGAGGAATGATATAACGCTTCCCCTGGGCCCAGGATATTCTGATAACACAAATGGCTATCTAAATCCATCGGAATTCATCAAAAAACACAGAACACTAAAAAAGCTAAGCCAGTAACCTCAATGCCTATAAGCCAAATGGATATGTTTCAGGCGTTTTGGATTCTTTTTCCTTCACATCCATCTCATTAAGTCCCTGTGTTTTATCCAGAAACATGAAAGCATCATACCTGTCAGGGATGATAGTTGGCACATAATTACCAAATTTCTCCCGGGAAGGATGATATACCACTCCCACTGCCCTGTGGGGTAATTGCCTTTGAAGATCGGGATTGCTGCGCAGATCATCCGAAAAAACAAAAAACTGCTTTCCTGCTTCGTGGCAGATTCTTTCCCAGGAATCTTCTCTGGCTTCAGGTAAATTCATTTGTTGCACCGGACTTCCCCAGCCTTCGCCAGCCAGCACACTACCATGATAAGATCCGAAACCGATAAGGCCGGTATTTTCCCTGCCGTAAACCTTACGCGACAGCTCCCCGATATTAAACAGGCCATCTTCTGCCATATCAGTGTAAGCAGCATCTCCAATATGTGTATTATGCGCCCATACGACTGCTTTGGCATTTTCCCCGTGAAAATCGAGCAGGCGGCTCAGAGTATCCATCATGTGCTGGTCACGCAGATTCCAGGTATTGCCGCCACCCTGCATCATTACACGGTAATACTCCTCAGCATTTTTAGCTGTAATGGCGTTTTGCTCTGTACTAAAAACATGTTCATCATCTGAATCATACATGGGTATTTTCATTCTGATTTCAGTGAGCATCTCTTCCACTTCACGGCTGCAGCCTTCAGGCACTATACGGGTAGAAGCGGCATAACGCTGACCATCGCCGCCACGATGTGGCTCAAAACAACGCATCGCTTTTTTGGCGGTCTCAAGAGCTGAGGGATCCTCTTTTTTCAGAAAATCCATCACGGCATCCAATGATTCCCACAAGCTGTAAACATCCAGTCCATAAAAGCCTTTTCTTTGATCAGTATTCAGCTTTTTATTGTAGTGACGCAACCATTGAGCAAACTCATGAACCTCCCAGTTTGCCCACATCCAGGTGGGCCAACGTTCAAAATTCTTCAACACTTCCACAGTGTCTTCCTGTGCATCACTGTAGTTTTTCACATGACGGTTAAGATGATAAGAAGGAGGCCAGTCGCCTTCCACAGCCATAAAATCAAAGCCATGCTCCTCCATGAGTATTTTTGTGATTCTTGCCCGCCAGCTGTAATATTCGTGTGTGCCATGTGAGGCCTCACCCAGCATAACTACCTTTTTGTCTTTGAACTTTTCAATTAGTGGTTTCAGTTGCTCGCTGCTACGAAATTTGTATTTATTCAAAGCAACCGATTCAATTACAGATTCTTTCATAGATCAACGGTTTTTGTACAACTCTGCTGTATTACTTCAGCTCACCGTAGAAAACAGGTTGAGCCTGAGCAAGTATAGATGCAGCAAAAGTAATATCATTGATGTCAAGATGTTCGATATAGGGATTTGATTCACGATGGACCGGCTCACTCCAGAATTCCTCAATTTCGTCAGCCAGAGACAGGTATGGCTCCAGGTCAGCATAGTTGATATCGTGTTTTTCCAGCCATGGCTGATAAGCTCCCAGAGTATTTAATCCCAGTGACAGGCCACACTCCCTGAAGCACAAGCGGAAGTGCACAGGCTCAGCCACATCTTTTCTTTTGGTGTATTCCTGCAGCCCTCTGATGGCTTCTCTGAAAAGTTTTTCAGGCTTCACAGAATCCGGCGGATCAGTTGATTCCTTTAGTTCCAGTGCCTTTATCACATCCAGCAGCAGGCCTCCTAATCCGAGTGGATCAGTAGTAGTCCAGTCATGACCTGCGCAAAGTTGCGTAAGCTTATCCACATAATCCGTAAGGTCAATATCTTCATAATACTGCTGTACTTTCAGTGCTGATAATAATCCTTCCAGTGGATCCTGAGCTCCCATTGAACTCACCAGCGGCCGGTCAAGATTCACACTCATTTTCCAGTACATGTGCAGGTTCCCGTTCTTTTCAGTAATAAACTTTTTACCTGCAAGGCTCATTTCTGCAGCCTGTTTAAAATAATCATTGTTATCCAGGTGAATCCCAGCCTGAAGCAATGCATTTATCCAGCGGATATTATAGTGTAGGTACTGACCATCACGACCCCATTCCAGTGTATCATCAAACTCCACATCAGCCGGGCGTTCCAGCCCTTTTTTTCCAATACGCAATCCGTTTTTTGTAGGGTGCTTCTCTCCTTCTTCCGCAGACAGGCCACTGATCCAGCCTTTGCGCTTATCTTCCCGGGCATATTTCCCGAGATACTCGTTTACATATCCGATCAGCTTTCTGGCCCAGCCATGATATTTGTCGCGATCTTCAAAAGAGGCAAGAGCCAGCATATTCTGCAAGGCAATTGCATCGGTCCATAAATAACGTCTTCCCGGATCTCCCTGCTGGCCTTCCAGGCCGGAACGGACAGCGTAATCATGCATCAGTTGTCTGGCTAATTTGAGTTTTTCCTGCGATTCTTCCTTAGTTCTCATAGTACTTCCTGTTTTAGAAGTAATACAAAGCGAACCGGACTTTGGTTTAACCATTCAGGATGAAAAACCACAAGAATAAACTGAAGACACAGCAAACAGCCGCTGCAGAAATGCTACCCCTGCTTTTTACCCACAGAGCCGCGGGTCTTCCTTCCAGGCTTCTTGTTATCTTTTTTATTGTCGTCGTTCTTATCGTCTGTTTTATCGTTACCACCAGTGTTTCGTTTGGTTTTACGATTTGGTTCTGAAGGATTGTCGGGTTTATCGTCACCGCCATTGTTCCCTTTGAATTTACCGGTAACCTTGTTGATCTTCTTCATATCCTTTTTATGAGTTTCGGACCCAAAACGATAACCTATACCTATGCTAATATTCATCTGGTTTTTAAGCAGGTAATCTGATTCCAGCGGAGCAAAATTCCTTAATCCAAAGTCAATACCCACCTGGGTGTAAAATGCACGGAAACCCCAGGTTACCTTGTTGGCCCAGCCAAAATCATACATTCTCATCTCACGGTCCTCAGTAAAACCACTGTTTACTTTTCTTTTGCCGGTGCTATTATATATATAGCTGTTTAGCGACCACAAAAAATACATTCCGCTTTCAAATCCAATAAAACTGTTTTTGCCCAGGGGTTTCAGGTATCCGACCCGGAAGGGTACTTCAATAAATAAGTCGGTATATCTATTGGCTGTAAATAAATTCAGTGTATCACTGCCCTGATCTTTTATCTTATATTCCCGTTTTCCCAAAAGAAATTCGAAAGCCGTATAAACATGCTCGGAATACGGATCAACATAACTATAACCTAAAAACAGGCTATAGGCATTTGGCATATAATCAAGGAATTTGCCGTTTTTTTTGTTCTCCTGAATTCTAAAATTATAGAGAGATGCACCCATGAATACATCTTCACCATTTTTAAAAGCGTGTTCCCACGTGCTTTTAACCAAATCTGCATTAATGGGATCATCCTGTGCCCGTAACGTGGAAGTAAATCCTGAAATAACCAGGATTAATGTGCACAATGCAATGTTTTTCATATTACCGGGTATTGATATTTTCATTCTGATTACTTTTAAATGCCCTGCTAAATCAAAAAATCCGGAATTTTTGTTTTTCAGGGTCTGTTTTCCATCGTAAAAATAATTGATATCCATTATTCAGCAATTATGAAAAAAAACAATACTGAATAAGTTTTCCACATCCTATTGCATTATTAATCTATACATTACGCACTTTATTATAATCAGCAATATTAAAATACCATTACCGGATTTGATTGAACAGCCGTTCAATGCAGGCAGGTTTGTTAAACAACCACTATAAGCCGTAATTTATCAACTAAAACCTGAATTGATGGTAAACAGAAAGCAGTTTTGCATGTTATACATCCAAAGACAAGAGAACCAATTAATCAATACAAAACCAAATAATTATGATTAAAGTACTAGATCTGACACAGGGAAATATTATTGCCTTCAGAATGGAAGGAAAGGTTAAAGCAAAGGATTATGAAATTATTGATCCATTGCTGGAAAAGACCAGAAAGGAAAATGATGAGATTAAATTGCTTATGGATATTGGCAAGATCGAGGGAGTGGAAGGTGCAGCCATTGCAAAAGACTTCAAGACTTACTTTAAGCACATTGGTGCAGTAAGCAGAATAGCAGTGGTTACAGACTTCGAATCACATAAGGCGTTACTGAAACTTTCTGACATATTCACCAACATCGAAATAAAATTCTTTCCTCAGAAGGAAAAAGACATAGCCATTTCCTGGATTATGCAGGAAAACTAAAAAAAATAGCAGCTGACCATTGTTAATTATGGGCAGGCCTTTTTTTAATCATCACTCATAGGAACAAGCAACACCGGGATATTCACCTTTTTCGGTATTTTGGTGGCAGTACTGCCGTGGAAAGCCTCATACAGTGCCCCGTGATCATGCTTGCCAAGAATCATAAGGTCTATATCCAGTTCGCTGGCTTTTTTCAGCAATGATTCAGTTGTGGCACCCGGTATAAGCAAAGCTTCAGTGTCCACTCCCTGTTCCCTCATTTTACCGGCATATTCATCCAGCAGTTTCCGCTCATCAGATAATTCCCGTGCACGCTCTTCCCTCACCACCTGCGGGCCTGGTTCAAATCCCACGAAATCAGGATCAGGAGCTGCCACATGAACCAACCACACTTTAGACCCTGTGGCTCTGGCCAACTCAAATGTCTGATCCAGAAGCCTTACTGTATTTTCATGAAAGTCAATACCTGTTAATATGTTTTTCATACCGCCTGTCTTTTCATTTACTGATACAACAATATATTTTAAAGGAAGTTTGCTACTGATCACCAGCCCTCCTATAATAACCCGCCTCCCGGTCTGTTGATTTTTCTTAATTTTGCATCTTCTTTTAATAATCTCATATTTCATGTTACGCAAATTATTTATACTGAACATATTGACCCTTATTTCTATAACAGTTTTTTCACAGAAAAAATTTGAAGTACCCGAAATTTATTACGAGTGGAACAACTTATCCGCTCAGCAAATAAGTAAGAACGGTGATATTATAAGCTGGGAGGTAAACAAATTAAAGGGAAATGGTTACCTGCACATCATGCTGCCGGAAGAAAACCGCCATGATTCCATTTTTCGCGCCGGCAATGCCCGCATATCACCGGCAGGTGATTTTGTAGCTTTCTCCGTCCACCCGCATTACGACTCCCTTCGCAGGTTGGAACTGGACGGAGTGCCTAAAAAGAAATTTCCTCATGATTCACTGGGCATCTATAGCATCAGTGATGCCACCATCATCAGATTTCCTGATGTAAAATCTTTTAAAGTTCCGGATGAAGAAACAGCCTGGATAGCCTGGTTGCATGAAAAGCCCGTTTCTTCAAAAAAGCAAAAAGCAGACACTACCAAAACGGCAGATTCTTTGTCAACTGACACCACTAAAAAAGCTTTAAAAGGGCAAAAACTTGTGGTCTTTCATCCCCAAAGCGGTTTCAATGCGTCCTATGACCAGGTGGACAGGTATGAATTCTCACGCAACGGAAGCTTACTGCTTTTCAGTCAGAAGATAAAGCCGGACGGAAAAAAGCAGCAGGACAGCGTTAGGATATGGTTGTTTAACACTGAAAACCGGCAAGCCCGTATAATCTTTGAAGATGCAGGTGAGATTAAAAAATTAGCTGTCGACAGACAGGGCCAATCCCATGCCTTCATCTTCAGTGGTGATACTACTGATATAAAAGATTATCAGCTGTTTTTGAATGGGAAAAAAATAGCTGACAGTACTGAGGCATTTTTGCAGCCTGGGCATCAGGTATCACAACACAGCATACTGAAGTTTTCAGAGAATGGAAGACGGTTACTCTTTGAAACGCGCCTGATACCAGGGCCTGAAGCGGAAGACAGTCTGACTGCGCAAGAAAAATATCATGTGGATATCTGGCACTGGCAAGACAGCTATTTACAGCCTCAGCAAAAACTTCAGAAAGAAAAAGAGCTAAAAAGAGATTATCTGGCGTTTTATGATCTGAAAAAGAAATATTTCATGCAGGTTGAAGATAAAAAGATCAGAAGTGCTTTTATATTGAAGGATAATAACAGTGAACATGCCTATGGCTTTGTTTCTGAACCTTATCGCAGGCAGGTATCATGGACAGGCAGGCGCTACAGGGATATATGGTACATCAATCTTAAAAATGGTGACCGGAAGAAGATTCTGGAAAAGCATGCCAACCGCACCGCCTGGTCTCCTGCAGGCAGATATGCGGTTTACTACGAAGAAGCCGACAGCAGTTGGTGGGCGCTTGACATTAAGAAAAACAGCAGGGTAAATCTAACGGAAGAGTTGAAAGTACCGTTCTATAACATTGATCATGATACACCAAATCAACCTTATGCTATAGGCACGGCAGGTTGGGACGAAAACCAGAAAGTCTATATTTATGATCGCTATGATATCTGGAAAATGGATCCCTCAGGAAAAGATAAACCTGTGAATATCACGAATGGCTATGGCCGTCGTAATAAGATGCAATTCAGGTATATCAAAACTGATCGCGAGGCGCATTTCCTGCCCGAAACCCTGCTTTTGAAACTGTTTGACAGGCAGAACAAGGATGCCGGTTTTGCCAAAACAAATATCAATGAGGCTGCTGCTCCGGAAATACTTTACAAAGGAGCTTTTATGGTGTATGGTTTCCATAAGGCTGACAAAAGCCGGGACGTGATCTTCCGCAAAGGAAATTTCAGGGAATATCCCGACCTTTGGCTGACCAGTATGAATTTTGATGATCCAAAAAAAATCTCCGCTGCCAATCCGCAGCAAAGTGACTACCTGTGGGGAACAGTCGAATCAACCTCCTGGATTAGTGCCAATGGTGACAGTCTTTCAGGCCTGGTGTACAAACCCGAAAACTTTGACCCGGGGAAAAAATATCCTATGATCGTTTATTTTTATGAGCGCTATGCCGACCGCAAGCATGCTCATTATATCCCTAAACCTTCACATTCAGTCATTAATTTCACACGATATGCTAATGACGGTTACATCATCTTTATTCCGGATATAGTGTATAAGGAAGGCTACCCGGGCAAGAGCGCTGAAGATGCCGTGATCAGCGGTACCCTGCATATGATTAGTCAGGGCTATGTGGATAAAAACCGCCTGGGAATGCAGGGACAAAGCTGGGGAGGCTATCAGGTGGCACACCTGCTCACCCGCACCGATATGTTTGCTGCAGCTATGGCCGGAGCGCCCGTTAGCAATATGACCAGTGCCTACGGTGGCATCCGCTGGGAATCAGGAATGAGCCGCGCCTTTCAATATGAGAGTACCCAGAGCAGGATAGGCGGAACCCTGTGGGATAAGCCCCAACACTATATCGAAAATTCACCTTTATTCTATATTCCTGAAGTAAGCACCCCGCTGCTTATCATGCATAATGATAAAGATGGCGCTGTGCCCTGGTATCAGGGTATAGAACTATTCAATGCTTTGCGGCGTCTGGATAAAGTGGCTTATATGCTGGTTTATAATAATGACAAACACAATCTGATCCACTGGGGCAACCGTATTGATCTGAGCATCCGCATGAAGCAGTTTTTTGATCATTATTTGAAAGATGATCCCTTGCCGTTGTGGATGAAAGAAGGACTTCCGGCCACTGAAAAAGGAAGAAAAACCGGGTATGAGTTAACAGACTAATTTAACAATAGAAGCGTTATCAAGTAGCCATGAATAATGAAGCCCACAATTTATGAATAAGGAATGTCTGCAGGTAAACTACCAGTTCAACACTGTAATGAAATGAAAATAAACAGCCTTAGAATACCGACTATTGTTTTAGTCATTCTTGCATCCCTGTGGATTTCCACCGGATGTGAAGAAGAAAAACTAATCGAGGAACCCGTTGACCTGGAGTTTTCCGCTGATACGTTACTGTTTGATACAGTTTTTACCTCCATCGGCTCTGCCACGCGCAACTTTAAGGTATATAATAACAGGGATAAAAAGCTGGAGATCGACAGGATAAAGTTGGGTATGGGCCAAAATTCCCCTTTCAGAATAAATGTTAATGGTCTTTCGGGTACTGATTTTGAAAATATGGAATTACGCGCTGACGACAGTCTGTTTATTTTTGTGGAAGTAACCATTGACCCAAACAGCAAGGACCAGCCGATGATAGTTACTGATTCTATAATCTTCAACACCAATGGCAACATACAGGACATAAAACTGGTGGCCTGGGGGCAGGACGCTATTTTCATAGTAGCTGATAAACAGATACCCGGCCTCCCCCCTTTTAAGATAGTAGCCAAAGAAGGACAGCATGTGACCTGGGATGACCCTAAACCATATGTTATATATGGCTATGCAGTGGTTGACTCGACTGCCTCGCTTACCATCAGGGAAGGTACAAACGTTCATTTCCATGCCGGCAGTGGCTTGTGGGTTTATAAGGGAGGAAGTTTGAAGGTAGAAGGAACAGCAGGAAACCCGGTAACTTTTCAGGGCGACCGACCCGAAGATCAGTATAAGGACATCCCCGGCCAGTGGGACCGCATCTGGCTTAATGAAGGCAGCCTGGACAATGAAATAAGTCATGCTGTGATCAAAAATGGCTTTATCGGAATACAGGCTGAAATCCTGGATGGACATATGGGTAATAAACTGGCCATGGACAATGTGATAATCAGGAACATGACAGGAATAGGCATATTGGGAAGAAATTACAATATTGAAGCTTCGAATATTGAAGTGAGCAATGCGGGCAGTTACGGCATGGCCCTTACCAATGGCGGTAATTACAATTTCCGGCATGTTACAGTGGCAAATTACTGGTCAGAAAGTGTGCGGCAAACGCCTTCAGTTTATCTGAACAACTTTTATGAATACCCTGATAAAACTTTGGTTTCCAACGACCTTAATGCCACCATCTCCAATTCTATCATCTACGGTAATCAATCCAATGAATTTCTGGCTGAAGACATTGATGACGGCACTCAAATGAGTTTCACTCTGGATCATTGTCTGGTACGTACTGAAGAAAATACTTCAGGCAGCTCATGGGTTAACTGCATCATAAATGATAATCCTGAATTTGAAGACACTTCAGATGATGATTATAATTTAACCCAGAATTCCCCGGCTGTGAATACTGGTAATCCTGCAGTGAACGTACCCGTTGACCTCAAAGGTGATATGCGCGACAGCCAGCCCGATATGGGAGCTTACGAGCTTATTCCTTAAAATCGTGGGTTTAACATATTTGAGAAAAGATTCTCAACGTTTAAGCTGCTATGTTTTTTTCCTGTTATGAAGAAAATAGCAACCGGGCAATTGCCCTGATCCCTGAAGATGTTAAGCATCATCACAGGAATAGCACCACAGGTAGTAATCCGCCCTTCGAAAAAATCCTGAAGTCGTAAGCGTAGTGAAGGTGAACTGCCAAAGCCAGCCTTCGCTCCAGGTATTCAACTTCAAAGCCCCCGGAATTAAGAGTATTATGCCTGTACTCTTTTGATATCAGCAATTCTATATATATCCCGGGGATGCACAGTAAGGACCGGCACTTCCGCCTTCCTGACAATCTCGTGGATATGCCCGCTAAAAACATAGGATGCTATATTTTCCTCTTCTATGGCAATTAAAGCGATCAGATCCACATCATAGTTATCAACAGCATTAATAACTTTATCAGAAAAATTGCCCTTGTCCATATCCCCGATTTCATATTTTGTTCCGGCTTTATCCAAATAATTAGTAGTTTGTTTCAGATAGGATTCCACCAGGATTTCAGTTCTTTCATCCCTGGTGGTTGGAATGGGTTGCACTACCACAGTGGCATCAAAGTATTTGGCAAAACCGGCAACAAAAGGTACTTTTTGCCTGCTTTCCCGGCTGTCATTCACAGGCATTAAGATGCGGCTGAATTTTTGCTTTGGAATATCATTACGTATAACCAGCACCGGCACTTCTGAAAATGTAATCATCCGGTGTGCATTGGAACCGATAAAGAGCTCTTCAAAACTGGATGAGCCATGTGTGGACGTCACGATCAATTCTGCATTCTGATACTTTGCATGGCTTATAATCTCCCTGTAAATCTTTCCCTGCGCAATTTCATAGCTCAGTTTACCATGAGCAAGTTTATCTTTATACTTATTAATTGCTTTTTCAAATTCCTTTTCCACCTCAGTACGATGCGTTTCTGTGATGGTTGAGTAAGGATCATTTTTCTCTTCCAGTACATGAATCATTTCTATCTCTGCCTCGATGTGTTCAGCCACATGTATGGCCAGTTCAACTGCTTTAAAAGAGGCCTCTGAAAAATCTACTGGTACAATAATTTTCTTCATGGTTATTTTGCTTTTATTTCGTTAAGCTGTATAAGTATAGCAATAGAAACGATTTACTGTTCAAAATTGTTTGAAATTTAATAAAAGGTTTCAGTCTAAAAAAAACTAATGACAGATCAGGATTAAATAAGGTAAATATCAGCTGTTTGGTGCCTTTTTAGACGGGACTCATAAGCAAACAAAAAGCCGCCAACCTTTCAGGATGGCGGCTCATGGCATCTATCTGTAATTAGCGGACGATCATTTTCTTAGTAACGGAAACATTTCCTGCATTTACTTTATAAAAGTATATACCGGCCTTAAGGTTTCTTGCAGAAACTGCGAAATTATACGCACCTGCAGTTAATTTACCTTTATCTTCAGTATATACTTCCTGTCCGGTAATGTTATATACCTGCAATGACAAATTAGTTCCCTCTTTTAACTCAACAGCAATATTGGTGGTTTCGGTAAAAGGATTGGGGAAATTCTGACTAACGGTCATCAGGTTTTGTCCTTTGGCATCTTCAACACTCATCCCAGGACCAAAGCCAATATTCAGAAGCAGGTTATGGGTAACCTCATCCAATGGTGTAGATCCTATATCAGCAGTGGAAACAGGCACCATCAAGGCGTTAGAATTAACTTCCAGTGCTATATCCGATGCAAAGTGGAAGTAGTTGTCACCCCAGTACTGGGTGCCGGAGGTAAAGTTAGTAGCAGGATATTCGGTATCTGAAGAAAGGTCTTTACCCCATGCCCAGATGTCGGGAGCTGTATTGATGGGGGCTCCATCGCCATTGGGTGCTGCCAGCGTGCTATCGGTGTCACTCCATACAACGAATAACTTGCTGCCATCTTCAGTACGTGCCGCATTAATACGGTGACTCCATCCCATAGCATCAGCACCGCTGCCAAAGATCTGGTCGTCTGCTGAAACATCGTAGGAATAAATATACGTAATAAGTTCAGCTTCCCATCCGCCGGTGCCGTCCATATAAACATGGAAAAGCTTGGGCTGTTCGTACAGGAATGTGTAACCCAGCGAGTCATTATGATCAGAATAGCTGCCCTGAATAACTGCAAATATGTGCAGCAAGCCATTGTGATCCACAACTGCATCCATTTCGCTGCTAAAGAAAGCCTTTTTTAAATTTGGATCAGCCAGGGTTCCACGGATATGGTCAGTAATTTCAGTGAGGTTCGAGAAGTCAAAAACTGGCTCCAGGTTCCAGGTTGATCCGGCATCAACGGATTTATAGATAATTGGCTGATAAGCACGTTGATCGTTCAGGGAGTCTCTTCCTCTGAAGAGGTAATAGCCAACAGTGCCGTCCTCATTCCAGGCCATGCTCACTGAAGCGGCTGCGCGATTGCCTGAAGAAGCGTCTATGGCAAAATTGTGATTCATGTTCATCACCGGATCCCACACTATGGAATTGGATCCTGAATTGAATTTACCATTATAAAGTATTCCGTTGCCCCAATAGTAGTCACTTGAGGTACCCACATAATTATCACCAGCCACATGAATACTGGAATCATTACAAATTGATAAATTCGAATTGGCATGAGAGAAATAAGTCGTGGCCGGAATAGCATCATAGATGGTATTTTCAAGGGTACCATCCATTTTTACAGAACCAAACATGTTGTGTGACCAGCTGCTTCCACCTGTTATAGGGCCGGAATACAAAGCAAAGCAATCATCCAGCGAAGTTGCTGAAGGCAGATCAAGAATTCCACCTGAAGGGTAACGCACGCGTTTTCCACTTTCAGGACTAATCACTGTATGATCCCAGTTGGTACCATCATCATCAGAGGAACTGATTCTCAGCTCATCTCCGGAACCGCCAAAAGACCCGCCTGCACGCGCAAAAAACACGATGGCGTTATGATCGGGATCTGCTGTGAGCACTGACTGATCAGTGGAAATAAGACTGTAGATGTTGGCTGAAGAGGCAAAGGCAATCTTCTGCAGTCCTTTGCTTTCTGTTACTACCGGTGTCTTAACCGGCGCTGATGAAGGCTGGCTCGCTAATACATCATAACTCTTTAAATGCTTGAGGTGAGGGCAAACCGTTTGGTTAAGAGTAGGTGCATTAGTCGCATTCTGTGCAACTGTTGTTACACCAAATGCCATCATTACCATTAAAAGTAAATAATTTCTCATAATCTATCGGAATTGGTTAGTTTTTCTAAGGCAAATATAATCATCAAAACAACATTTGTAAAATAAATTTAAGATTACTTTACTTTTTTATCAACAGCAACTGAACAGTAAATATGAAATAATGACTTAGCAGGCTGTGGCGATAAAAAAAAAACCTAGAGCCTGCCTGTAAAAGCGTACAATTCCCTGAATTGTACGCGTATGGCTTCCGGACTGTATTTTTCAACAGCGATTTGCCTGATTTTTTCCGTGTCGAAACTAAAAGCACCATCAAGGAATTTTTTAAGGGCTGCAACATACGCTTGTTGATCCCCGGGTGGAACAATGATACCCATTTGCGCATTCACATGCTCGGCTATCCCTCCCACGTTAGTGGCAATCACTGGAACGCCACAACTAAAAGCCTCGTTGATTACCACCGGCATGTTTTCATAATGACTGCTGATGAGTAACAGATCCGATTTTTGCAATTTACGCACCAGGGCCGCACCTTCCAGAAGCCCGTGGAAGCTTAGGACTTCCCGTGGAATATCCAGCAGGGCTGCTTTATCCTTCATCCGGGAAAAGTCAATTCCGTCGCCTACCATCGACAAATGAAAATCAGAGCGACTTTCAGAAAGCTTTTTAATGATCTCCAGCAGTCCGCTGATGTTCTTTGATTTATCTTCGAAACATGAGATATGGATAAATTCTTTTTTTGCGGAAGTATTTGTATTATCCGGTTCAAAAAAGCCGGTGTCCACCACATTATTGATGATCATGCTGTTGTCATTTTCCAGCCCGTGATTATTCATGGCATGCAGCAGTTTAAGTGATATGGCCGAAAAAGCATCTGCTTCCTTCACCACCTTTCTGGTTAGTTTTTTCTTCAGCCATCCTTTATAATTAAAATGCGCAGGCAGGTACCGCGACCAGTGTTCGGTGATCACATAAGGTATATTAAATCTTCTGTTCAGCAGCCATGCCATCACACCGCAACGTGTGAGCACGTGCACATGAATAATATCAGGAAGTCCGTGTTTGTTTTTGTAATAGCTCCAGGCATCACGAAATGCCCTCACATAAAAGCTACCAGCCAGGGCTCGTTTCATGGATACGGGAAGTTTAGCAGGTTTCCTGTAATAAAGCCTGATTTCCTCCACTCCATTTTGTATTTCTATTTCGGGCTCACTACTCGCCCTGGTATTCCCTTCCAAACCATGCAGGTATATCACACTCACCTGATATTCGGGAGATATTGCCTGTGCATGACGCTGCACAAACAGCCCGAACATGCTGTCAAAGCGGTTTGGATACCATGGGGTAAGAAATAAAACACGCTTTTTTTTACCGGCTTTTAAATCATTTGAAATCATAGCAAAGCTTCCAGGATGCAAACATAGCATGATTTTTTTTGGGATGAAAATATAATTGAAACGGGATTTTTATTATCTTTGCAGCCGCATTGGAAATGGTGAATGTAGCTCAGTTGGTTAGAGCGCTGGATTGTGGTTCCAGAGGTCGTGGGTTCGAATCCCATCTTTCACCCTGGCCGCTTCTAAACGAGGCGGCTTTTTTTTATCCTGTAACCACTGCTTAACAACTTACCTGCATACCCGCTTACTTAATTTCCTCAATTAGTTTTTCGCTTAAATCAACGACCTTCATCACCTGTCTGTGCCTCAAATGCGAACGTATTATCTGCCGGATATCTTTATTATCTTCATAGCTAGTGATAAAATCCAGCATATTATGGCGGTTTATCTGCACACTGCTATCCACAAAACCGAAACCACGGTACTTTCCGTTGCAGATCAACACCAGGCTGTTTTCCTGCTCATGCCGGCCCGCATCAATTATCAGATGATTGTTATGTTCCAGCTCATAAGCCTTCAGCATTTCTTTCACCCTGCGGTTGTAAGTTTCCGGTTCTTCCTTTTTAATACAAGCGCCCAGGCATTGATGCACCTGATACTGAAAACAGGTTCCGCTGGTTTTATATAATCCGCTGAGCTTCTGACACAGAAAATACTTTTCTACCACTACACGCAGATGCTCTTTTGCAGCTTTGGAAGTGGCAAAACACGTATGCGGTTCCTTTTCTTTGGTTATCCTTCCGGTTTCAAGCCGGAGATAGCCGTCTTCATCATAATAGCTGAAGATACCGTAATTGAAGCTTTGTCTTCGTTGTCTGCGGTTAAATACCGGGCGATGCTTCTTTATTTCATCCGATTCTAACAACAGAGCCACCAGCTCACTGCCGGTAAGCTCATATTCAATACGGCAGGTAATGGTTTTCATTTTCTGTTCACGTTCATCGGAACTGGAAAAGTGCGATTTTACACGCTCCTTTATGTTCAAACTTTTGCCCACATATATGATGCGATCGTTTTCATCAATAAAATAATACACACCTGTTTTTTCAGGCAATGCATCAAAGGTGGATTTATCCATGGCAGGAGGCAGATACATGGGCAGCATCACCTGGTTGGTTTTCTGTTGGCGGCTAAGAATGAGGTGAAACAAATGTGCCGTAGCCATGGCATCACCTGATGCTCTGTGGCGAGCACCGTTTTCTATACCCAACACGTGGCAGAGCTTTCCCAGTCCGTACGACTTCTGACCCGGGAACACCCGCCGGCTTAGCTGCACCGTACATTTTTTATTTCTCCGGAAATCCATGCCCACCCGGCGGAATTCCTCCCTTATGAAGTTATAATCGAAGCTGGCATTATGAGCCACAAACGTCCTGCCTTCGGTGATTTTTAGAATTTTCTTTGCCACCTCATTAAAGCAGGGAGCATCAGCCACCATGGTATTGGTAATTCCTGTAATCCGTGTTATCTGAGCCGGGATAGGACGCCCGGGATTCAACAAGGTATGCCACTCACCCTGTATCTCCTTTCCATCGGTGAGGATAATAGCAATTTCGGTAATTTTCTCCCGGGAGGGCTTTAAACCGGTGGTCTCCACATCAATTACAGCATACATGCTGCAAAGATAACCAAGAATACTCAACTATAGCTTCACCTGCCTGTGCGAGGATAACTTAATTTCTGCTGTACTTCATTCCTGAATACCACCATTTGAAAATGGCCTTACTTATTGAGCCGGAAATCCTACAGGCAGTATATAAAGGGGTTGCTCGTCAGAGGAAAGCCCCAGCTCCTGGCTAATGTCTTCCGCATGAAAAGCACCTACGACCACGGTTCCCAGCCCCAGGCTCTCACACTGAAGGTACATATTTTGCGCCGCATGACCGGCTTCCATGTGCACATACTTAACACCATGGTTCTTATATCGCCCGCTGGTTCTCTCATAGATACCCGTGATAAGGAAATTTACCGGTGCATTTTTTATCACATCCTGCCCCAGTGCAGCTTTTGATATCTGCTCGCGCAAATCAGCGCTTTCTATTTTCGCCAGCTTATGCCCTGCTGGATGGTAAAGGTAAACACCCTTCAACTCATCCTGCTGGCTGCCCGCAATCAAATAAACCTTTAAGGGATATGTCATACCGGCCGAAGGTGCAGCCCGCTTCTCGCCTTCCGCACCGGTAATTCCCTGTGCCGACCACAATAGCTGCGAAATCATATGAAGATCCAAAGGCCTGTCGGCATAAGAACGCTCACTTCTGCGTGCCTGTATGGCCTCTTCAACTGATAAATTGCCTTTGGTTTCAGGTTTGGGTAGTGTTATCATATCTCCTGATGTTTGATTTATAGCCGTTTCTCTTCCGTTGGATTTCAGCAGAAATGCAAGTGTAATAATTCCTGCCGAAAGAGTAACAATTATTGTCGCTTTCAGCCATCCTCTCATAGTTTTTTTTTTGATGTTAAACTAATAATTTAATCCTGCTCCTTCTTCCTTTTCTTAATATCTGACAATTAAATAGTAAAAATGTTGATTTATGACAAATTTTTCTGCATCAGGTCTGGAATAAAACTAACTGTTAAAATTTAACCCATTTGAAAATAATTCTTTAATTTTGAAAATAGAAGTAATCTTATTTCACATACAAAAGCATGAATATGAAGAAAGCTTTATGCTCCGGATTGATTTTTGTTGGTATATTGGTGATAATCATGTCAGTTCCAGTTGGGTTTGCTGTTGCCCAGCAGCAAACCTGCAAGCTGGCGGCCTCCATCACTAAAACTGCGAAGAAACATCATTTCAGCCCCCGCCCGGTGGATGACCATTTTGCTAAGCTGGTGATAGACGGTTTTTTCAACCTGCTTGATCCGGACCGTATTTTTCTGACACATAAAGACAGGAATTATTTGAGAGAAAAATACGGGCAGCAGCTTGATGAACTGATATTGGAAGAGGATTGCAGCTTTATAAATGAAGCAACAGACCTGTATGTGAAAAGGATAGACTTTGTAGATTCGCTACTGAAGGCATTTTCTCCCAAAGCATTCACCTTTGATGTTTCTGACACTCTGAACACTTCGGATGCAATTATTGCCACAGACATAAAGGAATTGTCCGCTTACTGGAAAAAGCTCATTAAGCTACAGGCCCTGAACTTTTATTACAGAAAAACGGATAAAACTTCGAAGGAAGCGGAAATGTCAGCGGCAAGAATGGATAGTTGCCTGAGGCAGGCCATTCAGCGCCAGCAATGCAGGATTACAGCAATAACAACCTATCACCACGATTCAGAGGACTATGCTCATCATTGTTACTTAAAAGCCATTGCATCAGGATTTGACCCGCATACCGGGTTTTTTACCCGCGATGAGCAGGAAGCTTTTTACGGGAGCCTTTCAAAAACCCGCAAATCATTCGGTATTCAGTTCTCCCGCAATGATTTGGGTGAAATGGAAATAACTGCCATAATTCCAGGCAGCCCGGCCTGGAACTCCAATCTCATGAATGAAGGTGATGTTATCCTGGAAGTATTATCAAACGGATTGACAAAAGACCTGAGCTGCAGCAGCCCTTCTGAGCTTGCCACACTCCTGGCTTCTTCGGAATTGTCAACAGCAGTATTCCGGATCAGAAAAAAAAGCGGAAAGGAAATTGTGGTTCCGCTCAGGAAAGCAAAAACAGCAGTACAGGAAAATGTGATATCCAGTTTTGTACTGCGTGGAAAGGAGGATGTGGGATACATTTATCTGCCTTCATTCTACTCCCAGATGGAAAATCTCTACTCTACCACAGAAGGCTGCGCCAATGATGTGGCCACAGAACTCATTAAGCTCAAACGCGAAGGCATATCCGGGCTTATCATTGATTTGCGTGATAACGGTGGTGGAAGCATGATGGAAGCCATACTTCTGGCCGGTATCTTTATTGATTACGGGGCAGTCAGTATTATTAAAAGCAGGGATGAAGAGCCTGTTAGCCTGCGCGACAGAAACCGCGGAACTTTATACATGGACCCGGTGATAGTTCTTATCAATGAATTCAGTGCTTCAGCCTCCGAATTGTTTGCTGCTGCCATGCAGGATCAGCACTGTGCCGTGGTGGTAGGCATGCCCAGCACAGGAAAAGCCACCATGCAGGTGATGATGCCCGCAGATGCATGGAAATATGATAAAATGGAAGACATGCCTGATGATGCAACTGCTTTCCTTAAAATCACTTCGGGTGCCTTTTTCAGAGTTACCGGCGAAAGTCATCAAAAAACCGGTGTTTATCCTGATATTATCCTGCCATCATTATACGACAGTCTGGAAATCGGGGAATCATCACATGAAGCTGCCCTGCATGCCGTACCTATTGATAAAAAGACCTATTATTTCCCCCTGAGCAAAAAGCCAGTGGAAAAACTGCTGGAATTAAGCCAAAAAAGATTAGAGACCGATAGCGCATTTATGAGAGTCAGAGAACTTAGCGCCAAAATGCCGGATTATATTAACGGTCATAGCATACCTCTGCAGTTTGATGCCTTTGGAAAATATCAGGCCAGGCAGGAACACTTCCCCATGCCGGAACGGGAAGCTGCCTTTGCAGTGGAAAACCCCTCTTATCTGAAAGGGATCAGCAGTGTGGTTAATACCGGGGAGGAAATCAATAGAAGAAAAATGGATGTAATCAGCAATGATATCTACCTGAATGAAACCTGGAATATCATGATGGATTTGATAACACTAACTAAAAAATAAAGCACATGTACAGATTTACATTAATGATGTTTATTGCCGCCGGGATCATTTTCACACCGGCAGCAGTTAAAGCACAATCAGGTGAAAGCGCCGTAAGCTATATGGAGAAAGTCTTTACTCCCCTGGAAAACTCCAAAAGAGAAACCTGGAAATACCTGAAGGCTGTTACCCGCGGCAAAAATGCACGCAGAGTAGAAAACAAGCGTGAAAAGTTGCTGGAGGAGCTGAAACAAGCCAATAATGAAGTGAGAAAGATGGGTAGCTATGAATCAGATGACAGCTTGCGGCAGGCAGTACTGCAGTACATTGACATGAGCTATACCGTGCTGCGGGAGGATTTTGATAAAATCCTTGATATGGAAGACATAGCCGAACAATCATATGACGCTATGGAAGCTTATCTGCTGGCGAAGGAAAAAGCCGGAGAAAAGCTATACAGCTCTTATGAAATTGCTGCTGAAGCTCAGAAAAGATTTGCTCTTAAACATGATATTACGCTGCTTGAAAGCGATGATCGCACTTCAGAGAAAATCTCGCGGGCCAGCGAAACTATTTCATATTACAATGATATCTACCTGATATTCTTCAAGGCTTATAAATCCGAAGCCTATGTACTGGATGCCATGCAACGTAATGATATTAACGCCTTTGAACAGCACACCGGTGCCCTGCTCATGGATGCCCAACAAGGAATGGCAAAACTGGAGGAAGCAGAAGCCTTCAATGGAGACCAAACCCTGATAGCCGGCGCAAAACGCATCCTCAAATTCTATCAGCTCGAAGCAGAAAAGGATTTTGGCACACTAACAGATTACTTCATCAAAAAAGACAATTTTGAAAAGGTGAAGGAAAAATTCGAAGCACTCAAAAAACGGGATCGTACCCAGCAGGATATTGACCAGTATAACACGGCAGTGAATGAGTATAATGAAGCTGCTGAAAAGGCCAATAAGATATTGGAATCAGGAAACCGCAAACGCGAACGTTACCTCGATGGATGGAACAAAACAGTGAAGGATTTCTTCGATAAGCACGCATAATCACAGAATAATTTCTGCACTTCACTGATAAGAAAATTCAGGCTTGTTAATTATAAAAAAACAGCAGTTGCAAAGAATAAAGCGGCTGCTGTTTTTTAGGGCGTCTGTTGCTGCTAATCTTTCACACAGCGTATTGACATACCCAGTGGTTTGTGGAAATAAGCTTTTAAAACCTCTTTGTCATAGCTTGTCATATTAAACTGATAAGCCAGATCAGCGGACTTTTCAGTGGCGCTCCACCAGCGGGTATCCCAGGTGATACCTGAATAGTCACCATATTCGCTTCTGCTGCCTGCCGGAAGTGCAGAGAACAGAAATTTGTCATCTCCCGTTCCGTTGTTTATCCAGATGGTATCTGCCTTTAATGCAACTGCTGCGCTGTCAGGATATCCGTTAGCAGATACATAATCAATCATCTGCTGCCATTCAGCATCAGTGGGCACGTGCCATCCGGCAGGACAGAGATCACCGTTCACCACGGCATGCCAGTTATACAAAGCACCAAATTTGCTCTTGTAGGTCCCGTCATTATCATACCAGCAATATGCACCGTAAGTAGCATTTTGCCAGTCGGTTTTGCCACTGATATAAGTTATGGGGGCGCCGTCATTATATTTGGTTACTTTCAGATTTTCAGCCATCCATTCCTGTTCACCTATCATCACAGTTTTGTAGGAGTTATTATCCACATCCTGTATGGTATCCTTATAGGTCACCTTTGGCGGGTTCTGCTTGTTGTTTTGGGTGTTACTGTCATCTTCATCCTTTTCACAGGCGGACAACAAAAAGGCAATAGCAGTGAGCCATGCTAACATCATGAGTAATTTCTTTGGTTGCATATTATTTTAATTTAAAAGTTAATCACTCAAATTTACCTTAAATAATTAGTTAAATCAAGTAAAAAATTGTTAATTTAGCCCCTTATGCCACCAACCAAAAACAATGCTGAACAAATATGGAAGGCGTTCAGTTATAATCATGCCATGAAACTTCACGTGGAGGAGCAGCCTTTGCTGAGCAATAAGGTGCATATATTCCAGGCGCTTGAAAAACACGAGGAGCTGCTGATATTTTACCGTTACAAATTTTTCAGCCTGGATCCCGATGGATTTGGTGACGACTTCAGGCTAATATTGCCCTGCAACCATTTCTTGCATATAAGCAGGCTACCCTTCTTTAAAAGGATTTTCAGGAAAGAAAAAATGGAAGTGCAAAGCAATGCATCTGAAAGCTTTAATCAGGAATTAATGGCTATCCTGTATCCTTTTTACAGTAAATATCCGGGATTAGTGATACGAGCCAGGGAACCGGATATTGAACTGCCCTGGAGTAATCAACAACAGCTTTTGGAAATACGCACAGCACGATTGCCGGAACGAATTGAAGAGCTGGAGCAGTTTCGTTTTCTGGCTATAAAGCTACACCAGAAGCTGGCAAACTTAACAGCTGAAACAATGCACAAAAAAAGACCGGAAGCATAGCTAACGGCCTTTTAATAAACTTTGTAGCGAGGGAGAGATTTGAACCCTCGACCTCAGCATTATGAGTGCTGCGCTCTAACCAACTGAGCTACCTCGCCATATTTAAAGAACTGCCCACGGGCGTTCATTTGCGGATGCAAAAATAGTAATTCTATCTTAATATAAAAGCCCCTCTGGAGTTTTTTTTAATAAAAGATGCGTCCTCTCTGCTAAATTGCTGATCATACACCGGATAATACCCGCTATGATTTGGGGAATTTCCTCCAAAGGTCTTTTACCTGCTGCATTTTTATCTGGGCCAGGAAAACTCCGCCTATCACAATGGATATACCCAAAAGCTTTTGCAGTGTAAACTGCTCACCAAGCCAGAAATAAGATACCACGGCCGTGATAATCGGTATAAGATTGGTAAAAATATTTGTTCTGGATACTCCCAGTCCGCGTATGGCATTCACATAAAATATAAAAGCAAAGGAAGAGGCAAAAACTGCCAGCATCAGAAGTGAAAAGACCAGTTCAGCAGTAACTTCCAGATGCTGTATATCATCGGCTTCCATAAAGAAAAAGACGGGAAGAAAATAAACCGCTCCTATTATATTCTGATAGGTTATAATGGTGAGCGAGGAATACGTGCGTGCCAGCCGGCCCATCAAAACCGAAGAAAACAAGCCGGCCACCACAGCCACACCAAGAAATCCGAGGCCTCTGGGATCCACATCCAGTGTGAGGCCGTTTCCTGTAACCATCAGGATTACTCCGGCAAAGGAAATAAGTATTCCCAGTACGTTCCACATGCCTATTTTTTCTTTCAGAAAACCGAAGGCCACCAAAGGAGTCATCACCGGGATAAGGGCTATCATAACAGAACTGATGGTAGCTGTGGAGTATTTCACACCGTAGTTCTCACCTATGAAATATAAAAAAGGTTCAAACAGGGCTGAAATAAAAAACCATTTGATATCACGGCGATGGACAGGCTGCCTGCGCTTAAAAAGACTGATGAACAAATAAAGAAGCCCGGCCGATACCACCAACCTGAAAAATATGATACTAACCGGATTCAAATAATCCAGTACAATGCTGGTCCAGACAAAACTAAAGCCCCAGATCAGCATCGCGAAAAAAGCATAAAAATAAAACGCCACATTTTCTCTTTTCCCTATCATGCCGCAAAAATATCATTTTTAAAACAGCCTTCTACCCTGCATTTGCAGATATGAGTTTTTTTGCTTATTTTTGCAAAGATTTTCGCTGAAAACCTTCAACACAGCGACCTTTGCAGCCCAGTTATCACGGGTGTCAGGTATGAGATTTTACAAGAAGAATCATGACATACAACTAATTTGCATCCGGAAAATATCTTTCCGTGATGAAATATTCCATTTACCTGAACATTTTAGTGCTATTTACGATTTATTTATTGTCATACAGCAACTTCAAACAATAAAACATAAAATATACAAGCCATGTTAAACATTGAACTAATTGAGAAAGAAGAAGATT
Source organism: uncultured Bacteroidales bacterium (assembly GCA_964477095.1). GTDB lineage: Bacteria > Bacteroidota > Bacteroidia > Bacteroidales > PWNQ01 > PWNQ01. Next base: position 16,236 of record CAYZDA010000016.1, on the reverse strand, counting down.
TTGGAAAACTTCCCATTGACCGTGATGAATATGTAGATTTTCTCTACACCCATCTTGACCGGTTTGGAGATGAAAAATCAGCAATCAACAAATGCCTGGATTTCGCTTTTGAGAAAAACGGCGGAATGGGCGGATTTATGCTTGCTGCCTTTGATGACAACAAAAAGCTTGTAGGGGCATTGGTAATGAACAAAACGGGAATGAGTGAATTTATTCCTGAAAACATACTGGTTTATGTAGCCGTTCACGAAAGCATGCGTGGGAAAGGCGTTGGCCGCCAGATCATCGAAAAAGCCATTGAACATGCTGACGGAAATGTGAAGCTGCACGTGGAATATGATAACCCGGCCAAAAGACTGTACGAGCGCGTGGGCTTTAAATCCAAATACGCAGAAATGCGTTTTGACAAATAGAAAACCATGGCAGATCTAATTGTAAATACCAAAAAGATCATCCGGAATATTGAGAAGATCGACAGGTATCTGAAGGCCCATAACAGTAAATGGACTTTGGTTACCAAAATACTTTCCGGTAACAAAAAAATACTGGATATGATCCTTCATCACCCTGCCATGCAAAATCTTCACTCCGTAGGTGATTCACGGCTTTCCAGCCTGCGCACCATCAAAAAGATCAATCCTGATATACAAACCATGTATATCAAACCACCGGTGCAATCGCTGGTAAAAACCGTGATCGAAAATGCGGATATCAGTCTCAATTCTTCATTCAGCACCATAGAAGCCCTGAATGAGGAAGCACGAAAGCAAGGTAAGATACACAAAGTAATCATCATGGTGGAGCTGGGCGAATTGCGCGAAGGGATACTGCGTGAAAATATCGTAGACTTTTACCAGCGCGTATTCAACCTGGATCATATCGAAACCATTGGCCTTGGTACAAACCTGGGGTGTATGTATGGTGTGGAGCCTACTTACGATAAGCTTATACAGCTCTCGCTTTACAAGGAGCTTCTGGAAAGCAAATTCAACCGTAAGCTGGAGCTTATCTCCGGTGGCAGTTCTATCACACTGCCGCTGATCGGCAAGAAAAAAGTGCCCCCTGCCATGAACCACTACCGCATAGGAGAAGCAGCATTTGTGGGTACCTCTCCGTTTGATGGTAAAAAATTTCGCGACCTTACGGTGGATGCTTTTAATGTGGCAGCCAATATTATTGAGCTGGAACAGAAAGAGGTCGTTCCTGATGGTAATATCGGAGAAGGAAATGTCGGCCATTTTTCAGAATTCTCAGGTGATGAAACAGAAAAAAGTTATCGCGCTATTGTGGATTTTGGCAGTGTTGATGTGGATGTGAATGAATTGGCCCTCAAGGACAAGTATATCAACTTCCTTGGAACCACTTCCGACATGACAGTGTATGACCTTGGCAAGAACCTGAATCAGGGAAATCGCACCCGCTACAAAGTAGGTGATCAGATCAAACTGATCCCTTCCTATATGGCTGTGGCCAGATTAATGAACTCCAAATTTACAGAAGTAAAACTCAGATAATATTATCTCCGGATAATAGAATGGCGCGGCATATTAATGCCGCGCTTTTTTTACATAGCGGATGCCGTTGAGTTAGGTAATGTGAAGCGCAATCCGGCTCGGATAGTCAGCCCGTTGGAATATATGGGATTTTCCGGTATCTTTTCAGCCACTGCGCCTGTTCCAACTCCACCAACTTCAAGGAAGTAGTTAAATCCCTGGGTGCTGAAAAATTCAAAACCGAATATTCCATAGCCTCCATACACATATTTTTCGTCACTAAGGTCTGCATTAGGCTTTATTACAAGGAACCCAACCTCACCATAAATACGCACCGACTCACCCACAGCTCCACCTAAAGTTAAAATGCCAAGCGAAGCATTATAGTACGGAAACCAATTATAAGCACTGTCCAGCAGGTTTTCATTATACATCCTGTTCACCCGTAGCCTGGCTGCTACTTTATCATTGAAAAAATAGGGCGAAGTTACATTAAGCCCAAAGCCAAAATCTTTTTCATATTCATTTACCTGGAACCCAAAACCCAGGCCGGTATTCATATACCGGTTCTCAAATTCATCCTGTGCATCAGAAACTGTAACAAGCAGCACAAGCATAGCTGTAAGTAGTAATAATCTTTTCATTTGTATCTTTTTTGATGGTTATTATTGGAACAAGCCAGCAGCTTAATAGTTTTCTGTAGTACGCACGTTGCCTATACTATTCAGAAAAACCGGAGAAATCACCCTCACTTCTTATTTAATTTCAAAAACCGCCGTTTATTATCTAACTATAGCGCTAGTTGTCAAAGCCTGATTTCCGGCTCTCTTTTGACCTTTCGTCTTAAAAGAGAGCCGGGAATAATATAAGCCACAAAAATGGCCAGGGCATTCAGCAACCAGATGCCGGAACCTGTAACAAATGTGGCAGCAATGGCTGATAACCAAAAGATAATTCCACCCGCAACCAGCGGTGAAAACCGTGAGGTAGTACCGGTGATGAAAGTGGCAAGCCCAAAAAACAGCAATAAAAGAGGAACAGGATTCAGAAAATGATAATTTGAAATGAATATTAAAATAATCAGACTTATCACAAGTCCGATCCACATAACTCCAGCGAACCAGCCGGCATAACCGGGATGCTTTCCCTTTTTCCTCTTTTTCCATTCCCGGATAAGAGATATGGGTAATCCCACAATTACCAGTGCTGCCCACATTTTTTCATACTCAATATATGTGTCATTCCATGCTAATATATACTGGAGCACACTTGTTATGATCAGCAGCATGCCCCAAAGTAAGGCATGAAAGGCATTATCAGCAGCTGTTTGTCGTGCTTTGCTGGTAATTGCTGCTACCAACGCAATATCTTCTTTGTGCAGATTATCTTTTTCGTTCATAAGATTTTAAGTTTTGAAGTACAATAGAGTTGTATAACCATAAGATAAATTGGCCCCGCCATGTTTGTTAGTGCTATGTTAATTGGTTCGGTTTTATAAATACAGTATGTTACTTGGATAGTAGCCATTTGGTGCTTACATTTGACCACATGTTCATTAAATACAGCTATACTATTGATGCAGGAAAAAACAACTCATAAGCATATAAATACCAGAAAACTGTGGTTTACCCTTGACAACGCGGCAAAGATATTTCCTGCTGTTATGAACAGGAAGCTGACTACGGTTTTCCGTATATCAGCGGTTTTAAAAAAACCGGTCGTTATTTCGGCTTTAATGCGTGCTGTCACGCATGCAGAGAAGCGCTTTCCATATTATCTGGTGCAGCTAAAGGAAGGCTTTTTCTGGTATTACCTGGAGCATATTCCTGCCCACATACCGGTGGAACCCGACAACCAGCGTCCCTGCCGCATATTCCCGCGCAATGGACTTTTATTGCGGGTGCTGGTTAAAGACAGGCAGATAAGCCTGGAGTGCTCGCATATTCTTACGGACGGTGGTGGCGCACTAAGCTTCCTTAAATTCCTTCTGAAGTATTACAGTGAAGAGCTGGAAAAGCCGCAAAGAGAAGCATCTCTGGAAAAATATCCTGATTATAATATCCCGGAAGAGGAATATGAAGATTCCTACAAGCGTTACTTCAGAGAAAATATCCCGCCTATGGTCAGCCGTTCCAGGGCCTATCACCTGCCCTTTACTCTTAGTCACAAATCGAGGTTTTGCATCCGCAGGTACCATGTATCCTTGCAGGATATAAAAGCAGCAGCTTCGGAAAAACATGTCACCATCACTGATTACCTGGTGGCAGTGTATATGTGTGCCTTGCAGGAGGTAGCCGAAAACCAGGAATTAAGGCAAAAAAACAGCCTTAACAGGCGCATACGGGTACAGGTGCCGGTGAACCTGCGAAATATCTTCCCATCAGTAAGTATGAGAAATTTCTCGCTGTTTGTTATGCCGGAAATTGATCTGCGTCTGGGACATTACAGTTTTGATGAGATACTAAAGGCGGTCTATCACCAGATAAGGCTGGAAACTGATGAAAAACTTATCAATAAAAATATATCCAGGAATGTTGGCAGCGAAAAAAAGATTTATGTGAAAAGCATTCCTTTGTTTTTGAAATCGCTGATTTTGAGAATCAATTATTATACGAAGGGAACCAACCAGTACAGCGGAGTGGTAACAAACCTGGGAAAAGTGAAGCTGGAGGAAGATACTATGCCACTGGTGGACCATTTCATTTTCAGTCCGCCCCCGCCCAATAAGATACTAAAAGTCGGCTGTGGTATAGTAGGTTATGATGATAAGCTGGTGATCAGCTTTGGTAATATCACCAGGACTGATCTTTTTGAACGGACTTTTACTGCTATTCTTCAAAAAAAGGGAATAACAGTGGAAGCGGAACAAACACGGAAGGAAAAACCATGAAAAATTGCAGCAATTGCGGCGTTAGCCTGGAGGAACATATGAACTTCTGCCCCCTGTGCGGGGAGCCTTCACCCGATAATAAAGCGGATGATCAGGATTACATCCGGGTGCGGAAACGACAGCACACTACAAAGCCTGAGAGCCAGTATCAGCGGTTGAGCCGCCGCGAAAAGCTCAAACTGAGTTGGGAGATATCAGGCCTGTTGCTGTTTAGCGGTGTTTTAATCACTATTGTAATTGATTTGATGTTTGGATTTAATTTAAGCTGGTCAAAGTATCCCTCCACCATATGCATGTTCTTATTTGCCGGCATTACACTGATCCGTTTTTTCCCACAAAGACCGTTCATAATAATTCCAGGCTTTCTGCTGATATTCTCAGCTATGTTCTTATTACTGGATGCCTTTGATGGATCGCTTAGCTGGAGCCTGACCCTGGGTCTCCCGCTATTGCTGGCCACTATGATGGTTTCTGTAATCCTGCTGTTTATCACAAGGCGTGTCCGGCAAAAGGGATTTAATCTGATTGCTTATGCACTTTTAGCAGCCGCAGTATTGAGTTTTATCACCGAAACACTGCTTTCCCTGCAACACCACGGTATTATCAGGCTTCGCTGGAGCCTGGTAGTGGTGGCTACTTTGATACCGGTGGCAGCCCTGTTGTTCTTTTTCCATTATCGCCTGAAAAAAGGTACAGACCTTAGAAGGTTCTTTCATATCTGACATTAGCTCTGTCACCTGGAATCATTAAGCCCTGGTATATCAGAGAAAAGCAGCATACAGTTCCTTAAATAAATCCCTTCCGGAAACAAAATACAGGAAAAAAGACGATACTATGCCATGATAAAGGCCCAGCGCCCAGATATTCCGGTACCGGAAAAATACCTTCAGGAAAATGAGTTCCATAATAAACACATAGCCGGCAAGTAGCAGATAAGGCAGGTGCAGCAGGCCAAACAGCAGAGATACGATCAATACTATCCAGTTATCGGTAAGTTTTATTTTCGGATGATTTTGCAGGTTTCCGGCTATCATTCCGGCCACGATAAACTGTTGAAAAGTCCCCCAAAGCGGATAGGCAACCACCACCGGCAGGAAATGCCAGTTGAGGAATTCCACATCCCTAAACCAGCCATAGATCAGTACTCCCGCTATACCTGCCATTCCAAAAGGCAGCAGGGCTTTCACAGAGGCATTGAAATTCTTCTTGCGGATACCCCAACGGCTAAGCACCCCGGGATTTGATTTGTAGCGCCGGTATATGAATATCGCCCAGAAAACAATGGCGGCAATAATATAAAAAGCACGCAAATTAAGCCAGTCCATCAGGATAAACTTAAGCACTACCGTTACCAGCACGGCCGGTATCTCGTAAAGGATTATTTTGTCTGTCCGCTGCACTTCGCAAAGATAAGCAGAGTGCGTGGACAATTTACAGGCTGTTGAAAGAAGTCGGGATTATTCCTTTGCCACCTTGATGGAACAACCAATGGCCTTTGTGGTAGCCGGTTGGGGTGTACCACCATCCATCACTGCCCTCACTGCATCAGCCAGATAAGTTTCTGTTACTGCCTTTGAATCCTTGTAATTATTGTCCACAGCGCCTATGTAGCGAACCATGAATCCATCTCTGGTATTTTCCAGCAGGTAAACATGAGGTGTTTTTGTAGCACCATAAGCCGGGAATACATTCTGCTCAGCATCCAGCAGGTAAACAAAGGGATAATTCTTTTCCTTTGCCCTTTGCTGCATGGCTGAATAGCTATCCGTGGGCACCACCGTGCTATCGTTTGGGTTAATGGCCACCACCGGATAACCCTGCGGCGCAAACTCATGGTGCAGGTCGATGATCCGCTTCTCCCAGGCCTGGGCATACGGGCAATGATTACAGGTAAAGATCAGGATAACACCTCTTTCTTCATCATAATCACTAAGAGAAACATAATCACCATCCACATCCAGAAGATCGAAATTAACAGCTTTATCACCTACCTGAAGCCCGGGCTGGTCAGATGCCATCAACACCGGCATCATCATAATTAAGAATATTAATACCTTATCCATATATCTATAGTTTTAATTGTGTATTTGCGGTATTTAAAACCAGGATTAACCTATAACAGCTCATCAATTATTCCGGTTAGCTTGTCATAACCAACACTTCCTTCCACAAAATTGCGATCATCTGCTCTGTAAATCAGGGTGGCGGGTATGGCTCCGCTCCAGCTGTGATCCACCTTGTTGATCCATGTATTGGCATCCGGGTCATCCAGCAGAACCACTTTGCCCTTCATTCCGTATTTTTCAATAAACGGCAGCACCTGTTCTTCCATATCTTTAGGAAAGTCGAGACTTACATAAAGAAATTTCACTTTTCTAACCTGATATTTTTCGGAAGCTTTAACAAAACCGGGCATTTCCTGCACACACGGCACACACCATGTAGCCCAAAAATTAATTACCCTCACGGTATCATCCTGCTTTTGTAATTCAGGCTGTAGATCTTCAAAATTAATAACCTCAACCTTCTGAGCACTCAGCAACACCGGGAATATCAATATCAGTAAAAAAAAATGCCTGACATTCATATCTATGCTTTTTGTAGTGCTGATAAACAGCTTTCTTATGCTTTATGTTCATATCCCTGTTCTTACCGGCCAGCCGTTATCTTGCTTAGCACTACCTTTTCCTGTTTACATATTGCTATTTTTTAAAACAGTTAATAGTTTTACTACCAAAACCTCAAAAACCAGCCTTATGAAAAAAATCTTAACTTTTTTAGCATCCTGCTTATTGGCCACGTTACTGACAGCCCAGGTGACAGACACTCTCAATGTAAATAATGTAAGTGTAACTATCAATGCTTCCAATGTACAATTCGGCAAATTATCCCCTGATACTTTTACAGGTGGTATGACCCATGAAGAACACTTTGAATTTCCGGCCTCTTCTGGAATTAACACATTTTTCACATCCTCCCTCTGGCTAACGGCAAAAGACCTAAACGGCTCCCTTTTTGCCTCTGTAGAAAGGTTTGGAACAAACGGTAATGATTTCGCAACCGGCCCCCTGGACTCCCAGGGACAAATTCACCCTGACACGATCACTAAATATAATCGTGTTTGGAGTATTAGCCGTGCAGATATTGAGCGCTTCACCTTATGGTTTGATCATCCCTCTACCCTTCCTAATTACACGCCCTCAAGCGATATAATCAACTGGCCTGCCGGCACTGCCAGTCATCCGCTTGCTCCCTTTGTTGATGTAAATAATAACAATAAATATGATCCACTTACCGGTGGTGATTATCCTGATATAAAAGGCGATAAAGCTATTTTCACTGTTCTTAATGATGTTGGGGCCAATCAGGGTGAAAGTGATGGATTACCTATGGGAATGGAAGTACACGCGCTGTTTTATGCCTACGACTGCCCCCAAAGTGATGCCGTAAATAACGCTATCTTTGCCAGTTATAAGATCATTAACCAATCTCAGGAGATTTATAAGGACTTTACCTTAACGGTTTTTGCTGATGTGGATATAGGCCATTTTTTCAATTATGCTGGCACAGACGTGGCAAACTCAATGATGTATTGCTACCAACTCAATCCTTCAAATAACCCTTATGGCGATACGGCCGTTGCTGCGGGTGCAATAATCCTTAGGGGACCAAAGCACGATGATAACCAGAAGGATGATGCCTCAAATTCATATCATGGCATTAATGGCGTAGGATTTGGCGATGGAATCGTTGATAATGAATATTTCGGCCTCACCAATAGCATGTACTTCAATAATACTACCCAAATGCCTCAATCTCACGCAAGTACTGACCCCTATACAAACAGCGAATACTTCTATTATGTACGAAATTTCTGGAAAGATATGAATCACCTTACATATGGTGGTAACGGCTACGACAGTACAACTGTGAACAGCCGCTATGCTTTCCCTGGCGACTCTGATCCATGGAATGCTTCCACAGGTTTTCAAGCTCCGCCTTTCGCTACTCCCTGGCTGGATACCATCAATGAGAGTGATGACCGCAGATTGCTTTTATCAACTGGAAATAATCTGTTTATGATCCCGGGAGAAGTAATGACCCTGGATGTGGCCTATTGCAATGCCATGGTGGATGGAGGCACTAAAATACAAGCTGTTAACCTGCTGCGTGCATATGCCGACTCCCTTCACGGCTTCTTCCGTAGTCAAAACTTCCCATGCAATCCGGGAAGCCCCACCTCCTGCCAGGAAAAGAAAGATACCAGGATCCGGCTCTCGGTATATCCAAATCCCGCCAGTGATGTTTTAACGGTGGAAGTAGAGAAGAATCATAGCTATCACTACCGGCTGTTCAACCTGGTGGGAGAAGAGATCAGTTCATCAAACGGGCTGAGAAACACATCGAAAATCAACTTATCCGGTTTTAAGCCGGGGATGTATATTCTGGAGATCAACACAGACAGCAATCGATTTATCAGGAAGATTATTAAGGAATAACCCATGATTCAAAATTCCACAAGGCTGTCCTTTTTTTCCACGGGCAGCCTTTTTTTTGATCATATTTTAACAAAGGTATAGCGGTTTCTCATAATGTCGATCACCATCCTACGCTCATCAAGATGAATTATATCAAACCAGCCGGCATTGGATATTCCCTCTAACCCATTAATGCGTGTGGCAGTAATATATAATTTACCGTCGTACACAGCCCATCTGGCTTCAAAACCATGGTGGTTACATGTGTCAGGCGCCCGGGCTCGCAATATTTTTGCTGGTAGTGTATCACCGAGCTTTGGTGCAATTTCCCGGGTGAAGTTCCATGCCGTGTGATGATCACAGTCCGACACTTGTATTGAAGTATCTATCCCTGTTCTACTAAACTCACGCAAGCTCCATTTTCCCATTATATTTTCACTGTCGATTTGTTGATGGGGCTCTTCAGCCTTTTTCTGACCTTGATTACAAGCTACTATGGTTATCAGCAGAATAATTACACCAGGAATAAACAGTTTATTCATTTTCATAGTATTGATTTTTTACCATTCACACAAATCACTTTATAATTCCGACAATCTAAAGAGTAATTTGTTTTTAAGGAAAACCTAAAATCAAAATGAGCTGTTTTTTGTTAACAGAATAACGAAAAAAGAAAATCACTATGGAATTTATAGAGAAAATGAAATGGCGTTATGCCACCAAGCAATTTGATAAAGACAGAAAGATTAGTAAGGAAGATCTGAATAAACTAAAGGAAGCCGTCATGCTATCAGCCTCTTCATTTGGTCTGCAATTGTATAAGGTTATTATACCCACAGAAGAAAAACGCCGGGAGCTAAGAAAAGCATCCTTTGATCAGCCGCAGATCACTGATGCATCGCATCTGATGGTGTTTGCCTTCCGCACCAATATTAGCACTGCAGATGTGGATGAATTTGTGAACCTGGTGGCCAGAACCAGGAACCAGGATAAATCAGCACTGGCAGGTTTTGGTGAGATGATGAATAATTTCGTAAGCAGCCGTAATGATCTGGATGAATGGGCTGCCCGTCAGACTTATCTGGCCCTGGGCACCCTGCTGGCTGCTGCTGCCGATATGAAGATCGATTCCTGCCCCATGGAAGGCTTCGATCCTGGGGAATACGATAAAATACTGGGATTGAAAGACAAAAACCTCAGAACCACGGTTATCGCTGCGCTGGGATACCGTTCACCCACAGATCAGTATCAGCACCTGCCCAAGGTCCGCCGGCCGAAGGAAGAGTTGTTTGAGGAAGTATAAAATAGAATGAAGCGACTAAGAAAACGGAGTGACTGATAGTGGCTTCGCTACTGTGGGATAACTGCGGCAGGACGAAGGCTGGCAGCCTTTGGCACGCGGCTTTTAGCTGCTGTGCTGTGGCAGAGCGGAGCGCGAGCGAGCTACTGTCCACAGCTTACAGCAGCTTAAAGCGGCGGGTTAAAGCTATAAGCCGTAGGCCGCAGCCGCCCTAATAAAACCAGAAATATATTCGTTTCTGAACTTTTCAGCAGGTACTAAGCAAGTGCTTCTCTCATAAGCCTCCCGATATCAGCAGGAGAATCTGCAACATGTATCCCGGCATCACGCATAAGGGCTTTTTTGGCCTCGGCGGTGTCGTCTTTACCTCCCACGATGGCTCCTGCGTGTCCCATTGTACGTCCTTTGGGTGCTGTGGCACCGGCAACGAAACCAACTACAGGTTTAGTTCCATACTCTTTGATCCAGGCTGCCGCCTCAGCTTCCATGTTTCCACCTATTTCGCCTATTACCACGATCCCTTTGGTTTCCGGGTCGTTCATAAACAACTCTACAGCTTCACGGGTGGTGGTACCAGGAATAGGATCGCCTCCAATGCCAATGGCTGTTGACTGTCCCAGGCCCTCTTTGGTGAGCTGGTCAACAGCCTCGTAAGTCAGGGTTCCTGATCGCGACACTATACCAATGCTCCCTTTCTGGTGAATAAAGCCGGGCATGATGCCAATCTTGGCTTCATCAGGGGTGATAATACCGGGGCAATTGGGCCCGATCAGCCGTGCGTCTTTATCCTTGAGATATTCCTTCACTATAACCATGTCATTTACAGGAATACCTTCCGTGATGCATACAATAACTCTGATTCCTGCCGCGGCGGCTTCCATGATAGCATCTGCGGCAAATGCCGGCGGCACAAAGATCACAGACACATCTGCTGCAGTTTCTTTCACAGCATCAGCCACTGTGTTGAACACAGGGCGGTCCAGATGTTTCTGGCCTCCCTTTCCGGGGGTAACGCCTCCTACTACATTTGTACCGTATTCGATCATTTGCTCCGCGTGGAAACTACCTTCGCTGCCGGTAAAGCCCTGAACGACAACTTTTGAATCTTTATTGACGAGTATGCTCATAATGTTATATTTTGCTCTGTTTTGTTGTTCAAAACTACGAAAAAAATATCAATTACCTTTGCAAAACGAAAGCTACAACGATGATGGAATCACACTACACACAACGCAATGATACTATCTGTGCTTTGGCCACGGCCGGTGGCTCAGCCGCAATTGCTGTTATCCGCCTGAGCGGTACAGACAGCTTTGATATTATTGACCGCATATTTTGCCCTGCCGGGAAGATGAAAAGCGCTGCTGATACAGCAGGACAAAGCCTTCACTTCGGACGGATTTGCAGGAATGACGAAGTAATTGATGAGGTATTGCTCAGCATTTTCAAAGCCCCTCACTCCTACACCGGCGAGGATGTGGCGGAAATATCCTGCCATGGTTCTGTGTATATTCAACAACAAATCATGGAGCTATTGATGCAGGAAGGTGCACGCCTGGCTGAGCCCGGCGAATATACCATGCGTGCATTCATGAACGGCAAGATGGACCTGTCGCAGGCGGAAGCTGTTGGCGACCTGATAGCTTCCCAATCGCAATCACAACACCAACTGGCCATGCAGCAAATGCGGGGTGGCTACTCCCAAACAATGAAGAACCTGCGACAGCAATTGGTGGATTTTACGGCACTCATAGAGCTGGAACTGGACTTCGCGGAAGAAGATGTGGAATTCGCGAACCGCAGTCGCTTCCTGGAACTTCTGAAAGAAATAAAACATGAGACCGGCAAGCTGATTGAGTCCTTTAAAACCGGTAATGTGCTTAAGAAAGGCATACCGGTGGCCATTATCGGCAGACCGAATGCCGGCAAGTCCACGCTGCTGAATGCCCTGCTTAATGAAGAACGGGCCATTGTTTCGGAAATACCCGGCACTACCCGGGATGTAATAGAGGACAGCATCATCATTGATGGTGTATTATTCCGTTTTATTGATACAGCCGGCCTGCGTGAAACCACAGAAACAGTGGAAAGCATGGGCATTGAAAGGACTTATGAAAAGATCAGGCAGGCCGCAGTGGTGCTTTACCTGTTTGATGCATCCACTACTGCGATGCAGGAAGTGAAACTGGAGCTGCAGGAGTTCCGGGATAACGTGGACCTCAGCGGAAAACGTTTCATCATCCTGGGAAACAAAATTGATATGCTCACCCAGTCGCCCCGCCATTTTAGTGAGCTGGTGGAGATGGAGACCATTTTCATCTCAGCCAAAGGTCGTGAAAACCTTAAGCTAATCACCGACAACCTGCTGAAGTCGGTGGCCCAGGATAAGCTGGAGACAGATACCGTAGTATCCAGCGCCAGACACTATGAGGCCCTTACGCAGGCGCTAAAGGCAATAGATTCAGTGCATACGGGCATGCAGGAAGGTGTTCCCACCGATTTGCTGAGTATTGATCTGCGCACTGCCCTGCACCATATAGGCAGCATTACAGGCGATATCAGCACGGAAGAAATCTTAGGGAATATTTTCAGCAGTTTTTGCATTGGAAAGTAAAGTATTTCTTTTACTTGTTATTTCCTTCATTTACTGTACTTTACAGTATTTTATCTTCTCTTATTTGTTGCTCATTTACTCTTTTTTGTTTATTTTTTTGTGTAGGTGTTGCCCAACATGGTTAAAAGCCCCGGGAAACCGGTTCCTCCGATAACACTGGAAGCCATGGTCATTGTCATGGTCTTATTGTCCATGATGAAAGTAGTTTTACAGCTAATATTACTTTGCATGGTCAACTGCATGGATATTTTATCCATTGTACATATTAAAAAAGGTTATTCAAAGGAAGTCTTCGACATAGACTTCGACATAGTGTCGAAGCTGAAGCCAAAGATGTATTTATTAAACATGGAAAAGCACCAGGTCATAATTCAAACAAGGAACACTGAACAAGATGCACCCTAACAATTTACTGGCTGCTGCCGCTATCTCTCCGCCTCAGCCGTATCTGCAATTCGGCTGAGCAAATAAAAATTAAGGACAAATAGCTTAAATAATCACTACAAGACAGCCAATAATTATGTGTAATTTTGTTCGAAAAGATACAAGCTATGAAAATAGAGACATTTTGGGAACATTACATGAACGATCATCCGGCAGATATTTTCGATATAACATACGAATTTTTCTCAAAGGAGCTGCCAGATGACATTGAAGAAGAATATGATATGGGTGAAGTTATTCTGGAGACAGCCGGCCTTCAAATTGATCAGAAAAATCATGAAAATGCATTAAAATTTATAGCTCTCCTGGATTTTTATAATCCTGACCTGTATCTGAAGTATTTTCAGTATATGGATGACTACCTAATTGATTATTACTGCTTTCACCAGGAAGACGACAAAGTACTACAGTCTCTCATCAATTTTACGACCTATCCTCTTCACGATTATAATAAGTACCTGGAGGTTATAAAAAAGCTCACATTTTATCAGCATACGAATATCCTAAAAGATACAATAGAAAGGAATTTTGAAACAATAGAAAATTCTGATGAGCTAATACCAGGATCTTCCTATGAGCTTAGTGCTTTTATGGCTTATGATTACTTGGAGGATATCTATAAAAACCCTCAGGGAAAATTTGATAAAGAGCTATATTCAAGCCTGTTAACAAAACTCAACCTTGAGGTAAAAGGTGATTATTTCTCGGCAGTTGAACAAGGAATTATCCAATCCGTAAAGGATTTGAGTACGGTAAAATCCATGTGGATTGAAGATGCACCCATTGTAAAGGTAATATTGCAGGGATATTTCTGCCGTTACATGTATGAAAAAAACGTTCCTTTTTACCTTAGCGCAATAATCTGGGATGAGATGCTGGAATTATGGGAAGAATTTTCTTCTTTTGATGAATCTGACATATCATCTTATTTTCAAATTAAATATGATGATTTTGAAGAATATCTTTCCCGTTTCTTCTTTGGATATATTTATGAAAAAAGCCAGGAAATGGTAGCTTACTTATGGGGCAGTGTATATGTCTATGATTTTTTACACAACTTTGGAATAATCTCAAAGGAAGATCATGCCCGCTTTATCTCGACCAATAAGGTTTTTAAGGGAAAAATAATTGCTCAGTTTTTTAATAAATTATGGACGTACAACTTTGTGCATTTATGGCCAAAGCCTGACAGCATCTCAGAAGCTGAATTCGAAGCGGAGCACAGGATATTCATCAAAAGTGTATCTTACGCCTCCAGTGACATTCATCAATTACAGAAAGAGATATCCGGAGAATTGTCTGGAATTGGAGATTTATCACAACATGTCATCGAAGGGTTTAAACCAGAGAATCGATTAAGAGAAATTCCATTACCGGATGTTTTCCCCTTTGACTCCTATGATGAAGACACAGAAGACCATGAGTTTGATAACGATTTTTATATTTCATCTTCAGAACCTGTAATAAAGGAAAAAAAACCAGGGCGTAACGATCCCTGCCCCTGTGGCAGTGGTAAGAAATACAAGAAATGTTGTGGGCAAAAATAGTGTTATGTACTGGCAGCCAGCCTTAGGATGGGTTAGACTGCAGTGGACAGGCGTTTAGAGATGCCATTATGCCAGCTTCACGACAGACCGCCAGGCGATTCCTCTTCCGGCAGCTTTTGGGAGGTTTTTTCCGCTTCCCGGCAAAAAAACTCCTTCGGAATGACAGGATAGTACACGTTTTATTTTGTATAATTTCAGCTGAAAAAACCTGCTCCCAACATCGTAAACGACGAAAATAATCTTTACCGGCTACCGGCAATCTCTCCGAAAGTCGATGAAAAAGAAACAGCGAGACTAATGTGTATTAAAAAGTTGCGACAATTCGCCACGAGATTCTTCACCCTCGGAAATCTCCTCAGCCAGGGCGGATAGTTATGACTATGGATTCAACCAGTCATCTGCAGGTTTGGTAAGAAGCCTGGCGTTAATGTAGGCCATATCCATCGTAAGTATGGTTTTACCCATATAGATTTTGCGGTTATCATTGCGCTCCACTACCAGGGCCAGGTCTGCTATGCCTTCATCATTGGTTAGAATCAATGGAAGCATCAATTGTATTTTGCCATCATACCAGTGAGGAATGGCTATCTTATAATTCCTTCTAATCCGGCTTTTAAAGGACTGAATAGCACCATTGATCACATTTTCCGCCAAACGGATATTACCTTGCAGCACCTCCGGCAAGCGGTCTTCATTCTGAAACAGAAAATGCTCAATATTAGGTTCGATGTTATAATCTGTATCAAATACAAGATCTCTCACATCTGTGATGTAAGTCGCCAGTTCAGGGTTTGGAGAGAAGGGCTCCATCTTATCGGAGTAGGAATCCACAAAAGCATAAAATGTCCAATCGGGCTGATTTCGGTGCATTGCAGCATGATTCTTAAAAAAAGTAGCAAAAATGTCCTTGCCTCTTGGTGTTTGCAGGCCTGTGTTAAAAGAAACCTTGTCTCCTTCTTCTGAAAAAACAAATTTATTCTCTTCCTGTATCCTCAGGAAAGTGTAATTCAGATAATTTGTTAGTATCGGATACCGCTGATTGAAGTATTGGCTTTGGTATTCCGGACGATGAAAAGACCAGTCCTCGTCCTTGGCCATGTAAATCAGTTTCTGAAAAGGCGTTTCCCAGCTCTCCCCTGCATATCCCTGATAAGGAAAATGTGCAAACACTTCTCTTGGATCCTGGGATTTATATCGTTTAAATAATGATCTGTATTCCATAAAACTCCGTCTTAAGATTTCTTATCATGGCCCGAATGCCTATTGAACACGTCAACAAATATAGGCATTTGTAGCTGGATCAGCAAAATATTGTTTGGCATTCAATACATCCAAATTATGAGATTTAAATGCGGAGTAATATTGGAATAAACAAGGACACCGCCCATCAAAGCATTGATATACTGCCCCACCAAACAGCTTTATCACTAACTATAAGCTCGTTTCTGAATACTATCTGCTATTTGCTAT
>CAYZDA010000015.1:0-55981 GCA_964477095.1 uncultured Bacteroidales bacterium | reverse complement strand
CTTATAACTACAAGCGGGAAATTCTTCTGGTATTGGTCTGAATCCGTGTTACATCTGACTTAAACATTTAATGCCTGCTCGTTCCGGTAATAGGCGGCTGAAATGGACTACACAGTCTTATTTAAATTTAGTCTAAGGATTTTAAACTGGATTTACCCGGTTTTCTTGCTTATTTTTAAGCCGTAACAAATCTCTGCAAGTTATGAATAAAACCAGGGAGATTCTCTCCAAATACCCATCTGACAGGCAAAAGCTGCTCAATATCCTTCATGAGATTCAGAATTCCCGGCCACAAAATTATATCACAGAAAACGATATGCAGATGGTAGCCGAGTATTTCAATACCACCAAGGCATCTATATATGGGGTGGTAACATATTATTCCTTGCTCAGTACAAAACCCAGAGGCAGGCATATTATCAGGATTTGTAAATCACCGGTTTGCCATGTTACCGGGGCACATTCATTGGTAAAGGAACTGCTTGGTATTCTAGGCCTCAAAAAAGTTGGCGACACCACCTCCGACAAGCAATTTACCCTGGAGTATTCTGAATGTCTGGGCAAATGTGCACAGGCACCCTGCATGCTCATTGATGAAGATTTCCACGGGTTTCTTACAACAGAAAAGATAAGCCAGATACTAGACTTTTACAGGAACAAAAACGAAAATCATGATAACTGAAACACGTATAGCTCTCGAGAATGCCCATCTTATCCGTCCTGATTCCATAACCGACTATATTGAATATGGCGGTTATAGAAGCCTGGAAAAGCTTTTCAGCATGGAGCCTGAAGATGTGATCAATGAAATCAAGGAATCCGGTTTACGCGGACGCGGCGGAGCAGGCTTTCCCACAGGCATGAAGAAACAGTTCACCTGGAAATCAAAAGAAGGCCCCATGCAGCGCTATGTGGTTTGTAATGCTGATGAGGGCGAGCCTGGCACTTTTAAAGACAGGCCAATCATGGAAGAGAATCCACACAAGCTTATTGAAGGCATGATTATAGCTGCCTGGGCAGTGGGTGCATCAAAAGGGTTTATATATATCAGGGCGGAATACCATCTAAGCATACAAATTCTGAAGCAGGCAATAAAAGATGCCCGTGAGCATGGCTATCTGGGCCGTCAAATTATGGGATCACGCCTGTCATTTGATATCGAAATAAGCCTGGGAGCCGGCTCCTATCTTTGCGGTGAGGAACTTACCCTGCTGGAATCACTGGAAGGAAAACGCGGATATCCTCGTATCAAACCTCCTTTCCCGGCCGAAAAGGGACTGTTTGGAAAACCTACACTGGTAAATAATGTAGAAACCCTGGCACACCTGCCGGCGATCATTCAGCGCGGAGCAACATGGTATAAATCAATAGGGGCAGAAAAATCACCAGGTACAAAGATTTTCACTATCAGCGGAGATGTTAACAAGCCCGGCTATTTTGAACTGGAAACCGGAATTACACTTAATGCACTCATCGAGCTTTGTGAAGGCATGAAAGATGGTATTCCTTTTAAGGCAGCCCTGCTTGGAGGAGCTGCAGGTACATTTGTGGATGCAAGCATGCTGGATGTGCCCCTGGGATACGACACGCTGAAAGAAAAAGGAGCAACACTGGGCTCCGGGGCTGTCATGATCTTCAATATCAACAAGAAGATACATGATATAATGACCTCCATACTTGAATTTTTTAAGCACGAATTATGCGGAAAATGTGTTCCCTGCCGGGTGGGAACCTCACTGCTGCTAAAAAAGCACAGACAACTGGAAGGCAGCGCAAACCATGATGAAATTGCAGATGAAATGCTCCGGCAGGCAACTTTTATGGCCGGAACTTCACTGTGCTTTTTGGGCCAGTCACCCGTACTTCCCATCAATAGTGCAATGAAATATTTCAAAGAAGAACTATAAATCCAATAGAGAAAAAATGGCTGACACTATACACATACATATTGACGGTAAAGAAATTGAAACCAGAGAAGGAGAAAATCTGTTGCAGGTGGCCCGTGATAACGGGATCAACATTCCCGGTTTGTGTTATCATCGTAAGCTCACTCCCACCGGTGCCTGCCGTCTCTGCCTTGTGAAAATTGAAGGTAAAAATGAGATGGTTGCCGGATGCACGGTAAAAGTGCAGGATGGCCTCAAGGTGACGGCCTTTGATGATGAAATTGAAGAATCACGGAAGGAAATACTGGAATACCTGCTGGCGGAACACAATGAGCATGACGATGGAACTTATGAAGATGAATTTCTGGATCTGATCAAAAAATATGACCTGGAAATAGCTGAAAACAGAAGCTTTCCTGATCTTACTTCAGAATTTGATTTCAGACTTGACGATACTTCTCCTGTGCTGACCTATGATGCTTCAAAATGCATCCGCTGTTTCCGGTGTATCAAGGCCTGCGATGAAGTGCAGGGGAAAAACATCCTTTCATTTGCTGAAAGAGGGATTGATTCTTACATCATTGCAGGATTTGATTTCTGGGGTGCTTCGGAATGTGACGGCTGCGGTGAGTGCATACAGCTTTGCCCCACGGGAGCAATCGTGGAAAAACCTCACCGTGATGAACTTAGGCTGGACAAGGTCGAGAAAAAAGTAATAACCACATGCCCTTACTGTGGTGTGGGATGCCAGATAGAACTACTGGTTCAAAACGGCCGGATTTTGCGCTCTAACGGCGTGGAAGGCGTTTCGCCCAATGATGGCCGGCTATGTGTGAAAGGCCGCTTTGGCTGTGACTTCGTTCATTCTGAAGAAAGACTCACTCACCCACTCATCAAGAAAAACGGAGAATTTGTGAGAGCAGGCTGGGATGAAGCACTTGACCTTATTGCTGAAAAGTTTAACAGTATTCTTGATAAACACGGATCAGATGCTCTGGGGGGGTATTCGTCCGCAAAATGCACCAACGAGGATAATTACATTTTTCAAAAGTTTATGCGGACAGTTTTCCGCACCAATAATATCGATTATTGCACCAGGTTATGTCATGCTTCAACTGTAACGGCCATGTTGAAAGCCATAGGTGACGGTGCCGGCTCAAATTCTATTGAAGATTTTGAAACCACCGACTGTCTTTTTGTTATAGGAAACAATATTATTGAAACACATCCCATCACAGCTACTTATGTAAAAAAAGGTGTACGTGAAGGCCAAAAGGTCATTGTGGTTGACCCCAAATGGACACCGGCAGTGAAGCACGCTACCTTGTGGCTTCAGCCAAGACTGGGAACTGATGTGGCTTTATTAAACGGGCTGATCCGTGTGATCATAAAAGAAAAACTTGTTGATGAAGATTTTGTCAGATCAAGAGTGGAAAATGGGATGGAGGCCTTTGAAGTGTTGAAGCAAATGGTGGAAAAATACACTCCGGAATATGTACAGGAAATCACAGGAGTTCCGGCAGTGGATATTGAAAAAGCAGCAATAATCTATGCGAAGGCGCCCACTGCAATGATAGCCACTGGGATGGGCATGAGCCAGCAGGTAACCGGCACCAACAATGTATTTTGCCTGATCAATATGATGTTGATTTCAGGGCAGATCGGCAAGGAACGTGCGGGGATTGATCCGCCACGCGGACAAAACAACGTGCAGGGAGCCACGGACATTGGTGTGTCGCCTGTGAATTATCCCGGATATATCGCTGCGTCGGATGACGAAAACAGAAAAATGGTGGCAGAAATATGGAATGTGCCTTTTGAGTCGCTGCCTTCAAACCCGGGCCTGACAACAATCGAAATCATGCAGGCAGCTCATCATGGCGAACTGAAAGGCATGTACATCATGGGAGAAAACCCCGTGGTTACTGATCCAAATCAAAATCATACCATAGAAGCCCTGGAAAACCTGGAATTCCTGGTGGTACAGGATATTTTCCATACAGAAACCACCCCTTACGCGGATGTGATTCTGCCGGCTTCTTCTTTTGCTGAAAAGGATGGAACATTTGTAAACAGCGATCGCCGTGTGCTGCGGGTTAGGAAAGCTGTTGAAATGCCCGGCCAGGCCAGGGAAGACTGGAAAATCATTGCAGAGATAGCCCGGCGCATGGGAAAACCGATGAATGATCATCAAACTGCAGAAGATATATTTGATGAAATAGCAAAAGTAACTCCGATTATGGCTGGCATCACCTACGACCGAATTGAAAAAGAAGGCATACAGTGGCCATGCCCTGATAAAAACCACCCGGGAACCTCCACTTTGTTTCTTGATAAATTCAATACGGAGAGCGGTAAAGGCAAAATATTTCCTGTGGAATATGTGCCGCAGGATGAGAAAACCTCCGAAGAATATCCATTCCTGTTAAATTCAGGGAGGATATTGTTTCATTATCACACCTCCACCATGTCGAGACGAAATGAGGTGCTGCGGGATTATGAAAATGAGGCTTACGTGCTGATGCATCCACACGATGCTAAAAAGCTGGGAATGCATCACGGGCAAAAGGTGAAGATCACAAGTGAAAGGGGTTCCCTTGAAACCCACATGCGCATCAGTGATCAGGTTCTGGAAAAAGAACTTTTCATGCCTTTTCATTTCGGAGAAGCGCCGGTAAACCGCCTGACCAGAGATCAGATGGACCCTCACTCCAAAATAGCTCCTTTTAAGCTCTCAGCATGCAGGGTAGAGAAACTCTGATGTTACCAGATGCTAAAATGGCAATTTGAAAAATGAAAAGTTCCGGCAGAGCTGAGTATCTGAAGTTGAATCACCGGGCATAATGTTGGCAACATTTATCTTAAATATATTGGGCTGCTCCTGATCCAGCAACAAAGCTCTGTTCCCCTATTTTTTTCAACCGGCTCATATGGCAGCTTTGCTTTTTGGTGTTCTTCAATTCCCGCAATGATTTCAGCAGGAAAAAACAAGCCTTTGATCCAACTTAAAGCGCAGAGATTCTCAGTAAGTATCTTCAAAAAATTCATCCCGGAAATTCACCAGAAACAGCTTTTCAGTTGCCCTGGTTATAGCGGTATAGAGCCACCTCAGATAGCCTGTATCAATTTTATCTTCTGTGATATGCCCCTGATCAACAAATACATATTTCCATTGCCCGCCCTGTGTTTTGTGGCAGGTTAGTGCATAACCGAATTTCACCTGCAATGCATTATAAAGCGGGTTTTTACGAAGTGTTTCCAGTTTTTTCCTCCGGGAATCAAGGTAATGAAGGTCAGACATGAATCCCTGATAAAAATTTTCCTGCTGTTGCTTTGTGAGTGCCGGGCTTTCCGATTCCAGTGTATCCAGCATCAGCATTACATCAAAGGGTTCCATATCAGGAAAATCAATCATTCTGATGGTGGCATTGGCAAAGCTGAAGCCATGGGCCTGCTCGTAACCGTTAAGGCTCAGCACTTCAATCAGGTCGCCATTGGCAATAAAGTTGTTACTCTCCTCACCCAGCCAAAAATAATTGTTTTTCACTACCATAAGCTGATCGCCGGCATCTATCTTGTTCTCACGGAAAAGGATACGGTTCCTTATTTCCTGGTTAAAGCGGTTAGCACGTTTATTTGACCTGGTAATCATCACTGACTCGCCGTAATTATCGCTGGAATTGAAAGCTGTTTCCAGCCAGTCCTGCAAATCATACCCGGGAAGTTGCAGAATATCTGTAAACCCTCCGGTTCTGAAAAAAGGTGGTTCTGCATGTGCAATCTCAAGTTTTCTTCTGAGTGAAGTTGCATTCATCAATATTCCAGATTCTCTGGCCTGCCTCACTACTTCCTTCATTTCACTTAGTCCGGCGGTGAGGCTAAACGACTTTTTGAGCCAGTCCAGGTTCAGTGCGGGGCTTTCTTCGCTGCCAACCGGTGGCAGTTGAGCACTGTCGCCGATCAGGATCAGTTTGCAATTTTGTTCGTTATACACATAATTAAACAGATCTTCCAGCAGGCTTCTGCCGGCAAACCCACCTTCATTGAGGCTACTGTCGTGGATCATGGAAGCTTCATCCACAACGAAGATAGTGTTCCTGAACTTATTTACCTGCAGGGAAACATGTACGGCACCCTCAGCGCCCGATTGTGTAAAATAGATACGTTTATGAATGGTAGTAGCAGGTTGCCCTGAATAATTGCTCAATACCTTTGCGGCACGGCCTGTGGGTGCCAGCAAAACAGCTTTCTGCCCGATACGTGGCAGCAAATTCACCAGCGTACTGACAATACTGGTTTTTCCGGTTCCGGCATATCCTTTCAAAACAAACAGTGGGCGGGGTTTTGAAGTAAAAATAAATCGCGACAACACATAAATTGCCCTCAGCTGATCTTCTGTAGGTTCGTAGGGATAAGCCTTCAGGAAATTATCATTAAATCTTTCACTGTTCACTATGAAATCATTTTTTTTGTTATTAATCTTCAGCTCGCTTAGAACGGATATCCGATACCAAAGTTGAAGTTTGTATACTTCAAGCGATACTGATTAAGCACCCAGCGACTACCGGCAGGTTCTGAGGGATCAATCATTTTTATTCCGGCATCTACGCGTATAACAAAGAATGAGAAATCAAGCCGAAGCCCAAGCCCTGTACCAACCGCCAATTGCTTATAAAAGGTATCAAACTCAAAATTTCCCTGGGGAAAATCTTTTGTCTGATTTTTGAGCCATACATTTCCTGCATCCAGGAAAACTGCTCCTTTCACGAAGTCATACACCGGAAACCTGTATTCCACACTGGTTTCAAGGCTTATATCACCTATTTTATCAAAATTGCTAACGGTACCGCTGAAGCCACCGGGACCGATGGAACGTACTGGCCAGGCTCTGATACCATTTGAGCCGCCTACAAAAAAGCTTTTCTCAAAAGGAAGTGCCTTCATATTCCAGTAAGGAATACCCACTCCAATGGCAAAACGCGTTGCAATTACATTATCGAAGGTGATCCTGTAGTAGTATCTTACATCCGCATCCAACCGGATATATTGAGCATACTGTATATTAAGAAGTTCATAACTATCTTCCGCATTTCGAGGCGCATCAGTCAGGTAATTTATCCCACTGATCAACAGGCCTGATGACTCAATGTTACCTCTGAAATACCAAAAATCCTTTGCTTTTCGCCGGAATGCCTGGCTATTATACAAAAAAGTATATTTTAAGCCGATTATCAGATGATCCTGATAGGCTATCAAAAACTTTTTATTGTTTATTTCATTGAGTTTTGCAATAAAACTCGAATCAGGATGCAGCTTAATAGAATTGATATAAAGCGGGTAAAGCTGATGCTGTTTGGTAGGGGATTCATTCCAGAGGTAACCGAAAGAAAAATTGGTAAGATGCCTGGTATAGTCGGGCCGCTCACGATAATTATACCCGGCAAATAATGTGGTGTGCGGTTTAAAGTAAGCTGGGAAACGGCTTTGAGCCACCGGCAGCAAAAACTTTGGGATTTCAAGGCTGGTATTGATCCCTGCCTCAAAAGTATTGAAAGGAAGAAATTCCGATATGGTCTGATCATCAGTATCACCTATCACCCGCTGGGTTTCCATGGCAACATTGGTATTTACATTAAAAATTTCCGCTCCGCGGAAGAGATTTTTGTTCCCATATATAAAGCTGACTTCAGTACCAAGATCACGTGAGGTATTTTTTCCCAGCCACTCAAACACATAGTATTGCCTGTCAAAACGGGTGAGCCGGATATGGCAATCGAGGTTTTTGGGAAGAGTATCATGAAACCAGGGTTTTATATCAGCGTAATTATTCCTGAAGCTTATATTGACATATTTGAATTGCCGCAGATTGGCCAGCCTGGTGTTAGTCATACTGGCATCCTGCATTTTGTAGTATTCTCCGGGTTCAATAAAGATAAAGCGGTTTAATACTTCTGGCTTGTAGGGCATATTATCCTGGTAGAGGTAATAATACTCGTTTTTATTATCCTGAAACACTAATGTGTCATAATCAATGGATTCATCAGCCATAGCATCATAATCAGGATATATAAATACCTTTCTCACACGATATTTATAATGTGGCAATGACACCAGACTGTCATTATACATCTGAGCTTTAAACACCCGGTTATTTACCTGCAGATAAGCATTTATTTTACGACCTTGCAAGGCGCTGTCGACCTTCACCCGGATAAAGTTTTTATTAAAGTAATAATAGCCTTTGTTTCTCAGGATATCGGTAATACGTTCGCGCTCATCGTCAAATTTTTCAGCATCAAACACTGTTCCTTTGCCAAGCAGGGAATTTTCGCGTGTAGCCAGAACTTCCTCCCGCAAGGATGAGTCTTCCACCACATAAATTACAGTATCTATCCGGTAAGGGTTGCCTGCCCGAAAATGATAGGTAACCGTTGCCTTCTGCTTATTTGTATCCACTTCTTTCGTCACATCTGCATTAAAGTATCCTTTATTGCCCAGATAGTACTCGAGCTGCCTTACCGAACTGTTTGCCAGGGTAGTATCAAGGACAACAGGTTCCTGCCCTACCTTTTCCATCAGCCAGTTTTTAAGTCCTGATTCTTTTTCCAGGCGATCACCAAGCATGTACATGCTAAGCTTAAACCTCCAAACACCCAGCAATTTGCTATTAGGCTTTTGTTTGATATAATTTCTAACCTCTGAAGAGCTGACTCCGGGCACCTGACTCTCGATCTGGTTTTTTTTAAGCAGGTAACGTCCCTCAGGCAACCGCCTGGCGTTGTTGCAGGCGGTGAAAATTACACCAGTTAAAAGCAGTGCTGCTATATTGATGATAATCCGTGAGCGCATCTCAGGTCCCAAAATTAATCAACTTCTACTACTGAAAGGCAATTTTGTAAATGTAGAAAATCTTCCGGTTTCCTTTACTTTTGTTTTCAATCTTTTGATACCCTGAGGCCAGCAAATAACTTCCATACCAATATCTAATCCGTCCTTCTTCACTGCCTTTAAGCTTATCGTCAGGGTGCATGAGCGGCAGGGTGACTGCCTGCTGGTCTCCATCAGAGGTTCCTTCGCTAATCAGTTTATAATGCAATTCATTATCCAGGTTATAGACTATGCCAGTGGTTCCATTATCTGAAATAGCATCTAACCTCAGCGCCGGCGAATAGGAACGGATTCCGTTTATTTCCATGGCTTCATCCCATACAACCTCGGCTTTTTTGTTAAAAGCGATGGCCAGGGCATGGGTATAGCGATATCCGTCAAAAACATATCTGCTGTGAGCCATTCCATATGCATCATAATACCATTCCGTGTGATATTCCGGGTAGTAAGCTTCGGCCAGCAGTATCATTTCATTTTCACCCCCTTTTATCTCAGGATGCATGTTCAGCTGATAGCCCACTGAACCAGCCATTTCCTTCCTACCGGGAAAAAAGCGAAACATATCAGGATCGGCCTTTTTATAAAAAGCACCCAGATTGGATAATTTGTAGAACCTTGAAACCGCTTCTTCTCCCTGATTGAATACACTCAGGTATAAACCGTCAGTATAATCTTCATAACGTTCATAGCGTTCACGTATTCCGCTCATGGATACAGCGATATAGCGGTTCTCTCCGGAAGAAGTAACCACCAGCTCCACAATACTTTTGCCTTCCACCGGACTGAAGCGATAGCGGTTTGTCATTTCTCCTTCAGCAGAAAATGAATACATCCACAACTCATCGCTGCTCTCTGACACAGCTAAGGCGGTATATACATCTATGGTTTTTTCATTACCATAAATATCAAGCCGCAAAGGCCGCATGCCGGCATCAATATTCTCAGATATGTCGGTTGCTTCATCCGACTTCCAGTCATAGCGCACCAGCCTTATTCTTCTTTCCCTGTCGTCAGAAGAACTAAATACATTGCTCAGGAAATTTTTGAGCCCTCTTGAATTGATTCCCAAAACAAAAGCCTGACCGTCCAGCACTTTAAAATCCCACACGTTGAGTTTATCAGGCAGAGCAAAGCTGCGGCTGACTACCTCTCCAGTGCTCATATCCACCTTAACAAGCTCAAGGGTAGATTCCTTATTGCGACTGTCGATAAAAAGCAGATTTGCCTTTCCATCCCTGTAGTGCCTGTCTGCCAGCTCCAGATCTTTCCCAAGGGTGATAGTTGCTTTCCATTTACTGGTCATATCCCCTGAATAACCAAACAGGCGCCAGATTCTCTGATCATCGGCCCCTTTTCCGTCATCCCTTAAAACAATAAGGCCTTGCTCTCCTGCCAGCATAACGGTAAAGTCATCATTGCGACCCAGGGAAGAAAATTCCACCCGTAGCGGTTGATCGGACTGAGCATAAGCAGATGAAAACGGGGCCAGTATTACAAAAGATAATATTATTAAAAAATGCTTCATCATAGAATAAATAAACAAAATCAATGTATGATTATTGTCATGCAAAATACGAATTATTCAGCGATTGCTTAGTTACAATTTTCAGACCATCGTAACAGAAAACTATTCAAACTGTCAATGGTTTCAGCATTTCTCCTCCGGGCAAGATGTTCTGCATTTCGTTTGCCCCCTCGATAGAAGCCTGCAAATAAGTTCAGGCCGCTAAAAGCAGCTGTTAAATACAGCTGATTATTGATGCAAACAGTGACCAGGCCCAGGAATGAAGCATTGAGTAAAAAACTGTTAACCCCTTTCCAGGCATAACCGGTGTATATCTGTCCAAGTCCGGGAATCAATCCAGACCTGCTGCGGGCTTTATCCGGGTCCTTCAGCCTGGTGGTTGAGCTATAGAGGGAATCAATATTCAGGCTACATCCGCATGCTTGTTGATATGCGCTCAGTGAGTTGCGCGCCTGCTCAAACTCCCCTGTAATATTTTTCACCAGTGTCTCCAGGAACAAGAATTCTTTGTTGTTTATTTTAGTATCTGAATAAAAACGTATTTCATTCAGATAAAAATCCGCACTCTCAAATTTGCTTTCAGCGTAACTGAGCAGAGCCATATTATACAATACCCTGAAAGCAAAATCCGGATCAGCAGTTTTGTAGCCGATCCTTTGTAGTGAAAATAACGCCTCTCCGGGGCGGCCGGATTTTTTTAAAAGTAAACCTTTCTCAAGCAGCAGATTGTCCTTTACGGAATCATTATCTGCAGAAAATATCTCTTTCTCCAGCAGCAAAGCTTTTCTTTCCACATCCGGCTGTGCTGAGAGCAGAGCACTGCTAAAGACTAAAATACAGCCTGCCACGCAGATCCTGATTAATTTCATACAGTTCCTCCGATTTTCTGATTTTCACACTCAATGCACTGCCCCAGATGTTTCCGATGTAATAGCCCAATGCTATCAGGCCGGTAATATAAAACACCGGCGAGTCTGACCCCAGGCGGTAGTATGCTTCATATGATTGCAGCGCTGACAGCCCGAAAGTAATAAATGATGACAGCCCCTGATTTGGTTTCCCGGCATATACTTTCCCCAGACCGGGTACTACCGCTGAAAGCAGGCCTGCCATCCAGGGGCTTCTCATATTAACTTCATCATATCTGCTGCTGAAGTCTTCCAAAATGACAGCATTTTCAGCTGCCATGGGCGGATTTGTCATCATCAGGCTGTCATAGCCTGCATAATTTTGTTCCAGCAGAAACAGCCCTCCGGCAAAAAAAGCCAGATCAGGATCTACGGATGTTTGAATCCTATTATCTGACAGCCACTGCACGGCATTTTTGTGATGCCCCAGCCTGAGCATGGAATTAAATCCATAACGAATGCCTCTATAACGCAAGGTTTCGTCGTTTATGCCTGCATACAGGTTCATGGCAGATTGGGTTTTTTCCAGTTGAAGCCACGAGGATGCAAGCAGATAATTAAGTGTATCCCTTTCCTGAAGCGGCTGATCATCAAAATCACAATAAGTATCCAGCCTGATCAGTTCGGGATAATTACCTGTATTGAAAAGGTGCGCAGTAAATGGCAACAGTTCATCACACAAATCAGCCTGCTGTGATGTAAGTGAATACGGAACAATCAGGCACATGATCAACTTACTGAAATATTTAAAATGCATAATCCCCCGGATCATCTTTTAGCAAACCTGTTTCACGATTATATTTATATTCAGGGATATCTTCCAAACTGATATGAGTGCATCTTGTAAGCCGGTCGATACCTATGAAAAAACCTTTGATCAGTCCGTATTGCAAAATGGAAAGGCGCATAAAGTCTGAACATGAGATTTCATACACGCATCCGGTTGATAATTGCTCAGAGATAGCCTTCTTATAGAGGTTTAAAAGGAAAGAGCCGGGATTATATTCACTGCTATTCACACGGAGATGATGATCGTGCAAAAAGGCAGACTCCACATCGGCTGTACTCATATATGCACGGTCGGCAGTACTCTGCCCGTGTGCCAGGCCTGCACTAAACATCAGAAGTAATACTGGCAATATCTTATTCATATCTCAATGATTCAATTGGTTCAAGTTTGGAGGCTCTCACTGCAGGGTAAATTCCTGAAATCAGCCCCACTAATGCACACAGCAGAATGCCGGCAGCAATCCACAGCCAGGGGATAATAAAAGTACTTTTAAAAATCAGCGAAGTAATATTACCCAGAATGATCCCGAGTATTATTCCCAGTACACCGCCCAGTTGGCTGATGGTAACAGCCTCCACTAAAAACTGGTTACGGATAGTTATGCGGGTTGCCCCCAATGCTTTACGTATCCCAATTTCGCGTGTCCGCTCGGTAACCGATACTATCATGATATTCATCAGGCCAACGGCAGCTCCAAGCAGCGTGATCAAACCAATAAGAGTAGCCGCCAGGGTAATGTATTTAATATTTTCAGTGAGTTCCTTAATCAGGCTGTCGCTTTTACCGATATCAAAGTTATCCTCTTCCCCCGGTTTCAGTCTTCTCACCACCCTGAAAATCCCCGTGGCTTCGCTGATAGCTGTTTCCATCTGCTCGGGAGAGTCCGCCTTAACACTGATGCGATAGCTCATGCCAGGCCTTGAAAAAACCCGTCTTACGCTGTTAACCGGCACCAGCACAATTCTGTCGCCACTGAAACCAAAGCCCGAACCCTTGGATTCCAGCACCCCGATCACTGTAAACTGCCCGGGCCCTACAGAAATCCTTTCGCCAATGGGCGATTTTGCCTGGAAAAGCCTGTCTTGAATACCATCGCCGATAATTGCCACATTATCTCCTGCAAATATCTCAGCATCGGAAAAGTTCCTCCCTTCAGCAATTTCATATCCCTGATTAATCAGGTAATTCTTATCACCGCCTATCACGTCCACGTTTGGATGCGTGCTTTCCCTTTTGTACTTCACTGTGGCAGCAGATACACCCCAGGCACTAACGGACGTGCTTACCGGCATATCAAAGCGCTGCTTAAACTGCATAGCCTCACGATAAGTTATACCCGGATAATGTTTTGCTTCTCCCCTGCTATCACCTATATTTATGCGCATGCTCTGATTACGGATGCTGAATGTATTGGCACCCATCATTGAAAAATTACTCTTTATAGCATGTTCAATAGAATCAACAGCAGTGAGTATTCCCACTAAAGCCATGATTCCGAATGCTATGATCAGCATTGTGAGCACCGCCCGCATCATATGACTGCGGATGGATTCCAGCGCGATCCGGATATTTTCCCTGATTAAACTCTTCATATTGCGTTGCAACAGTCAACGAAAATAATAAAAAAACTTCTGCCAGTTAAGGCCTGTTTACGCTGAGTTCCATATTAAGTTTTGGTATTTAAACTGTTTAAAGTTGTAAAACCAGAAACAACACTTAAATTTGCAGGCACACAGCAGAGAATTTTAAGGCCCCATACCTATGAAAGAAATAATTTTTGCCACGAATAACGATCATAAACTCAAGGAAGTACGTGATATAATATCAAATACCTGCAGCGATTGTAATGTAAAAATCCTTTCGCTGGAAGAGGTAAGGTTTAAGGTTAAAATCCCCGAAACTCAAAATACCCTGGAAGGGAATGCCGTTCAAAAAGCACGTTTTATCAGGAATCATACTGGATTTGATTGTTTTGCCGATGACACCGGTCTGGAAATTGAGGCACTGAATGGAGAACCCGGTGTTTACTCGGCACGCTATGCCGGAGAAAAAGCTTCATTTGCGGATAATGTGAGAAAAGTTCTAAAGAAGCTCAACGGTATTAAAAACCGCAAAGCCAGATTTCGCACAGTAATTGCTATGGCCTCAGGTGACAACGACTTCATTTTTGAAGGAATTGTGGAGGGAACTATTCTTGATGAGCCACGTGGCAAAGGAGGATTCGGATATGATCCAGTCTTCAGGCCAAAAAATCATATTAAAAGTTTTGGAGAGATGTCTGATAAACAGAAAAATAAAATCAGCCATCGCTACCATGCCACAGCTTCTTTTGTGGAATGGATTAAAAATCAGTATAAAGACAAATAAAATCAGGATTGTTTTTGCCTGATTGCATTTTCAATAGCCAGGCTGAAGATATCGCTTTCCTTCAGCCCTGCCGCGCGAATTTGCTGGGGTACTATGCTGGCTGCAGACATGCCCGGGACAGTGTTTAATTCAAGAAAGTAATATTCTCCGTCTTTCAGAATAAAATCCACCCTTACTATGCCTTTGCAAAACAGCTTTTTGTAAACAAAGTTTGACAGGCGTTTCACCTCCAGTGCCACTTCCTCAGGAATCCTGGCCGGAGTAATTTCATCAGCCATGCCTTTAGTATATTTGGCTTCATAATCAAAGAATTCATTTTTCGACACTATTTCCGTAAGTGGAAATATCAATGTATCATTTCCTTTCTCAATCAATCCACAGGTAACTTCAGTTCCTTCAATAAATTCTTCGGCCAGAATTTGCTCATCCACTTCAAAAGCCTTGTTTATGGCTTGTTCCAGCTGTTCGCGGTGGTTTACCCTGGCGGTTCCAAGGCTGGATCCTCCGTTACTGGGCTTAACAAAACAGGGAAAACCCACCTTCTCTTCTATTTCATCAGGATCAAATTTCTCACCCTTTATCAGCAGCATGGAAAAAGGCGTCATCAGGCCCATCATGCGCATCTGCTGATTGGTGAAATATTTATTGAAGGTGAGCGATGAGGTAAATACATCACAGTTGGTGTAGGGAATATCCAGCATATCAAAATAGCCCTGCAATTTGCCATTTTCTCCCGGTGTGCCATGAATCATCATGAAAACCACATCAAACAGTATTTTTTCTCCATCCAACAACAGGAAAAAGCCGTTTTTGTCAATCTGATGCTTATCGCTGTTTTTATCTTCAAAATACCAATTTCCACCAAACATTTTAATGGTATAAACATTATACTTTTCCTTATCCAGTGAGGCTTCCACCATAGATGCGCTGTTGAGCGAAACCTCAAACTCACCTGAATCGCCACCGGCCAGAAGGGCAACATTTTTCTTCATGTCTTGCGGTATTAATGAATAACAAAGGTAAACCATGATAGCTGCTTTGATATTGCTACTGTGCGAAGATTTAAACAATCAATCGTTGATTAATTTATATATTTGCTTCTTTAAAACAATATTTAAGATAGTAGTGGTGTTTTATTACCTGAATAATTCACTGGCAGTGGATAAGCCGGCTTTGCAGCCATATGCAGCAGCGGTTTATAATTTGCTTCCCGGAGAATTAACCAGGATTCCTGAACAATAAGCTAATGAAAATCATACAATTCTTCACCAGTAAAAGAGTCTGGATCAATTTAATTGCCATGGTAATTCTCACAGGATTACTTGTTTTTGGCGCAATGAAATACCTGGATATTTATACCCGCCATGGCAAAAATATTGAAGTGCCCGACTTTAAGGGGCTAAAGTTAAGCGAGATAGAACAATATACAGCTGAAAAATATTTTGATTTTGAAGTGATGGATTCGGTATATGACAGTGGCGAAGAAAAGGGCAGCATCGTTGCACAGGATCCTCTGCCCAATTCAGTGGTAAAAAAAGGCAGAAAAATATATCTGACCATAGTAGCTTTTCATCCTGAAAAGGTTGAAATGCCCGACCTTCACGACCTCACGCTACGACAGGCCAAAGTAATCCTGCGAGATTACGGACTGCAGATAGCTTCGCTGGAATATGTCCCCAATCTGGCCAGGAATGCCGTACTGAGGCAGGAATATCTGGGACAGGAAATCCGGCCTGGTGAAAGGATTGAAAAGGGATCAGCCGTGAAGCTGGTTCTGGGGCGCGGAACCGGCTCCGAGAAAATTGAAATCCCATTCCTGATCGGGATGAAAAGAAATAAAGCCATCAACACTATACATGAGAATTCGTTAAACTTAGGCAGGGAAAAGTTTTATAATCCTGCGGATACCCTTGGAGCAAGGGTTTATATGATGGATCCCAGGCCATATAAAAACAGGAAGCTCAAACTGGGCGATTCCGTTAACCTGGTTTATCGCAACACTCGCAATTTCGATTTTGAAGAATACATAAGGGAGTATAAAAAGGATAGCTTGCGCAACAATCCTGTAGATACTCTTCAATAAGAATAATAAAGACAATATGATACGTACTTTTTCAATACTTGCTTTTTTCCTAATGAGTATGATGCTGGCAACAGGGCAGGAAGTGCTCACCGGCTTATCACAAAACAGCAGGGTGAAAGAAGCTGCACGCGATTATAAACCCTCGCAAAAATTACGGGCATCAGGCATGCTGGAGCTGCCTTTTATCGACGATTTTTCCAATGCAGGAGTTTTCCCGGTGGATACGTTGTGGCAGGACAGAAATGTTTTTATTAATAATGCCTACGGCTACAAGCCATTTACAACCGGGGTTGCTACCTTTGATGCCATTAATGACACCGGCGGTATCTACCCCAATGCTGTTCCCAGCAAGTTCCCGGCCGACACACTTACCTCTCATCAAATAAGACTTGATTCAGTGACCGCGCTCAATATGAAACTAAGCCCGGCTGATTCGGTTTACCTGAGCTTCTATATCCAGCCCCAGGGAATTGGCAATAAACCGGAGGAAGATGACTCTCTCACCCTGCGGTTATACGCACCCCAGCAACAAA
The DNA here is from genome assembly GCA_964477095.1 of uncultured Bacteroidales bacterium. Classification (GTDB taxonomy): domain Bacteria; phylum Bacteroidota; class Bacteroidia; order Bacteroidales; family PWNQ01; genus PWNQ01. The sequence continues at coordinate 39,001 of CAYZDA010000015.1, read as the reverse complement.
GATGGATACATGCCTGGAGTACCACAGGCACCGATCTTCAAACTTTTTATGATACAAATGGCGTTTATATGAAGCGGATAATGATACCCATTACTGACAGCATGTTTTTCCACAAGGGATTTAAAATGCGCTTTTTAAACTATGCCAGTGTTTCCAATAACAGTATCCCCAGCTGGGTATCAGGAAATGTGGATATCTGGAATCTGGATTACGTTTATCTCGACATGCAGCGCAGCCACAACGATACTTCACTGGTGGACTGGGCGCTGATATCTGAAACGGGTAGTTTGCTGGAAAATTACATGCAAATGCCCTGGAACCAGTACATGGCAGCACCTATTGCGGAAATGTCAGATACCTTTCGCATCAGCTACCGAAGTAACAAAGGAAAAAGAGATGTGAATATGACCTTCAAAATTACTGACCTGTCGGGACAGTCACAGCCATTTAATACCTTTCCCACTCCAATTACTAATCAGAAAATGCCCTCATTCAGTGAATATGAATTTGAATACGAGCTTGACTATTACTACCCGCCTAACAGCTTAAAGTATAACGATTTCGAGTTGTTGTTTCACATCAATGTACCGGACGATCCATACAACTTTAATGATACATCGCGCTTCTACCAAAAGTTTTATAACTGGTACGCATATGATGACGGTACTTCTGAAGCCGGATACGGCATAGCGAGTAATCTGGGAGAAGTGGCATATCAGTTTACGCTCAACGAGCCTGATACATTGCAATCAATACAATTGTATTTCAACCAGGTGAAAAATAACGCCAATATTAAGGCGTTTACACTTGCCGTGTGGGATGACAACGGCGGTGAACCAGGTAACATGATCTATTCGCAAAGCGGGGAATTCCCTCAGCTCAACGGATTAAATGATTATCACACCTATGTGCTTGATCAGCCCGTGGCAGTGAGCGGCACGTTTTACATCGGCTGGCAGCAAACCACTGCCGACAACCTGAATGTGGGATTTGATCTGAATAATAATGAACAGTCGAGAATATTTTACTATACTTCCGGCAACTGGAACAATACCATCTATGAAGGCGCTTTAATGATGCGTCCTATCCTGGGCAATGATTTATATCCACATGTGAGTACAGGGAAGCTTCCGACTGAAGAGCCTCAAATAACCGTCTATCCGAATCCGGCCAGGGCCAATGATCAGCTTACAGTGAAAACAGATATTCCGCAGCATAAATTGCTATGCAGGCTCTACAGCACCCAGGGAAAACTCATAAGAGAATACCAGGCACAAAATAAATTTCATTTACCACAATTGCAGGCGGGGCTTTACATCCTTGAAATCAGAAACCACGAAACCGGTGCAGGAAGTGTGAAAAAAATTATGATCACCCGATAAGAATTTATGAGCGAAGATTTGAAGATAGAAAACAATGATGATCAGCAGGATTTGTATGAACACCACCATATTACTGCTGACAGGGGACAGGGATTGATCAGGATTGACAAGTTCCTGATGGACAGAATTGAAAATGCCTCCCGCACCAAAATACAGGAAGCCGCCGGCAAAGGCCATATTCTGGTGAATGAAAATCCGGTAAAATCAAATTACAAAGTAAAGCCTGGTGACGATATCCGGATTATGCTTCCTGAGCCTCAGCGTGAAATCGAGGTGATCAGCGAAGATATCCCCCTGCATATTGTTCACGAAGACGATGATGTGATCCTGATCAATAAGCCGGCTGGCATGGTAGTGCATCCTGCTTATGGCAATTACAGCGGAACACTGGTGAACGCCATGAAATATTACCTGGAGAAAAATGATCCACAGGCAGAGCCTTACATGGTTCACCGGATTGATAAAAACACCACGGGTCTTATGCTGATGGCCAAGAACGAGCCGGCACAGACTCACCTGGCCAGGCAATTTTACCACCACAGTGTCAACCGCCGGTATGTTGCGCTTGTGTGGGGCGACCTGAAAGACGAGGAAGGCACAATAGAGGGAAACCTGGGCCGCAACCCTTCCGATAGAAAGGTGATGACGGTTTTCCCTGACGGGAAATCAGGTAAACATGCCATTACCCATTACAAAGTGCTGGAGCGATTTGGCTATGTAACTGCCGTAGAGTGCCGGCTGGAAACCGGACGCACCCACCAGATAAGGGCCCACATGAAATTCATTGGCCACCCACTTTTTAATGATGACACCTACGGTGGCGACAGAATAAGGAAAGGAACCACCTTTTCCAAATACAAGCAGTTTATCGACAATGCCTTTAAGATTTGCCCACGCCAGGCCCTGCATGCCAAAACGCTGGGGTTCGAGCATCCCGTGTCTGGAAAATGGATGGAATTTGAATCCGAATTGCCGGAAGATATGCAAAAGGTGATGAACAAATGGCGCGCCTATGCCGAAGCAAGTATCAGAAGCAAGCAAAACAGGCTGTGATACAGGCCAGGATTTGTATTACGCTATGGACTGGCTACCAGTGGCATACAATTATACTGAAAGATTGATGGGTTGATTGCCCCGGTAATTATCGGTGGATTGGATGACGCTACATGCTCTAAGCTTCCGGCTCTACGACATATTCACGCCCTCTTCACTCAGCTTCCACAGCCTGTCCTGCGCTGACTCGTCATCCGCAATTTCAGCTGGTGCAACTTCCTTCTGATCCTCGAAATATTTCCCGCTAACATTCTTCAATTCTTCTTCCAGCGCTACATACAACAGGTTTTCTGCTCCCCTCTTCGTGCTATGCCCGAAAGGGCCAAAAGCTTTTTTCAGCAACTTGGTATTGATGGCTCCCGGGTGCACCGCGTTAACCGTCACGTCCGAAGCATCCAGCTTACGCGCCAGTGCTTTTGCATGCAGCAGATTTGCCAGCTTCGAACGTGAATAAGCCTCACTGCCATCATAACTCTTTTCACCCTGCAGGTTATCAAAATCAATATAGGAGGCATGTATCCTGGAGCTCACGATCACGATACGGCTATGGGCGTTGCCTTTCAGCAATGGCAGCAACTCGTTTGTAAGCAGGAAATGCGACAGGTGATTCACTGCGAAAGTCTTTTCAAAACCATCAGCTGTCAGCTCCCGCTGTTTCTCAAATACCCCGGCATTATTGATCAGGATATCCAACCGGTCATATTTTTCTTTCACCCTGCCCGCCATTTCCTTCACAGCTTTCAGGTTCTCCAGGTCAGCCGCAAAGCTGTCGTACACTTCGCTGCCGGTTTTGTCGGCAATGCGTGTCGCCGTTTCATCAAGTTTATCTTTACTTCTGCCGTGGATGATCACTTTATGTCCCATATCCACGAGCCTCAGGGCAGTTTCTTCGCCAATCCCATCAGTGGAACCGGTAATCAGTATCACTTTAGTATCCATAGTGTTATTGTTTTTTTCCGCAGGCATTGGAATATTTTATAACGAACACCGCGTCGCCGCTTTCCAGAAAGGGCCTTAGCTGCTCCTCAACCAGGCGCATCACAGCCTGATAATCACCTGTTATCACCGTGCTCACGTCTGTAGTCTCGATCAGGAAATCATTCTGTGCATGCAGCGACTTCAGAAATCGGCTAATAGTTTCCAGGTAATTATCCTCCAGCGGATAAAAACTTATATCAGCAGTAATTCGTGTCATAATTTCTTCACAAAGCCAACAAGAAATGCTCCTTCATTGTTTAAGCGCTGCTGCGGAATATCCTTATCACGCGGGTAATCCAGCACCTCTCCCTTTTCATCCATCAGCACGCATCCTTTAATTTCCGGATGCCCGAACCGGTTCAACAACCGTTGCAGCTCGTCATAGCTAAAAAAATCAGCATCTTTAAACACCGGATCATTTTGCTTGTTCTTACCCATCAGAGAATTACGATTGAGTGCACCGATCAGGAAGTGCCCGCCACGCTTTAACACACGGTAAGCCTCATCAAAAAACTTCTGCCTGTCGTTTGTAAACTCCGCCGAAGCTATCGTAAAAATATTCTTCACCGATTCATTGGGAAACATCAGGTTTTCCGCATCCATTTCCATAAACACAGCTCCCGGGATATCCTTGTCAATGGCCTTTTGCATCATTTTACCGGCTATATCAATACCGGTCACCTGGAATCCGTTATCGCTAAAGAACATCGTCCAGTGCCCTGTACCACATCCAATTTCAAGCGCTTCCTTTTCCTTTATCCGGTCGAGGAATTCCTTCACCTGCCATTTCTCCACGGCATCAATCTTGCGCCCGGCCGCTGTTTGATAATAATCATCATATTCGCCGGCCACCTTATTAAAATCAAATTTCAGCATACAATCGAGTTTGTTGCAAAATTAAACATAAGCCGGCAAATGAAAGTTCAACAAAAAATGGCTGACAAAAGAAACTTAGCAATTGGCAGCCCGGTTCAGATGTTATTATTTGGGCGGCTGATCCGTCTGCGGCTGCAAGCCGCGGCCTGCTCAGTAAAGCTGCCGCAGCTGTGGGCAACGAGCTTCCGGTAGTCGCTGTTGCCACAGCGCGGCAGCTAAACTTCGCAGCCCACGGGCTTTCCGCCTCCGCCGGGCCGCACATATCGCCAGCTATGGGTGCGGCCCGGCGGAGGCGGTTAGCCTTTGGACCGGCTGGCCTGGCTGCTGCACCACGGCAGAGCGGAACGTGAGTGAGCTCCTGTCCGTGGTATGCAGCAGCCTGGCCAGGCGATCCAAAGCTAATAGCCGCAGACGGATCAGCCGCCCAAATAAAAAAACTTATCTAACGCGGAGGTATGTATAGTTCACCGTATTGTGGCATATAATTATCGCTGGCGGGGCTGAGCAGGGTAACACGGTTGGCTCCGAAATCAAACACATTCTGCCAACCGTCCTCGCCAATGAGGGTTTGTACATCAAGGTGCGGGATGTTGTCGAGGAAGAGGCGCGCGATGGCAAATACGCGCATGTCTTCGAGCGGGGAGGTGGGAGGAAGCATCTTCGCGATGCCGCTTTCAGCACGGAATTTAACGGGTATGAAGGCATCAAAACCCTGGGTTTCGTCTTGCAGGTCGCGGATTTGCTGCAGGTGATCTACCCGGTCCTGCACGCTCTCGAAATGCCCGTAGATCATAGAGGCCTCAGAGCTTAGACCCAGCCCGTGGGCGAGCTTATGGATAGCCGTCCACTGACTGGCGCTAAACTGGTAATCCTGCATTTTATCGCGCATTTCTTCGCGGAATATCAGCGCATCAGCACCGGTGAGGCTGTTGAGCCCGGCTTCTTTCATCTTGCTTAGGATGTCTGTGGGCTGGCGGTTTTCGCACACTGCCAGCTCGCGGATGTGTATCGCCCGCGGGCCCCTGATTGCTGCTGCGGGATTCATAGCACGTATCAGGCGGATAATGTCGATGAGGTAATCGCTGCTAAGCTGCCCGGATATGCCGGCAGAAAACATGACTTCATCCACCTCTCCCGCTATACTAAGCCGCCTCTCTACTGCCGCTGCACTAAGAGGTGTGCCAGTTTGCCCGGTGACGGAATAGCGGCAAATGAAACAATTATACCGGCAGGTTTCACAAAGTGAAATGTGCAGTATGCTGCGTTTGTGATTCCGGATATTTCGCTTCAGAATAATATGGCGGGCCAGCATACTCAGGATACCTGTTTCTGCCTTTTTCATCAGGATTATGGCTTCATCCAAAGTAAGGCGATGGCCTTCCAGTATTCTTGAACAGATCAAGCGTAGCGTAGGGTCTTTTATGAGACGCTTCAGGTATTGGGCTTCCATATTTTTTTTTGCAAAGGTAAGATGTATTTGATAAGTGATTTCCAAATGAGAGTCAGCATCATAATCAATTGATCAGAATGATTTAATGGATGGGGTATGCAGCATGTTTAAAAAACGGCTATTGTGCCCGTTGGTTTATCCCGGCAGAAAATTACAGACCCTAAATTACTTCAGACAGAATTTAAACACATATATCAGTGGTTATTCCACTTAGCGGTTCCCCGGCCAGCAAAATTCCGGATTGAAACTAACCCATGAACAGATATCATTCCGTCACAAGAAAAAGATGTTGAAAGACAGAATAATTGTTGCATTTTATGACATGATTTCCATCTTTCAGTCTTTTAAAAAAATCATAAAGGAGTATAAGCACCATAAAAATACGGCTTTTTAGCATATTTTTATTATACTTTTGTTATGAGTCATGGGATTTGATATGTTACTTTTTGTCTGTACCTGGGCAGATTTCTGCTATACCTTGTTCTTATTTCCTTCTTGTTTCCTTCTTGTTTCTTGTTTCGTTCTGAGTTAACAAGGAGATGTTAAGAATAAAAACCGAATTAAAACCCTTGCATGTATTTTCCGGTCAAATTTCACATGCGCAGAATCACTTAAATTCCAGATTTATGAATTGGAAAACGGGAATGTATTTTCACCGGTCCCTCAATGCAAAACATACGGCCTTTCTGCATAATTGACCGGGATAAAATAAACATGATCCGCATCAGGCGGACGAACAATAAAATGGAATAATCACCAACAAAAGCTATAAATACAGTGAAAGAAATCCGTCAACTGATATGTGTACAGGCCCGGCAGGTTAACATTAAAATCCTGAATCCAACAGGATTACAATCCCGTTTACACAACATGAAAGTGGGTCATGCATGCACAAAACGGGAGCGGTCAAAAGATTCCGTTTACAACCGGGCCAGGCCGCATGGGTCCCATATCCCGGAGACCATCGTTGAAAACGGACAAACCGGCGAAATAAGGAAACGCATGCCTTATTTCCCTGTTTATATAGCCACAGTGCTGCCTTTTGATGCTCTCAGCAGGTTGTATAGGGCACAGTAGCAGCGCAAATTACTTACTTTAACCTCAACCCAGCTTCAGAATTGTCATGGCCAGTAACACAGCTCTTTCATGCAAACTATGGCTCAGGATATATTCAGATTTTCCGTATTCATCAGTTCCCACCGGACCAAAGCCATCAATAATATAACGACCCGGCTCCACCAGTCCGATGGCACCAGAGCTCCAGCGGTGCTCTTTGGTTATTCTGATATCAAGGTCCTCTGCCAGTGCCTTTATCCTTTTCCAGAATTCATCAGTCATTTCATTTTGCTGCATGGGCGGACGGGTATCACCGCCATCAATTGTCATGCTGAGATACTTTTTGTTTTTTAAGGCAAAAGCACTATGCAGATGTTTTTCAAATGTGTCGCTAAAAGCGGGATCATCATAACGGACACTGATCCGTGCTGTGGCACCCGCATAAACCTGGTTAATGTTGGTTTGCAGTTTCACTGATGAAGGAACCACCAATATGCCTCTGGCAGTATCGCTCAGATCGCTCAATTTTGTAATGGCTTTGGTGAAAAAGGTTACAGATTTTGAGAGATAGGAAGCATCCAGGTTTTTCTTCAGGTTCATTTCACAACGATACACAGCACCGCCAGGACGGGATGTTACCAGGCTTCCCTGGATCGATCCGCCGTGCAATGCAATCACCACAGAAGCGGTAGAGGACACTTCCCTGATCTTTTTCCGGGTCATCTGGTTGTGAATGGAGTTATCAGAAGCCAGGAAAATACCGATCCGCTTTTTTCGTAGTTGCCTGGTAAACCGCAAGGCCTGTAGTGCCTGAAGCATGACCACTAATCCGCCCTTGCTTTCCCATATAGCTGTACCTGTCATTCTCTGATCACTGGAATCGAAATATTCATGCTCAGCACTCCTTACAGCATTATCGATGTTCCCAAGAAATAAGACATCGAGTTCACGCTCATTGGTATTCCTGAAAAACAGCGAATTGCCAAGTTCCACCTGTGAAAAGACTTCAGATGTAAATCCCAGGACACTAAGCTGTTTCTGCATCAGCATACCTACCTTATTCACTCCGTCTGTGTTTCTCACATGTGTATTTATATCCACGATCTGATTCAGGATGCGGATATTTTGCTCGCGCCGTGATCTCAAAAAACCTCTGATCCTGGCGGGGTACGACTTTCCGGTCTGTTTTTTTCCCTTCTCTTCTTCAAGGGTGAGGAAGGTATCGGAGAAGTAACGTACAGCAGCCACGTCAAGCATCTTTAATACCAGTTGGTCAAAATTATATCCATGGACACCGGCTGCATGGACATAAGAACCGGTACGGCCCAGGCTGGCCATAGAATTGATTTCCAGCAAATAGATATTATCATTTTCATCCAGACGGATGTCCACGCGGGAAAAATCCCTCAGTTGTAGAGCTTTAAAAGCATCCACGCTCAACTGCTGCATTTTTGCGGCGAGTTCCTCAGAAATACTCGCCGGACAAATCTTTTTCCGTGGTGCTGTTTTTTTATTATCCACCGATTGTATAGCATTCGGATCGTTATCCAGATCGATTTCCAGCACCGGGAATACTTCCGGAGGCTGATTACCCAAAACGCCCACGGCAAATTCCCTGCCCCTGATGAATTGCTCCACGAGTGCCTGCTGGTCGAATTCGCTAATTATATAGCCAACAGCCTCGCGCAGGTCACTTTCATTGTGTACAACTCTTAATCCGAAGGAAACACTTTCCATTTTCGGTTTTACGATAACCGGATATTTCACACTGCTCATATCATCATTTTCCGATGAAAACACCCAAAAATCAGGTGTGGGAAGCCCGTGCTTCTGCATGATGATTTTTGTGATCACCTTATCCAGCGCCAGAGCATGTCCTGAAGGCGAAGAACCTACATAAGGGATACCAAGCATTTCCAGCATGGACGGAATATGCGTGTAGCGGCTTTCGCCCTGTATGCCATAGGCCATATTAAAAACCATTCCCATGCGTTCACCCATCATCACCTTGGGCATAAACGACTGCAGGCGGTCAATCAGGTGCATGTTGCCATCGATTACTGCCACATTGTGCCCGCCCTTTTCCAGGGCATCCGCCACGCGCTGCACGGTGGAAGGGTCATAAATTTCCTTATTCTGCATCCCAAAAGTGTTTATAACACCACTGAGATCTTTATTATAAATAATTGCTACTTTCATCAGTACTTTTTCAAACTACGTTAAATCATTTTATTATCAGCCGTTTTATTCCGGCTCTTCGTCCTTTGGCTGCACACCACATAATTCCATAAAATTATCCATCAGCTTATAACCGTCAGTTCCTGAAACTTCAGGATGAGCCTGGAAGCCGTAGATAGGTTTATCCTTATGCCGGATTATCTCATAAGGGCAGTCTTTGGAATATCCCAGCCGGATGAAATCTTCGGGCAGGCGTGTTACATGATATGCATGCTGTTTCTGAAGATACAGTTTATCACCAACCAGCCCTGAAAATATTGGATCAGTGGTAGCGGTAAGTGTGATCCATTCTTTCCTGTTGTGATATTCAGGCAATTTCTTAATTCTGCCACCATATGCCACCGCGATTATCTCATGAGAAAGGCAAAAACCTAACACCGGGACATCATATCGCATCAATGCCACGAAATTTGCTGTAAGATTCAATGGTTGATATGGATTCCCTCTTCCTCCTGAAAGAATTATTCCTGAAGGGCTAACCCCTGTTGGCAGATTGATTGGCTCATTATGATCGAAGAAAATATACGGAATATCCCTCTCATTCAGGTAGTTCCTCTTAAACCGCTTAATGAAAGCACTCTGATTATCAATTACTAATATCATTTCATTTTAATTAAAAAAAGTCAGTAAATAAAATACTTTTTCCAATTGAAAAATGATATTGATAAAAATAAATACTCAAGCCGTTTAACCCTGGATACCTGGCAATTAAAATCCGGTTAATATACATTAATCCTTTGCTACATTCCACTCCAACAAAAAACTACCACTATGTTCTTCCGCCCTAATTAGAATTTTGTAATCACCGCTGTTTTTAATCAGCATACCATTGTTAGTGACCAGTTCATCAATATCAATAATTTTATCACCTGCAGGATCGAAAACAGCTGCACTGATAACGCCTGCTTTTGTAACGGCGGTAAGTTTTGAACTGAAATAGTCTCCCTCCTCAAGCCGGATATTTTTAAAGTATGAACCGCTGAAGGAATCGTACTGTCCAAGCATCTTATCAGGTAATGCTTTGACCTGACCATTCTTTATATTGTACGACCCGCCGTTGCATCCTGCAACAAAAACAGCTGTTAATAAAGCAATACTGATATATACGTGTAAAAATCTTCTCATTATAAATTTCCCTTTGTATAATTTGTCTGGGGCATCATCATGACCCAATGAGATTCCCACATCAAATTTAACTAAAAAAGCGAGTAAAATCAATTTATTTGATTTATTTTTTTGATTAATACAGACTGTTTTTACATCTAACTTTGTAAAATGTACATCAGATTAGAAGGCTTCTGATAAGGCTTATGCTTTTGCCAGTGTACCCGGTATTCCAAAGTAAATATGCATTATCTTTGCTGTTATGCGAAACCGCTTTATCAAATATATTGAAAAAGAAGCATTGATTGCAGAGGGGGAGAAGGTGTTACTGGCCGTAAGCGGAGGAGTTGATTCAATGGTAATGGCTAAACTCTTCGCAGAAGCCGGTATCCCACATGCGATTGCTCATTGCAATTTTATGCTGCGGGATGAAGAAGCTGAGAGAGATGAGGAGTTCGTAAGGAAGTATGCCGAAGAAAATGATATAACGCTTTTTGTAAAGAAGTTTGATACCCGGCAGTATGCAGCAGATCATCATCTGTCCATCCAGATGGCAGCACGCAAGCTCCGCTTCAACTGGTTTAACAACCTGTTAATGAAGCATGGTTATCAACTGATAGCCACGGGCCATCACCGTGGTGACCAGACAGAAACTTTCTTCCTCAATCTGATGCGATCAACCGGCATTGCAGGCTTACACGGTATCTTGCCAAAGCAGGGAAACCTGATCCATCCCATGTTGTTTGCCAGCCGTGAAGACATAGAAGAATATGCAAGCAGGTATGACATAGAATACAGGGAAGACAGCAGCAATATGAGTGTGAAATATGCCAGAAATAAGCTGCGCCATGAAGTGATACCACTGCTTGAGGAGATACATTCCAATTTTCAGGACATTCTTACTTCCAATATCCGTAGGATAAGGGAGACAGAAAAGATCTACCGCCGGCGGGTGGATGAAGTCGTAAACAGTCTTCTGACAGAAAAAGATAAAATGCCTGCCATAAGCATCAGCAAATTAGAGGCCACGGATGCTCCCACTACTTATTTGTTCGAGTACCTGGCCCAATACCAGTTTAAATATTCAACCGTGGAAGATATAATAAACTCTCTACAGGGAATTCCGGGTAAGGCTTTCTGTTCTCCCAGCCACACGGTAATAAGGGAAAGGGAATTTCTGGTAATAAAAGAAAACGAGCCTTCGGAGGAACATGAAGAGGTAATCATAGACCGTGATTCGGTACCTGGATATATTGACCGGCCATTAAGATTATCATTCACATTGCTAAAAAAAGACAAGAATTTCAGGATAAACCCTGATCCACGATTTGCTTTTATTGATATGGATAAACTGGACTGGCCACTGGCTCTCAGCACATGGAAAGCCGGCGAGCACTTTTTCCCCCTGGGCATGAGCAGTGCAAAAAAAATCAGCGATTTCCTGATAGACGAAAAAGTTCCTGTGTACCGCAAACAAAATACCCGGCTTCTGCGTTCGGGAAAAAAAGTGGTCTGGATACCTGGTATGCGACTTGATCACCGCTTCAGGATCACCGGGGATACAGAAAATATATTAAAGATAAAATTACTGGAGGAATAGTATGGCTCTGATCAGAGAAGTGCTTGGAAAGAAACCCGAATTTGGCAAAGACTGCTTTATTGCCGATAATGCCACCATAACAGGAGATGTAATAACTGGCGACCATTGCAGCATTTGGTTCAATGCGGTAATCAGGGGTGATGTACATTACATCCGGATGGGAAACAGGGTGAATGTGCAGGATGGTGCTGTAATACATGCCACTTACAAAAAAGCCCCCACCAACATTGGAAATAATGTTTCCATCGCTCACAATGCCATTGTTCACGGATGTACTATCCACGACAACGTGCTGGTTGGAATGGGTGCAATAATTATGGATGATGCCGTAATTGAGAGTAATTCAGTGATAGCTGCCGGAGCTGTGGTAAAGAAAGGAACACGTGTGGAATCAGGAAGTGTGTATGCAGGCATCCCGGCAACAAAAGTGAAAACCATAGATCAAGAGTTGCTGGAAGGTGAGGTAAACCGGATAGCGGATGCCTATATCATGTATTCGGGCTGGTATAAGTAGAAAACAGATCAGATGACCATAAAAAAGCCGGCATTTCTGCCGGCTCCTTTTTATATAGAAATAAATCTTAGTCGATGTCCATGGTACCTGGTTGCTGCTGTGTGTTTTCCACCGGTTCAACGCTATCAGGGGTTTCCACGTCTTCAATACCCAACTCCTTTTTCACCAGCGACATGATGTCTTCTCCCTTGTCAGAAACAAAAACAACAGCTCCGCTGGAAGTATCAAGTATATAGATGAACCCGTTTTCTTCAGCCACTTTATCTATGGCATCCTGAGCTTTTTGAAGGATAGGTTCCAGTAACTCCTGCTCTTTCTGTGTAAGATCTTCCTGAGCACCTTCTCTGTACTTCATTATTCTATCCTGCATCTCCATGAGTTCCTTCTGTTTGGTCTCCCTCATCAGTTTAGGCATCTCTTCCTGTGTTGCCATAAACTGCTCATATTTAGAATTGAACTCTGTTTCGTATTGCTCCAGATCCTTCTGTAATGATTGAGCATACTGCTCAAGTACAAGCTGAGCGGAATCTCTGCCCGGCATTATTTGGAGTAATTTTGCTGTGCTGATGTGTCCTATTTTCTGATTCTGTGCAAAAGTCAATCCTGTAGAAGACAAGATCAACACGGCTATCAGTAATCCCTTTGAGATAAATTTCATTATATTGATTTTTGATTTTAAATTCAAACAGAATGTCACTGTTATTTAATTCACTAAGCTGCAAAAGTATAAAATATGCTCTAACTTCAACAGCGTAACACTCATAAAAAATGTTAATCTTCGCCAGCTTTAAGGCCTCCCGGGCGGTATCCCATATTGCGAAGCACCCTGCTGCTGATGTCAAACCGCGGATTAGTGTATAGCATGGTCAGTGAGCCTGATTTATCAAAGATAATCGCGTAGTTTTCTGATTCGGCTATGTCTTTAACGGCATCATATACACGATCCTGAATGGGTGTTATAAGTTCCTGGCGTTTTTTAAAAAGATCGCCATTTTGCCCAAAGCGTTTCTTCTGTAATTCTTTAGCTTCCTGTTCGAGCTGAATGATCTCTTCTTCCCTTTTTTTCTTCATATCTGCGGGAAGCAGTACCGCTTCAGACTGGTATTCCTTATACAGTTTATCAATTTCAGCAAATTTTGCTTCAATTTCTTCCTGCCACTGAACGGACAGTTCATCAAGTTTGTCTTGTGCCACCTGATATTCCGGAATGTTTTCCAGTATATAATCGGTATCTACATAAGCGAACTTCTGCGCAAAGGCAAAAGTTGAAAACGCTAGTAAAATGGCAGTGATGGCTAATTTTTTCATGATCATCCTCCAATTAGTTATTATTCGATTGAATTATTTATAGAGAAATGGATTTGACTTCCACCGGCACCAGGTGAACCTGGTATGGGATCGAACCCGTAGCCCCAGTCAAGGCCAAGCAGCCCAAACATCGGCAGGCGGATCCTGACTCCAAATCCGGCAGAGCGCTTCACGTCAAACGGATCAAAGTCTTTAAACTTCAGCCAGGTGTCGCCGGCTTCTGCAAATGCCAGCACATAGATGGTAGCCTGCGGGTTAAGTGAAACCGGATAACGCAACTCGAACGTGTATTTGTTATAAATGGTTCCACCAATCATATCATTATTAACTGTTGGTGTTAATGATTTATCGCTATAACCGCGCATACCTATAATTTCACGTCCGTCAAGTGCATAGCCTGAAAGGCCGTCTCCACCCAGGTAAAAGCGCTCGAAAGGAGCAATACCCAATTCCCTATTGTAAAGACCGAGGAACCCAAATTTGGTTCGCAGACTTGCAACCAAATTTCCTGCCAAATTTGTGTACCACGCTGAACTGAACTTCCATTTATGATACTCAACCCACTTATATTTTTCTGCCGGCGAGGCCTCTGAATAATCTTTATCATTCAGCAATGAATAGGGTGGAGTAACCTGTACTGACCATGACAACTCAGAACCCTTGCGCGGGAATATGGGCTGGTCAATGGAATTACGGGAAATATCAAATGTAAAGTTCAGGTTATTGGAGTTTCCGGTATTAAAAATGAAATAACTGCCATAATTTTCTAATTCGTAATTCTGATATGTGAGGATGTTATAAGCCGTAAAAAAGTCATCCGGCCATTTCAGTCGCCTTCCCAACGATACTGATGCTCCGTTTACACGAATACTGCTGCGGTTTGGCTCTCCTTTGGAAATACCATTTGACTGAACGGAATGATACAGAGATACACTGAATGCATTGGGCTTTTTCCCTCCCAGCCAGGGCTCAGTAAACGACATATTATATGCCTGGTAATAAACACCATTACTTTGCCCGCGAATACTCAGACTTTGTCCGTCGCCATGAGGTAAGGGGTCCCAGGCATCCCTGTCAAATACATTTCCAAGTGAAAAATTGTTAAAGCTGACACCAATAGTGCCTACAATCCGGCCAAGTCCCCATCCACCGGAAAGCTCAAATTTGTCTGTGGAGGTTTCCTCCACCACATATTCTATATCAACAGTACCATCTGACGGATTTGGTTTGGGCTCCACTCCCAGTTTCTCAGGATCAAAATACTGTAACTGAGCCAGCTCCCGCTGAGTACGTATAATATCCGAGCGGTTAAACAACTGCCCGGGCTTGCTGCGTATCTCCCTCAGAATCACATGATCCTTTGTACGGGTATTTCCTGTAACATACACGTTTTTAACAATGGCCTGCTTACCCTCATAAATTCTGATTTCCAAATCAATGGAATCCCCCTCCACTTTCACCTCAACCGGATCAACATTGAAAAACAAATAACCTTCATCCAAATACAGAGAACTGACATCCATGCTTTCCATATTCATGTACAGGTTATTGTCAAGATGGGCCTGATTATAAATATCGCCCCTTTCGATTCCCAGCACCTGGTTAAGTTGCTCATCGGTATAAACTGTATTTCCTACCCATCTTATATCACCAAAATAGTATTTTTCACCTTCGTCTATCCTCACATCCACATTCATGGTATTTTCGTCATACATATAAACCGTATCCCACAGTATCTGCACATCACGATAACCCCGTTCGTTGTACTTGGCCAGGATTTTCTGTTTATCTTCCTTAAACTGGCTGCGGATAAATTTTGATGATTTGAAAAACCTGAAGAAGTTCTTTTCCTTGGTTTCCTTCATCACCCTCCGCAACTCAGGGTCAGTTAGCTGATGGTTACCAATAAAGTTGATTTCGTTTATCTTTACCCGCTCATTTTTATCTATGATGATATCAAGCACCATAGTGTTGCGCTCTACGGTATCCTCTTTTTGCTGGATGGTAGTTTCAACATTCAGGTATCCCTTATCAACGAAATAATTTTCCACTATATTTCTGATACGGTTCATTACGTGTTCGGTTATCACGTCTCCCCTCACAAGCTTCATTTTTTCACGCATATCCTCGGCCTCGGATTTCTTCACACCTTTAATGGCAAACTTTGATAAGCGCGGCCTCTCCTGCAGGTAATACTCCAGAAAGATGGTGCTCCCCTGGATTCGTTTTACATTGATCTCAATTTCTTCAAAAAGCCCCTGATCCCAGAGATTCTGCAAAGCTTTAGTAATCTTTTCACCAGGCACTTCGATCTTCTCACCCACTTCGATACCGGCCAGCATGATCAAAACATTACGATCAAGGTGCTGCACACCTTCCACGGTAATGCCTCCTACTTTGTAGGTTTTCGGCGTTGCATAATTAATATCAGATTGGTTTCCCAGATTTATCTGTCCGGCTGCAAGCAGCGGAACGATCAAGAGCATTGCAATTAGAGGAATTCCTTTTGCTATTCGCATTTCTTCTTCTCGGTTATTTGTTCACTTGTTTTTCCAAATCTTCTTTCCCGACACTGAAAACTCACGATAGCCTCATAGAGGTCTTCTTTGGAAAAATCAGGCCATAGCTTGGGAGTAAAATACAGCTCCGCATAAGCAGTTTGCCACAACAGAAAATTGGATATCCGTTGTTCTCCGCTGGTTCTAATCATAAGCTCAACATCCGGCATACCGGCAGTGGAGAGATACAGGCTGATCAAATTTTCATCAATATCTTCAGGATTCAGTATTCCATTTTTCACATCGGCAGCAATCCGCCGGTTAGCTTGAGTAATATCCCATTTCCCGCTGTAATTCAGTGCGAGGTTTAGCGTCATTCTACTGTTTTCTTCTGTTTTGGCCATGGCCAGCTTCAATTCCCTGTAGCAGTTTTTGGGCATAGAACTGATATCACCAATGGCATTCAGGCGGATCTTGTTTTTTAGTAGTGTTTCCGTTTCAGCATTAATAGTTTTCACCAGCAATTCCATTAGCGCATTAACCTCCTGCCTGGGGCGTCGCCAGTTTTCAGTTGAAAAAGCATATAATGTCAGATACTCCACGCCCAGTTCAGCAGCTGCTTCGGAAGCCTGCCTCACGGAGTTTACCCCATTACGGTGACCAAAAACTCTTGGCTTGTTATGACGTTTTGCCCAACGGCCGTTACCATCCATAATGATGGCAATGTGGCGGGGTAGCCGATCCAGATTAATATTTTCTTTTACATTTGACATTACAGAAGAAGGAAACGAATATTAAACAAAGGTATTGCTCTAAAACAGGTAATAATCCCTGAACTTATTATAATCCTGATACGCAGGACAGGATTCTGACCTGGGCCCCTTAATGTTAAATGATAAAGTTATCCCCAGGAATGAATACCAATCGTTACTTTCGGAATTCCCACGTTGCATATCTACCATATCCTTGGCATCGGATACAGGATACTGATTACCGTATTCATCCGTACCAGGTATTTCAAAACTGCGGTTGCCAAGAAACATTGCAATTTCGGTATTTTCAGCTTTCAACAATTCAGGGTCCACGTAGGTGGTACTAACATCATCGATATAGTCGGTAAAGGTTTTTCTAAGTCCCCATTGCAGTCCCAGACTGAATCCGGGGCTTACATTCCATTTAAGGCCGAGGCCAAACGGCAGGCTAACCTGAGTAAGTGCATAGGGCTTACGATCGGGATAGGCTGTGGTTCCCTGACCTTCGGTTCCCAGTGGCTGAAGTTCATACCATCCCTCATAGGGATCGCCTTGAGTAGAGCGGCTCCACGGACCTTCGTACAAGGCCATGGGGTTGAAAGAAAAAATACTCACACCTCCAAAAAGATAAGGCGTAAACTTTTGGCCTTTACTCCCGGGTACATAGGGAAGGAAATTCAGCTCCATAATAGCACCAAACTCAGTTACCGGCGATTTAAACATGAGGTTACGAGGCTGAAGCGATTCTTTATTATTGGCATCATCACCCCATAATGTCCCGTGCATCCCATGCAGGCGCAGTGCCCAGCGATCATTAATCAGATAGCGGTAAACCAGGCCGAAAGCAGGACTCATCTGACCGATAGCCGCATCTTCGTTTAAGTCGCCCGTGTAATATGAGGCACCTCCAAAAACACCTATTTCATGGCGACGGGTAAGCCCATGTTGTGCAAATAAACTTGTGGTTATTAGCACTAATACGAGGAATGTGATAGTTTTTTTCATCCTTGCAATACTTTAGCTGGCAAATATATTCAAAAAAAACGGAATTAAGCCATTTATCCCCCGGCTTAATTTCGATAGTCTAACCCCCAGTTCAACTTGCTTCGTATAGTATTGAAGAAAGTCTCATCGGGCATTTTAACCAGTTTTATCTTAAATGATTCTTTTCTGATATAAAATTCTTCAGATATCCCCACACTGGTGGTTCTTGAATCCAGTGAAGCAGTATACTTCTCCTCTCTCCCTCTCAACTTCACCGTTATCATGCTATTATCAGGTAGAACGATTGGGCGCACAGTCAAATTGTGTGTGGCTATAGGTGTAATGATGAAGTTTTCCGAATCCGGAGTAAGGATAGGCCCGTTACAGCTGAGTGAATAGCCCGTGGAGCCTGTAGGTGTGGAAATGATCAATCCGTCAGCCCAGTATGAATTTAAAAAGCTGTTATTCACATAAACATCCACTACGATCAGCGTGGCAGAATTGCTTTTTTGTATGGTGAAATCGTTCAGCCCATAGCACAGTTCGCCAAAAGCATTGTTGTTGGTAGTAACTCTTAGCAAAGTGCGTGGCTCCAGCTCATATTTTTTCTTCAGCAACAGATCAATGGCCGGTATTACATTTTCCTCAGAAATACTGGAAAGAAAACCCAGCCGCCCAAAGTTTAACCCAAGCACGGGAATATTGGCATTCCGGATGAGTGTTAGTGAATTCAGCAAGGTTCCATCCCCTCCTACTGAAATCAGGAAATTGGCAAAATACCTTATCTGCCTGTGGGTGGAAAACAGTTCAGGCTTACTCTTAAATAACTGCAGGTGCTTGATTTTTTCATAGAAAGGTTCGTAGATGCAATAGTTGACATCACTATGTTCGAGTTTTTCAATAAACTGCCTGAACACATCTGCATACTCATTATCCATCTGCCTGCCATACACTGCTATATTCATCCGCAAAAAGCTTTATTTCTATTTATAGTGCAATTAACGCAAAAAAGTTTCACATAACAAAGCTAAAAAAAACTTTAATTATTTGCATATTTTCAACAAAATCAAATGGGAGCAATCATATGAAAGTACACACCTGCTTCACCCAGGTGATTCCAGGTCAATTCCGTACGCAACACTTTATCATAATATGTAACCAGGTCAACACCAATGCCAAATCCATGCTGCCACCGGTTCACCAGAGGATTCACCGCTTCTTCTGAAAATGGTGCCATCACATATCCTGCATCATAAAAAACATTGGCAAATATTTCAACGGGAATTTTGCTAAATTTTTCCCCAAACAGCTTGTTTTCCAGAAATCCGATATTGATGATTTTACGGGGCAGGACTTTCCTTTTCAGGTTGTTTTTTGCATATATCCAGTCCGGCTGATCAAAAACATAATATTCCATACCACGAACGAAATCGCGGTGATAGCCAAGCCCACGATCCGCCATAAGATAATAAGGCATTGGCTTGCCCAGCTGAGCCTGTGCTGTTACTCCTGATGCGAAAAACCACTTGCCGTCTGCAAGTGTAAAGTATTTCCTGAAGGTGGTTTTCACCAGTGAATAATCCAGCTCCGCTCCCGGCAGTCCGAATTTTCTTGCTTCAAAGTCAGTGTAAAAGCCATTCAGTGGATATGGCCTGTAATCGCGGTGATCAAGTTTAAGGATATATGAGAAATACAGGAATGATTCTTTATTATCCGAAGCATAATTCCGGTTAAGATAAAGCAGCGTGTCATGCAGCCAAAACGATCGCCAGCCCACAGTCAGCTGGTGCCGCATATGAATGCCGGGGCGATAGATGTAACTGAGGGATAATTGCAGACTCCTGCTGATATAATCTTCATTTACTGTAGCATAGACCAGGGAATGATCAACACTGCCATACTGGATGGTATGAAAAGCGTAATGATCAGCCAGCAGCATTAACCCATGTGTTTTCTTTTTGTCCAGATAAGGAACAGTATATTCAAGACTATATTCTTCTTCATAACCAGCCTGATATTGAAGGCTAAGTTCCTCCATCCGTCCTCTGAAGTTTTGTTTTAGCAAACCAAGGCGGTAGTTCAACCTGCCAAAATCCTTCTTGTTCCACCAGGTGTTCAGGTTCCTGTCGGCTATTTCAAGATAAAAGGTAGGCCACAAATACCAGCGTTCCTCCACACGGATTATGAAGTTTATACCTGAACCTTCCGTTTCGGATTTCACCTCCACAAAATTAAAAAGTGATGTATTCATCAGGTTCATCACCATTTTGTCTTCCAGTGTTTCCCTGAAGGATGAAATTATAGTATCACCCTCCTTTACCGGCAACTCGCGCAGTATAATAGCACTTTTGGTTTTTTTAATTCCTTTTACAAATATCTTTTCAATTACCAGCAAACTGTCAGCAGGATCGTTCTGCGCTTCTGCAAAAGAAAACAGCAAAAGCAGACCAGCCAGGAGGATAGTAAATTTGATTTTCATTCAGCTACAGGTTGAAAATATCATTTGCCGGTATTTGATTAAATGTTCAGGTAATTCATCAGCGAATTGTATCTGTCTATCAGGTCATCATAATACTGGTTTTCATAGTAAGATGCTTTGATATTGTAGCCATACCGCCGGAAAGTAGCCAGTACAGCAGAAATCTCCATCTTATTGATCTTAATCGTCAATTCCAGTTGGGTGCTGTCAACAGGCGAAGTAGTATATAGGCTTAGAATAAGTGCATCATTTGATTCCACAATTTGTACTATTTCAGACAACAGGTAATCTTTTTCATTTAGTTCCAGCACAATAATAGACCCAGGCTGCTGTATGGAAGCCATTTCGGCAAGGCGGGAAACCAGCTCCGACATCACAATGGAACCTTTGTAGATATTGGCCTTGTCAAGAACCGGAACTGCTGTTAATTTTTTTTCATAAACCAGCTTGATAACATCATATATATGCTGATCTTCTGTTACGTAAGGCTTACTCAAAGATAACTCATGTGCACCCAGAGGCTTTTCAGGATCATTAAAGTTCAGAATATCTTCTTCTGAAACCAGACCCAGAAAATCTTCACAGTTAACTATTGGCATGTGAGTAACCTTGAACTCATCCATCATATTCAGTGCATCAATACCCGAGTCGGAAGTCCTTAGCGGCACAATGGCATTTGATATCAGATTCCTGGCTAACATATTCCCTCTCTTTTATTATTATGAACAAGTGAATTTGCCAGGTGTTTACATCACCAGCCTGTATAGCCAATTGATAAGGCACAAATTCCTGTTTTTATTATTTTTGTAGATTCAACAAACTACTTAATGCAATGACAAAATTAAGCGTAAATATAAATAAAATTGCAACAATACGAAATGCAAGGGGTGGGGACACTCCCAATCTTGTGGAGGCAGCACTGTCATGTGAAAAATTCGGAGCAGAGGGAATCACTGTTCACCCGCGACCTGATGAACGGCATATCAGGTATAAGGATGTGCATGACCTGAAACCTGTCCTCAGCACTGAATTCAATATTGAAGGTTATCCCTCGCGCCCTTTTCTTGACCTGGTTACCAGTATTAAACCACAGCAGGTAACACTGGTACCCGATCCGCCTGATGCCCTTACATCAAGTTCCGGCTGGGATACCATTACTTACAGATCTTTTCTCAAAGATGTAATCGATGAGCTTAAGGCCAGTAATATCCGTACTTCTATCTTTATTGATCCTGACGTGAATATGATCGAACATGCTCCTGAAACCGGCACAGAGCGGGTGGAACTTTACACCGAGCCCTACGCACGTGAATTCAGCCGCGATAAGGCAGAAGCCATCAGTGCTTTTATTAAAGCAGCAGATGCCGCACATAAAGCAGGGTTAGGCCTGAATGCCGGCCATGACCTCAACCTGGATAATCTGCGCTATTTTGCTGAAAATATCCCCAACCTGCTGGAAGTTTCCATTGGTCATGCTTTGATTAGCGATTCACTGTATATGGGTTTGGAGCAAACCATACAATTATATCTGAAACAGCTCGAAAACACGCGATAGTTGAACATTTCAGCACAGGCCTTGTTTTAAAAGCGCATTTTAAAGAACAAGCAGCATGGATTTATTTTATCACAGCTACGGTGAGGGTAAACCGCTGATAATCCTCCACGGTTTATTTGGATTATCAGATAATTGGGTAACTATGGCCAAAAGAATCTCCGCCAGTTATAAGGTATATATTCCGGATCAGAGAAATCATGGCAGATCGCCACACCATCCCACCTTTAATTATTATGCCATGGTTGATGATTTAATGGACTTCATGGATGATCATAAAATAGAAAAACCAGTATTAATGGGGCACTCCATGGGAGGAAAGGTGGCCATGAATTTTGCACTGGACTATCCTGATAATGTGGAGAACCTGATTGTTGTCGATATGGGAGTGCGGCAGTATCAGCCCCGGGCCATTCATTACCACCTTATCGAAGTAATGGAATCGGTGGATTTTGAACAGGTTAGAAGCCGTAAGGATGTGGAGCAGCACTTAAAGAAGCATATTGATTCCAGGGCTCTGGTTGGCTTCCTGATGAAGAACCTGAAGCGCCATTCCAAACAAAGGCTTGGCTGGAAGCTTAACCTGCCGGTGCTCAAGGAAAGCCTGGACATTGTGGTGGAAGGAGTTTCAGGAGACCAGAAGTTCGACAGGCCCAGCCTTTTCGTTGCCGGTGGAAAATCTGATTATATACAGGAGTCGGATCATGAACTCATTAAGCAGGTTTTTCCCAGGGCTAAAATTGAAACCATCCCGCATGCCACGCACTGGGTGCACACGGATGCTCCTGAAGATTTCTGTGATATTGTTAGCCGTTTTCTTCAGAATGAATGTAATTCCAAAGAAGAAATACTGAAGGAAAGCAAAAAAAAATCTGAATAAATCAGAACCTTTTAACGGTAAAGCTTGAAATAGCTGCTTCCACTTTAACTGTTACACGTTTATCCCTGTTCTCGAAATCAGGGGTGTGGTAATAACGCCGTGATACCCTTGTAAAACCTTCCAGATCTTTACCCGCCAGGAAGGAGGAAAATTTAACTTCTGCACCTGATTCCTTAGGGACATACAACATTATGTTTGAAGCTCCGGCATCCACCTCCACTGTGGTTTCGGGATGTTTGCCGCCTATCTTTATTTCCACATTGGAAGCTCCCCCGTTGATTTCCAGATTACTGAGCTTAAACTCGCGCAGATCCAGGCGTGTATCGGCAGCCCCCAAATCCAGCATAATATTCCACACCGGATATGGATGTAGCATAATATCTGCTTTGTTAAAGTTCTTTTTGCCACCAATGGTAGCATTATTGAGCTCGATGTCTATTGAATATCCGCTGTCGCTTCTGCTGGATTCGATGCTATATTTACCCATATTGCCTTTTTTTTGAAAATCAATAAGATATTCGTCAGACACCCTTTCAATTTCAAAAACTCCGGCAGCACCGTCAAATGTCAGTTGAGCAGTTGTAATACTGGAATCAAACGGGATTTGTTCGCGCTGAAATTCCATAACCCTGTCATAGTCATCCTCATCTTCATAATACAACTCTTCCCTGTCATCTTCAATATAATACCACAACCTGTTGCCACGATCATCCTGGATAACATATCCAACTGCAGCCAGCATTACAATAAATGTTAGTAAAGCTTTCCAGCCACTTTTTACCGGAAGCAGGGAAATTCCCCAGAAGATGAAAAGCACAGGCCACAATCGCAACATATCCGACCAGTATAACTGAATAATATCCAGGTTAGCCAGTATGAATACTCCTCCTGCTAAAATCAGGACTAACCCCCAAAGTGCTTTATTGTAATTCATGATTTGCTTTTTTTTGATTTCGTGGAAACACTATTGAAAAGTACCACAATTCCTGCAATTATAAGCAATACGGGCCATAAATCACCAAAGTCAATGTCGGTAACAAAATTGTTAATCAGAAATAACACTCCGATTACAACCAGTATCAGTCCACCGATCAGATTGCCTTTACGTGATTGCTCGCTGGCAGATTCAGGATTAGGATGGGATTCTTCATAGGGAGGCTTTTCTTCCCTTTCGTCATCCTCATAGTTTTGCCTGGCATTGTAATATCTGGTAGCAGGCTCTTCAGGCACCACAATCCACAGAATGATATAAGCCAGCAGTCCGCCACCTCCAATTACAAGGGCTACAAAAAACAGCAGCCTGATAATAACCACATCCACATTAAAATAATCTGCAAGTCCGCCGCAGACACCGCCCACATAGCGGTTTTTGATACTCCGGTATAATTTCTTAGTATTATCCATAGCTATATTTTACTTCACCTGACGCATTATTCCCTGAAATGTTACAGGCTTATTTTTTAACCGGATAAAGTTATATCATTAAAGTATTCTCACCAAATAAAATATGCAATAAAAAATCAGATTATAAAAAACCGGATCACGGAAGAAAGAGGCAGGAATCGCCATAGCTGAGAAAGCGGAATTCATTTTCCAGGGCATATGTGTAGGCATCTTTCCACCTGTTGCCGGCAAAGGCAGCCACAAGCAGAAGCAAAGTGCTGCGTGGCTGATGAAAGTTAGTTATGATTCCACCGGTCATTTTGTAGGAATATCCTGGAGCGATCATCAGCCTGGTAGCTCCCTGCAGATGATCGCTATTGTCCTTATCCAGTTTTTCCAAAATAATTTCAAAGGCCTGCTTCCGTTCAATTCTCACCGGGTCACGATACGGGTCCCACTGATCAACAAAAAATTCCGTTTGAGGGTCTGAAGCAAGCTTGTTGGCATACCAGAAAATACTTTCCATGCTTCTCACTGATGTTGTTCCCACAGCAAAAGTCATCTCCCTGGATTTGTTTTTCATGTCAATCAAAGCTTCCCTGCTAATTATCACCTGCTCCTGGTGCATTTCATGTTCTTCAAGTCTGTCAGAAGTTACCGGTTTAAAAGTACCGGCACCAACGTGCAGGGTAAGATAAGTGCTGCCGATATGCCTTTTATCCAGTTCCCGGAAAACCCTGCCGGTAAAATGCAGGCCGGCAGTTGGGGCTGCTACCGAGCCGTTATGGCGGGCATACACAGTTTGGTATCTAATCTTATCTGCGGGTTCATCTTCACGATTAATATACGGAGGTAATGGCACATGACCTGCCTCTTCAAGTACTTCAGCCCATGATTTCCCGGCGGGTGCCCATGAAAAGGATATTAACCATGAATTACCTTCCCGCTGCAGTTTTTCAGCCACGAGCATACCATCTGAAAGCTTCATGGTTAGCTGCTGATCCTTCCACCTTCTGGCATTCCCCACAAAACATCTCCATACCACCGGAGGTCTGACAGAAAAAGCTTTTTCCACTACCGGCTCAGGCTTCACCGGTTCCAGGCAGAAAATTTCGACCATGGCACCCGTTTCTTTCCTGAATATAAGGCGCGCACGCACCACGCGGGTATTATTAAAAACCATCAGGCTGTTCTGAGGAAGATATCCGGGAAGGTTATGGAAATAATCTTTTGAATTTCCCGCAGGCGTACTTATAAGCAATTTCGACTGATCACGGTTTTCAAGAGGATATTCAGCAATTCTTTGAGGAGGGAGTTCGTAGCTGAAGTCAGCTATATTCAATTTTCCTGGTTCAGTCATACTAGTTCTTCTGATAAAGATCGCTTATGTCAATTACATTCCTGTAGTTGAGAAATACATCGTCAAAATCCACCACTTCCACATAGTCGATTTTTGCAGCAGATTGCCTGTACCATATCTCAACAAAAAAATTATCAACAGAGTATAATTTAATGTTGTAATACATATATACCCTGCTCATAATCTCCTGCCCATGCTCCAGCACATGTTGGACCCTTTCAAGCATTCTTAGTTTCCGAAATTGTTCCTCACTCATAATTAGCTGCAAAAATATAATTTTGTTCCTGAACATAAAGCAAAATGACAATGTTCACTTTTTAAAGCCGGCTTAACTAATTTAATCTCTTTAAATAGAACACTGAATATATGACTTTTATTGTAACCGCTCTGCGAAGGATTATTGAAATAAAAACATTGCAAACTGCCAATATGTTTATAAGATATGATGCAGAAGATCAATATTCATACTGTTTTCAGAATAAAAACTCAATAAAGATTGTTTTCGTGATTCTCAGCAAAACATATAACAACAAAAAAGTTATACTTTTATGGCTATAAAAAAGAATATCAGTATTGAGGAACTCACAGACAAATATCCTGAATCAGTAACATTTCTGAGAGACAGGGGAATTGTTTGCATAGTTTGTGGTGAGCCTGTGTGGGGAACACTGGAAGAAACTGCGCGTATTAAGGGATTTAATGATGACGAAATTGACCGAATGGTTGTGGAGTTGAATGATAAAATAGCATCAGAGGATGAATGAAACACTGACGAATAAAGGATCAAAGGGAACAGAAAGTCTTATCCCAAATGCATTAACAATCCTGAATATTTTATCAGGCACCATAGCGATCATACTTGCCTCGCGGGGATATATCGCTTCTTCGGTTATCTTTTTTATTTTTTGCCTGATTTTGGATTTTCTTGATGGTTTGGCAGCCAAGCTGCTAGATGCCGGGAGCGAACTGGGAAAACAACTGGATTCACTTGCAGATGTAGTATCATTCGGAGTATATCCGGCTATAGCCATGTATTTTACACTGGAACAATCCACTCAGCTTTTAACCGAAAATGATCCGGCATTACTCCCCTTTATCGTAATTCTTATACCCGCCATGGGCGCTTTACGGCTGGCGATTTATAACACGGAAGAACAACAACCGGATTTTTTCCGCGGACTTCCGATTCCTTCAGCAGCAGCAGGTTTAATTGCTTATGCATTTGTTCTTCAGCCAACCTGCCCCTGTATTTCTCTTCAGTCCATACTTGCTGCTCCCTGGCTGCAAGTAACGGCAGTTGTATTATACAGCATCCTGATGATCATAAAGACCCCCATGATGTCACTGAAAGCCAAAAATTTCTCCTGGCAAGAAAACCGGATACGAATAATTTTCATACTACTGGCTGCAGCAGCATTTATCATATACCCCTACATCACTCTTGTCTTGATAATCCCGGGGTATATTCTATGGTCCCTGATTTTTATCAGAAAATAAACATAGTGAAAGCCACTACCGCTTTCTTCTCAATTCGAAGTTCTTCCCCAGGTACACCGTTCTTACCTGTTCGTCCTGAACAAGTTCTTCTGCGGTTCCCGATTTGAGGATATCTCCCTGATTCAGCAAGTATGCCCTGTCAGTAATGGAAAGTGTTTCATGTACATTATGATCGGTTATAAGAATACCGATCTCTTTTAGAGCAAGCTGTGTTACGATGGTTTGAATGTCTTCCACAGCAATAGGGTCCACACCGGCAAAAGGTTCATCAAGGAGGATGAACTTGGGATCAACTGCAAGACAACGGGCAATTTCTGTCCGGCGTCTTTCTCCTCCCGATAGTGTTGAACCGTTACTTTTGCGCACATGCTCCAGACCAAATTCTTCTATCAGCTGCTCCTGTTTTTGCTTTTGCTCCTTCTTACTCAGTTTCGTAAACTGCAACACAGACAGAATATTATCCTCCACACTCATTTTACGAAAAACAGAAGCTTCCTGAGCCAGATAACCTATTCCCAGCTTGGCACGTTTGTACATGGGAAGTTCGGTAATGTCAGTTTTGTCAAGCATTATTTTACCCTGGTTGGCTGATATTAAGCCCACTATCATGTAAAAAGTAGTGGTTTTTCCTGCTCCGTTAGGCCCCAGTAAACCAACGATCTCCCCCTGGCTTACAGAAACAGACACATCATTTACTACTGTGCGGTTTTTGTATTTTTTAATCAGATTACGCGCTTCTAACTTCATCTGAGCATTTCCTGTTTTCTTCCGTGATAATTTAACTAACTACTGAAATTACTTTTTTATTGTTGATCACCTTTTTCCAGGTTTTCCCAAAATTCTACTGCTTTCCTCAGATGCGGTATAATGATGGTACCTCCCACCAGATTGGCAAGGGAAAAGACTTCAAAAACCTGGTCACGGCTCACTCCCAGTTCATGGCATTTCTGCAAATGATAATAAACGCAATCGTCGCATTTAAGTACCATAGAAGCAGCCAACCCGATCATCTCTTTAGTGGCTTCAGGTAATGCTCCTTCCTTGTATGCATTGGTGTCAAGGTTAAATATCCTTTTGATTACCTTATTATCCCCAGCAAGAATACGATCATTCATTCGCTGCCTGTACTCACTGAATTCTTTTATCTGGTCTTCCATAATTCTGCTTTTATGTTTCAAAAATACATAAAATCGACGGGATAAATAATATTCCTATATTTGTCTGAATTGAATGAAGGAAGGCACAGGGAAAAACTTAAATCAGACCAAAAAGAAAAAAATGGAAACGCATAATACAGTTGACAGAAGAAAAAGCAGGAAAACTGTAGCTGTTCTGGCCATGGTTCTGTTTGCAGGATTACTGGCAACTTACTGGAACCATTTTGATAATGAGTTTCATTTTGATGATTTCCACACGATCACCCAAAATCCTTACATAAAGGATATCAAAAACATTCCACGGTTTTTCACCGATTATACTGAAACCCAATCAACCCGGCCTGTAATAAAAACCTACCGTCCGCTGGTTACTACCTTTAATGCCATCTCCTACTGGCTTGGAGACGATTATAACACTTTTTACTTTCATCTTACCATCTTCATTCTCTTCATACTACAGCTCTTCCTGATGTATTTTCTTTTCCGGAAAATTATGGATCTCATGCATCCTCATCACTGGAATCCTTACATCGCACTGTTTGCCACTGCCTGGTATGCATTTCACACTGCCACTGCAGAAACCGTCAATTACATTATCGCCCGTTCCGACAGCATGTCAACCATGCTGATTGTCATGGCACTGGTGGTATGGGCATATTTCCCCAGGCAAAGAAAGTACGGGTTTTACCTGATCCCTGCCCTGCTCGGATTATTTACCAAGGAACAGTCGGCCATGTTTGCTCCGCTGCTGCTTATGCATATCTTATATTTTGAGCAGGATTTATCAATCCCTGACATTTTTTGCAGGAAAAGATCCGTGGATTTGTGGAAAGGCATAAAAAAAGCGTTGCCCGCCATAATCATATTCCTGGTGATTACTTATATCATTGTTTTTGTGGTACGCGTATCCAAAGAACCCGATTATGGACACACTGCCGCCGAATACGCCCGTACACAGCCGTACGTATGGCTTCACTATTTCATCACTTTTTTCTACCCATATAAGCTAAGTGCTGATCCTGATATGGCTGTTTTCCGCGACTTGAGCGACTGGAGAATGTGGGCTGGATTTCTGTTCATGATCCTGTACCTGTTTACAATCGTAAAAACATCTATGAAGAAATCCTGGCGCCCGGTTTCATTCGGCCTCGTATGGTTTGGCATAGCACTGTTTCCAACTTCCAGCATTTTTCCCCTTGGACAGATCAGTAACGACCATCGCATGTTTTTCCCGTTCGTGGGGCTTGTGCTTAGTGTCAGCTGGACTATCGGACTGCTGCTTTTCAATTATGAAATGAAGATAAAACAATCAGGGATTCTGAAAATATTAATTCCGGCAGCTGCATTGCTTTTAATAGTTGCACATGCTATTGGAACCTACAATCGCAATGTGGTGTGGGATTCGGAAAGATCACTGTGGTATGACGCCATTCAGAAAAGCCCTAAAAATGAGCGGGCTCTGATGAACTATGGGTTGACACTGATGAGCAATGCCGAATATAAAGAAGCGCGGGATATTTTTCTCAAAGCTTATGACTTAAACCCAGATTATAACTACCTGCTGGTAAATCTTGGCATATTGTATAATGCCATGGATAAGAAGGACAGCTCGGAATTTTTCTTCCAAAAGGCATTGAGGATCAGCCCGAAGCTTCACGTAACAAATTATTACTATGGGCGGCACCTGTTTCAGCAAAATAAACTTCAACAGGCAAGAAAATATGTAGAAAGGGCCTTGGAAACAGTTCCACATTATCTTCCGGCCCGACACCTGATGATGAATATTCTTTTCCATCAGGAAGACTGGGAAACACTAAGCCGTATAGCAGGGGAGACACTTGAATTCAGCAGGAAAGATGAGCTTGCAGAGTATTTCCTTCAACAAAAATTACAGAATGAAGAACGCCTCAGGCAGTTGGAGCAAAAAGTAAAACAAAACCCTGAGGCATCTGACCTGATTAATCTTAGCCTGATCTATTACAAAAATAAAGAATATGAAAAAGTGATAGATGTCTGCCGTAAAGCGCTCACCCATGATCCTAACCTCGCTTCAGCCTATAATAATATCGGATCAGCATACATTGCAATGAAACAGTATAAGAAGGCCGTCAAGCCTTTGCAGAAGGCACTGGACCTTAACCCCGGTCTTCAGCGGGCAAGAAATAATCTATTGCTGGCAAGGAGCGAGCTGTCACGGGAATCGGTGTTTGATAAAAATCTTACTTTCAATGAATGGATTAATATGAGCCTGGTGTTTTATAAGCAGGAAGATTATGAAAAATGCATCCGCTGCTGCCGCAAAGCACTTGAAATAAGGCCTAATTCAGCAGAAGCATGGAATAATATCTGCTCTGCTTACAATAAAATGGGAGAATATACCAAAGCAGTTGAGGCCTGCAAAAAGGCACTGAAAATAAAGCCTGACATGGAAAGGGCAAAAAATAATCTGGCCTTTGCCCGCCAAAACCTGTAAAATACTACAGAATGCCCGACTCAAGGATATCATGGAGATGGACTACGCCAAGATATTCCTCATTTTGCATAATAATTACCTGGGTGATATTATTCTTACGCATCATATTCAGAGCATCCACCGCAAGCGTATCAGACGACAGGATTTTAGGATTCCGGCTCATTATATCTTTGGCTTTAAGCGCAGCCGGATTTTCATGATTCTGAAGCATTCTTCTAAGGTCGCCGTCAGTGATAATCCCTGCCAGTTTTCCATCCTGTTTTACGGCTGTAGCTCCAAGGCGTTTTGAAGAAATCTCCAGAATTACGTCACGGATGTCGGCCTCACCATCAACCAGAGGTTTCTCATTATGGATATATAGATCCCCCACCCTCAGATACATCTTCTTGCCCAGTGTACCCCCGGGATGAAGTTTTGCAAAATCGTTTTGCGTGAATCCGCGTGCTTTGATCAAAGCCACGGCCAGAGCATCACCCATCACCATCTGGGCAGTTGTGCTTGAAGTTGGGGCCAGATTATTCGGGCAGGCTTCCTTATCCACGGTGGAATCCAATACAAAGTCGGAATGCTTCGCCAGGTATGAGTCCAGATTACCTGTAAGACCCACCAGTGTGTTCTTTCTGGCTTTAATAAGCGGTACCAGCACCTTGATCTCAGGAGTACTGCCGCTTTTGGAAATACACATCACGACATCGTCCTCACGCACCAGCCCCAAATCACCATGGATAGCATCAGCAGCGTGCATAAAAACAGATGGAGTTCCAGTGGAATTTAGCGTTGCTACAATTTTGGAAGCAATCAGGGCACTTTTTCCAATTCCAGTAATAATAACCCGCCCCTTGCTCTTTAACACCAGATTAACTAGGGCTATAAAATCCTCTCCCACCTTATTTTCCAATGACTTCACAGCCACAGCTTCTTCACGGATGGTTGAAATGGCAGCAGATTTGATAATATCTCTGTTTTCCAAAACGTACTATATTAAAATTTTGGCAAAGGTAAGTAAAGACAGGATAAATAATGAGAATGAATTAGCAATAAAGAATCTCACAAAAAAGTAGCTATTTCAAACTGAATGTATTATATTTAGCATGAGATTAACTTCTAAACACCTGGCAATCCAAATTTTGGAATAAATAGAAGAATATAGACAGGAAATTGAAATCATTAGAACGAATAATATATATTTGCATGCTTTATTCAAATAGGGAACAACAATCATTAATTTTTCGTAATTTTGATTTCCTTCTCCATGAGAATCTGGAAATTTAGTAATGAAAACATCTGACAGTCAACTACATAAGCTGCTAAAGCAAATATTTGGGTTTACGAGCTTTAAAGGCAATCAGTTGGAAATCATAAAAAGCGTCTTGAATCGAGATGACACTTTTGTGATTATGCCAACCGGCGGCGGTAAGTCCATGTGTTATCAGTTGCCTGCATTGATTCAGAAAGGGACTGCCATAGTGGTATCACCGCTTATTGCACTGATGAAAAATCAGGTTGATGTGATCCGCAATTATGGTACGGAAGAAGGGATAGCACACGTGCTAAACTCATCACTCACGAAGAATCAGTTATTGCGGGTACAAAATGATGTACGCAGAGGAATTACCAAACTGCTTTATGTTGCTCCTGAATCACTGGCCAAGGAAGAAAACATTGAGTTTTTCAGCAATGTTAAGCTTTCGTTTATCGCCGTGGATGAAGCACATTGTATTTCGGAATGGGGCCACGACTTCCGGCCGGAATACCGGAGGCTAAGGCCAACGATCCAAAGCATGGGGCAGGATGTCCCGGTAATAGCACTCACTGCCACAGCTACACCCAAAGTGCAGGAAGACATCATTAAAAACCTGGAGATAAAGGATGCCAACATATTCATATCATCCTTTAACCGTCCCAACCTGTATTATGAAGTAAGGCCTAAAACCGATAATGTTCTTAGAGATATAATCAGATTTATTAAGGATAAACCCGGCAAATCAGGGATAGTGTATTGCCTCAGCCGGAAAAAGGTAGAGGAAATTGCAGAAACACTGCAGGTAAACGGCATAAACGCCCTGCCCTATCATGCCGGCCTTGATTCGGCCACCCGCGTGAGGAACCAGGATATGTTTCTGATGGAAGAGGCTGATGTAATTGTGGCAACCATAGCTTTCGGTATGGGTATCGACAAGCCTGATATCCGCTTTGTTATCCACCATGATATCCCAAAAAGCCTGGAAAGTTATTATCAGGAAACAGGCCGTGGAGGCCGGGATGGCGGTGAAGGACATTGCGTGGTGTTTTACTCCTATGATGATATTGTGAAGCTGGAAAAATTCCTTAAAGGCAAGCCAGTGGCCGAACAGGAAATATCCCGCCAATTACTCACCGAAACGGTTGCCTATGCTGAAACTGCCATGTGCCGCAGAAAAGTATTGCTGGACTATTTTGGCGAAACCTATCAGAGGGACAATTGCGAAACCTGCGATAATTGCGTGCATCCAAAAGAAACCTTTGAGGGTAATGAATACGTAAAACTGGTATTAAAAACAGTGCTGGCTGTAAAACAGCAATTTAAACCGAAACATCTTATTGATGTTATTCTTGGTAAACAAACCAGCGAAATAACAGCGTATAAACACGATAAATTAGATATATTTGGCAAAGGTATTGACCAGGATAAGCAATTGTGGTCGGCAGCCATCCGTTACGGTATTATTCACGGTCTGCTGAAAAAAGACATTGAGAATTACGGCCTGATCAAAATTACTGATAAAGGATATGAATTTCTGGAAAACCCATATTCAATTATGATGGCAGAAGACCGAGACTTTGAGGAAATGGAAAACCAGGAGCAAATGGCTGGCGGACGTACCAGCTCTGTTGACAACACCCTGTTTTCTATGCTGAAAGACCTTCGTAAAAAAATATCACAACGCGAAGATCTTCCTCCTTTTGTTATATTCCAGGACCCTTCACTGGAAGAAATGGCAATTAACTTCCCGATTACTCAGGATGAACTTATTCAGATTTCAGGTGTCGGACAGGGAAAAGCTGCAAAGTATGGCAAGCCTTTTCTTGATCTGATCAAGGATTACGTTGAAGAAAATGATATAATCCGCCCCAACGACATGGTGGTGAAATCCGTGGTTAATAAATCAGGATTGAAGGTGCATATCATCAGAAGTATCGACCGCAGGCTGTCTTTCGAGGACATTGCCAACGCCAAAGGACTCACTAAAGACGAACTGATTACTGAAATTGAACACATAGTGGCTTCAGGAACCAAGCTCAATATCGACTATTATATTGATGATACTGTAGACCAGTATCACCAGGAAGATATCATGGATTATTTCATGGAAGATGCTGCAACTGATTCCATTGAAGAAGCACTGGCAGAGCTGGGTGAAGATGAATATTCGGAAGAAGAAATCCGCTTAATGCGAATTAAATTTATGTCGAAATACGGAAATTAAAATTGTTCTATGGAAAAGAAACTCAATGTTTTGATAGGTGTAAATGCATTGCTTGTAATAGCAGTGATCGTACTTTTTGTACTTTACCTGAATACCGGTAAAACAACTTCAGGCGACGATGAAACTGTTGCATATTCAGGCGAAGGATTGCGTGTGGCATATGTTAACACCGATTCAGTCCTTAGCCAGTACGAACTGGTTAGGATTATGGAAGCCAAGCTGGAAGGCGAAGGCGAAGCAATGAAAAAGGAACTTCAAAGACGTGAGCAGAACCTGAGGCAACATTATGCCGAATATCAGCAAAGGGTAAAAAATGATAATATCAGTATCGATGAGGCAAAGCAGACCGAAGAAGCACTGATGCGCCAGCAGGAAGAACTGATGCTACTGCAAGAGGAATATTCTACACAGTATGCGAATAAAACAATGGGCATGAATCAGGAACTGGTGGACACTGTAAGAACTTTTCTGGACCGCTATAACAAAAAGAAGAATTTCGATTACATCCTGGCAAAATCCAGTGCAAATAACAACATTTTGTTTGCCCGTGATACATTCGACATTACATCTGAGTTAGTAGATAAGATGAATAAAGAATATAAAAAGAACCGAAAGTAGTAATTACCAATAGCTTTTTTTATGAAATCATTGGTTTATTTGCTTACCGGACTTTTAGTGCTGGCCACCACTGCCTGCAAAGATAACCTGCGCCGGGAGGTGGAGGAAAAATGGGATGACGGCAATCCTAAAACGGTGAAGTTCTATAACAGGCAAAAGGAGGTAGTTAAAGAAATTGCCTATTATCCTGACGGAGCTGTAAAGATAGAAGGTCGCCTTGAAAATAATGAGCGCACCGGCGAATGGAAGGCTTATTACCGCGATGGCACCGTATGGAGTAAGGCCCGTTACAAAGACGGGCATCAACATGGGCCGTATGTCACCTATTATCCTGATGGTAATGTCCGCATCCGCGGACATATGACCAATGGTAATCGCACGGGAGAATGGATTTTCTACAACAAGCAAGGAGAAATTGCCAAAGAAATCAATTACGACGAGCGCTAAAATGATTAGCGGCTAAGGTAGATATACACCGGCAAGTGGTCGCTATAACCGCCGTAGTAGCCTTTTCCAAAAGTTTTTGAGGGAACTTTTGAACCATCTTCATTTTCATATAATATCCATTCAGGTTTAAATATACCCTGATGGTTTTCAGTTACTTTTAAGCCATATTCATCCAGCAGGCTGCGAGAAATAATAATCTGATCGAGCATATTCCATTTGTTTTCACGCCAGTAGTGGTATGTTCCTTTACCTTCAAACACCGGGGAATCGGCAAGGTTGAAGAGAGCATCCTCACAATAATCTTCCCTGCCACTAGCAAAAAGCACTCTTTCGACACTGATGTTATGAGGCTCATCATTCAGGTCACCCATCACAATTATATCCGCATCAGGTTCTGTATTCTGTATAGAATCCACATACTCCCTAACCAGCGCTGCTGACCTTATTCTTTTTGGAGAGGAATATTCCACTCCTCCTCCTCTTGAGGACCAGTGATTAACAAATAAGTGCAGCGGACCTTCATTTAACTTAAGCTTAGC
The DNA here is from genome assembly GCA_964477095.1 of uncultured Bacteroidales bacterium. Classification (GTDB taxonomy): domain Bacteria; phylum Bacteroidota; class Bacteroidia; order Bacteroidales; family PWNQ01; genus PWNQ01. The sequence continues at coordinate 3,356 of CAYZDA010000015.1, read as the reverse complement.
GTATAAGATATCCCTGGTATTGTCGTCCTTATCCCAGGCGAAATCTACCTGGATATTATCAACATATAGTTTTGTTGCTACTGATTTTCTGAATAGCAACGCCACATCTATTCCGCGTTCGTCAGGACTATCATGGTGTATAACAGAATAGGAATATTCTTTTAAAAGATCGTGATTAACGAGATCATCCAACACCCGGCGGTTTTCAACCTCACATAAGCCGATTATATCTGCCGCTGCCTCACCACCCACTGCGTCAATAACCTTTGCAATATCATTGATCTTTTTTTCATACCTGTCCCGTGTCCAGCTTTTCCTGCCTTCGGGTGTAAACTCCTCATCATGGGTATCAGGTGAATCAATGGTATCAAACAAATTTTCAACATTATAAAACATTACCAGGTATTCACCCTTTTGATGTGTTTGGGCTGTTGACTGGCGCTCGCATGCACTTAACAGCACTGTAGCAAATGCTAATAGCAAGATGTTCTTCATAGAAATACTGATAAATTTCATTTGAGTGACTTTTTTAACTTTTCAATTTCTCTTCGTTGTTTCTTGGTTGGCCTGCCAATGCCTCTTTCCCGGTATTCAAAATTCGAATCTCTGGCTATTTCATGCTTATGGTATTCTTCCTCAGGAGTAATATCCTCCATATAATCAGACACTACCTTGGCTCCCACTCTTTTTTCCAGCAGCTGTAGCACTTTAAATTCAAGGTTTAAATGATCTTTGCTCACTTTTACCCTGTTGCCAGGCTTTACTTCCGCAGAAGGTTTCGCTTCCTGATCTTCCACCTTTACTTTTCCGTTCCGGCATGCCAAAGTAGCTTTGCTACGGGTTTTGAAAATCCGCACCGCCCATAACCATTTATCTACTCTAACCCCTTGTGGCATATTATTTTTTTCTGAAAAAGATTTCAATGGGGCTTCCGTGAAACTGGAAGTTCTCCCTTATTTTATTTTCCACAAACCGTTTATAAGGATCCTTTACATATTGCGGCAGATTACAAAATACCGCAAAAGCGGGATAATTAACCGGCAACTGGCTAATGTATTTTGGCCTTATGGCTTTTCCCTTATACATTGGTGGTGGATTATCCTTTAATTTTGGAAGTATGATTTTGTTGAGCTGCGAAGCTGCCAGTTTGCGCTTTCTGTTTTCAAACACTTCCATGGAAGTTTCCAACAGCTTCACTATCCTCTGCTTGTCAACAACCGAGGTAAAAATTACAGGTATATCTCTTAAAGGAGCAATCTTTTTCTGGATCATTTCTGCGAATTCCTTACTGGTATTATGAGTTTTTTCCACCAGATCCCATTTATTCACTGCTATTACTATCCCTTTCCTGTTGCGGGCAGCCAATGAAAAAATAGTGCTATCCTGGCCTTCAAATCCTCTTGTTGCATCCACCATCACAATACACACATCACTTTCTTCAATGGCTCTTACCGATCGTAAAGTCGAGTAGAATTCAATACTCTCACTCACCTTACTCCTTTTCCTCAATCCTGCTGTATCAACAAAGATGAATTCTTTCCCATAGCCTTTATAATGCGAGTTTATGGCATCACGGGTTGTACCCGGAACGGGGGTTACTATATTGCGTTCTTCACCGACAAGCAAATTCACCAGGGAGGATTTACCGGCATTTGGTCGTCCTACCACCGCAATTTTGGGAATCTCCGGGTCTTCCTCATTTGATGATTCACTTATGTGCTTGACCACATCATCCAACAGATCGCCTGTTCCACCACCATTAATTGCTGATATTGGATATACCTTATCCACCCCAAGCTCATAAAACTCCGCGGAATCATAGAAATTTTTACCTGTATCAATTTTATTTACCACAACAAAAACAGGCTTGTCGGTCCGTCTAAGTAGATTATATACATCACGATCCATATCTGTCAGTCCTGTCCTGCCATCCACAACAAAAACCAGTACATCAGCTTCGTCCATGGCAAGGGTCACCTGCCGGCGGATAGCTTCTTCAAATACATCTTCTGATCCCTTGACATAACCTCCTGTATCAATTACAGAAAAATCCTTCCCGTTCCAGTCTGATCTGCCGTAATGCCGGTCGCGGGTTACCCCGCTGGTGGACTCTACTATGGCCTCACGCCGGTGTATTAACCTGTTAAACAGCGTGGATTTCCCCACGTTTGGCCTTCCAACTATTGCTATGATATTTCCCATTGTATCTTTTATTCTACCGGATATCCGAATTGTTTTAATTTATTCTCATCATCACGCCAGTCTTTGCTGATCTTCACACTCAAATCAAGAAAGATTTTATTGCCGATGAATTTTTCTATTTCTCTGCGGGCTTCAATGCCCAATCCTTTAATGGCTTTCCCCTGATGACCGATCACTATCTTTCGCTGGCTCTCTCTTTCAACATAAACAATAGCGCTTATCCGCACCAGCTTACCGGTATCCTTATATTCGGTTACTTCCACCTCAACTGAATAAGGTATTTCCTTGCGATATTGCAGCAAGACTTTTTCCCTGATGATTTCTGCAATAAAAAACCGCATAGGTCGATCGGTTAGCTGATCCTTGGCATAATAGGGTGGTGACTCAGGAAGTAACTCCTGGATATTCTCTTTTACAGCATCAATATTAAAGCCATGTAGCGCCGAAACCGGAATGATATGGGCTTCTTTGAACTGCTCACGCCAGAATTTCACTGCTTCCAGTACCTCTTCCTGCTTGACTATATCAACTTTATTCAATACCACTAACAGCGGTTTTTCTGATTTATTAAGATCATCGATAACCTCCTGCCGGATATTTTTGTCTTTTATTTCCTGTATAAGCAAAAATACATCCGCATCCTGAAAAGCATCCCTGACCATATTCATCATTGATTCATGAAGCTTATATCCCGGTTCAAGTATACCGGGAGTATCGGAATATATCACCTGATGATGTTCATCATTCACTATTCCGAGAATCCGGTGCCTGGTTGTCTGCGCTTTACTGGTAACAATTGCCAGACGTTCACCTACCAAAGAATTCATCAGAGTGGATTTACCCGCATTGGGTTTACCTATAATGTTTACGAAACCAGCTTTATGTGTCATGAATCAAAAATAAATGTTGATTTTCTATGCAGTGCAATGATACAAATTATACATTTGCACAGTACTTAACAAAAAGTGCACAAAGATAATGAATAGAAAATTGCGATAATAGTTCAATTTAGTTGCAGGCGAATAAAATTTTATTATCTTTGCAAACCCTTTCGGGGATAAAATCGTTCTTTTGATTATACTATTTTAAAAATATATTACGGGGTGGAGCAGTGGTAGCTCCTCGGGCTCATATCCGCCTTAGGCGGACGTTGG
>CAYZDA010000014.1:0-56608 GCA_964477095.1 uncultured Bacteroidales bacterium | reverse complement strand
CTTCCCAGGCTGTATCCAGCGAGTTCTTCAAGTCGCGATAGTATTTAAGGCTATCTTCATAAGAACGTATTTGATCTGGTGTGAATTTTGCTATTTCAGCTGCTTCAAAAAGTTTTTCAAAAATCTGTTCACGCAATTTATCCGGAATCCGGTCAAGCCTGTTGAGGTTACGCAGCACGTATAGCCATTTATCAAACCTTGTTTCAAGCTGATCAACTGTTTTCCTGAATTTGGGCATTTCAAGATAGATAAACGTTAATTTATCATAGAACAGTTTTTTTGACTCCTGATCTGTAAGCTTAACATCATAGCGGAATTTATCAGGCTGATCCTTGTCTTCATCAAACACAAAGTCAAGAATGGCTATGGTATATACTGCTTTCAATTCATAATTCCAGTCAGCTCTTTTAGCCTGCTCACGAATAGGAAAAGTAGAATAATAAACCGTCCTGTCCTTGAAAAAATTCTGTTTGGTTTTCTGTAATTCAACGATAAACTTCTCTCCCATTTCATTTTCACAATACAGATCAAAGATTGCTCTACGGTCAAGTTCTACTGCTCCCAGTTGTTCATCTTTAAGATAGGTGAGGTTAATGATTTTCCCCTGCTCATCCTTAAGAAGTTCATTGAGAAAATCAAGCAGAAGGTCTTTATTGGGTTCTTCGCCAAAAAGCCTTTTAAACCCAAAATCGGTGAAAGGATTAATGTATTTTTCTGCAAATTCAGTCATATCATACTTTTTAACAAAGATACATTATTTCAGGATTAATATCTAGTATTGCCTACTTTGTTTTTAGAACTAAATTTCCACTTTCACTGAAACTTAAAGGCGGGATTTTCGTAAGATTTGATTGTTTTTTTTATAAACCATTGCATTTTGTTGTTATTGTATTATTTTTGTGAACGAGAGAAAAAATGATCATTTATGAGCCAGGAAACCCAAGCTATTTATAATGAGACTAAAGAGCAAATGAGCAGCTCTATCAGGCACCTGGAACGGGAACTTCTCAATATCCGTGCCGGCAAGGCCAATCCGGGCATGCTTGACAGTGTAAAAGTGGAAAGCTATGGCACGCTGATGCCGCTCAATCAGGTTTCAAGTATCAGCACACCTGATCCAAGGACAATTGTGGTTCAGCCATGGGATAAAAATAACATTCAGGCCATTGAAAAGGCAATAATGGCTGCAAATCTGGGTTTCAATCCACAGAATGACGGCACACTGATCAGGATCACCGTACCGGCATTAACGGAGGAACGCAGGAAAGACCTGGTGAAAAAAGCCAAAGAAGTAACGGAAACTGCTAAGGTGAGTATCCGTACTGCCCGCAAAACGGGAAATAATAATGCTAAAAAGCTGGAAAAAGAAGGTGTACCGGAAGATGAAGTAAAACGTCTGGAAAATGATATTCAGAAATTAACGGATGAATACACAGACAAGGCTGAAAAGCTTCTGGAAGCCAGGGAAAAAGACATAATGACAGTCTAACCAGGATCTTTATCAATTGTCAGGATAAATGATCCCTTAGGCGCTCATGACTATTTATTTTTAGGTTTAGGGTTTGATGGCAAGCGAGGGCTTGCCATCATTTTTTTATGTCCGCAGTAAGCCCTCTGTACAATTGCGGCACATACCGATGTTGTCGCGACTGGTATAGATTTGCTTTCTGAATTTCTGATACTTATCCGATTTCCACAAATCGGTGAAATCCGTTTCTTTGATATTGCCCATATTGAAATCCGCGTTTTTATCAAAGCAGCAGGGCACCACATCTCCATTGAAAGTAATCACACAACCTGTCCAGATGCGGTAGCAGCGGTTTTTCATCTTTAGTTTAATGGCATATTTTCCTGTGGGAAGCTTGAGATACCGTGAATGTTTGGGATTTCCCGGGATAAAAGGACTACCATTTTCAAAGTCATAAAGCTGAGCTGATTTCAACGCAAGCTTATCCACTTTCAGTTCCCTGGCGAGCTGTTTCACCTGCCCCAGCTGGTGTTCGTTGGTACCCAGTACCAGGAACTGCAGCTCCACAAATGGCAAATGACTCTTGAATTCTTTTTTTGCCTGTATAATGTTGCGTATCCCTTCCAGTACTTTGTTGATATCACCGCCTTTCCTGTACTTTTCATAGGTTTCCTGATCGGTACCATCCAGTGAAACGATCAGCCTGTCAAGGCCGGATTCCACCAACTGTTTTGCACGAGTCATATCCAGATAATGGGCATTTGTAGATGTGGCTACATACATTTTTTTTTGTCGGGCATGCTTTATCATGTCAAATATCTGCGGGTGCAAAAACGGCTCGCCTTGAAAATACAGGATCATATATGAGGCTGTACGTTTCATTTGCTCAGTAGCAGCCTTAAAAACCTCCCAGGAGATATCCCCCGGGGTTCGGATCATGGTTTTAGCTCCGGTGGGGCATTCAGGGCATCTGAGATTACAGCGGTTGGTGGGCTCAAGGGAAAATGAAGAGGGATACGCCCACAGCAGCGGCTTTCCTGAAAGATTGCTGAGCGAATAGCTTAGCTCCAGCTTTAGCGCGTTCCAGGCACGTGCAGCTGTAAGCTTTCCCAACAAATTGATCTTATCACGGATTTCGGCCAGTAAACTCATATGCGCTCCGTGATTTTCCTCACCACTTTGAGGTTGCTTAAGAACTGCTTGGCAATTACCCTGAAAAATGTATAAGTAGGGATGGCCAGGATCATACCCGGTATGCCGGCCACTGAGCCGGCAATCAGTATCACCAAAAATATTTCCACGGGATGGGATCTCACACTGGCAGAATAGATGGTTGGCTGCAATACAATATTATCGATAAGATTACATACCACAAATACGCCTACGATGGATAACATCATGGGGAAAGTTACATCATAAAATGCTGCATCAAGGTTGGCCGAGGCCACTAACAATGCGGCCATTATGGCGCCAATGACAGGCCCAAGATATGGGATCACATTCATCAATCCGCCCACAAACCCTATAAAAAAGGCATTCTTTACGCCCACTATGGTTCCGCCAACGGTGAGCAAAGTGATCATGGATATTATCTCCAGTACTATCCCAATGAAATAGCGGCTAAGCAGATAACTGGTATCTTTCAGGATGGTTTTTGCCTGGTCGTGATACCTGTCCGGTGTCAGTAGCATAATTCCATTGGTAAATAGATGCTCATCCTTCAGAAAGAAAAAACTGATAAATAAAACAGAGAATACTCCAATGAATAATGTGCCGGTCAGTTCCAGCAGTTTTCCAAAGGCATCGGAAAAATTGGTATAGTTAAGGATGGATGCCAACTGAGATGCAATCATCTCGTTGAATGATTCACCTTCATCCAGAATTCCCTGGTTCAGACCCCATGCCTGGAATTGAAGCAACGGTTCTTCAAGACTGGCAAGCAATTCCGTAACATCAATCTCAGCAAAGGACCCGGCCTGATATAACAAAACAGGAACAAAAATGTAGAAGAAACCTGCAACCAGGCTGATCATCACCAGCAGGGTGAGCAAAGCACTAAGGTAGCGTGGCATTTTGAATTTTCCTATCCTGATCCGGTTCAGTAGTTTTACAAGGGGATTCCCTATGAATGAAAAAACTGCAGCCAAAAGTATATATGCGATAATATTAGAAAAATACCAGGCGATAAGACCCAGGAGAATGATCACCGGGATCACAAACAGCCAGCGACGGTAGTTTTGCATAATGATATTTTTCTCCTGATACCAGGAATGGTTTATCCTGCTAAATTACATTAATTCGTAACACAGGAGAACATAAATACAGCGGCCCTGTAAAATCAAACAGCAGAAGTAAATAAAAAATACCTCTGCTGTTGATTATTTTGAGTGATATAAGATCATCTTATTCGATGGAAATACGAATACCCCTGGAATGTGCTGCAAATTCCGGTGCATACATGCATTGCACTGTGCTTATTCCATTGGAAAAGTTTCCTTTCTGCGCCGCGTAGAGCGGATATTCAAAGACGTATTTCCCTTTGGGCAGCCAATCGAAGAAAAAGTGAGTGGCGGCATCTTTTGTGCTTTCATAATAGTGCAGCCCGTCCTGATATTTCATTTGCGAGAGCACATTCACAGGCTCCAGGCCGGATGCCCGCATATCACTCAGGTGGACAAATTCCATATCCCGGTCAGTGCTAAGCATTATCCTCACGATCACCCGGTCGCCGGGTTGTATTGGATCGTCTTCTTTCAAAGCCTGAAGTTTGCGTCCGGTTCCGGTTTTAATCTCTTTAAATAATTCTTTTTGCATAGATAGTGGTGAATCATGTCCTGTAATCTTATCAAGCTGCTCGAAATATTGCCAGTACACAGCTCCCCAGGCCACATTCTGTCCGCTATTTTCAAACACCACCTTACCCATTCCCGGTTTCACATCATTCCACACCTTTTTAAAATATCCGGTGCCGGCTTCTGTATCAATTTCAGGATCATCTGTGGGATTGATGCGTTGGTCTGCTACTGTCAATTCCACCGTATTCCCTGTGGAAAGCAGGTCAGCTCCGCGCAGCAGCAGCGCATAAACAGCTTCAGCAGTGGCTTTGGTGGTTTCCCAGCTCTGCGTTTGCTTTTGTTTAAGCAGCCACAGCTTCATTTCCTCCACACTTTCGCTGTCATCGAGTATCTCATCAAAAGCTTCTATCAGCAAAGCCTGCCGCTCAATGGGTGCCTGCGACCAGTACCAGCCATTGTTCCTGCGCCAGTACATGCCCATTTCTTCATCATATAATGCTTTATCTTTAATGGATTCCATGATTTTCAAGGCAGTTTTTTCCTTCTGACGATGGAGCGCCAACGCAAGCATACCCTGCAGATAAATATTCTGTTTCAGCCAATATTGTTTTGCCTGCCCCAGGTAAAACTGATAAGCTTTCTCAGCAGAAGCGTGCAGGGGAAAGTCCTTCATAAAAAAGCTTCGGGCATACAGATACTGTACCTGAACATTCTCCAGGTTGTTATCCTGAAGGTTACCATGCTCCTTCACGCGGTTGAAGTCATCTTTAATTTCCTCATCCAGATAGCTCACTGCCACGCGGATCATCTGCCTTACCTCCCTGTCATTTCTTATATCCGCAACATTCAAAACCTGCATATGACCAAATCCTGCCACGATATGTTGTGTGATGTACCGGCTTGGATAACTGCCCCCAAACCACGGCCAGCCGCCATTATTCAGCTGCATTTTTTGAAGCCTGGACAGTGCGGCATCCTGCTGATTACTCATGGTATTCAGGTCAAACAACATCGCAATCCGGCGTTTCTGCTCCGCTTCATTTTTCGCGTCCCTAACCCAGGGTGTCTCGCTAAGAACGATGGACTTCAGCTCTTCATTTTGTTGCAGTTTACTCATCATTGCATCCGGTTCGATATTGCGCCATGCATCAAATACTTTTTTGATCTTCGGATTAGCGTTCGCGATGCTGCCTGCCAAAGTATTGGCGTAATAGCGGCTGAATATCTGCTCGGAGCATTCGTGCGGGAATTCCGCCAGATAAGGCAGGGCCTGCACAGCATACCAGGCAGGATTTTGCGTAACTTCCAGCGTGTAACGGTAATGCTCAAGCGTATTCGATTCTCCTGAATTCAACAGCTTATCAAAGCTGAATTCTTTGGTTTTATTTTTTCTGACAGACATGGGCATGGACTCAGTTACCAGCCTGCGGTTAGGTAGAACCGGCAGCAATTTTTCTTCACCGTCAGAATGATTTTCCGTTTCGGCAGTGATGCGCCAGGTAATAGCTTCATATCCCAGAGGAACAGCCATTTTCCAGGCGACACTTGTATTACCGTCTTGATCCACAGTAAATGCTTTTTGCCTGTTATTCACCGAAAAGTCATCAGTGATCTCCTTCATATTCACAGGATCAAAGAGCTTAATAGTGGCTGTTCCATCCAGTTTCTTAGCTGTCAGATTAGAGATTTTGGTACTGACAGTAATGGTATCAGATTCACGCAAAAAGCGTGGCATATTCGGCATTACCATCAGCTCTTTTTGTGTCTGCACGTTTTTTGTCAGTAAGTCATATTTCAGGTCTTTGGTATGCGACAGGGTCATGAATTTCCAGCGGGTGACGGATTCCGGCATGGTGAACTCCAGCAGTATTTCACCATCTTCATTGGTCCGCAAGGTGGGGTAAAAGAAAGCTGTTTCGGAAAAGTTGGTGCGGAGGGCGGGTGTTGATTTCTTTTCCTGAGAGGGATTACCTATAGAATCTTCAACCCGGGCTTCTGATTCCGCTTTATTCACGGGGCTGCTTTTGCGGTAATTCGCCTGTAACAATGGTGCGTCATCTGCATCAAGCATTTCAAATGTTTCAATATTCCCTGCTACCCTGAACCTGCCTGAACCGAATGAATAATAAGAAGGAATCAATTGTTCTCTAATAAGCTCATGGGGCATCCGCCTTTTACTATTGAAGCCTGATAAATATATAGAATTTTGTGTACTTCTGCCTGCTCCTGTCATCATTCGCAGCAGTTCAGCATTTTGATGCATGTAAGGAAAGCTCCAGGAATGGTCAGTGAACTGATCCAGCGAAGCATCGTACATGGATGCCAGCATTTCGGCAGCCACCTCTTCTCCTTTCGGGCCGCTTAATCTGATCTTCCATTGCTCCTGTGCCCCGGGTTTCATTTTATCCCGGAAAGTAATCAGTTGGGTTTTTAGTTTTTTATTTGAGTAGGGAACATCAATGTGGTATTTTTTATAATAAAGGACATTATCCTTTTGCATGAAAATGTAGATGTAAAATCCTCCGCGCCATGCCTCCTCTACGGGTATGCTTATCAGTTTCTTTTCTTCCGACAGCTTGATTTTCTTTTCTCCTAAAACCTGATTATCCATTCCCCAGCTAAGATAAAACCCGGCATCTTTTGCAGATGATCCAAACAATAAGTTCAGTTCTTCACCAGGTTCTGCAGTGGTTTTGTTTATTTCAGTGAAGAAAAAGGTTTTTTCAGGCATATTATCCGTTTCAGGATCATAAAGGGTGAAGTATTTTTTCCTTTCAACCTCTTCCCCAAAGGCATCATTGGCTTTGATGGTCAAACGGTAAACACCCTCATTCCAGTCAGCGGCGCAATTCATAAAAAGTGAATCCGAATTTTCAGTATCGAAATTGCAATTGAACACCTGCTTTTCAACTTTCCATAAATTCTTGTCCAGCCCGGTTTTATATTGTTCATGGGGGAATATTTTTTCAAATTCTGACTTATCCAAAGCATAGTTGTCAGGAATTTCCCATGACCGTTTTTTTAGCAGGCGCTCAGGCTGCTGCAGCCTTTCGATCTTCAGGTGTCCTGATGCATTAACAGAAGCGCCATCCAGGTTTTCCGCGGATATTTTATATTCCATCAATTGTGTGCGGTTAACTTTTTCCGGGATATCCACATCCAGCACCAGGGCTTTTTCACCGGCAGAAACCGTGCGGCTGTCTGAGCGGGTTTCACCGTTTATATCCGTAACATCCACCTTTACCACATAACGGAAAACAGGATCATGGCGATACTGCTTTTCACCGGGAATGGCTGTAAAGGATATTGTGAAGTTGCCGTTTTCATCTGTTTCAGTTTGCCCGGTTTTTATCACCGTACCACCTGAGGGATTCGGTGGAGGAAGATAACCATATCTGTATTGCCACGGGAAAAAGTATGTCGAGCGGGTTACCTCATAGCTCACCTTCGCGTTGCTGATCTTGCTGCCGGCATATGCCTCAGCTTTTCCTTTCATTGCTATCTTCTGATTAAGCTTAAATGACTTTTCCACTTTCTGCAGCTCCACTTCAAAGCGAGGGCGCTTGTATTCTTCAACCCTGAAGCTGATACTTCCGTGTTTTGTCTGAAGCTGGAAGTTTCCGGTAAGTCCGGTAGCAGGTAAAACAAAAGAGCCGTTAAATGACCCGTACTCATTGGTAGTATACTTCTGTTCTTTAACGGTCTCATGGTTGGCATCCCTCAACTGCACATTGACCGGGAAGTCGCTTTTTATCTTATGGGATTTTTCTTTTGACCCGAGCACAATGCCTTTAAAATGTATTGTTTGCCCAGGGCGGTAAATGGAGCGGTCGGTGAATAATCTGGTGCTGATGTTCTCTTTGGCTGCCGCGGGTGAATATTTCCTGCTTTGAAAAAACTCTCCGGTAATCAGTTTATCATCGCCCCTTGTGGCTTCAATAAAGTAACGCCTGTAATCCCCGCCGGCATCAAAGCTGAAGTAACCCCCTGCATCCGTTACAGCCTGCCCCAATACTTTGGCATCCACCTTTTTACTTCGATAGTTATTTCTGATAGTGAGAAAACGCAGCTTTACATCCTTTAAGGCTTCACCCTTTTCCCGGTCAAGCACATATCCAAAATCCTTTTCAGAATGCCTTGATTGCAATACCACAGAAAGCCGGGATGAAAAAAGACTCACGTAATTCACCAGTGATTTGCCATAAGTGATCTCCTTATCATCAGAAAACAGAATGATGTAGTGCCCTTTGTTCAGCTCAGGCAGCGACAGCTCAAGAACGTGCTCCTGCATGTCACCATCATCAGGTATTTTCACGGACCAGTTTCTGAGGCTTTCTAAGTTTTTCAGTTCCGTTAGCAATTCTTCACGGTGATTTGATAATCCACTCCATTTGTAATAATCCATTTTATATATGCTGAAATGAAGTGTATCGATATTTTTATAATGAAGAGAAGCCAGCACCGGTTCACCGGGTATCACAGCCTGATCCGTTTTCAGTCGCGCAGTTGCAGCCTGCAGTTTTTCCAGCAAATGCTCACATTGCTGTGCACCAAATGACTTCGGGAATTTTTCTATGGCAGACTGGCAGTATTCTTTGGCCTTCACCAGATCCCATTTATGTTCATCACCCGGCATGCTGCGGTTGTATTTTTCGCCCCGGGCTTGCCAGTAAAGAGCCAGATTATATTGTATTCTGGTTGATACTTTATTGTCCTGATGTTTTTCCAATAGATTTTCGAGTGCAAAACGATACATTTCAGCCGCATCAGAACGCAGAGATTTATCCCGCACATACTGCAGCCTTTGCAGGTCAAAATAAACTGTCAAAAAAGGATCTGCATCATTTTTATGTATGCTCAGCAGATTCTGGAAAATTCTAATAGCCAGATCCCGATAATCGTTTTCATCTTCTCCAATATTGATAGCATGAAACTCCCCGCCGGTTTTGAAATAACCCGCTTCTGAAAAATCATTTTCAGCTCCTGCCTCTTTCAACTGAAGCGGTTCGGATCCGTAAAACTCCAGTGCCCTGATGGCTAACAAGTCATAAATATTATGAAGAAAATCATCCTGATTAATATGCCTGAGAATGATTTCGTCATAGTCTTTTAGAGATGTTTCTGACAGCAGTTTTTTATTTTTCAGGGAAGCCTGGTAGTGCCTGATGGATTCCTTTACCAGCCTTTTGCCACTCCACTGGCTTATGTTGTCCGATGTATCCGAAACCAGCTCTGTGCGTCCGCTGGTTCTGTACCTGCTCCATATCCGGTAATTATTATAAGCACCGGCCAGCATTGAATGCAATATGGCCTGTGCCACCTTATCATTCGTCAGATCAAAAGCAGAACGGAGGATTTTTACTGCCTCCTGCTGCTGGTCTTCCACAAATCTGTTTTTTAGGTCTATTTCAAAGACTACAGATTTGATCAACTGCGGTTGATTATCTTCGAGCCTGGCTTTTTCTCTCACCTGCATCACATATTTCAATGCTGCCTGTGGTTTACCGTCTTTCTCCAGCTTCTCAACTTTACTCCAAAGCTCTTTATAGGTGGGTTTATCCTGATCAATACCGGACAATCCGGCGAAGGCAAATGATACTGCTGTTACGAGCAGTATTGCTGCAACAGCAGTAAGAAGATTTCTTTTAGACATTATATGAGTTATTTATGGATCTGCTAAGCATTGGATATTACACCCTGTCTGTCGCCGGCTAATAACAGTGCTAATTTACTAAATCAATTATTCCAGCGAATGGCTGACGAGAAATAATTTCTCAGTCCCTCATATTCCTCCAACTCAAGACGAATTGAACCAATCTTTAATTCACTTTCACCAAATAACGGAATCCTGTTTTTGTCATCGGTAACATACAATACCATTGGATCCTCCTCATCAAAAACATCGCTCATTTCCAACAGCGGTATAATCTTTATACAGCGGAATTTCCCCAGCTTAGTAGTTACATTTTCAATACCATTGTACTGAATACTCGCGGTGTAGGTAGTATCATCGATCATAAAATCAACGCTGAAGATGTCACCCTCTTTTGCATTACTGTAATCCAGGGTTCGTGCATAATAAATCAAAGAAACAACATCCTGCACATATTTGGTAGTATTCACGGTTTTCCGTTTTTCATTTTTATTGTCTCTGAAATAAGCCACTGATTTTCTTTGATCAAAATAGGTATCATGATCAATAATATATCCGCCGTCATTTACTCTCCGGATAAATTTCCAGGGTGCAAGAGTACGTGTATCTAAAAACGTTTCGTAATGGTTATCTATTTTATAAAACAAGCCCAGGCCGGCACTGGTATTGCCATCACCAATAATATGCATGGTTTCACGGCCATACAGTTCCTCGGTTTCTTCCTGTATTTTCAGGGTGGCGTAGCCGGCCGAGATATTTCCTGTAACAAAAGAATGATAATATATCCTGAACTTGAGATACTCCCCCGGGCTAAAGGCACGATTAGGATCATGCCTGAGCTCATCCTGTGCCATTGCTGAAAAACTGATCAGAAAAGTCATTAAAAGGAATGTTGCTGCTTTAGGTGCTGTTGCGGGGCTGGTAATACTTTTTGCTATTCTTTCCATATCAAAAGTGGTTTGATTTTTTTCACGGGTTTCAAATTCCAGGCCAAAAAAAAACGGGATTTACTTTCTAAACCCCGCTTCCGCTTATTAGTTCATATTAATCAGCTTATTTAGCTACCACTACATTGACAATTCGTTTTGGTACCACAATAACCTTTCGGGGTGGTTTTCCTCCCAGGTATTTTTCTGATCGTTCATCATCAAGCACAGCTTTTTCAACTTCCACTTTCGGCATATCCACCGGTAGTTCAATTTTAAAGCGCATTTTACCATTAAATGACACAGGATACTCAAATGTGGACTCCCTGATGTATTGTTCCTTAAATTCGGGCAATGAGGCATAAGCCACGCTTTGCTCATGCCCAAGCAGCCTCCATAGCTCTTCAGCCATATGCGGTGCAAAGGGAGAGATGAGAACGACCAGCGGCTCAAGCACTTCACGCTTATTTGTTTTCAGTTCGCCAAGGTCATTTGCACAGATCATAAACTGGCTCACCGATGTATTGAATGAAAGTTTTTCCACATCAGCCCTTACTTTTTTTATGGTCTGATGAAGTACTTTCAGCTCTTTATCATTTGCTTTTTCTTCGGAAACTGAAAATTCATTATTCTGATCATGAAATAACCGCCAGAATTTCCTGATGAACCTGGATACTCCTTCAATGCCCTGAGTATCCCAGGGTTTATGGCTTTCAATGGGCCCCAGGAACATTTCGTAGAGGCGGAAGGTGTCAGCACCATACTCCTCAATGAGGTCATCAGGGTTTTGCACATTGTATTTGGACTTGCTCATTTTCTCCACTTCCCAACCACACACATATTTCCCATCATCATCCAGAATGAATTCAGCGTTTCTATATTCCGGCATCCAATTCTTAAAGGCCTGGGTATCCAGGATATCATTTTGTACAAGATTGATATCCACGTGGATTCGTTGAGTTTTGTATTCCTTCCGCTTATTGTATGAGACAAATTTATTGGTTCCTGCAATTCTGTAGACGAAATTGGAGCGGCCCTGAATTTTTCCCTGATTGATCAAGCGTCTGAAAGGTTCTTCCTTCACGGTCATGCCTATGTCGTAGAGGAACATAGCCCAGAAACGGGCATAGATCAAATGGCCGGTAGCATGTTCGTCACCACCGAGATACAGATCCACGTCCTGCCAGTACTGGTTGGCTTTTTTATTGAAATATTCCTCATTATTGTGCGGGTCCATATAGCGGTAATAATACCCGCTTGAGCCTGCAAAGCCGGGCATGGTGCTTGTTTCCAGCGGATAGCCTTCCTCTGTTTTCCAGTTTTTAGCCCTGGCCAGTGGCGGTTCACCTTCAGCAGTTGGTTTATATTCATCCACCTCCGGTAGTTCCAGTGGCAGTTGGGATTCATCCAGCGGATAAGGCATTCCGTCTTTGTAATACACCGGGAAAGGTTCACCCCAGTAGCGCTGACGGCTGAAGATGGCATCACGCAGGCGGTAATTCACAGTGCCATATCCTGCATTGCTTGCTTCTATCTTTTTAATGATCTCACTGATTGCCTCGCTCACTTCCATATTATTAATAAAAGCAGAATTGATCATCACTCCCTCCTTGGAGTCGTATGATTCCTTCCATTCTATAGTGGGAATAATTTCCTCGTCAGGTTTGGTTACCACCTGTATTATTGGAAGGTTGAAGTGACGGGCAAAGGCAAAGTCGCGGCTGTCGTGTGCCGGCACTGCCATAATGGCTCCAGTGCCGTATCCGCTGAGCACGTAATCGGCAATCCAGATAGGGATTTCTTTACCATTGAGCGGGTTCACACCATAGGAACCGGTAAATACTCCGCTCACTTGTTTCACCTCTGACATACGCTCGCGTTCGGAACGGTTTTTAGCTTTGGCTACATATTCTTCAACCTGCGGCTTGCGGTCAGGTGCCGTCAATTCATCCACCAGTTCGTGCTCGGGTGCCAACACCATGAAAGTTGAGCCAAATAAGGTATCAGGACGGGTGGTGAATACTTTTATGTTTTTTTCCGAGCCTTTCACCGGAAAATACACGACTGCTCCCTCGGAGCGTCCAATCCAGTTGCGCTGGATTTCCCGGATGGATTCTGGCCAGCGAAGTTTTTCCAGATTATCAAGTAGCCGCTGAGCATAAGCGCTGATGCGCAGCGACCACTGCGTCATCCTTTTTCTTTCCACGGGATGCCCGCCCCTTTCAGAGAAACCGTCTTTAACCTCATCATTGGCAAGCACGGTTCCCAGGGCGGGGCACCAGTTTACCATAGTTTCAGAAAGATAAGCCAGGCGATAGTTCATCAATATCTGCTGCTGCTGGACATGATCCATGTTTTTCCATTCATCAGCAGTAAAAGCTTCATGCTCATTGCAGGATGCATTAATTTTTTCATTACCGTTTTTCTCGAAATGATTCACCAGTTCGATGATCGGCCGTGCGCTTTGTTTATCCTTATCAAACCAGTGTTCAAAAAGCTTGATGAATGTCCATTGTGTCCATTTATAATATTTCGGATCGCAGGTTTGTATTTCGCGGTCCCAGTCGTATGAAAAACCAATCTGGTTAAGCTGCTGCCGATAGCGTTTGATGTTTTTTGCGGTGGTAACGGCAGGGTGTGTGCCGGTTTGTATGGCATATTGCTCAGCAGGTAATCCATAGGCATCAAAACCCATAGGGTGAAGCACGTTGTAGCCTTCATTTCTTTTGTACCTTGCCACGATGTCGGATGCAATATAGCCCAGGGGATGTCCTACATGCAAACCTGATCCGGATGGATAAGGGAACATGTCGAGGACGTAATATTTCTCCTTTTCAGAATTGTTATCAGCTTTAAAGGTTTTATTTGCAGCCCAGTACTCCTGCCACTTTTTTTCTATCTCCCGAAAATTATAATCCATGATTGTCAGATGTTTCTACTTTTTAAATAAGAGTGCGAATTTATGAAAACTGTGGTAAATAGGAGCGAATGTGTTTTAATTAATGCAATAACATGTTTTTTGGCAGTCGCCTGATGCAGTTTGAATACCATATGGAGGATATAAAGCGATGAATTCCACTTGCCACAAAAAGACATCCGGTGCGGGGCCAGTACTATTCAATTTTTAAAGCAGCTCTGCTGTGAGGAGCGCGCGGCAGGGCGGAGGCGGAAAGCCTGTGGCAGTGGCTGCCTGGTTGTTGCCCCGTGGCAGGGCGGAGCGCGAGCGAGCTCCTGTCCACGGGATGCAACAAGCTGGCAGCCACAACACAGCTTGCAGCCGCAGACCGTTTAGCCGCCCAAAAAACAATCCGGCTACATAGAATACATATGCAATGCCCTGACAATTGAAGGTTTAACAAGATTTAAGAGTTGAAAATAATGAAGTGGTTTTAGCTGGAAGAAAAATTATTATCTTAGCCCTTTCAAATGTGCTATGGCAAAGAAGGAAGAAAAATTTAACAAACGACGGCTGACGACCTCTGTTTTCACCACAGTATTAAGCATCGCCCTTGTTTTGTTTATGCTTGGGCTTGTTGGGCTGATACTGCTGAATGCAAAACGACTTTCGGATTATGTGAAGGAAAATATCACCATGTCGGTAATCATGCATGATAATGTGAGTGAAGCGGACATTATTCTTATGCGCAAGGCTATTGATGCCGAACCTTACCGGAAATCGACAACATATATAACGAAAGAGCAGGCTGCGCGTGAATTTCAGTCGGAGCTTGGGGAGGATTTTGTGGACTTTTTGGGATATAATCCGCTGCTGCCATCCATAGAGGTTAATATGCGGGCGGAGTATGCCAATAATGATTCACTGGCTGTGATTAAGCAGGAGCTTAGCGGGCAGCCCGGAGTTAAAGAGGTTTATTATGAAAAGTCGGTGGTGGAGGCTGTGAATAAAAACCTGCGCAAGATCAGCATCATCATTCTTGGTTTTAGCGCTATATTGATCCTGATAGCCATTGCGCTTATCAATAATACAATCCGGCTTTCAGTTTTCGCCAAGCGCTTTCTCATTAAGAGTATGCAACTGGTTGGTGCCACGCAGCGGTTTATCCGAAGGCCTTTTTTGATTAAAGGAATTCTACATGGTTTTATAGCCTCACTGTTGGCAATTGCTTTACTGGTGGGCACGATGTATCTGGTATACAACAACTTCCCGGAATTGATAAACCTGACTGATATTGACCTGTACCTGATACTTTTTGCAGGAGTTATCGCTATCGGCTTTATTTTTACATGGATTTCCACTTATTTTGCAGTACGAAAATACCTAAAGATCAAAACTGATAATCTTTATTATTATTAAACGTCAGTTATTATGGCAACAGCAACACAGAGAAAAAAGGATAGAACAAAAGTTACTGCTGTTAAGCAGCAGAGGGTAAAGCACGAAGATTTTACATTTGGCCGGCAAAGTTATATATTGCTGGTAACGGGCCTTGTATTGATTGCTCTTGGCTTTATTTTAATGGCAGGCGGCGGTTCGGATGATCCGAATGTGTTCAGTGAGGAGATCTTTAGTTTCCGCAGGATGACCCTGGCACCTATCCTTATTTTAGCAGGATATGTTATTGAGATTTTCGCTATAATGAAGCGCCCGTCAGCTTCTAAACCAGAAGAATAAATAAGCAGGCAATGAGTTGGATTGAAGCACTGATCCTTGGCATTATTCAAGGGCTAACGGAGTTTTTGCCTGTGAGCAGCAGCGGACATCTGGAGATTACCAAAGTATTGCTGGGCGACACTGCAGTACCGGAGGACAGCATGCTGATGACAGTAGTTGTTCATGCCGCTACAGCATTGAGTACAATAGTGGTTTTCCGGAAAGATGTGGTGGAGATATTGCGTGGCATTTTCCAATGGCAATGGAATGCAGAAATGGAATTTGCCATTAAAATTGGTATTTCGATAATTCCTGCTGGAATAATTGGCATCACGCTTGATAAGCAGATTGAAAGCCTGTTTGGCAATCAGGTGGTGCTGGTTGGAGCTATGCTGATAGTTACCGCGCTTTTGTTGTTTATAGCTGATATGGCTAAAACCACAGACAAGGGCGTTACCTATTGGAATGCGCTGGTGATAGGAGTTGCTCAGGCTGTTGCCATATTACCCGGTATTTCGCGTTCGGGAGCCACCATTTCCAGCAGTGTTATGCTGGGTATTGACCGCACTAAAGCAGCCCGCTTTTCTTTCCTGATGGTGGTGCCATTGATCCTGGCCAAAATGGTTATGGATATTTATTCGGGCGACGTAGCTGACTCGAAACTTGGTGCCGGAGTTATGATTACAGGCTTTTTGGCGGCATTCGTCTCAGGTATTATTGCCTGCGCCTGGATGATCAGGTTGGTCAAGCGCGCCAAATTAAAATATTTTGCCTTTTACTGCCTGGCTGCAGGAATAGCAGCTATTTTGCTAATGACCTTTTAATTCATGTGTGAAACTCTGAAAAATATCCAGCCCGCTACAGACTTTAAGGCGGGGCAATTGATCCTTATTGATAAGCCAAAGGGGGTTACTTCATTTAAAATAGTAAAGGATATCCGCTACAGGATTAAAAAGAATTTCCGCATAAGGGAAAAACTGAAGGTAGGACATGCCGGCACGCTTGACCCGCTGGCCTCGGGCTTGCTGATTATTTGCACCGGCCGCATGACCAAAAAGATACCGGAGCTTCAAAAAGGCATGAAAACCTATACAGGTGTGTTTCAATTCGGTGCTACCACTCCTTCGTTTGACCTGGAAACTGAAATAGACGAAACATACAGCACTGAAGCTATCACAGCAGAAAAGGTGCAGGAAGCCTTCGATGAATTTACAGGAAGAATAAAGCAGGTTCCTCCTGTTTATTCAGCAGTTAAGGTTAAGGGGCAACGGGCTTATGATATGGCACGTAAGGATCAGCAGGTAGAGCTGAAATCAAAAGAGGTGGAGGTCTTCGAGTTCGACCTGCTATCTCTGGAGTCGAACCAGGCTGTGTTTCATGTAAAGTGCAGCAAGGGAACTTACATCCGGTCGCTGGCCAGAGATATCGGCCGATATCTGAATTCCGGCGCCTATCTGAAAGAGTTGCGGCGGACAGAATCCGGGGGCTTCAAGGTTACTGACGCATTTACTCCCAAAGCTTTCACAGAAGCTGTGGAAAAAGCAGCAGTAACACAACAATCCCTAACTCCATAATACTGGCGCCCTGTATCTTACAGGGTTTATCCCCGGTTTTTCATTAAAACACTGGACACAGGCTGTTAAATGTATTACCTTTGCATACCTTTTTAACGAAAGAAAAATCGTTGACTTATATGAAATTATCTCAGTTTAAGTTTAATTTACCCGTAGAACAAATAGCATATCATCCAGCCAGGCATCGCGATGAATCGCGGCTAATGATCGTACATAAGAGTACAGGTGAAATTGAACACAAGACCTTTAAAGACATCCTGAACCATTTTGATGATCAGGATACCATGGTAATTAACAACACCAAGGTATTTCCAGCCAGGTTACATGGAGTAAAGGAAAAAACAGGAGCAAAAATAGAGGTGTTTTTGCTGCGGGAACTCAATCATGAATCCCGTTTGTGGGATGTACTGGTTAATCCTGCACGGAAAATACGTATAGGAAATAAGCTTTATTTCGGAGAAGACCAGTCGCTTGTAGCTGAGGTTATTGACAATACCACTTCGCGAGGCAGAACTCTGCGCTTCCTGTATGATGGTGAGTATCAGGAATTCAAGAAGCTTATTAAAAGTCTTGGAGAAACTCCTCTGCCAAGGATCATAAACCGCCCTGTGGAACCAGAGGATCAGGAACGGTATCAAACCATATATGCCAAACACGAAGGTGCTGTGGCAGCACCTACTGCTGGCATGCATTTCAGCCGCGAGATCATGAAAAAACTGGAGATTCAGGGTGTAAATTTTGCTGAGCTAACGCTTCACGCAGGCCTGGGTAACTTCAGAAAAGTAGATGTGGAAGACCTCTCAAAGCACAAGATGGATTCTGAACAGATGATCATCGAAAAAGCTACAGCTGACCTGATCAATCAAACCAAAGATAAGGGGAAGAAAATCTGCGCCATTGGCACAACCACAATGAAGGCACTGGAATCAGGAGTTTCCATTACCGGATATGTGAAGCCATTCAATGGCTGGACAAATAAGTTCATTTTTCCACCCTATGAGTTTAGCGTAGCCAATTCATTGGTTACTAATTTCCACCTGCCACAAAGCACTATGATGATGCTTGTGGCGGCATTCGCAGGATATGATGTGCTGATGAATGCATACAAGGTAGCTGTGAAAGAGGGTTACCGCTTTTTTACTTACGGTGACGCCATGCTGATTATTGATTAAACCAAAATGTTATATCTTTGAAGGTGTATCCGGCAAAAGGATGCACCTTTTTTTATGTCAGAAAATTATATCATTATAGTGGCTGGAGGCAGCGGCAGCAGGATGAAAAGCGATATTCCCAAGCAATTTATCCCTGTAGGGGACAAACCTCTTTTGATGCGGGCCATGGATGCTTTTCATGCCTATGATCCGGCCATCAGAAAAATAGTAGCGCTTCCCGCCAGCCAAATTGAATTCTGGAAGGAGCTTTGTGAGCAATTTGACTTTCGCACACCACATCAAATCGTTCACGGGGGAACCGCCCGGTTTGATTCTGTTAAGAATGCTCTCAACGCTGTTTCAGGAGACGGGCTGACCGGGATACATGATGGAGTAAGACCATTCCCTTCCCAGGATACTATCAAAAGGGCTTATGAGGCAGCCCAAAAGTATAAAACCGCAGTTCCCTTTGTGGATTCTACCGACTCATTGAGGAAGGTGGAAAATGAAACCAGTGAAGCTATCGATCGCTCGATTATCAAACGCATACAAACACCTCAGGTATTCCATACCCAACTAATAAAACGCGCCTATGAGCAGAAGTATGATCCGGCATTTACGGATGATGCCAGCGTGGTGGAAGCACTGGGTGAAAAAATTTACCTGGTTGAAGGGAATGAGGAAAATATTAAAATCACCCGCAAAATTGACCTGCGATTCGCCGTAATGTTAGCCAATATCTTGCGATAACGCTTCAGCATCTTTTATTTTTGATGTTGCCTCCCTTTCCATTCATAGGATGATAGCAGGCCTGCAAAGGCAGAAAATATCACATAAAACGGATAACAAAGTGAAAGAAATAATATCCACCAACGCGTGGATTTTTGTTTTAAAAAACGGGTTACCTTGAATAATACTATTGTATCAAAAATTATTTTTATACTCCAGAGGAGCAAGACCACGAATATGAGACCCGGCCTGAAAAAAGCGGCTGCCAGTAATGCTAGCTGAAGCAATGCCGTAAGTAGAACGGTCAGCGAAACCATGATCAGCCAGGGATATCGATAAGCTTTACTTTTTGATACCCACCTTTTCCGCTGATTAACAAACTGCCTGAGTGTATCAGCCGGTGAAGTGGTAAGTATTGCTTCATCATGCCTGATAAAGTGAACAGCCTGCGGCCCATAGGTTTTTCGCACATGATCCAGCAAAAACATATCATCACCGGAGGCATACTCCAGCCTGAGGAAATCCTTATCCCAGGCATCAAATACTGCTCTGTCGATAATCATATTGGCTCCATTGGCCATTAATGGTTTGGATATTCCCGCTGAGCCTGCTGCAGAGAATATCAGAGAGGAAAATTCAAGTGCCTGAAGTTTCGCAAACAAACCAGGCTTTTCATCTACCCTCACGGGTCCGGCTAGAAGACGGGGTCTTTGCCGGCGGTAATACTCGTTTACGGTTTTCAGATAATTTACTCCGGCTATGCAATCAGCATCCATAGTTATTACAGCATCTCCTTGCGCCGAGGCAATTCCTGTTTTTAAGGCTTCTTTTTTGGAATATACATCCGCGGGTAACTGAATTATTTTAAGATTAAGATCTTCATATTTACTTCTGAATTTTTGTACCAGTTGCAGTCCTGAATCATTTGAATGATCATCCACCACAATTATTTCAAAACATGCTTTATCATAAGCCTGAATGTTGAGCGAATACAGTAACTTAAGTATGTTATGCTGCTCATTTCTAACAGGTATTACAATGCTGAACATGCTAAAGGCAGTATGTTTTTGTGGATCATACGCTTTTAATCTTTCCCATCCGGTTAAAAACAAAAGGATCAGAATAATATACGGGATAAGCAGTGTCAGCCATATGAAAGCTACATCAGTCATGATTATTCTTATTATTAAAAAATGTAAGATCAAAAATAAAGACTGATCCAATGAGTGCGGGAAT
Organism: uncultured Bacteroidales bacterium; assembly: GCA_964477095.1. Taxonomy (GTDB): domain Bacteria; phylum Bacteroidota; class Bacteroidia; order Bacteroidales; family PWNQ01; genus PWNQ01. Next base: position 36,464 of record CAYZDA010000014.1, on the reverse strand, counting down.
AACGATGTTTATAAACCACAGCAACGTTGTTGATGCCATGACATCCAGATTTAGCTCTACGGGAGGCATTATCCCCTGTTCGGTAAAAAATGTATTTACTACATACATAGCCACAGAACCTCTTATGCCCAGTTCAGCCAGAGCAATAGTCGGAACGGCTGTGACGATGAGAAATATCAGCGAGATGAGCAAATATCCTTCACCAAACGATACATCAATATGAAACACCTGCATTAGTATAAAGAATTGCACACTAAAAACGCAGTAGCGTAAAAAACTATACAAGAATACATTCAGCAATTCCTTAGGGTTATACCAGGAAAAGACATCAACGAATCGGACATACTTTCTCCAGCGATTTTTTGCAATCCGCTTAATCAAGGAGTCTAAAAATCCGATATTGAAATATATTCCAGCCAGCAAAACAAGAAGCATAAGCGTTAAGAGCAAAGCGCCGGCCTGCATCAGCCAGTTGTCCGGGATCACATTCCCGGGAAACCGGAGGATAACATAAATAAGTGCCACACAACCAAAAAGTACTGTAACCAGCAACTGGCTGATACTTCCTACGATAGTGATAAGAATACCCCTCACGGGATGTGTTTCCCTGAGGATGAACACCCGGCCGAAGTACTCTCCCACCCTGTTGGGTGTCATTGAGCTGATTGTGACGCCACTGAAAACACCCTTGAGACTTCTTGCATGGCTAATCCTCTCACTTTTGGCGATAAGATAGCGCCATTTTATAGCCTCCGTACCCCAGTTGAGGAACATCATAAGAAAAACAGCAGCAACCGGCCCTATGATATCATTCAACCGGTACTGTTTCTGAAAATAGTTCACAATTTCCGAAGGACTGTGATATACAAATATTTGCCGGTAGAGCAACCAGTATGCCAGCAGCAGTATGGCTATTTTCAGAGCCAGGTTATATGTTTTATGTATTTTTGTTTTTGACAAATAAGAGATATTTTGAATAAGCAAAAAACTATACTGGGTGTAGACCCGGGAACAAATATAATGGGATATGGTTTAATATCCTGCACCGGCAATCAGGTTAGTTTGATAAATACGGGAGTTTTAAAGCTCACGGGTCTGCCGAACCATGCCTTAAAGTTAAAGAGAATATTTGAGAGAACGCTTGCCCTGATAGATGAATATCATCCTGATGAACTGGCAATTGAGTCTCCGTTTTACGGCAAAAATATACAGTCGATGCTGAAACTGGGGCGAGCTCAGGGAGTTGTGATGGCCAGTGCATTATACCGCGATATACCTATAACTGAATATACCCCGCGGAAGATAAAACAAAGCATAACCGGCCGCGGATCGGCTTCAAAGGAACAGGTAGCCTCCATGCTGGCAACACTGCTGAAGCTTACTAAGCAACCAGAATACCTGGATGAAACTGATGGTCTGGCTGTGGCAGTCTGCCACTTTTTCCAACGTGGAAGTAGTGATGATGATAAAAAATATGGCAGCTGGAAGTCGTTCCTCAGCGATAATCCTGGCAGGGTATCAGGCTGATTACATCTTGAGTTTTTCGCGAATAGCTGCTGCTGTCTCCGCCAACTCTTCATTTCTTAGTTCCAGTTTTGGTTGTTTGAAATCCATATCATAAAGAGAGTTAACAGGAATCAGGTGAATGTGAGCGTGAGGAACCTCAAGCCCTATTACGGTTATGCCGATCCTTTTGCAATCGATAACCTGCTCTATGGCCAATCCCACTTTTTTAGCGAAGGCGAAAAGCCCTTTGTAGAGCTCGTCCTCTATATCAAAAATATAATCGGTTTCCTGCTTTGGGATAACCAGTGTATGGCCTTTGGCCAGAGGGTGGATGTCAAGAAAAGCCAGGAAGTTGTCATCTTCGGCTATTTTGTAGGAGGGAATCTCACCCTGAACAATTTTAGTAAAGATCGAGCTCATAGTAAAGGTTTTATGTTCTGGAAATATCAACTATTTCAAAAGTAAGAAGACCCGCAGGCACTTTAATATCCACCTCGTCGCCTACCTCTTTACCAAGTAATCCTTTGCCAATGGGAGAATCAACAGATATTTTACCCTGCTTTAAATTTGCTTCCTTCTCCGGCACAATGGTGTAGGTCATTTTAGCATTATTCTTCTTGTTTTTGATTTTTACGGTGGAAAAAAGCAATACTTTAGAATCATCGATTTTTGATTCATCAATTATTCTTGCTTTGCCGATGATTTCCTTGAGCTTTGAAATTTTGGCTTCCAGCATCCCCTGAGCTTCTTTTGCAGCATCGTATTCAGCATTTTCAGATAGATCGCCTTTATCCCTGGCTTCAGCTATTTGCCTGGAAATGCCGGGTCTTTCAACTGTCTCCAGATAATGGAGTTCGTCTTTTAGTTTTTTTAATCCCTGCTCACTGTAATACTTTACATCAGCCATAATTGTATAATTTGTATTTAACAACAAAATACAAGAAGACCCTCACTGAAAAGGGCCCTCTTGTAAATCAACTATAAAAATACGAAATTTTTAAACTAAATACAACACTTTTTTACAGAACTATTGAAGCCCCGATGGCATGAACACCATCAAAGGGGTTAGTAGACCTGTAGGAATAATCAATGGAGAAGTAGCTGCCCTTGTCTTTATCCAACGGAACATTAACGGATGCTCCTCCGGCAGGTCCTGTATAAACAGTGGTACGATCGCCATTAAGCATCCCTGGTTCGTAATTATATCCTCCACGAATCTCCAGGTATTTGCTGAATGAATACTGCAGACCTAAAGTGTAAACGTCTTTTTTGAATGAATTTGACTGGAAATTACCTGCAACTGCAAGCATATGCTTGTCGGCCAGGTCAATATCATAAGTAGCTCCAATACGGATAAGGGCTGGCAACTCAAATGCATCAGAACGCTGCTCTACAGTCATAGAATGCTCTGCATCTGTGATAAGCGTACGTAATGACATACCGTCACCACTGAACTGCATCTGCGGTCCCATGTTTTTAAGCGCCACTCCAAATTTAATATGATCCTTTTTTCCGGTAACATACTGTACACCTGCATCTATAGCAATTCCCTGCGCGCCGATATTCGATATCTGCTCAGAAATGATCTTAATATTAATACCACCAAAGATACTGTTTGAAAATGCTTTGGCGTATGAAATATTCACGTTCAGAAAAGTAGGTGTAAAAGTACCTGATCCGCCTTCAGGGAGATTAACGGTGGTACGCTCAATTTCTCCAAGTGACATTGACATGATCCCGATACCAAGTACACCGCCATTTTCACCAAGTTTTTGAGCAAGACCAACAGCATTTATGTCAATACCTGTACCTACCAGATATCTGGTGTGCGTAAATCCGATTTCCGTTTTATTGGTAAAGGCCAGTCCAGCCACATTAAGGTATTGTGCTTCCAGGCCGCGAATACCGCCTGTGTTAACTGACCCCCATCCACTGGATTTTGCCCAGGGATTAATCAGTAATTCGTCAGCACCTGCCTGGCCGGCACGATCCTTATTACCTGCAAAACCGGTCTTGGCCGGCAGTAAAATTACTGCCGCCAAAACCATTGCTATGAAATATTTTGCTATATGTCTCATTTTACTGTGTTTTTTCATTTTTGAGTTCAGATTAGAATGAGTTCAAGTCAACCGGACGCATGGAAGCAAACCATTTCACAACGGTTTCTCCCACTCCGGGAGCATTTACGTGTACAAGATACATTCCGCTGGAAATCGGAATTCCCGCATGGTTTTTAAGATCAAAGTCAATATTGGTCTGTTCAGAATCCTTGGTGTAGGTTCTAACCAGAGTACCGTCAAGACTAAAGATTTTGATTGTACATGTGTACGGCAGGTTAATAATTCTAACCCTGTTATCCAGCTGGTCCGACTCGTAGGTAGAATATCCATAGTAAGGATTAGGAACTACTCTAATCTCTGACAGGGCATCTTCAGCAATAGTTTCTACCCTTCTTTCAGTAGCGATATCGCCTGTGGAGAATTCATAAACAGGATAATTATTGTTCACCGGATTATCGGCTTTAAAATCATCAGTTGAATAGTATTGCTCGTATGGTTTCTGAACTCTGATTTTAATGGTAACATCATTTTCGAGCAACGGATGCCTACCGGTAGCCATCGGCATACCAACCCAGGCAATACTCTTGCTCATCTGCTGGGCAAATATAGCACTGGGTTTGGACAGTTGATCATAAGCCCACTGCCCCTCATCATAAGCAGGGCTATCGTCATTATGAGCAAATACATAGACATAATGCTTACCACCGAATAGAATCTCGCCAAGATCGGTAAAATATTCATCAGTAGGATTCCATTTCATATCGCGTCCATTCTGATCTATTAACCATGAATCCTCACCAAACATCATATTAAGCCGCTCACCTGTTTCCACGTTAATCGCGTAACCTGGGAACCAACCCATACCAGTACCGCTGCCGTCAGGATTTCCGTCTTTGTCAACAGATTGACCTGCGCGAAGTTCAAACTTGCCTCTTCCTCCCTCAGTAAGAGCTACATCATTCCCCATTTCAATAACTGGGCACCTGGTCCACTTACTCTTGTCATCTGTAAATACAATATTTACGCTAAACAATTCTTCAAGACCGACCTGACGCTGGAAAAGATGATATTCAACCGGGGCATGTTCCATTATATTTGTGTAGGCAGCCATTCTGTATGCCGTCCAGGTTCCGCCAACGATCTTCTCATAGTTCTCATTAGGATCGACAAATTCTTCATCAGCTCCAACCTGGCCGGTAAAGAAATCGGAAACTTCAAGGTTAGCGGAATTCTGATCAATTTTTTCCAGTACAGTACCTGAGCGAATCCAGTTAAATGCAGGACTGGCATCATTATCAGCAACGCCTGTAAGCCAAACCCTGGAACTATCCTCAAACACCATTGTAGAAGTCAAAAGTCCGTTATCGTCATCAATCTGATGATTTCCCGGCTCAATAACCTGATTGATATTAATGGATATTCCCAGGTCGAGCAGTAGCTGCTCATTACCGACTGCAATTGTACGCTCACTCACGGCAATGGTATCTGAGAAATCATCCGTATTAAGCAACACCCATGCTGAGGAATCAATAATTCCACTTGCAGGCACATCAAACATCAGTGTATAGTTTCCGGCTTCCACATTCAGTGGATCTACAACTTTTACATTGATAGGTCCATGTCCGTTTTTATAAACCGGATGTTCAATCCTGTGGTCAGGGTCATTCATAATCTCATCGATAGATTCCTGGGTAAGTTCAAGCACATTACCACCGTTGCCCTGTCCTTCAATCCTGGTGATTTTAGGACCGTCGCCGTAATCAGAATTCTTTTTTGTTCCGCCATTTTCCGGTTCGGGCATATGAGGTACGGCCATAACCGGAGTAATGGGCCCTGTAGCAGCTTTACGGCCAGCAAGGTATGGTCTTTTCTGCCCATACAGTCCATAGATAGAACCCGGATCCTGCGAAAATTTCATATATTCATTAAAGGCATAAGCAATGGCCACAAAGTAATACTTTTTATGGTTTACCAGTTTTCTGTCGCCAGAAGCAAAAGCATCCTCGGTGATCACAAATGAATGCTGAATTCCATCATCAGCGCCATCAACCATTTCCTCTGGAACATTTGCATCAAGCCTCTGGCTTCTATAGAAGTTTACAAGCTGTGAAACACCGTTCTTGATATCACACTGAGCTACCAGCCGCGCTTTATCAGGATCATGAACTTCAGCTGCAGAAACTGTATTGTCTTTTAGTTGGAAAATCTGATAACCTTCAAATTTATAAGTAGAATCGTAACGGTTACTATCAGCAGTAACAGTATCAGGTGTAATGATAGCAGGGTCCCACTCTTCGTACTTCTCCTTATAGTTGTTGGAAATAGGACTGTTTTCGAGGTAAAGGATCAGTTTTTTATCCAGCTCCTGGATAGTGAGATCCGGAGCATCAGGACCATCGAGAACCTTAAAACAGTTATCAAATAATCGTTGAAGCTTATCATCAACTTCCCGTAGCAATTCAACCGATGCGTACGGACCGCCTGTAGCAGCCCTTGCCCATGGAATACCAACGGTAATATAGTTTACTGCACCGGCTTCAAGTGTAAATGGCCCGGCTGATTGCATAAATCTTCGATCATCAGGAGCATTGTTTTCAGTTTCCTCAGTCCAGTATTTATCGCCATTTGGTGGCTGACCATCGGTTCCCCAGTTCCATGGATCGCTATCCCCCGGGAACATAAAATCACATTCGGGTCCTTCAGCATTAGGGTCATTATAGTGTGCATTGCCACCATATAGCATGCGGGTACCGTCTTTCCAGATTCCTCGCAGGAACTGATAATATTCATAAGCTTTATTGGGATCAGTTCTTGGGTTACTGGAAGGCAGCTGGGTAGTATTATTATGATATACAAAACGACGCATACCAAACCGCTCATTATCCACAATGCCATCTCCAAAGTTTACCCCGTTGATGCTTTCGTCAACAATCTGTCTGCTCACGGTATCTACACTCAGGGTATCAATAATTGTATCGTTTGCTGCTGTAATAGTTGTATCAACATTGTAAGAAATGGATTGCGTAAATTTTGGATTATCCAGCCCATCGGGATCCATGTATGGGCCCTGAAAAAAGTCAACCCCTATAGCAGGTGGCTGATCACCGTAATGGTCGAAAGAACCGTCTCCGTCAACGGATTCTCCGTTATAGCAATATCCCAATCCTCTTTCAACATCACAACCTACATAATCATCAAGGTGATCGCCAAGGTCAGTATCAACCCACTGGCTGAAGTAGGTATTAGTCAACCTGAAAGTTGAGCGATTAATGATTTCATAAGAATAGAAAGTAGCATTATTAATCTCATCATTTGTGGCAAAGGCAAAGGCCTGTGCTCTCACTTCAACACCAATAGGTTCTCCATCGGTTTCAGTATGAACATTACCCTTATCGTTAAACACCCACCACAGTGTTTCATCACCTTTTAGCACCTGATCAGCAAGGATTCCGTTACCTTCCATAGTTTTATCAGGTTGCTTGCAAAGGCTGTTGTCGAAATCGTAGTAGGGATAATCACCGGCATTGGGATCATATGTCCCGTCACCGTCATTATCGAAGAAAGGAGCCAGATAATATGATTGGTTCTGCGATACATCACCATGCGCGGGGTAGTCAAGAAGAGCTTTTGGTATCACATAATCAGGATATGCCTGGGGATCCTCAAACCATGCTATAAATTCTTCCACCATAGCTCTAGTGATTTTATAGTGCCTATCATATTCTTTACATGTAGCCGCATCAATGGCAGCTTTACCGTCTGTTGTGAGAGGACCTGTCCAGAAATCATTACCGTTACCACGATAACGCTGAGCAGCACATTTCAGCTGACCATTGATGTCAACCCCGGCCATCCATAAAGATGCTGAAAACATGGCAGTTTTCCTTGAGTCTTTTGGCACCTCATATTCCGCAGTACCCTGCAAGTCCCACCACATGTCACCACCGGTGTTAATCCTTGCCCTTACGTTATTCAGGTCAAGGTCCCTAGCTGCGGTAGCAGGCAAACAACCTGCAGCAGAAACATTCTTCTGCGAGTTGTTATTCTTCTTATCGCCCGGATTCTTGTAGGCCATACCCATGTCAGGAATCAGAAGAATTCCTGCAATGGTAAGAGCCAGTAACCGAAATAAATACTTCATATCTTTAGTGTTTTATATTATACCTGTTAGATTAAAAATTAAAGGCTACACCAAGGCGGATACGTCTTGGTAAGCTGTAGTTATAAGGGCTGTTAATTCTGATGCTGTAGAGGTCTCTGAAAGCCTCAGGATCATTCTGAGTTTGAATTTGTTGCTGAAATTCAGCTGCACTCAGGAATCCGTCATCATCAGGGTTACCTGTAGCATTATAAACGTTAAGTACATTCTTGTTGTCCAGGACATTTAAAACCTGTAAATACACATTCAGATAAGTCTTTTTATTCTTTCCAAGAATAATATCCCGGTCGATACGTGCATCTATGGTAAATGACCATGGAAGGCGTGAACCGTTTATGGAACCTTCAATGATTTGTGTACCACTACCCAGCAATTCAGAATAAATTTCAGCATGCCTGGTGTAAGGTTTACCTGATCCACCATTGAATGTCATATTTATACCAGTGTTCTCAAGAACTTTAATAGTTTTCACCCTTTTCTCCCCTTTGTCATCAGTAACTGTGCGGGTAATAGTGGGTCCTTTATACATTTTTCCACCACCAAAGCGGTAATCAGCCACGAATTTTATCATGTGCCGGCGGTCGAAACTCAACGGGTTAGTGGTTCTTAGGTTAGGCTGACCTGAAGCAATTAACGCGTAGGATGTTGTTGCTGAAGACCCGGTACCTGTAGCGAATTGCAGTGTATAATTAGCGCGGAATCGCAGGTTGGCGGTTCTTCTAAGGTCATAGGATACGGTCAGTCCTTTTACTGTTCCAAAGTCAAGGTTACTGTATGAAATATAGTTAACCGGATATGCACCCGTGTATGGGAAGGCCTGTACCATATTTCTCATCTCACGATAATAAGTAGCAAACTTAATGGAAGAAGAGTTACTCAGTTTCTGCTGGAAACCAACCTCGTAGTCAGTAGTTCTTTCAGGATCAAGGCTCGGGTTATTAAGAACACTTTGTCCTCTTGATTCAATATAATAATAATCAAGCACATCCATGCGGTTACCTGAAGTTGGTCGTTTTGTCAACACATCATAATGTGCAAAAAAGAGCGCTTCATCAGATATGGGGAATGAAAATGAGATACGCGGCATCACATTAACTTGCGGCTCATAATCTTTAAAAGCATCAGCTCCGATACGATCCTGGTCAGGATCTACCAGGTAGGGATTAATACCTGTACCTGATTCAATAACGGAGGGATCCTGAATTTCGGTTCCACTTGCATTGTACCAGGTTGATCCATCACGATATCCAAGTATAGCTGCCGGATTATTAAAGTCATCCACATATACAGTATAATCTTCACCCATATTACCAGGATGTTCACCCAGATTTTCCACTTCCCCTACAGTTTTGGCAGGATATAAGAGGTAAGGATCCTTTAAAACCATCTGGTTGGCATCATAACGATCCACACGTACACCTATATTAAAGATAAGGTCATCAAATGCAAACTTATCCTGAATATATCCAGCCATATAAATCGGCTCGAAAGCACCAATGGGACGCGTAAAATGGCCATTTTCATCAGTTTTTGTAAAGAAATCGTCAAAACTGGGTCTGGTATCGTAGATCTCTCCGGTGTAATCATAACCGTAATAATTTACGTACTGATTACCGCTGTTAAGCAACTCATCGGCACTAAACATATCAATGGAATAGAAAGAAGGATCTAAATTATCCACATCAATCCAGTCGAGCCCATCAACGGCCAGCCCGAGTTTTTCACGAACAGCGGCATCAAAAGCCGACTGGTTCTCTTCATCATACAAGCGGTCGTAATAAACTGTATCCTGGAAAACTCCATAGGCATCAAATACCGGATTTGGGTTTTCCCTGTCCAGCTGCGCAATATGTTTATTCGCCATCTGACGCATCAGTCTCCAGAGTCCGACAGCATTATATGTAATATAGCGATCAATACGCTGCTCATACTGCAAACCGAATTTGATCTCGTGGTCACCAATATCTGCCGCGCCATTAGCGTTGATGCTAAACTGCTGATTCATGCCTTTCGTGTAAGACCCATAAGGGGTACCCAGATTAGTGTATAACCCATATACTGATTCAGGAGTTTCGCCATTAAGGAGGCCCTGCCCCTGCTGGATCAGTGTTTTATTATCATAAAACCCGGAGTAAAGATCATACAGGTCATAATATGAGGAGGTATAACTGGCCATTTTTGGATTAGCATCACCGGGTGTAAAGGTTACAAGTGTATCCCGGAAACCGTTGTGCACCCATATGTCGGTATAGCCAAGCGTCGTATCTTCACCAAGCTCGTATGAATTTACCTTATAAGTATCGTAATTTCCAATGTGTCCGTATTTAAACAGATTGTCCTGATGATCGCCGTCCTGCACAATACTGTTATATTGTGAATAATCAGCCTGAATAGAATAATACACGTTTTTTATCAGTGACTTACTTTCTCTGTCTGCAGGAAAGCTTTGAGTAAAACGTCCAAACAGACGCACGGTATTATCTTCGTATGTACCATTATTTTCGGCATTAAACATTGAATTGGCCAGGCTCCACTGGTAACCATATCTGTAATGCATTGAACCACCAAAGGTAAGGTTTGTATTTGCTGAAGTTCTCACGTCAAGCTTACCATTAAGGTTCACTGAGTACTGATCAGCATATTCCTTTTGGCGGGTTGAATATAGGTCATCCTTTTTAACATACTGTGCATTATAAAAAGCCCCGAATCCTGTACCTGTAGGGCGGAAAGGATTATCTTCCAGAAAATTCAGAGTTTCATCGGTAGCTTTATACATGTCAACGGCGAAAGGCCTGGGATCCTCCGTATAAGAAATCTCACCTGATAACATAAATCCGAGCAATGCCACCTGGTTTAGAGAGTCACCGCTTTTGAGGACAGGACCCTGTATATTAAATCCAAGCAGATTATATCCGAAATTATCAAGAAATTGCGAGGTTACCAGCTCGCCACCGGCTCCAAAATTCCTTGAAGGCCCTTTGGTAGTGATATTAATGATACCACCTGTAGCATCACCATATTGTGCAGGAGTACCTCCTGTGATAACCGATACTTCCTCCAGAGCGGATTTGGGTACTGCTGATGTACCTCTCACACGGACACCATCAATGTAGGTAACCGTTCCTTCAGAACGGGCACCACGAATACTTCCAACTTCCCCATCTTCAGAAAACACCCCTCCTACAGTGGCCACAACTGAAGTAGCTGAACGACCAGGAAGTTTTGCGATATCATCAGAGGTTACAGTTTCACCACTGGAGGTTTGATCCTTATCAATAAGTGGCACTTTATAGTCACGCACCTCAAAGGTTTCCAGTGTTTGTGCAGTAGGATCCATTTCGATATCCAAAAAGCGCACCTTATTGGCATTAATTAAAACTCCCTGAATCATCAAGGGTTTATAACCTACATATGTCGCCTTAACATCATATTTCCCGGGAGGGAGCGGTTTAATAACATATTGACCATCAAAATCAGACGTTGTACCTCCTGCCTGCTTACCTCCTGCTTCCACTACGATGTTGGCAAAAGGTACGGGCTCTCCTGTTTCAGCGTCTATAATTTTCCCTTTTAGAGATCCTGATTGCCCGTAAGCCAGCATACCTGTGGTAAGCAGCAAGGCAATGGTTGTCAAAAACTTTCGAAACATACCTGTAATTTTATGTTGTTTTTTCATGTGCATTTTTAAAGGCCGTAAAGATAAAAATATTTAATATTCCCCACCAATTAATTTAATATTCGTACTAAGAGTAGGGCCTGTTGAGTATTTCAGAGTATATTACTGCTTTTTTCCCATCAAAATCGTGAGCCAGATTCTTCATCCACTCCTGCTTTTTTGGGCTTTTAACAGGCCTTTTCCGCTTCAAAGGAGCGGAAGATTTATCAGCGGGCTTTTCCCCCCCGGGCTGAACTTCTTTATATTGCACCTCAGTATCCGCAGACTTTTCATCACTGACCATTTCTTGCGCAAATGACTCGTAGGGATCATTAAAATCACTGTCAAGTGATTCAAAAATCTTATCCAGAAAACCCTGCGACTGATTGCTGTCTTTCTGCTCATAAGCCTCAGTGGTAGATTCACTGTCAGAACGGCGTGGTGACGTCGATTTACGCTCTGCCTGCTTTTTCTTTTTCCCCTGCGCCTGGTAAACACTGGCTATTATCCAGACAATCACAAGCAATATAGGTAGAATATTATCCATATCTGATAGTTTTGCCGTAAAAATACATCAATTTGATGTGTATATAAAAGTACTGTTCAGTTAACGGAAACATTCAGACAGTTAACGGAACAGGTTCTGATAATTTAGCTGGCAAAGGTAAATATTTGCTACAAATCCGGAAGTTAATTTTTAGACAATCAGGACAATTTAAATTGCTTATAAATGATTTTGCAGCACAATATGCATTCACACAAGTGCTATAAATTGTTGAGGACTTCCAGCACCATTTCCTTCTTTCTTCGTGAAACTGGTATTTGCGTTCCATCTGTAAGGATAATATAACCTCCGTCCATTTTCATATAGCTCTTTATATACCGTATATTAATAAGGTGTGATTTATGCGGACGTATGAAATTGTGACCTGATAATATCTGCTCATATTCCTTAAGGGTTTTAGAAACGAGCAGTTCTTTCTTGTTCCTGAAATAAAAACGGGTATAGTAATCATCGCTCTGGCAGCGGATGATGTCGGGTATTTTAACCACGTGCATTCCTTCAAATGTTGACAGCACGAGCTTGCCGGGATTTTCGCGATCCCGGATGCTTTTCAACAAAAGCTCAATACCCGGATTTTCAAGCCCCGACCTGGACTTCCTGACCTTATCCACTGAGTTTTGAAGCTCAACAGGATCTATGGGCTTCAAAAGATAATCCATGGCACTGTACTTGAAAGCCTTTATGGCAAAACTATCGTAGGCTGTAGTGAAAATCACCTTAAAGTGATATGGCTTGGTGTCCTCCAACACCCTAAATCCAGTACCGTCAGGCATTTGAATATCAAGAAAGACAAGATCAGGATTTAGCTTCCTGATCATCGATACGCCTGATTTATATCCATCGGCCTCACCGGCAATTTTAACATCAGAACAAAATTCATCCAGCAAATTTCGTAGAGTTGCCCTGGAATGCTGTTCATCATCAATAATTATAGATCTGATCATCTTACCTGTATATTATAAGGTGTATTAAATATCTTCCACCGGGATTATAATTGTAACCATAGTACCTGCCGGTTTACCTTTATCATCATATTTGTCGTCAAAGTTAACAGATAATTTTTTTGAATAAAAATGATTTATTTTTTCCAGCCTTTGTTCAGTGATCCTCACACCGCGCGATTTGTGCTTGCTTTTGGATTCTAATTTACGTTGGCGTGAAGCTTCGCGACCTATGCCGTTATCCTCCACTATACAAAGTATGGTATCTGTTGATTGAGGCCGGAATATGATATCAAGCTTCCCCTTTCTTCCTTTCAGATTGATCAACCCATGCAGAATAGCATTTTCCACATGAGGCTGAATAAGCATAGGCGGAACACCAATAAAATCTTCCTCTATTTCTTCATCTATTTGAATGCTGTAGTCAAAGGTAGTTCCAAAGCGCAGGCGCTCCAGTTCGATGTAATTTCTCAAAAGGGATATTTCATCGGACAGAGGCACAATAGATTTATCCGAATTATATAATACCTGCCTCATCATCTTCGAAAATTTATTCAGGTATGAAATTGCTGAGGTTTTGTTGTGCTCAAGTATATAGTTTTGTATGGAATTCAAGGTATTGAAAATAAAATGAGGATTCATCTGCAGCCTGAGTGCTTTTCTCTCCAGATCAAACAACTGCGATTCCGTTTGATGCCCCTTTCTAATCCTTCTTATTCTTCCCGATATCAGCAGATACAGCACAAGGGCAATTAAAAAGACAATCCCGTATTGAAAAAATGCTGTTTGATACCAGGCAGGCTTCACTATAATATGTACCCTTAAGCCCTGCTCATTCCATATTCCGTCACTATTGGAACCCTGAAGGTGAAACACATATTTGCCCGGCCTTAGCTCGGTGAATTCCGCTAAATTTATCCCGGATTTAGTGCTGATCCATTCCGAGCTAATATCCTCAAGCTTATATTTATACTGGTTTTTTGCCGGATTAGAATAATCAAGTGCTGCAAATTCAATTGAAAAGAAATTATCCGAATGCGACAAAACTATGGTATCCCCATCGAAAAACATACCCGGAATTTCATTATTATAAACCCTCACGCCAGTCACAACCAGCTTTGGCACCTGCTGGTTACTTCTTATATTTGATGGCTGAAAAATATTAAAGCCATTCATCCCACCAAAAAAGAAGTATCCATGTTCATCACTTTTATAAGCAGCTCCCAGATTGAATTCATAACTCTGAATTCCATCATTAATGTCGTAATTTATAAATGTTTCTGATTCCGGATCGAATTTCGACAGGCCTTTGTTGGTACTCATCCAAAGATAGCCCAATTCATCAATAATAATATTGTAAACCACATTATTAGCCAGCCCGTCTGATTCCACGTAGTGCCGGAACTTACCGGTATATGGGTTCATCCGGTTTAGTCCTCCGCCCATGGTGCCTATCCATAGAAACCCTTTGGTGTCCTGAGTCAAAGCAAATACTTTATTGGTAGATATGCTTTGGGCATCGCCGATCTTATGTTTATAAACCTTAAACTTTCCAGTTCCAGGCCTGGTTTTATTCAGACCTCCGTATGTTCCTACCCAAATGTTTTGGTTAATATCCTCATAAAGGCTGTAGATAACATCGTGGCTTATACTTTCAGGATTACCGGGATCATGACGAAACGCACTGAATGATTTTTTCATGGAATCAGGATAAAAAGAATAAAGACCATTGAATGTTCCAACCCATATTCTGCCATCGTGATCCTGTAGTAACGCCCAGATTTCATTGTCATAAAAATCAGAAAAGAAACCCCTGTTGTTATTCCCATACTTGTCCCAGCTTTTTTTAGCCGGATTATACTTCATCAAGCCTTGATCCAGGGTCCCTATCCAGATGTTTCCACTCCGGTCCTTCAGCATAGCCCGGATATTATTGGAACTCAAACCATCATCCTTATCAATAGTGGTAAATCGCTTGTTTTTGCGGTCGAATTTACTGATTCCTCTGTCGGTTCCTATAAAATAAACATCGTCGTGTTCTTCCACAACAGACCATACCGAATTACTTGGCAGGCCGTCCCCATACCCTTCACCGGTTTTGTAGTGTGTAAAATAAGCTTTGGAAGGAACAAACTTGCCCAGGCCTTTCCAGGCATAGCCAATCCAGATAATACCCTGCCTGTCTTTATATATTTCATTTACAAACTCCTCATTCAAGGCACTGTATGCAGGCAGTTCATCCAAAGATTCGTAACGGTCTTCTTCAGGATAATAGAAATAAATTCCTCCCCCTGAAGTAGCAATCCATACTCTGCCATTATCCTCAACACAAAAATCCATTATGATACGGCTCTTTGACAGCTCATTATCCTTATCCATCATCAGGTTTCTGATGATTTTTCCAGCCGGATCAAGAATACTGATACCATTATCCGTGCCTGCTATGATATTCCTGTCTGCCAGTTCCTCCACACAGTTGACCCCATTATCCGCCAGCCTTGCAGCATCTCCGCCAGCGGAAGTGATCCGTAGAAATTGCCCAAAACCAGGTATCCACTTATTTAATCCGTTGGCGGTGGATATCCACAGATTGCCGTTGGAATCAGAAAATAAATCCCTGATCTCATTACAGGAAATACTTCCCTGTTCCTGAGGCATATGATTGAAATGAATAAACTTACCGCTGGTATCCACCAGCCGGTTCAGCCCACACTGAGTTGCGATCCAGAGATTACCCTCACGATCTTCAACTATATCTGTAATGGTATCATTCGAAAGGCTTTCGTGATCTGATGGATCATGAAAGTAAGCCCTGTAGGTTTCATTATAAGGATCAAACCGGTTGAGCCCCCTGTCAGTACCCAGCCAAAAAATACCATTTCTGTCCTCGTAAATGGCATTGACAGTATGATTTGACAATTGTCCTGGTTTACCCGAATAATCAGAGCGGTAAATCTCAAACTTTAATCCGTTGAACATGTTCAGCCCGTCCCATGTGCCGAACCACATCAATCCATGCGAATCCTGCATAATACTTCTTACGGAATTCTGCGAAAGACCCTGCTCGGTTTTGACGATCTCTGAGGCATAGTTGCGGAAATAAACTCCTGATTCCTGCCCTCTTAAGAAAAGGCTTGTAAGAATGAAGCTGAGAATTATTAAACACTTCCGCATATATGTTCCGGGTTAATATCCATTGGGTTGGGGTGCTCTTCTTTTTTTCCTGAACAACTGCTCCCACCAGCGTACCAAAAAAAACTTCTTCTTATTGTAATTGTATCTTTCAGATCTGTTCTGCATTTTTTTCATGCGCTCTTTAGTCTCGTCCGTTTGAATAGATATGTGGCGTTCCTTCTTTTTTTCATATTCTGCTCTCTGCTCCTCAGCCTGTTCTTCCTGTCTTTCTTCGTTTTCCTGTACTGCTTTGCTCGGCCCTTTTCTGAACATATTGCATGAGGTGCTACCAAGCAAAGGGATGAGAATAAGCAATAGAAAAAAAATCCGGAAACGATATGGCATGATAAAAATATTTGGTTTTCAATTTTAAACGTTCGGATCGAAATATTATTTTTGATCCTTCGTTTGATAAACATAAACATGGTTAAATGATTGCTGAAAGATACAAATATTTTCTGATGGCATGCGTTATTATTCCGCTTATGTTAATAATAAATGGTTGTAAAGAACGTGATAATGATAACCCCATCCCCAATGTGCATGTGAATATCAACCTGGATATCAACTCCACGCTGTATTCCAACCTTTCCATAATTGGAGGCCATGAATATATCACAGGCGGATATAAAGGCATTATTGTTTACCGTGCATCACAATACGATTTCATGGCTTATGACCGAGCCTGTCCATACGATCATCAAATTGATGATGCCAGGTTAGATGTGGAAGATAACGGAATGACAGTAATTGACTCTACCTGCATGTCCAGATTTCTGCTGCTGGATGGTTCGGTGGTGGACGGGCCTGCTACCAGACCACTCAAAGCTTACCGTACCAACTTCGACGGCGAATATCTTTTTATCTATAATTAAGATTTCCTGTTTTGTGTGCGAGGTTGATCACTAATAATGCTTTTGCTCATAATCTATGGTTTTTGTTCACAGAAAAAGCATTTTGGGTCATGCAGGACTGATTTTACCCCATGTTTATGGTAAAAAACAGAAATCGAAATGGTCCGGTCAGCCCCAAAACAGGGGCGAAAAGTGAAAGTGTAAAGTCATTTGGAAGTACTGAGACCAGGCGTAAGGAAAAACTGCTGATTTTAATTGCACAGCCAAAAATAAAGCGAATTAAGGGTGTTTATTCATTATTTGTTGATCAGGATAATTTAATGGATGGAAACTTCGCTAACAGCATTTCACATCACCATGTACAACTTATTGTAACTGATTGAATATCTGGCCGTATTTATTTGCGTCATGCGGCCTGCTAAAAAACGGGGATTGTGCCCGTTGGTTTATCCCCGCAATAAATTACAGACCCTGAATTACTTCAGACAGCATTTGAATACAGATATCTCTAATCATTCCAATTAGCGGTTTCCCGGCCAGCTAAATTCCGGATTGAAACCAACCCGGGAACAGAAACCTTCCGTGATAAGAAAAATTTGCTGAAAGGCACGTGTTATCTAAAATTAAGATTTCTGTATTTACGGATTATTTTCAGGTACAATCAGTATACAGAACCAAAAAAGGCTGTCCATAAAAGAACAGCCTTCTTTTATGAAGGAATTATTTCTAGTATCTGTAATGTTCAGGCTTGTATGGACCATATTTATCCACACCAATATAACCTGCCTGCTCATCAGTCAGTTCGGTAAGCTTTACACCGATATGAGGCAGGTGTAACCGGGCAACCTCCTCATCCAGTTGTTTGGGCAGGCGGTACACTTTATTTTCCAGGTTCTTTTTCCAGAGCTCCAGCTGCGCCAGGGTTTGATTAGAGAAAGAGTTACTCATCACGAACGATGGGTGACCAGTGGCACAGCCAAGATTAACAAGACGTCCTTCAGCCAGCAGGAAGATGGAGTGTCCGTCTTCAAACCTGTATTCATCTACCTGAGGTTTGATATTGATTTTCTCAACGTTTGGCAGGTTATTAAGCTGCTCCACCTGTATTTCATTATCAAAATGGCCAATATTACAAACGATAGACTGATCTTTCATGCGAGCCATATGATCCGCAGTAATCACATCCTTGTTACCGGTAGCAGTAACAAAAATGTTTGATTCTTCCAGTGCATCTTCAATGGTAACCACCTGGAATCCTTCCATGGCAGCCTGAAGTGCACAGATCGGATCAATCTCGGTAACCAGCACACGGGCACCATATGAGCGCAATGAGTGTGCAGATCCTTTACCCACGTCCCCATAACCAAGAACAGTAGCTACTTTTCCGGCAATCATTACATCAGTTGCACGCTTGATACCGTCTGCCAGAGATTCGCGGCAGCCATAGAGATTATCAAATTTTGATTTAGTAACGGAATCATTCACGTTGATGGCAGGAGCCAGGAGTTTTCCGGCTTTTTCAAGCTGATAAAGCCGGTGCACGCCGGTGGTGGTTTCCTCTGATACACCTTTCCATTCTTTCACCACCTTATTCCAGTGCTCTTTATCCTCATCATATATTTTTTTAAGACGCTTAACAAGTTCACGTTCTTCCAGGTTATCATATGTTTCATCAAACAGCGCCGGGTTATCTTCCATTTCTTTTCCCTTTTGGATCATCAGGGTAGCATCACCGCCATCATCCACAATCAGATGAGGGCCTTTATTTCCGGGAAAAGTAAGTGCTTTGCTGGTTGCCCACCAGTATTCTTCGATGGTTTCACCTTTCCAGGCAAAGACCGGCACTTTAGAATCTTTAACCACAGCAGCCGCAGCATGATCCTGGGTAGAGAAGATATTGCAGCTGGCCCATCTTACATCGGCACCAAGCTCCACCAGTGTTTCAATCAATACGGCAGTTTGTATGGTCATATGAAGTGAACCTGTAATCCGTGCTCCCTTCAAAGGCTTTTCACTGGCATATTTTTCTCTCACTGCCATCAGGCCGGGCATTTCCTTTTCTGCAATGGTAATTTCTTTGCGTCCCCAGTCGGCAAGTGACAGGTCGGCTACTTTGTATTCAAGCTCATTAATAACTGCTTCTTTCATAGTATAATATATTTAATATCTCCGGCTTGCCTGCCGGTCTTTTCTTTTATTTACCTCCGGAATCTTCCGGCTTTATTCAATTCTTTTTTAACGGCTTGCAAAGATATACATTTTATTCCACCTCACAAACCTTTTAGTTTACTATCTTTGCTCTATCACACCATCAAGCCGTTTTTTATGAGCTTACTCGTAAACAGAAGAATTAAAGGTGATGTTCAACTGGGAGTGTGGAAAATAGAAGAGACCACCGGTGAGTTGCTGCAAATGCTGAATCTTACGGCCATGGAAGAAAAAATTTTCAACCAGCTAAAAACTGATCAACGCCGTAAGCAATGGCTCTCATACCGTATAACGATCAAAAGGCTTCTGAACCTTGACAAAATACTGGATATAAACTACGACCGCTATGGCAAGCCAATGATCCTCAATCACTACCTGCGCATATCGGTTACTCATTCCGGCGATTTCTCTGCCGCTATCCTTCATAAAAAGAAATCAACGGGTATTGATATAGAGAAAATCTCTCCGCGTATCCATAGTATTAAGCACAAGTTTTTATCTGACAGGGAGCTGAGTCATATTCATCAAGAGAATGATACCGAACTGCTGACTGTTTACTGGGCAGCAAAAGAGGCACTTTATAAACTACAGAAATTCGGCCAAATCTCTCTTAAAGACCATATATATATATATCCGTTTGACATAAAAAGTGATACAATTATATGCGGCAGGATAAGCTACAGAGGGCGCGAAAAAAAGCTGAGCCTGAGCAGGGAGAGAATTGAAAACTACATCCTTGTTTACACAGTGGATGACAATGATGACGATCACAACACATGAGCGGGAATCAAAAAAAAGCATATCTGCTGGCTATCCTGGCCATTCTTTTCTGGTCAACGGTAGCCTCTGCATTTAAAATTACGCTACGCCACATTGATTATCAGCACCTGCTGTTCTATTCATCGGTCATCTCCTTTTTGTTTCTTCTGATATATGTTCTGGCCAACGGCCAGATACTGAATATCAAACGCTTATCCATAAAGGATATCACCTTATCCATGAGTCTGGGCTTGCTGAATCCCTTTCTTTATTATTTGATCCTGTTTAAGGCTTATGATCTTCTACCCGCGCAGGAAGCTATGACGCTGAATTATACATGGCCATTGATTCTGGCGCTGCTTTCAGTGCCATTGCTCGGACAAAAGCTAAGCCTGAAAAGTGTGATCGCTCTTCTGATCAGTTTCTCAGGTATTGTTGTAATCGGAACTAAAGGAAAACCCACCTCACTTGAGTTTACCAACTGGTTTGGTGATTTGCTGGCACTGGGAAGCTCGATAATCTGGGCTCTTTTCTGGCTTTTTAATGTGAAAAACAAATTGAATGAAAGCCTTAAATTATTCCTGAATTTCTTCTGGGGCAGTTCCTATAGTTTAATCCTGATGCTTTTTACAGGTGGAATCCAGGCTCCCGCCCTTCACGGAATTGCCGGTGCGGCTTATGTGGGGATTTTTGAAATGGGCCTCACCTTTGTACTATGGTTAAAAGCAATGCAGCTGACAGAAAGGACTGATAAGATCAGCCAGCTTGTTTTTCTTTCTCCTTTTTTATCGCTGTTTTTTATCCGGATTTTTGTGGGAGAACAGATACATACCTACACCATTACAGGTTTGCTGCTTATAGTTGCCGGTATAATTCTTCAGCAACACAAGCAGCGCCCAATGTCATAAACAGATGCCGGCACCTGCTACAGGATAAGGAAAAATCAGGCATAATCCTTTCCGGCCTGATGAGGGCTATACGAATCTACGATTTTTCATCCGAATCATGGCTTTCCTGTCAGTTAAATTTTATAATATTGTGAGAAATTTCAAGTCATGTCCATATTGCAGTACTTCCGGGATGCTGATGGCCCTAAATTCGCTATTCTTATTGATCCGGATAAAGCCGGTGAACAGGAAATTGACCGGATTTCAGAGATGGCCAACGAAGGTAAAGTCAGCTTTTTTTTCGTTGGCGGCAGTCATATCACCAGTGGTGATGTATCGGCTACTATAACACAGCTGCAAAGGAAAAGCAATATCCCGGTGATTCTGTTTCCGGGCAGCGTTTTGCAGATAGAGCCTGCTGCTGATGCCATGCTGTTCCTTTCATTGATATCAGGGAGAAACCCGGAATACCTGATCGGGCAGCACGTAATTGCTGCGCCCTATCTGGCTAAGGCAATGCTGGAGACCATTCCTACTGGTTATATGCTTATGGACGGTGGAAAACCCACCACAGCTTCATATATGAGCAACTCTACTCCCCTGCCTATGGATAAGCCGGGCCTAGCTGCATCAACAGCACTGGCCGGAGAACTACTTGGCCTTAAACTCATTTATGCTGATTGTGGAAGTGGCGCTGAACATACTGTGAGCCCGGAAATCATCAGAGCAATAAAATCACGTATCAGTATTCCGCTGATTGTAGGCGGTGGCATTCGCAGTAAAAAAAGCGCAGAAAAACTATTAGAGGCAGGTGCCGACATACTGGTAGTGGGTAACGCCATTGAAAAAAATCCAACATTTATAAAAGAAATCGCAAGTTTATTTTAAACCTTAATATTATGATCAGAAAGAATGTTATTAGCATCCTTTTGGGAGTTTTCCTGCTGAGCTCATTACAGCTTGATGCCCAAAATAAAGAATTGACATTGATTGATGCTTTCATAGGAAGTACATACCCCGACCGCTTATCCAATACAGCCTGGAAACCCGGCAGCAATACCTTCACCTACTCTGAGGGTAATGATTTTATGCAGTTGGATGCAGAAGGAAAAAGCAAAGCAAAGGCTTTGTTTAACCTGGATGATTTAAATAAAGCGCTTTCAAATGCAGATGCTGATTCAGTCAAACGCTTACCCGACTTGAACTGGATGGATGAGCAAAGCATGTATTTTTCAAGCGCAGGAGCATATTTTCTCTATGATCTGAAAGAAGGAAAAATAAGCAAGCTTTATGAAATTGATGAAGAAGGCGAAAACCCTGATTTTCACAAATCAAGTAAAAATATTGCTTTTACTATTGATAACAACCTCTATGTAAATGGAAAAAATGGGTTGAAACAGCTTAGCAAAGAGAAGAACAGCGGAATTGTTTACGGGCAGGAAGTACACCGGCGCGAATTCGGTATCAGCAAGGGTACCTTCTGGAACCCCGATGGCACAAAGTTGGCGTTTTACCGTAAGGATGAGACGATGGTAACGGATTATCCGCTGGTGAATACTGAAACCCGGATTTCCACCGTGGAAAATACCAAATATCCCATGGCAGGTGAAGCAAGTCATCATGTTACCATTGGAGTGTATGACATGAAAACGGAGAAAATCACATACCTTCAAACCACAGGCCCAAAAGATCAGTATCTTACAAATATCACATGGAGCCCCGAGGGTAAAACTATCTACGTTGCTCTGCTCAATCGCGGACAGAATCACCTGAAGCTAAATTCCTATAATGCTGAAACCGGCGAGCTTATAAAAACATTATTTGAGGAAAAAGATGATCGCTATGTGGAGCCGGAACACGGGCCTGTCTTTCTTCCCTGGGACAACGAAAAATTCCTGTGGTACAGCGAACGTGATGGCTGGAATCACCTGTATCTGTATAACACAGATGGTAAACTTATCCGCCAGGTAACCAAAGGCAACTTTGTTGTACTGGACATTAAGGGTTTTGATAAGAAAAAGAAAAATGTGTATTTGATCACTACTGATAAAAGCCCTGTGGAACGTCATCTGTACGTACAATCTATTGAGAAGGACAGGATGAGTAGAATTACTGAAAAGGAAGGCACACATGATGTTATGCTAAGCAGCAATGGTGACTGTTTCCTTGATATGTTCAGCAGCCTGGAAGTGGGCAGTGAATATACTATCCGCACAACAAAAAATAACAAGAAGCTAAACACTCTGGTGGAGGCTAACAATCCCATAGAAGAGAATTTCAATCTGGGAGAAATCGATATATTCACCATCAAAGCTGCTGACGGTGAAACCGATTTGTATTGCCGCATGATGAAGCCTCACAACTTTGATGAGAATAAAAAGTATCCGGTGTTTATTTATGTATATGGCGGGCCTCATGCCCAGCTCGTGAATAATACCTGGATGGGAGGTGCCGATGTTTTTCTTGCTTATATGGCTAATCAGGGCTATATTGTATTTACCATGGACAACCGCGGATCAGCAAACCGCGGTGCTGAATTCGAGAAAGCGTTACACCGCAAATTAGGACAGGCGGAAGTGGCTGACCAAATGGAAGGGGTTAATTATCTTAAAAGCCTGCCATACGTGGATTCCAGCCGAATAGGTGTGGATGGCTGGAGTTATGGTGGTTTTATGACCATATCCATGCTGCTAAACCACCCTGACGAATTTAAGGTTGGTGTTGCCGGCGGCCCGGTTATCGACTGGAAATATTATGAAGTGATGTATGGCGAACGATATATGGATACTCCTGAGGAAAACCATGAAGGATATGAAGCCGCTAATCTACTGAACAAAGTACAGAACCTGGACAGCCGGCTGATGATCATCCACGGTACCATGGATGATGTGGTGGTTTGGCAGCACAGTCTGCAGTTTCTTGACAAGGCTATTACCAACAGAAAACTGGTGGATTACTTTGTTTACCCCGGCCAGAAGCATAATGTGAGCGGAATTGACAGGCTTCACCTGTTTATGAAGATTGAGCAGTATTTTAAAGATCACTTATAGAAATTAACAAAACCGGCATTCGAATGCCGGTTTTTTTATTCTCTCAGCCAGATATATATTGCCTTATCATTTTCAGCAATTTGCCCTTATTAATCGGTTTTGACAGATAATCATCACATCCGGCTGCAAAGCTATTTTCTTTTTCATCGGCCATTGCATATGCTGTTTGGGCAATAACGGGAAGTTCGGGTCTTAACGCTTTAATCTGGCGTGTAGCTTCATATCCCGAATAATCAGGCAATTGTATATCCATCAGAACCAGATCAATATCATCACGCTCATTTACCAGCTCCACTGCTTTTAGAGCCATGGCTGCCCTTATTATTTCGTACCCACGTGGCATCAGTACGGCTTTAATATACAAATAATTAGAATCCTCATCCTCCACTACCAGAATCACCGGTTTTTCAGTAGCATTCATTTCTGCAGGTTCCTGTAAAAGTTCCCCCGCAGCTTCACGGGAAGGCTTATTTGAAGTGCAGGGTTCATCAGGTATTCTGAAAGAAAACTCGGAGCCTTTATTTTTTTCTGACTTCACCTTCATGGTACCTCCCAGCAGTTGCACCAGGCTTTGTGATATGGATAGCCCCAGGCCGGTACCCCCGTATTTCCTGGTCATGGAATCATCAGCCTGCTGAAATCGCAGAAATATTTTATCAATATCTGCCTTAGCTATGCCAATGCCGGTGTCTTTAACATAAAAATGTACAAATCCGCTTTCCACACAGTAACCCATTTTTACATATCCGGATTCGGTAAACTTAAATGCATTCGTAAGCAGATTAGTGAGTATCTGCCTCAACCTGGCAGGATCAGAACGAATACAATGATCTTCAGTATCATTTTCAAATATCCATTCCACCTTATCACGGTTATTTTGCAAACGGTAATTTTCAAAGCTATCATAAAGCGATTGCATCAACTCATTGATCAACAAATCTTTCTTAATGATCTTTAGCTGCCCGCTCTCAATTTTTGATACATCAATAATATCGTTAATCAGTGTTACCAATAGCTTGCTGTTATGACTTATCAGTTTGGCATATTCCTTCTTTTCCGTCTGAGTATGTTCGTTAGCAGATATCAATTCTGAAAAGCCAACGATGGCATTCAGCGGTGTTCTTATTTCATGTGACATGTTAGAAAGGAAAGCTGTTTTCAGCCGGTCGGACTCTTTTGCTTTTTCCATGGCTATTTTCAGTTTCTTTTCTGATTCTTTCCTGTCAGTAATATCCCGGTAAATCACATAAAATGTTTCCATCCCATCCTTAGTCGTGATGGGAGTAGCCAGAATAGATACATAAAGCCGTCTGCCATCACTGGTCTGGCGAATGGTTTCGCGCGAGAGGTCTTTTCCTTGACCCACCAGCATGGTATATTTATTTGCCTCCCGCTTTAATTCCTCAGGTGCAATCAGGTCATCAATATGATTACCCGGAACTTCTTCAGGGGTGTAATTAAAAATGCTCAGAAACTTATTGTTAGCCCTTAATACATATCCCTCCTTATCGGTCACTACCACCCCTTCAGGAGCACTTTCCAGCAAACGTTCAAAGTATAATTTTTCCACTTTCAGGTCTTCAGCAGTCTTTATCCTTGAGCGTACCATCCTGTTAGACACCCGGGCCAGTTCTTTCATTTCCCTGTAACTGAACTTCTCCGGATCAATTTCAATATTATCTATGGAAGCCTGCTCCAGGAACCGGCTAAGCCTGGCATAGTCATTTTTTACACGTTTTGAGAACCGGCTTATCAACCAGAAACTGATTAGCATGATTAATGCCACCAGTATAACAATCCTGATGATCGTACTATGGATTTTCTTGAGCAGCCTTTGTTTATGTATCGCCATGAAGTCCTGAAGGTCATCCAAATATACACCACTACCAATAAGCCATCCCCATTCATCAAAGCTTTTAACATAGGTCATTTTTTCAGTAATAGTATCTGAACGCAGCTTCTTCCATTTATAATAAACATGATCCCCTTCGGGTTTTGTACCGGCTTCCTTTAAAAGTTCAAATATCATTTTCCCGTCAGGATCCCGGTAGGCTTCCATTGGGCGGGGCTCAAATGGAATGTCGCCATTTTCAATGAGGAGCTTACCATCCCTGGTGGCAATAAAGATATATCCCTCCTGCCCAAACCTTAACGCACTTAAATGATCCAATACATCCCGCTTCAATCGCTGATTAAATTCATTCAGATACTCGCTTCTTACAATATACCAGTTATATGGCCGGAACTCCATTATATAATGCCATATTTCCTCATCCTGGTTACTTTCAGGGTTTATATGGTGCGTTGCTAGAAATCCATCTGCTTTATTTAAAATGCTTTCCCACTGATCAGACTTCCCTCCAATATTGACTGCCGGTTCTTTTGCCGGGAACACAGCATCTCCATCAGCATTCAAAACAAGAATTTCCTTACCATCATCATTCATGCCGCTTATTGCCTGCAGAATAACCTGTTTTTTTTGGGCGTTACTAAATTCCAGGTTATGGTACATTCTATTGACCATCCCTGTTGCATTTTCAGTTTCCTCTTTTAACTCTCTCTGCAGCTGATCTTTTGCACCGGCCTGACGTGATTCTATATAATCAAATGCAAGCTGCACCTGTGCCTTTGATAACTGACCTTCAACATGTAGATACTGTGCCCGGATTCTGCTTGCATTGACTTTATAATTATTGATTTCCTGCAGCAACCATAGCGCAGCAATAAACAAAACTGAAAATGCCAGCACACTAAGGATCATAGTTCGCGAATGACGCAACATGCTCTTATGATCGCTGTATCTGGATAATAATGCGGGCATAATAAATGAAAAATTAGGAAAAAGCGCAAAAATACGATAATGCCAAATGATATTTCAAGTATAATTTATTGAAAAACCCTGAAAACTTATCATTAACATTTGTATCTTCATGCCGCAATTTTACAAAGTAACCCTGAAAAAATATGAAGAAAGATTACAATAAAGTCAGCTTAAAGGATTTTGCTGATTTCGAGGACAAAGACATCATGGAGAGGTCGGAAATTTTCCAAAAGTATCTGGAATTTCTGCGTAAAAAAAACCAGTTAAACTACCGCATCCGCTCTACTCACGGCTCTGAACCTGTGGCAAAAATAATTGATCCGGTATCCGGTAAAGAAAAAGAGGTCATTAGTTTTATCTCCAATGACTATTTGAATCTTACAAAAAATCCGGAGGTGATTGAAGCAGGAAAACAGGCATTGCTAAAATATGGCAGTGGTGCAGGTGCGTCTCAACTCATAGGTGGAAATCTCGATATCCATGTGGAGCTTGAACAACGAATTGCACAGTTCAACCATATGGAAGATTCTATTATCTATACTTCCGGTTTTGGTGCCAACTCCGGATCGCTATTGGCCATGATGCAGGAGAAGGATGTGGTTATTATGGATATATATGTGCATGCCAGCGTGATAGACGGAACTTTCAACACCAATGTAAAATGGTTTCTGCACAATGACATGGAATCGCTTGAAAAAGCACTGAAGGATGTTCAGCATAAATACCGCACCAAAATGATTATTGTGGATGGTGTTTATTCACAGGAGGCTGATCTTGCTCCTCTTGACAAAATAGTGGAGCTTGCCAGGCAGTATGATGCTTATGTGATGGTTGACGACGCTCATGCGCAGGGAGTTTTTGGTAAAAACGGCAAAGGGACGCCTGAACATTTTGATCTGCTGGGTAAAATAGATGTGCTTACAGGTACATTTTCAAAATCGTTTGCAGGGGTTGGAGGATTCCTTTGTGCTAAAAAAGAGCTAACGGATCTTCTGAAATATTACGCCCGCATGAATATTTTTTCAGCTGCTCCTACCCCACAGGTTACAGGCTCATTGCTGAAGTCAATCGACATAGTGGAAAATCAGCCGGAAATACGTGAAAAACTATGGTGGAATATAAATTATCTGAAGAAAAACCTGTTACATCTGGGCTTTAACATCGGAAACACCCAATCAGCCATATTTCCTATTATAATAGGTGACGATGTTAAGGTGCGTGAAGCTGCGCGCATATTACTGTCGCGTGGCATTTACGTGAATCCTATTCTTTATCCTGCAGTGCCCCGCAGGGCTACCAGACTCCGTATAAGCCTCATTGCCACTCATGAAAAAGAACACCTTGATGCCCTTCTGAACAATCTTGAAGATGTATCAAAAGAACTGGATATCCCTAAGCGTGCATATGTTTCTGAATAATGGCCAGAAGATCATCAGTACCCATTGGTTTTGAAATATAATCAATAAATCCCGCTGATAATGCCTTTTCACGATCTCCTTTCATAGCATAAGCAGTTTGAGCAATGACAGGGAGGTCGTTTCTTTTTTCCTTGATTTTACCGGTTACCTCAAATCCGCTCAGAGTTGGCAAACGGATATCCATCAAAACCAGGTCTATATCCTCCTGTTTTTCCACCACCTCCAAAGCTTCTTCACCGGTTTCCGCGTGAACCAGTTTAACACCGGTGGCCTGCAGTGCTGCCTTCACGAATAGATAATTTGCGTAAGTATCCTCCACCAGTAATATCTTTTTATCCTGCCAGTTTGGATAATCGTCAGTTTTTTGTTGCAGAGCTGCCGTATCATTATTCTTCTTCTTTTTATCTACGGACGTAAGCCGGTGGGAACGGATTTTTACCATGGGAACTTTAAAGTAGAATACTGATCCTTTATTTTTTTCAGAATCCAGCAAGAGTTCACCGCCCAGCATTTCTGCCAGTCCTTTTGAAATTGATAAGCCCAGGCCGGTACCGCCGTATATCCTGTCGATGGTATTGGTTCCTTTTCTAAAGCGCTCAAATATTACATCCTTTTCTTTTTCCGAAAGGCCTATCCCACTATCTTCCACGTAGATAACCAGACTGTTCTGCTTTCTTTTAACGCCAAGCTCGATATAGCCTTCATCAGTGAATTTAAATGCATTACTAAGCAGGTTACCGATCAGCTGCCTTAGCTTAAGCTTATCAGAGCGGATAAACACAGGGACATCACAGGGATTAAACCTGAAATCTATTTTATGCTCATTTTTTCCGCCTTCCATTGCCCGGTAGGTGGAAAACAGGTCCTCCAGCATCTCATTCAGGTTAAAATCCGTTATGTCCACATTTTGCTGGCCTGCTTCAATTTTAGCCAGGTTGATAATATCATCCACCAGGTGTAAAAGATCCTGTCCGTTTTTACGGATCAGTTTGATGTAATAATCCTTTTCATCCGAATCGAGATTCTGATCATCAAGCAATGAAGAAAAACCTATAATGGCATTCATTGGTGTTCGAATCTCGTGCGACATATTTGCAAGAAACGCAGATTTCAACTTGTCGGATTCCTCCGCTCTTTCTTTGGCTTTCACCAGTTCTGAGGTGCGTTCTTTCACGAGGTTTTCAAGGTTCTTACGGTGTTTTTCCAGCTCTGCTTCACTGCGCTTGCGATCAGTGATATCACGCGCGATGATCATTATAGCCTGCTTTTTCTTGTATTTGATCCTTCCGGCACTCAGCGAAACTGGGATTGACCTGCCGTCTTTACTAATGAAATTAGTCTCGAGTGTTACATTTTTCTGATTCGATTTCAGAAAAACCCTGTACAGGCGTTTATAAAGCTCCGGGCGCTCCAGAAAATTATAAAAGGGCTTAAATAGCAATTCTTCACGTGCATAGCCTGAAATGGTTGTTGCAGCATTATTAATCAAAACAATCCTGCCATCCTGGATCATGGCTATGATATCAGATGCCAGGTCAACCACACTGCGATATTTTTCTTCACTTTCACGCATCATCCGGGTCTGATAATCCCTCTCACGCATAATCTCCTTAAAGTCATCCTGCAATAACTTGATAGTTTTCAGTACATCAGAGAACAAGGTATCTTCGGAGTAGGACTCGTCATGAATTAATTGGTCAAAGGATTCACTCAGCGACATATGTCCGGTGATCTTTTGCAGGGTCTCCAGCTGGCGTTCTTTCTTCCTTTTTTCATCCTGCAAGGCTTCGTGCTGCTTTTTTACCAACGCCACCAGTTCCTTTTTTGAATCAGGAATAACGAGTTCCTCCTGGTCTTCAATAGGAGCTTCAAAGTATTTCTTATCTATGGTTAGGTTATGAGAATGATATTTTTTCAGAAAATTAAAAGAGTCTTCCAGGTTCTTCATGATAACCCAAAGCCTGTACTGCTTCGGATAAAGCTTTTTAAGCATTTTTATAAGAAATCCTGCCAGGGGGGATGGAATGGAAATAAGAATATGGGAATAACGCTGAAATTTCACCTCATATAAAGTGGTCTTTTTCCTGGCTTTTAATGTGATTCCTTTCATGTCACGCAAGTCGTTGATACTGTACATTTTGTTTTTCCTCTCATTAAAATGCATGGTATCAATTACCCTTCCAAGAATATCATAAGTACGATCAATATCAATAGGATAAGCAAAGCCCATAAAATTGATCAGTACAATGTTTCCTTCAATAACCGACATATTCACACTAAACCGCTTGTCGCGCGATGTATAGACCCATTTATCGTGAATATACTGGCGATACTGGTAACCGCCTATCGTGATCATCTTTCTTTCTTCTTCCCACAGCTTATCAAATATGGCCCGGGAAACATCCTTGTCAACAGAAGTTCTTATCTTATGAGATAATTCAGATTCCTGAACTTTCTTCCCGATTTGCTTAAATACAAACAGCAGTGCATCTGTTTCATCCTGTTTTACCACCAGATTTTTCCTGTGGATCTTATTCAGAGATATAAAGGCAAGATTACTTTTCAACCTAAAGGGAACATTATAAAATACCAGGATAATTAAATCAGGTACTTTATATTTAAACATACGGCTTGCTTTCAGCCCGATTCCCCTAAGCTGGTTAGTATCTACTATAAAATATAATGTTTTGCCCGGGTGAATCTTCTTGAATTCGCCTAAAATTTTTCTACCGATCTCAATAGTCCTGTACAGAGCATCCTCATCCAGCTGCCCGATAATCCTGAGCTTAAAAATCTGCTCATCTGTATAATCGAAATATACTGAACAGGTGTCGGAAGTATATTCAAGTTCTTCCGGGTATAAATGCATTTGATCTAAATCACTCATTTTTTCCGCCATGCAGATTTCAGTTTATGCTGGCTGAAAGCCATGCAATCAGGGGGTGAAATTGCGCTAACTTCACTTATATGCCCAAAAAGATGGACTAAAATACAACTAGATCAAAGTAAAGTCAACATCTGGGCCAACAACCGGGTCAAAAATAACATTCTCAAATGAATTTGAGTCAAAAAAGTCCATTGCTTTAATTCAGCTAAAGTGCGAAGAAAAGAATAAAAACCTCAAAAACAGAATAAAAAAAGCCGGAATAATTCCGGCTCTTAAGCTCCTCCTCTTGGACTCGAACCAAGGACCCTCTGATTAACAGTCAGATGCTCTAACCAGCTGAGCTAAGGAGGAATTTTTCAATCCGAAGATTGTTTCTAAAAAAGTGGTGCAAATATACATGAAGATTTCAAAATAGCAATAACTTTGCAGAAAAATTTCATGGTTTTTTTGAGGCGGGATTTTTAAAAAGCAAGATTCTTTACCAGGAAATGCTCGTTTTCAGTTTAAAAAATTAGTTTATGAAAAGCGTATTAGGAATAGGAAATGCCCTCGTGGATATTTTAATCAGACTCAATGATGAAGGTCTGCTATCACATTATAAACTAACAAAAGGCAGCATGCAGCTTGTTTCAGGTGAGCTGGCTATTGAGGTTGATGAAGCTACCGAAAAATACACTAAGTATCAGGCTTCGGGCGGCTCAGCATCAAATACTATGCATGGTCTGGCGCAGCTGGGGGTTCCTTCAGGGTATATTGGTAAGATAGGAGAAGATCACAGCGGAGAGTTTTTTAAGGCCGACCTCGATAAAAACAATATCACTCCACACCTCTTATATGGAACTGTGGAAACCGGAAGAGCATTGACGCTCATTACCCAGGATACTGAAAGGACCTTTGCTACCTACCTGGGAGCAGCAGTGGAGCTGATGCCGGAGGAGCTTACAAAAAACATATTCGAAAAATACCAGCTTATCCACCTGGAAGGATATCTGGTGCATAACAAGGGACTGATGCTGAAAATTGCCAGGTTGGCTAAAGAAGTTAATGCCGAAATCTCACTTGACCTGGCCAGCTTTAATGTGGTGGAAGACAACATTGATTTTCTGGAAAAGTTTGTATCTGAACATGTTGACATAGTGTTTGCCAACGAAGAAGAAGCAAAAGCATATGGCAAAGGTTATATGGAAGACGGATTTTATAAATTAGGCAGGCAAACCGCCATAGCGGTGGTTAAAACAGGTAAATCAGGATCAGTAATTCATCGCGATGGCGAGCTGTTTGAGATTGCTGCCATTCCTGCCGAAGTTATTGATACTACCGGTGCAGGTGATCTTTATGCTTCCGGTTTTTTATATGGTTACCTGAATAACTACAACATGAAAAAATGCGGCGACCTTGGATCCCTGTTGGCAGGTATGGTAATTGAGCTGGTTGGCGCTAAGATTGACCAGAGCCGCTGGGTTGAGATTAAAACTATGCTCAGGCACCTGTAATTATTAATAAAGCCGGGCTGCTGCATGTTCTTTCAGCTGCTTATAAAAGCAATTAACCCGCACTGGTTGCTTATCCCTGATGTTGCAAAAATGTTATCACTGGCACTTAGCCGGGGATTATCAGCTGTTATACTTCATATATACATCAGAAATTAGGCGGATAATGATCACAATTTTTTATCCTTCGCGTAATTTTATGATCCTGAGCACATGAAATAGATTTATTCACTGCAGATAATTTTTATCCATGAAATCTGTTTTATTCTTAACCTAATTTTTATACTTTTATCCGCCATTTTGCAAGGCTTTAGGAATCACAATAAACCAAAACCAGCCAGTGGCGAGCGCTGCGCGCCTGCAGAGTGAAATTGAAGCTACAGGATATTCTGAAAATTAAAAAATGTTGATATGAACCGGGCCATGAAAATATTTTATACATACATGCACGATTATCCTGAATGCAAAATGCATGGGTGGTGGAATTTAGCTCATTATGGCACGCTTTGTATTACTACTGAAATTAAAATTATAAACATATGAAAGTTTATCAGACAAAAGACATCCGAAACATAGCACTGATCGGAAGTGCCAAGTCGGGGAAGACAACATTTACGGAATCCATGCTTTTTCATGGTAATATAATTCACCGTAAGGGAACCATAGAGGCAAAAAACACTGCATCTGATTACCGCCCCATCGAAATTGAAAAAGGAAACAGTGTAATCAGCACAGTTTTGTACACCACCTATGATAATACGAAAATCAACATCCTGGATACCCCGGGTTCATCTGATTACATCGGTGAACTGGTAACATCTTTGTATGCTGCAGATACCGCGGTTATGACAGTAAACGGTGCCAACGGAGTTGAAGTGGGTAATGAAATCGGATGGCGCTATGCTTCGCAGCAGCAGATTCCAACTATGTTCCTGACGAATTTCATGGATAACGAAAATGTAAAATTCGATGAGCTTATCCAGCAGCTAAAAACATATTTTGGTGATAAAGTCATTGCTGCACAATACCCGGTTAATCCCGGCCCGGAATTCAATGCCATTATAGACCTGGTGTTGAACAAGATGCTTAAGTTTGATGATAACGGCAAATTCGAAGTTCTGGATATTCCGGAGGAAGAAAAAGCACGTGCCCAGGAGATGCAGCTTAACCTGATCGAGGCTGCTGCCGAAGGATCAGAAGAGTTGATGGAGAAATATTTTGAAACTGAAACTCTTACTTTGGAAGAAATGCGCCAGGGTCTTAACCTCGGCCTTCGCAGCCGTGCTGTATTTCCTGTGTTTATTGCATCAGCCAAAAAAGATGTAGGAATAACTCGCGTAATGGAATTCATCAAAACATCCCTTCCCTCACCTGATCAGACAACTCCGGTAAAAACCAAATCCGGTGATGAACTCTCCTACAATGCTGAAGAACCTTTCACTGCCCAGATTTTCAAAACCTCCATTGAATCACACCTGGGTGAGGTGGCTTTTATGAAAATTTTTTCAGGTAAAATCCAGGAAGGTAAAGACGTTATTAACGGAAGCAGTGCCAACAAGGAAAGGCTCACTCAGCTTTATGTAATGGCAGGCAAAAACCGTGAAAAGGTTGAAGAAGCCGTTGCCGGAGACATTGTTGCCACCATTAAACTTAAAGAATCCAAAATCAATATCACACTCAATGAGGCTGAAGTAGGTGATCGTGAAGTAGAACCAATACAGTTCCCTAATCCCTTATATACAACTGCAATTAAAGCTTCCACAAGTTCTGACGATGAAAAAATGGGTGCTTTCCTGCAGGATATTGTAAGCATGGACCCATCATTGAGGCTGGAGTATTCCAAGGAATTGCGTCAGATCATCCTGAGGGGAATGGGTGAACAGCATTTGAATAATGTGAAGTGGGTCTTCAAAAATGTGCATAAAATTGACATTGATCTATACACAGCCAAAATCCCTTATCGCGAAACCATCACGAAAAATGCCAAGGCAAGTTACAGGCACAAGAAACAGTCTGGTGGTGCCGGGCAATTCGGAGAGGTACATATCATGATAGAGCCTTATTACGAAGGCAAGGAGCCTCAAACAGAATTCCCGATCCGTGGATCTGAAGAGCACGAACTGAAATGGGGAGGAAAACTTATCTATAATAGCTGTATTGTAGGAGGTTCTATAGATGCCAAGTTCATGCCTGCCATCCTGAAAGGTATTATGGAAAAAATCGAAATCGGCCCACTAACCGGTTCATATGCTCGTGACATCGTGGTAAATGTATATGACGGGAAAATGCACCCTGTTGACTCCAACGAGGTGTCATTTAGAATTGCCGGACGTATGGCGTTCAGCGATGCCTTTAGAAAGGCCGGTCCGAAAATCATGGAACCAATCTATGATATGGTAGTTATCGTTCCTGAAGAAAAGATGGGTGATGTTATGACCGACCTGCAGGGTCGCCGTGCTATTATTATGGGCATGGAAGGCGAAGGAATTTATCAGCGTATCAAGGCCAGGGTTCCATTGGCCGAGGTAGCCAGGTATTCCACAGCCCTCAACTCCATCACCAGTGGAAGAGCTTTTTACACGCTCGAATTTGCAGAATATGCACCCGTACCACCGGATGTACAGGATAAGCTGCTGAAGGAATATGCTGAAAGCCAAAAGGAAGAAGAATAAGTGTGTGCTATTTTACAAGGAAAAGGGGCCCTTCAGGGCCCCTTTTTCTTTTCATGGGTAATAGTGCTTTTCCGAAGTCTAGTATTTTGGAACAGGTAGCACTGTTATTATATGACACATATAAGCAGGTTTTTGTTGCCTGCAATTTTGTTTTTTTAAACAAATAACCCATTTATACAAAAATTCCGTAGCCAGGTTACACTCTTTTACTAAAAAAATTCAGTTTTATCCCCATTCATCATAAAAATCCACACCCTGCTATGTGAAAAATTGATTATATTTGTTTCAGGGCTGAGAACACCTCAACTTCATCACGGTAACCATTTGAAACCTGCACAATGAAAAATATCTCCCTTCTTTCTGCCTGCCTCATATTTGCAGCCCTTCTGTTGTTTTCAACTGCCTGTAAAAAAGATGATGAGATAAACTCATCAAATAATTCGCCCATTGTTAAATTCCTGCACATGGATACCGTATATGGCGGTACATTTCAGATGGGCTGTACCTTTGATTCTTCCTTTTGTCATGATAATGAAGTTCCCGTGCATTCGGTTACTGTCAGCACTTTTCTCATAAGCAGATATGAAATCACAAACCATCAGTTTGCCGGTTTTCTAAATGATATTAAAGCCGGTGCGCACGGAGCTTATAACGACACTGTATATATTAACCTTGAACATGAGCACAGCCAGATAGAATACAGCAGCAATAAATTCCGGGCATTGGAGGGCATGCAGAACTATCCTGTAATGCTGGTTACCTGGCACGGAGCTGAGGCCTTTTGCCGGCATCATAAGGGGCGCCTTCCCACAGAGGCAGAGTGGGAATATGCCGCCAGAGGTGGTAAGGCGGCTCTGCCTACCTTGTATGCCGGCAGCAATAACCTCGATAGCGTGGCCTGGCATGAACACAACAGCCATAACCCTGACAACCCCATGGTTGGGGGAAAAGGAACCCATGAGGTGGGGAAAAAAGCACCGAATGCAGTGGGCGCTTATGATATGACAGGTAATGTGTTGGAGTGGTGCAACGATTGGTATTCTGGCGGATATTATCATATCAGCCCGCAGGTTAATCCAATGGGGCCTGATAGCAGCAATAAACGTGTAATTCGCGGCGGCAGCTATACCAGCTGGGCTGGAGTCTGCCATTTGTCATTTCGCTCAGGGCATGTACCGTCAAGCACATATAGCTACCTGGGATTTCGCATGGTAAGAGATAAAAATTAGAGCAGTAAATACAAATCACTGAAATGAAAAAGCCGGCAGTGTCTGATTGCCGGCTTTTCTTCTGATTCTGACGGGTGGTACCACCTGGAATCGAACCAGGGACACACGGATTTTCAGTCCGTTGCTCTA
>CAYZDA010000013.1:32294-57097 GCA_964477095.1 uncultured Bacteroidales bacterium | reverse complement strand
GATGTAACACGGATTCAGACCAATACCAGAAGAATTTCCCGCTTGTAGTTATAAGCTGTTTATAGAAGTAAGAAGTCAGGATTTTAATTCATTGCTGTTTTATTCCTGGTTAATCTGTACGTTACTCTTGTTATAATGGATTGTAACCGGGCAGTCCATAATTTTATATGCCTCACATCTTGAGTGAATTCAACTATTATCTGTTGCTGTAACTACTGGCGGGCCTGCATAATGATTTATCCGTTGATTTCTGATAAATCCGTAAAGAGAAATCCCGTTTTCATCTGCTGTTTTCGCCGCCTGATCTGTGACTGTTGCAAGCGAAAATACAGTTTTAACTCCGCTGTTAATGATTAGCCGTAAGATGGAAGAGCTTATCCGGCAGGAGAGGAGTACAGCCTGGGAGGAGAGTGTTATCTTGTTCATTACAGCCTCCCCGGTACATTTTAGAAAAGCATTGTGCCTGGAAATGTCTTCAAAAATATATGCAATTGAATTGTCTTTTAGAAGGCCTGCAATATGGGTTCCGCCGGTGCTGTTGAATATCGTTCCCGAAGTGTTGAATGTATTCATTTTTTGGATGAGTGAAGCTGCGGATATACTCCCAAAATTATTCGCTGATCCGGTTTCTGCTTTGGGTGCCGGGCTGGTTTCCACAAATAACTCATTACTGCTTTCCCTGTATGCAATGATATTTTCTTTAGTTTGGATCTTGTTCTCGCATTTAAGATATCCGGCCACTAATACATCGGTATTAGCCGGAGAGCAGTGAAAATCATATTCAGGACTGCCGTTGAGCCAAAGAATGTAGTGTTTCTCTGAAGGCAATTCATCAGTGAATGTCCGGACACTGGTTTCTTTAATCCTGATTATCTTTCTGCGTGTTTTCATTCCCAAGTATTTTATTGATTAAATGATATTCCTTCAGGGAATTCATATTAAGAAATGCATGTTCACAATCATGCGGCACCACAAGGTAAAGGATGTGCAGCTTATCCAGCAGGGCATGGATACTCATTTGGCCTTTTCCTGATAACATTTTTGCTGCAGTATCTTCTACTCTTTTGCGATAAAGTGCACTCAAGGGTTGGCTGCGATCTTTGGTGCAGGGAATTATTGCATCAAATGAAGGATCGTAATACTTCATAATATAATTCACAGCAGTGCTATTCATAAGCGGGAGGTCGCAGGGCATTATGAGTACAGGGTCGTATCCGGCATAATGCAAAGCAGCGTGAACACCTGCCAACGGGCCTTTATTCATATGGATATCAGTGTAAATAGCGGGTGAATAATTAGAGGAAGAAAAAAGTGTTCTTGCCTTTGAATCATTACTGATAATGATATTCTGCTTTGAGCCGGCAGCTGCCAATATTCTTTCATAAACGGGCTGTCTGTCAAAGCGGATCAGTGCTTTATTTCTGCCGTCAAATCGTGTATTATTCCCTCCGGCAAGCAAGGCTGTGGTAAATGGCCTGTTCATTAGGCTAAGATATGAAACTATTTGTAAAGCAGAACAACAGCCTGAGCATGTATGCCTTCCTGCCTGCCAATAAAGCCGATCTTTTCACCGGTCTTGGCCTTGATGTTGATTTGTTCCGCTTCAATATCAAGGATTTCCGCCAGCCTGCTGATCATATGTGGAATGTGATTAGAAAGTGTGGGCTTTTGTGCGTGCACGGTACAGTCAATATTTGAAATGCTATAACCCCGATACTGCATCATAAGAAGCACGTTTTTTAATAAATCTGCCGAGTCAGCATCTTTCCATTTTTTATTGGTATCAGGAAAATGAAACCCGATATCCCTGTCGCCCATTGCCCCCAGTATTGCATCTATGATGGCATGTATCAATACATCCCCATCTGAATGCGCTTTAAAACCGTGTGTATGTGGAATATTCACCCCACCGATTATGAGTGGTAATCCGGGTTCAAGACGATGTGTATCCGCCCCTGATCCGATGCGGTAGGGTGTCCGCATTATTTATTTTTATTTTGCTGCTGTTTCTGGAAGGCTTCAAAATCAAACATCAGGGTAAATCTCAGTGTGTTTTCCATCGGATTACGCTGTTCAACCGGGATCAGGTAGGAGAGGTCGATGCCAAAAACATTATACTGGAAGCCAACCCCAAGGGTGAAATACTTTCTGTTTCCTTTGGTTTCGTGCTCATAAAAATAGCCGCCTCTTAGTGCGAACTGGTTGTCATACCAGTATTCGAGACCAACAGAAGCCGTGATTTCCCTTAGTTCTTCATCAAAACCTCCCGGTGCATCTGAAAATGACCCAAGCATACCACCAACCACAGAGCGGTTCGGGTCTTCGCCAGCCACAATATCATATTTCCCTGTAGCAGTATCATACGACCAAATAGGAGGCGTGGGAACCAGGAGTTTATTGAAGTCAGCCACCACCATGATCTTATTGTATTCATCCAGTTCGGTGGAAAGAGCACCGCCAAGCCTAAGGTTCATAGGAAGAAAATCACGCTCCAGATTTTCTGAATAGGATATCTTATTACCGATATTAGAAATGTTTAATCCGAAAGCTAATTGTCCATCCCGTTCACCCAGGTCCACTTCATTCTGGTAATAAACAGCTACATCAGCAGCTACTGCTCTTCCGGCCTGGGTTTCTGTTCCTCCGGACGTATATTGTCCGCTGGTGAGATTTGAATTCACAAATCGCAGAGCAACAGCTCCCGACCAGTGGTCGGAAAATAATCTTGAATAGGCAGCATCCAGGGCAAACTCATTGGGTTTATACGTTCCCTGAGGCTCACCTGTACGACTGGTAAAATTGATATATCCCAGTGAAAAATACCGGAGTGACATGGAAAGTGTCTGGGTTTTATCGAGCTTATAATAACCAGCCAGGTAGGACAAGTCAATATCATCCACCAGCTCTCTCAGCCATGGGCTGTAGGAAACCGACACTCCCATTTTATCATCGATAAATGCGTATTTGGCGGGATTCCAATGTTGTGAATTGGCATCAGGTGTGGAAGCTACACCGGCATCCCCTAGCGAACCTGCACGTGAATCAGGTGCGATAAGCAGGAATGGAACAGCTGTAGTAATGGTGTTGATATCATCATCCTGCCCCAGCAATTCATTGTAATTCTGGGCCCGGGAAACCATGCTTCCCGAGATGATCAGTACGAGTGTGATTATCAGGTGGTTTTTCATCAAAAAATACTTATTTTTTCTGGAACGGATGCAAAGATAACGTTTTCTGCAGAAACTTATTGCTAATATAAAATAACTAATTTACCGCTTTTTTGTTTGCTGATGCCAGACTCAGTGCGAAGTGTAGCCCGGTAGATATACATGCCGCCTTCAACAGGAACACCGGATGATGTTCGGGCATTCCATTCCAGCGGAGCAACAGAGTATCCTTCTGATTTGCTGCTGGAATATAAAGTCTCGATTAATCGACCGTCCAGGCTGAAAATCTCTACCTTAAATTCCATTTCACTTCCTGCCTGGTTATGGTCAAAGGTAAACCATACTTTCCCGTCAGAAGGATTAGGATAGGCGGTAAGATTTTCCAGTACAACCGTTTCCGATTTATTTACCACAAATTCAATACTTGCTTCAGCAGAGTTGTTATAAACATCCCAAACTTTCACGCGCAGCGTATGTTTGCCGTCTTCAAGATTCTTGAATGGATACCGGATCGTACCGCTTTTATAGTCATCCAGATCAGATTCATAATATTCATTGATCACAATCTGGTTACTGGTGTTCTCATCAAGGATAGCCACGATATCGTGTCCGATACCATTACCTACAGTATTAATGCCATTCTCATCGAAAACCTTTGCCAGCAGCAAGGGGTTTTCATCTGTCATATCACCTGATTCAAAGCTAAAGTCATTCATATAAAGGCTAATGTCAGGTCCCTGTACGTCAGTTTCAGCAGAATCATTGCTGCCTCCTATCATAAAGTTATCATAATATCCATTAGCATCAATAATACCATTCTCAGCATAATAAATGATCTTGCCTGCACCGGTATTATAAGCGATATCCTTCGGAATAATAAAGCTAAAGCTAAAATGGCCGTTTGTTACTTTTGATTTCCCGCGATATAAAATATTGTTTCTTAGTTTGAATTTTATCACTTCGCTGTCAGTATCCTGCCCTAAAGTATGATGAGTACTTTCTTTATCATAAACAGTAGGATATATTATTCCGTTGAAGGAGCTGTCAGTCACGCCATTAGGGCTTGTGATCTTTCCTTTTACCGTTACCTTTGAAAGTGCTCCCAGCGTGTCAGTTGCACTTGTATCCTGGCCGTTTATGCTAACGGTTGTTACCTTTTTTTCAGGTATGGGCAGTTGAAGAGCCGGGTCTCCGAGTAATACAAAGTTGAGCAGGCTTTGCTGTGAGCCTGCATCCTGTTTAGACAGCATCATCAGGTCACCCATCCGAAGGTATTCGCCGTTCTGCTTTTTGAAAAGATTATTATAAAAGGCTGAGTTCAAATCGTGGTTGGATGAGCCGTAGGCAAGTCGTGTGGTGGTATACATGCTGATGGCCCCTCCATTTGGGTTTAGGAATACCAGTTCTCCAGCTGAGACCCTTTCGGGATCATCGAATCTTGAAAATTCACAGGTAGCTGTAAGGAAAACAGGAAGGTTATATTTATTTGTCCATGAATTAATGTCACTAATGCGCAGTACCTCTTCATGCGACCAGCCGGCTTCTCCGCCGTGCCCTATGTAATTCATTATCAGTGCGCCTGTGCGCATTGTTTCATTAATGGCTTTATTTGCTTCGGGATATCGCTGGCCACCAGGTGTTGTAACTTGCTTATAAGCATCGAAATATATCTTGTCAACCACATAAGAGGGATACATATTGTTGATTTTTTTAGCCAATTTATCAGCATTTATCACATGCGAACCTCCATCCTCATCATCAGCTACAAGGCAGATTTCATTTTTCCAATCACCCAAAGGAGGTACCAGGGCGGGATTCGCTGTCAGCTCATTATTTATTTCTGCAGTGTCAAGACGCAGATACCGTTTGATTTTGGCAACTGCATTATCAGCCTCTGCAGTTGAACCCACCGGGATTCTCCCTATCCCGATATCCAATGCACCCGAAGCATTCACCCCTTCACCCGGATCAAGTAAGCCGTAATAATCATCAGATACGAAGCTTCTGCCGGGATTAAGTGAATTGTAAGACTGAAATGTTAAAATCGTGGCCCTGTCATAATTATTCCTGTTTTTAGGATCGTAATTTCCATCCCCCATCAAAAGCAGGTAACGTGGCATTTCAGCAGTTGAAGTTGCCCTGTCGTAAAACATCCGCATGAAATTCCGTATGGCTGTAATATCCTGCTGGCCTGATGAAAATTCATTATAGATCAGTCCTGGTTCAATTACATGAACTATCATCTTGTCCAGATTACGGTGCAGCTCTGCAATTTCTTCAGCCTGTTCTGCTAATTTCGGATGGGTGACAATCACCATATCAGGCTGGGCCAGTGCGTGAAGGTTTTGATTAGCTACCGTTCCGGCATAAACCGGTTTATAGTAAGTATTTTTATGTGCAATAAAATTCCGTATAGAATCTGCAGTGGCCTTAAAGCTTAGCGTGTTTCCATTTAATTGAGTATTTACAACCACCGGGTTATTTACGTCATTAATATCCCATACCATAACTCCTGCACTTGCATTACTGATGGAATATTCGGCTATATTTCCTGAGTCTGTAACATTAATATCCCTGAATTCGAGCTGGGGGGCCTTAAAATGGAGGTGCTCCCGTGCATTGACCTCAATATAATCCATCCAGCCTGATGCAGTAGAAGCGGGCTTCTGGTATGTTGCATCAATATTGATTGTATTGCTGGTTATTGATAGTGAAAAAGTGT
The DNA here is from genome assembly GCA_964477095.1 of uncultured Bacteroidales bacterium. Taxonomy (GTDB): domain Bacteria; phylum Bacteroidota; class Bacteroidia; order Bacteroidales; family PWNQ01; genus PWNQ01. Next base: position 51,208 of record CAYZDA010000013.1, on the reverse strand, counting down.
CTGTTGAAGAATTTGCATAATAGCTTTGATAACTGCCTGAGATAGCATCAATCAACATGTTCCTGATGTTTCCATTGATGTTAAACCGGAATTGAGTTGGAGAAGTGTGTCTGGCAGCAACTGAAATCCTGAAAAGCACAGGCTGACTTTGGTCAAGATCAGGAAAATTGAAGTTGTAATTATAATCAGTAATAATGTCATATTTTTCACCGAACCACCTGCGTCCGGATTTTATCAGGTTGAGGCTGTCATTTTCATGCACCCTGTAGCTATTATATGTAGATGTAAAGATATTGGCAGGTTGTGTTGGCCCGGTAAGTTGCTGTATTCTCTTGCCTGTTGCCTGCCCGTAAGTGATAAAATAATAGGCAGACTCGTCATATTCATGCTGTTCGTAGGTAAATCGCTTAAGCCTGTAATTATATTTCCAGCTATGAGGGCCCTGGCCATAAAAAAGTATGTAGTCTCCAGGATCAAAACTACCGTCATTCCCATCGGAAACATATATGGCGTTTTCAATCAGGTCATCAGGATTAGGATTACTGTTATTGTAGGGCAATTGTTTTCCGCCATTTCCGAAAACCTGAATTTTAGCAGGATCAATGGATGATACCGGAATACCATATCCAGCCAGATCAGTATAGCTTAATTTAAAAATACCGCTTCGGCTGATCTTTATTTTGTGCCAGTCACCCGTTGACAACACTGAATTTGCTGCATACTGATGCCGCTCTTTATTTTCCTTTTGCTGTTTTAACCGGAAAGAAACATCCAGCGTAAAAGATTGGAGTAATAATATATCTCCTGATTCCGTTTTTTTGTAGGGGTGAAGTTTAAAAAAACCGTAGGCCTGCTTACGCATTATGCGCGTGCTGGTGGTTACATGAAGTTCATTATCAATTTTGTCTATATCTGCTACATTAGCCAGAGAATCAATGGGCAGCTGGATGTACGCCTGATCTTTTACTTCCACTTCCATGATAAAGTCATTCGAAGGCAGCGGTATTTTCTCTTCATAAAAAGGAAGAAAGTTCTTGCTGAAATCACTGGCAGCTCCACTAAAATGAAGTGTGGCAGAGGTGGTTGAGTCACCCGGTAAAACAACGTGTTTAACCGGGTCCCAGTGGATTTCGGTCCGTGAATTAGTTTGGGCAAAGGCTGTTGGTAATATAGAATGAATAAAAATTACCATAAAGAACAAGCCTGTTTGCTTTAATAAAGAATACATTACTCTCATTGGCCAGGATTAATTAGAAACAAACAATGCAATATTAACATGATTAATTCATATTTATTGCAGGGAATCAGAAAAAAAAGATGCAGTTGAAAGTTCATTGCGAATGTAACTTTTTTATGAAGCCGAAGTATAACAAAGGCATTGCTGAAATTGCATTTAGTGCATAAAGATATTTTTTTAAAGAATGATTAGATTTACATAATATTTTGTATTTTTGAAGATTGAAAAATCATGGATAATTAACATGCTGAAGAAATTTTTATTCCTTATATTAATACTGATTATCCTGATGTCGGGGAAAGGGTTACAGGCGCAAGATCCGCATTTTTCGCAGTTTTATGCCAATCCCTTGTATCTGAATCCGGCATTTGCAGGTAGTAATATTTGCCCCAGGTTATCCATCAACTACCGTAACCAATGGCCAGCCATCTCAGGCGCATATGTTAATTACAGTGCAGGATATGACCAGTATTTTGAAGACATTGCCGGAGGTATAGGCCTGCTGGCAACAACCGATCGTTCAGGAGAAGGTGTGCTTACATCCTCAAATTTTAGTTTTATGTATGCTGTACGCCTGAAAGTATCCAGGACATTTAACATAAATGCCGGCTTGCAGGCCAGTTATTTTCAAAAGTCTGTTGACTGGAACAAACTTACCTTTGGCGACCAGATTGATCCCAAATGGGGTTTTGTCAACCAAACCAGCGAGCCCGGGGGTGCGTATGAATCATCAGGCGCTGATTTTGCGGCAGGAATCCTTGGTTATACCGAAGAACTCTACATAGGTTTTGCCGCTCATCACCTCACCCAACCTGATGAAGGATTTAAGAATTATAGCGAATTACCCATAAAATTTACCGCACATGCAGGATTTAATATCAATCTTGCAGGACCCGGACACAGGCGGCACCGGCCCGGTGATCCAATTTTATCCCCGAATATAATGTTCCAGCAGCAGGGACAATTCCATCAGATAAATTATGGGATGTACCTTAACATGAAACCCATGATCTTTGGTTTGTGGTATCGTCAGTTTGTGGAAGGCTCTGATGCGCTTATTGTATTAGCTGGGTTTGAATATAAATCCTTTAAATTTGGATATAGCTTTGACCTCACGGTTTCCGAGCTTGATATGGCGTCTGGTGGAGCTCATGAGGTTTCCGTGGGCTTTAAGTTTAATTGCCCACCCAATAAAAGACGGTTGCGTGCAATAGAATGTCCTTCATTTTAGTTATTAAATACAGAAACACAAAAGCTGAATTATGAAATATAGCAGATTTCTTAAAAGCTTGGTCTTACTAGGTGTAGTAGTTTTCCTGGCATCTTGCGGAGGAGAGCAATCACCAACAACAGGCTGGGAGTATAATGATCCGGAAAATGGCGGATTTGAAAAAGCTCCTTTTTATGAACAAATGACAGGCCCCGGGCTCGTTCTTATTGAAGGAGGCCGCTTTGTAATGGGGCGTACTGAACAGGACGTGATGTATGACTGGGATAATATGCCCAATACAGTTACTGTTTCCTCATTTTACATGGACCAAACCGAGGTAAGAAATTTTGATTACCTGGAATACCTTTACTGGCTCAGGCGTGTTTTTGGTGCCCGCTACCCGATGATATATGAAAAAGCACTTCCGGATACCAATATTTGGAGGGAAGAACTTTCTGCTCGTGAAAAATATGTTCAATATTACCTGAGGCATCCCGCCTACAGAGATTATCCGGTAGTTGGAGTAAACTGGCTGCAGGCCACTAATTATTCAGCATGGCGTACCGACAGGGTTAATGAAAAGATACTGGTGGATATGGGCCTGCTGGAAATGACTCCTAACCAGAACAACATGGACCATTTCGATACCGATGCATACCTGGCCGGGCAATATGACCTGGGTGTGGTGAGGGATTATCTGACAAACCTTGACCCGAACAGTTCTGGCGACCGCATTGCCCGGATGGAAGACGGAATCCTTTTACCCGAATACCGCCTGCCAACAGAAGCGGAATGGGAATTTGCTGCGCTTGGACTGATAGGAAATACAATCTACGAACGTATCGTGGAAAGAAGGTTATATCCCTGGAACGGTCACGTGACACGTACCAACGCGAAAGAAAGCTATGGCGACTTTGTGGCTAACTTCCGCCGTGGCCGTGGTGACTACATGGGTCTTGCCGGCGACCTGAATGATGCTGCTGAGGTAACAGCTCCCGTTTATGCATACTGGCCAAATGATTATGGCCTCTATAATATGGGTGGTAATGTGAGCGAATGGGTCCTGGATGTGTATCGTCCGCTTTCACTGGAAGATATGGATGACTATTCGCCTTTCCGTGGTAACTATTACACCGTGAAGGCTCAGAGCAGCTTTGGCGGCCTGAAACCTAAGCTCGGCTTCGTTGTATGGGATTATGACAGAGTGGTATCCTATCTGGACGAAATTAGCGATGAACGCTCACAGCATGGTAGAATCAATAAACATGAAACTATTCTTATTACTTACCTTCAGCAGTTTGCAATGGCTGCAGATACACTCTCCCGGTTTGGTAAACATGAAGATGCATCCATCAAAATGGAAGATGGTCTGCTTGACTTTAGCGGAAAGAGCATCAGGCAGAATACAGAAGAAGCCGAACAGGTGGAGGACATTACCGGCTATAATATCGCCAACGATTATGATGATACCCGCGTTGGCGATGAAATTGTCAGCCTTTTGAAAGTCGGAATTGCCCAGTTTATTGAAGAGGAACCCGGTGAAATTCAGACAAGAGCGGTTACCATAGCTGAAAACCTCGACCGCCGCAATTATCAGAAAGCTGATAATATTAATTACCTTGACGGAAGTTATGATACTAGGCCGGAATCACAGTGGACAGAAAATACTGACCCATATGAAAGCCATACCGGTCAGATGTATGATTATCCTGAAGGTGATGAAATCGGAAGTTCTTTGATCAATGACCATACCAGGGTATATAAGGGAGCATCCTGGAAAGATGGTGCATACTGGTTAAGCCCCGGAACACGCCGATTCCTGATAGAAACGCAACGTGATGACGATCTTGGATTCCGGTGTGCCATGGACCGTGTGGGAAGCCCAATCGGAAATTATTAGCAGATCATCAGTAAGATAAAACATAGTGTAAAACCCCGCCTTTGCTGCGGGGTTTTTTGTATTTTTAGCAAAAGCTTTTTATCATGAATACAGCCAGTCTTTATCGTTATTTCAAAAAGTCTTCAGGGGTGTGTACGGATACACGTAGAATCAGGAAAAATTGCCTGTTTATAGCATTAAAAGGTGAGAATTTTAATGGTAACCAGTTTGTTGAGGAAGCATTTGCCAATGGGGCTTCCTACGCACTGGTGGATGAGAAAAGCGGAGTGATAAATGATTCATGCTTTTTGGTGGAGGATGCACTGGGCTCATTGCAGGAACTTGCCGTATATCACCGGAAAAAATTTACTATTCCCGTTTTGGCTCTCACAGGTTCCAATGGGAAAACCACTACCAAGGAGCTTATTGTCAGCGTGCTGAAAAAGAAATATAAGGTGCATTATACTTCAGGAAACCTGAATAATCATATCGGCTTACCAATTACCTTACTCAACCTGAATGAATCTCACGACATTTCCATAATAGAAATGGGGGCGAATCATAAGGGTGAAATTAAAAGACTCTGTGAAATCGGCACTCCCGACTATGGTCTTATTACCAACATCGGTGACGCGCACCTGGAAGGATTTGGCGGATATGAAGGAGTTATCAAAGGTAAAACCGAACTGTATGACTACATCAGAAAGCAGGGACGGCTATTGTTTGTCAATGAAGAGGATGATTTACTGCTCGAGAAAAGCAGGGATATCCCGCGTATGTTGTATGGTCCGGTTAAAAATAATATTCGCCTGGCAAATGAAACACCCTTTCTTCATCTTGAACTGGAGAATCAGCTGATTAAAACCAGGCTAACCGGCATTTATAACCTTCAAAATGTACATGCAGCTTTTGCCATAGGTGTGTATTTCCGGGTGGATAAGAAAGATATCTTGCAGGCTCTTTCGGAATACAGCCCCGATAATAACCGTTCCCAGGTGGTGGAATTTAAATCCAATACTCTAATTCTGGATGCTTATAATGCCAATCCCACCAGTGTGAAAGCTGCATTAAAGAACCTGGCTGCATATAACAGTAACCATAGTAAAAAAATAGTCGCTCTGGGAGATATGCTGGAACTTGGGAGTGACAGTGAACGATTGCATTCCGGGATTGTAGCTCTGCTCAAAGCCGCTAATTTTGATGAGGTAATACTTGTGGGTCCTGAATTTATAAAGGCAGCGAAGGACAGTTCTTTTCTGACTTTTGAAGATTCAGCCGCAGCAGCGGAATATTTCAGCGAGTATAAGCCGGATGACTTCCTAATGCTGATCAAAGGATCCAGGGGCATGAGGATGGAAAAAATCTTAAAAAATATTGCACCCGGTCATTAAAGCTACTTATGCCTATAGAAGGAAACATAATTGGATTGATGTCAGGTACTTCCCTTGACGGCCTGGATATTGCAAATGTAAGGTTTGGTCATCATTATAAAAAATGGACGTTTAGATTTGCATGCACTGAAACCATCGCTTATCCGGATGAATGGAAGAAGAAGCTAAAAGATGCTCACTATCTTGATAGCCTGTCATTACTGAAGCTTGATGTTGAATTTGGAAGATATCTGGCCGGACAGGTGCAACAGTTTCTTCAAAAACACAGGTTAAACGCCGAGCTGATCGGTTCACACGGGCACACCATATTTCACCAGCCTGATAATGGCATAAGTTTTCAACTGGGATCTGGAAAAGCATTGGCAAAAGCCAGTGGTCTTACAGTAGTTTCTGATTTCAGAACTGATGATGTGCTGTATGGAGGACAGGGTGCACCTTTTGCTCCAATAGGCGATTTTCACCTGTTTAATGAATATCAATTCAGAATTAACCTGGGCGGTTTCAGCAATATCTCTTATGAAGATGATGGAGTCACCAGGGCATTCGATATTTGCCCTGTGAATTATATCCTGAATAAAGAAGCCCTGAAAAAAAACCGGGACTTCGATTATAACGGGAAACTGGCACAACAGGGAGCTGTGAATATCAAGTTACTGAAAGAATTAAACCAGCTGAGATTTTATCAGAATAAGCCTCCAAAATCACTGGGAAGGGAATGGGTAGATACATCTTTTTATCCGGTAGCTCAAAAGATGGATTTATCACCTGAGGATAAGCTTGCTACTTATGTGGAACACATTTCAACTCAGATATCTGGCGTGTTGAATAGATTTAAAGAAACAGGAAAAGTACTGCTTACAGGAGGAGGAGCAAAGAATGGATTCCTGCTAAAGAAACTTCAGGAAAAAACCTCTCACAGGATCATAGTTCCTGATGTGCAGCTGGTGGATTTTAAAGAAGCTTTGATATTTGCATTTATGGCGAAACTTAGGATCGAAGGAGAAATCAATGTTTTTTCATCGGTTACCGGTGCATCCAGAAATACTTCGGCAGGCACAATTTTCACTCCGTAAAAAAAGCGGCAATTATATGCCGCTTCTCTCTATAAAATTATTTTTTTATCGATTGCTCTGATAATACGGGCAATCCTGATGTCCCTGGCCGAACCTGTGCAGGCCTCTGCCACCTCGCATTCCATAACCTCTTCCTTTGCGTACCTTATGCATGCGTGCATCAAAATATACCTTCTGCTCATTTGTAAGTAAACTCCTCACTTTATCGCGGTGGTCTATCCTGGCTTTCATAAGCTGTGCCTTCGTCACTCCAACTTCATCAGCCAGTTTTTTAGCCTGAGCAATGTCAGTATTATCGCCGGTCGTAAGGCTTCGGATCCTGGCCATTTTTTCCCTGATCTGATTTCGCATGTCGGTTACCTCCTTCAGGTGCTTCACCCGCAGCTCCCTGATTTTTTCTTTTTGTTCATCGGTAAGGTCAGGAATATTCATGTACATCCGGTTCATATCATTGTCCGGGTTCATACGCATGCCTTTTCCCTGGCCACGTTGTGCCACTGCGTTCATGCTGATACCCAGCAGAAGTATGGCTGTGATGATTAAATTTGTTCCTGTTTTCATAATTGTTTCTTTATTGTTTGTTTGCTATTATCTTCCACGTCTGGGGTGGTGCCTGAATCCATCGTCCGGGTACGGCCTTTGCCTGTTAGCAATATCCAGGAAAAATTCATTCAGTTCCTGTTGCTGCTGAGGATTTGCAATGGTTTTCATCTCCATGAAATGCCTGATGGTTTCCTTGTTAAGCCTGGTATAATACCTTCCTATGTTATCGCTGATATTATCCAGTTGCTCAGTGTCCGGATTTTTTGATGCCAATTCCTGCATTAGCTGTGATCTCAAAATGCGGATGGTGTCTTTATAGTTTCGCATTGCTTCCCGGTGATCTCCAAATGATTCTCTAAGTTTTTCTTTTTGGGCATTATTAAAGTCAATCCGGTCTGTAAGCATTCTGCCTGGTCCATCATGACGGAATGTCCTGTCTCTATTGGGTAAAGTATAAGCTGATGAATCCTGATCCGGCTGCACGTATGTGTGGATCACAAACAGGCTGATAACTCCCAGATTTAGGATAACCAAAACAGCAACTACCCAGATTAATATTTTTTTCTGCTTTTTAGTATCCATTAGTTGTTCTCCTCATTTTCGTAATAAGTATCAATGTCATAAGTGTCCAGATCAGCAAAATAGTATTCAATAAAATCTTGCTGATTGTTATGTGATAAGTTGTTGTCCGGCTTGTGAGCCAGTATAGCTGTGATGGAAATAGTTACGAGCATCAGCAAAATCACGGCTGCTATGCGGCGCGAGAATGTAATAAATTGCTGCGTGTAAGAATCAGGCTGTGAGTTCTTATTTAGTTTATCCATCAGTCTGTTGGTGAAATCATCGCTTAAAGGCGGAACAGAATCAGTAAGCTGATATGTCTTGCTAAGTTCAGTGAATAGTTTATTGCAAGCCATACATTCATCCAGATGTTTTTGCATTTCCGCTTTTTCTTCTGCCGGTAATTCATCATCCAGATAAAAGATAATTTTGCTATGTATAGTATCGCATTTCATTTTTTTGCTTTCTGATTATCTGACACTCATTATTCAAAAAACTTGCGTCAGGAGTGATAATATTTTGTAAGATTTTTCTGAAGATTTAGTTTTGCCCGGTGGATGAGTGATTCCACAGAGGAAAGTGAAGTTTCCATAACATCAGCTATTTTTTTGTAAGCAAGCCCGTCATATTTATGAAGGATAAAGGCAGTTCTTTGATTTTCGGGTAAGGCATCTATTGCTTTTTTCAGGATCACTTTCCGTTCTTCATTTTCACTGATAGCAGCGGGAGTTTTATTTTCACTTTCAGCTATTTCTATTTCTCCTTTTTCATCAGGATTATAGAAATCACTTATTCTTTTCTCTGATTGTCTGCGCTTTTGTTTTTTTACTTCGTTCAGCGACTTATTCACGGTTATCTGATATATCCAGGTGGATATCTTTGAATTACCCCTGAATTTACCTATTGAATTGAAAACTTCAAGAAATACCTCCTGAGCCAGGTCTTCTGAGGCCTGCTGATCATGAATGAATCCCCAGGCAGTATGATACACCATATCCTTATGCTGTTCCACAAGCTGCCGGAAAGCAAGTTCGTTTCCGCGTTTTAGTTCCTTGACAAGTTTATTTTCGTTGCGCATTTTCTTCTGTTGAAGGATATGACTAATCTGCTTTTCAAAACTTGCGCTCCTACCGGTTTTTATTTCAGTTTTAGCCATGGACAACTGATGCAGCTTCACACAGGGTACCAGTCATGCCTTATATAATAGCTTAAGTTCATTTCCTGAAGATAAACTCCCTTAATTCTTATATCAGCAATATCATAGACAGATTCAAAGCTTAGATAACTTTTTCAAGGCCCAGCATCCATCTGAATTTAAAATGGCTTTCATCGCTGTATGGTTTGATGTTCAGGAATAAAGGCATATCAACACGCAATGTTACTGGTTTCAGTTTATCGAATTTCCACCATTGCGTTACTGTGAAATTTACTCCCACACCTGCATCCATATACACTCTTTTAAACCTGGGCAGTTTGGATATGGAGGCCTTATCAATTATCCCCGCATCATAAAACCCATACATATCAATATTAAGGTAATCCTTTAAAAAGCGGGGAACCGGATTGATCACTCTTAACATGCTCAGTTCTCCGTTGACAGCCATCCCGGTATTTCCGAAATGATGATGTTCCAGTTTGCCCTCATCGGATGTTGTACCACTCAGGTAACCGCTATAACCGCGGATATTTAATCCTCCGGGCAGATGAAAGTGATTTGGATTACTGCCGAACGTTATCCACTTATCAGGAATCAGACTGGTGCTCCGGGCCAGTCGGTTATCCATAAAACTTACGGCGTTGGCCCCTGATAACAATAATGCATCTTCAATTATATAATCTGAGCCAAGGTTATAGCGGGCATAACCCCTGGTTCGCAGATCAAGTTTGCCAACGCGGAAAGTTTTCTTTACAGTGAAATCAAACGCTGAGTTTACAAAATATCCGGTTGCCGAATTTATTCCAGCATTCCAAAAGCCACCTTTAAAATCCCTTTGGAAAAATGCCCTCATATAAATATATGGGTGCGAATGTGCGTAAGTATCCCATGTGTTATCCGGTGCATAGCGGATTGCGCGGTCTTCCGACATATATGTGCCTGTAAAGCTTAAACCATATGTGTTTTCTTTGTTTTGACTGAACAGGGAAATACGGTTAAAACTCCATCCCAGATCCTGCTTTGACCTGATATCCAGATAGGCTTTTGAAGGGGCTTTGCTTATCCTGGTCATATAACTTATGTTCCATGAAACAGGCAGTTTGCTTTTCTTCTCTTTGATATCAAATAGCTGTGTGTGATATAAGACCGACAGGCTGAATTTATGAAGTTCCTTCATATAGTTGCCATCCAGGTAAACTCCAGCCTTCACACCATCCACATTATTCCACCAAAAGTCTGGCCTGGCGTAAAAATTATAAGCATAAATATTTTCCGGTTGACGGATCAGAAAGTCAAAATCAACAGTATGCCCAATATTATTACTGTTATTCAACCTGTTGATATCGGAAATTTGATATTGCGGATCAATAATGACCTGCTTTATTTTCTCTCCGGGAATCGCTATAGTATATTCCTTATTCAAGCGATCCCAGCCATACCATTTTTTCAATACAGTGGCTTTTGTTTCTTTCACAAAATTCCGGTTGGGAATGTGATACATGGTTGAATCATTGTTTTTGGTTATCACCATCACATTTACGGGCATTTCCATTCGCCCTTTGCGCTCCAGTATTATTAGCGAAGTATCTTTTCTGTTTTTGACTTTTTTGATGCCGTAATCAATAGTTTTTCTTGAATTCAGCCACTGATCAAAAAACCAGTTCAGCTCTACCCCTGAATGATTGATAAAAGCTTTCCTCATATCTTCCACATAAGGATGGCGGAATTTCCAGGTGTTGTAATAATGTTTCATGCATGATAAAAACAAAGAATCGCCCAGGACAAACTTCAGGTTATAAAGCATAGCAGCGGCCTTATAATATGTTTGCCTGTAAACTGTGCCATATGGTTCAGGAGTGTCGAATTTATCTGAATGTTGTGTTAGGCGAGTACCTGTATTATAGAAAGCATCTTCATAATACCCTTTGAAAACATTCTTGTAGCGCAGGTCGTGCTGCTGCCTGTACTTTTCAGGGAAATATGCTGCAACAGGAGTGGGCTGTTCTTTTTTTGCAGATAGTTCTTCCAGCGCCCAGTTGGTGAGAAACTGAGTGAATCCCTCATCCAGTAATCCGCGATAGGTTTCATTGCTGCCTACTGCTCCGAAAAACCAGTTATGACCTATCTCATGAGCAAAAATATAGGCATAGCCAGGCGAAATACCATTGTTCATGGTTAGCATCGGATATTCCATTCCTGACTGTACATCAGCTACTATCATTTTAGGATATGCATACATGCCAAAATCCCTGGAGTAAATGCTGATGATAGCAGCAGTAAGAGACGCTGCATCCTGCCAGCGGGCTGCATGAGGTTCCATAGCCAGGGAGCGGCATATTATACCATTCCATTCCACCTGTCCTATCCGGAAAAGAGGACTGGCCACGAAAGCGAAATCATGTACGTTCTCTGCCTTGAAATGCCATGACTTCATTTCTTTGGTGGGTTCTGTTATTATTGATGGTTCACTGTATAGCGGCTTGTCTTTGAAGTTTTGGATATCCAGTTTCTCTCTTAGTTCACGCGGTAATACTTCTGATCTGTTCTGAAGCAAACCTGTGGCATCAGTGATATAATGTGCCGGTAAATTAAGGGTAACATCATAAGTGCCGAAATCTCCATAGAACTCGTGCACCATATGCTGGTCGGCTGTCCAGCCGAATTTCCTGTCAAATACAGAAATCCGCGGGTACCAGTGTGCGCCATTGTAATTTTTTGCTCCATAGGCTTCAAATACACGCATTCTTCGCCATCCGGCTTCTATATCAAAATATGTCTTAAAGTTCATTTTCACCGTAAGCGAATCACCTGGCATCAGTGGTTTATTCAGCACTATTTCCAAAATGGTATTGTCAATCGTATAACTGACTTCTTGATTATCAACGCTGATGTCAGATACCTCCATTCCTTTTTTCATACTCTCATACCTGCCAAAACTCACTGGATTACCTTCTGCCTTTTGTTTCCTGTCGAAGTAGGATCCGGGTTGAAAAGCATTTTGATACAGGTGGAAGTAAAGCTCGTTGATCTGGTGGGGGGAATTGTTATAATAAATCAATTGTTCATGCCCGCTAAGGATATCGGTTTCAGTATCAAGACTGGCTTCAATCTTATAGGCGGTTTTTTGTTGCCAGTATTGTTCATAATCAGCCTGTGAAAAGGCATTCACGCAGCAGGCGAGAAAAGTAAAAACCAATAGGATCTTGCTCATTATCTTTTTGTCTGTTTGTTAGAATCAGGTAACCCGATAAATGAATAATTGTTTGATTCGGGAATCAAATATAAAAAAAACTGCTAAGCAAGGGGCTTAGCAGTTACAATCAAAGGCCAAATGAAAGAAGGGTATATATTGAAGCAGTTTTTCAACTGCTGAACAAAACTTAGTTGTTAATCAAATAACATTGTTATAAAAATAACACTACAAATGTAAAACGCAGACTTGGACTTTCCAAATAAATTTGCACTTTTTCTTCTTAAAAAAAGTGAAAAAGTAGCAATGTGAAAATTGCTTCCAGTGTGATAGGCTTTGAAATCTTTGTCTGGTGCAGGATTGAGGTTAATGCAATTCATCAACAGCACTTCTTTAGAATCACTCTAAATTTCAATCACGGATGTAATTTTATTCAGTGGCTTTAATCTTTTGCTTCCAGATCCTGCCGCGAGGCATAATTGATACTGGCATTTAATTCAAATCCGATGAGAATGATCAGTGCATTGAAGTAAATAAACAGCATGATCACAATCAATGTTCCTATGGAGCCATACAAAGCATTATAACTCCCGAAATTACTGACATAAAAATTGAATAAGGTAGTGGTGAGGAGAAGAAGCAATGTGGCAAGCGTGGATCCTGCTGATATCAGCCGGAATTTAAATTGCTTGGCAGGCGCCATGTAATAGATGAATGAAATGGAAAAGAATACCATGCCACCGGATACCAGGTATTTGCCTATCTCAATGGCTACAATCACCGACTCCGACCGGATAATGTCTTTTGAATCCAGAAAGTTCAGGAATTCTGTGCTAAAGGTTATCAATGCAACAGCCAGTATGATAATCGTGGCCAGTATGAAAAATACCATCAGGGAGGTTATTCGCTTTTTGATAAAACCCCTGTTATCCTGTATGTGAATAGTTTTGTTGAAGGAACTGATAATACTGCTTACGCCATTCGTGGCAAAATAAAGAGTCATTATAGCACCTATGGATAATAACCCTCCTCTTTTGTGCTGTATGATATCGGTGATCGTTTCTTCGGTTGCTTTATAGGCGTTTACCGGCATAAAATCTTTAATAAGTTCCAGCATGGTAGTGTGGATACCTTCAATGGGAATGTAGGGGATAATGGTAAAGAAAAAAAGAAGTGATGGGAAAATGGCCAGAAAAAAGTTGAATGAAATGGCAGAAGCCCGTGTGGTAATGGCTCCCTGCTGAACTCCTCTGATAAAAAATTCAACTACATCATAAAGTGGAGTACGATCAAAGCCGGGAAGAATGATATGTTTACTTTTGTCGCGGAATCGCTCATACCACTTCTTTTCTTTGATCTGCTCCTTATACCTCTCAACTGGATTACGCATATCAGAAATCCGCTTTTAGGCTCATATCAAGGCTTTGAATATGATGTGTAAGTGCACCAACGGAAATAAAATCAACTCCTGACGCAGCATAATTTCTGATAGTTTCTAGTGTAATTCCTCCGGAGGCTTCGGTTTCGTATTTCCCGTGAATTTCCCTTACAGCAATCACCAGGTCTTCCGGGCTGAAATTATCCAACATAATCCGGTGAACTTTTCCATGCTTCAGCACCTGGCTCAGTTCGGTAAAATCTCGCACCTCTATTTCCACCGGCAGGTTCAACTCTTTAGCATTCTGATATTTTTCCACTGCGTCCAGGGCCTGCGGAATGCCTCCTGCAAAGTCGATATGATTATCCTTGATCATAATCATGTCATAAAGCCCCATCCGGTGGTTGGTGCCTCCACCATCTCTCACTGCCTTTTTCTCGAGTTCCCGCATCAGCGGAGTGGTTTTGCGGGTATCCAGAATTTTAGCAGGATAATCTTCCACCGCTTCCACATAGGTGGCGGTGACTGTAGCAATACCGCTCATACGTTGCATGAAGTTGAGTGCTACCCGCTCAGCCTGAAGAATGGATGAAGCAGGTCCAGATACTGTGAGAATAATATCACCCGGATTTACTACCTGACCGTCATTTATCCTGATGGAAGTATTTATCTCCGTATCCACGTGCTGAAAAACACTTCTGGCTATTTCAGTGCCTGAAATAATGCCATGTTCCCTGGCAATCAGCCTGGCAGTGCCTGCGGATTGCGACGGAACAGTGGACAGTGATGTATGATCACCGCTCCCGTGATCCTCCTTAATGGCATGGATAATGATATCTTCAATTTTCATCTGTTTATTATTTTGATTTCAGCGGTTCCCTCCAACAGCAGAGGAGCTGGCAATAACACTCTCTAATTAGTGTGGCTCATTCCATTACCTTTTGTAATCATACTTGTGTCATGGGCCGGTTCATCTGCCTGAATTTGATTTTAATGGTGCCCCGTCATTAATGGGGGGAACCTGCATGCAATAGCTTACTTTAGCCATTCTTCCGTATATCTCCTTTACTGTCATGGCCCAGTGCATCTTGTAGAAATTTAGCTCTTTGTGAATTTCAGAATATGAATAAGCCACTTGCCATTTGTTTCACGAATGACAAAATAAACACGGAAAGTTTCTTCTGAGGTTGACTGCATTTCCCCAAGGAAGAAGCGTGAGCCGTCAGAAAAGTCACCATTCCGGGTTAGATCGAAACGTTTCACTTTATTCTTTTTGAAGAAACTGTCAAGGATCAGCCTGGCCTGTTTATTGGAAAATCTGCCTTCTTTGCCGGGTGTAGACAGTTCAATTGTTGAATTGAAATGGGTGCCGATCATGCCAGTGTTTTCACTTCGGAATACTTTCTCATACGTAGCCGTAAGCTCACCCTCCGACTGGGAGTGTGAATTACTGGCAATCAGTATTACAAAGCCTAGCAATATAGTTGAAAACAACTTTTTTATCATAGTAAAAGTCATATACAAAAAATGAACCACCGTTGAGCAAAGATAAACATTCTAGCGAATAATATGGTTTCTCTGGCAGAAGAATCATATATTCGTGCAAAAACTCATGACTAAAGCAAAAGAAGTTGCATCAAAAATTGAAGCACTGGCCCCGCCAGCATACCAGGAATCATATGATAACGCTGGCTGGATGTGTGGTGACCCTGAAAAGGAAGTTAGCAGTGTGCTGGTAGCAGTTGATATGACCATGGAAGTGCTGGATGAAGCAATTAGAAACGGTGACAGCCTGATTATCACGCACCACCCTCTTATATTTATGCCCTTACGTAATCTCACCGCCGGGAATATGATCAATGATATTCTTCTGAAAGCCGTCCGCAATGGAATTGCTATTTATGCTGCACACACCAATCTGGACAATTCCCGGGAAGGGGTTAACCGGAGGCTGGCAGATGTGCTTGGACTGCAGAATTTCAAAATACTAAAACCCAGCTCTGATATCCTTAAAAAGCTGGTGGTGTTTGTACCGGAAGATCATGCTGAACGGGTTCGAAAAGCCATGTTTGAAGCAGGGGCAGGCAAAATAGGTGAATACGACAGCTGCAGTTATAATATCCGGGGTGAGGGCTCTTTTCGTGCCGGTGAGAATGCTGACCCATTTGTCGGAGAAAAGGCCAGGCTTCATTATGAGCCCGAGCAAAGGATTGAAACTATAGTGCCTCACCATCTGGTTACCAAAGCCGTGAAGGCTGCCATTAACGTTCATCCCTACGAAGAAGTAGCTTATGATATATATCCTCTGGAAAATGTACATGAGGGAATTGGGGCTGGTGGGTTAGGCGAATTAATAGAAGGGCTAGATCATGAGCAGTTTATGGATATGGTGAAGGAAAAGCTGGGAGCGAAGGTGATCAGATATTCAGGCAGTAAACCGTCGAAGATAAAAAAAGTAGCATTGGCAGCCGGAGCAGGCAGCTTTCTTATTCAGGATGCCATACACTCAGGTGCTGATGTATTTCTTACTGCCGATCTGAAGTATCACGACTTTTTCATGGCTGAGAATAAGATATTGCTGGCAGATGCCGGGCATTATGAAACAGAACAGTTCACAAAACATTTAATAAGAGACGTATTAATCGAAAATTTTTCTAACTTTGCAACTCGAATTTCAGAGGTTAACACAAACCCTGTTAATTACTATTAAATCAGCAAATAAAGGAAAGATATGGCAAAGAAAAAGTCCGATCCTGTTAAAAATGATAATGTAACCACCACCACCAAATCCGCAGGGCGCGACGTGAGTGTGGAAAAAAAACTGATTTCACTGTACAGCCTGCAAAAAATCGACTCGAAAATTGACAGCATTCGCCTGGTCAGGGGAGAACTGCCACTAGAGGTTCAGGATCTTGAGGATGAAATAACAGGTCTGGAAACCAGGCTGGAGAAGTATGAGGACGATATCGCCGAATTAAATAAAGCCATCGACCAGAAAAAAGAAGCAATTAAAGACAGTCAGTCGCTGATTCGTAAATATGAAGAACAGCAGATGAATGTCCGCAATAACCGCGAATATGATTCTATCACCAAGGAGCTGGAGTATCAGAACCTGGAGATTCAGCTCAATGAAAAAAGAATAAAAGAGCACAAGCAGGAACTGGATATTCTGAATAAATCCATAGAAGAAGCCAGGGCTGTGCTTAATGAGCGAAAAGAAGCACTGGACGAAAAAAAGAATGAGCTTGGTGATATTGTAAAAGAAACCGAAAAGGAAGAAAACAAGCTCATCAATATGTCGGACGAGCATGAGGAGCTCATTGAAAGCAGAATTCTCTCTGCATATAAACGAATTCGTTCGAATGCACGCAATGGCCTGGCAGTTGTAAAAGTGGAACGCGGTGCCTGCGGGGGTTGCTTCAACAAGATCCCGCCACAGAGGCAGTTGGATATCAAGATGCACAAAAAGATCATAGTTTGCGAATACTGCGGTCGTATCCTGGTGGACGATGATATTGAGGAAGTAGTATTTGAAAGAGATCCGCATCTCAGGAAGAGTGATCAGGAATAGTTATTAGCTGATTCTTAGATAATCGCGGAAAAGATCATTTTCATTTTTTGAGGGTGTATTGAATACCTTATTTGAAGAAGCATTCGGATATAGGTATTTAATACACTCTCTTTTTTTATCTTTGGCCTGATGAGAAAGTTAGTTTTAGCAGCTTTACTTTTGATTGGCTGCATACATTACGCCCGGGCACAGGAGAGCTTCAGCTACAGCAAGGTTCACAGGCTGATCCTTCAGCATCAGTTTACTGAAGCTGACAGGATGATGAGGCACTCTGGTTTGCTAACGGAGGATATCGTTTATCTGCGCCAGCTTTCAGATTTTATGCAGATTAATCTTGCCGCAGATAAATCAGCCCTTGGCGAATATAATAAGCTTACCGCAGGGCGGCTGAAATTTCTTAAGGAGCAGGAAGGCCCGGGAGCGCAGTTTACAGAAGCTGTGGTCTTGCTGGAATCATCCATTACCAGAGGTCGCTTCGGGGAATATATCCCTGCTGCCCTGGAATTCAACAGAAGCTATGGCATCATAAAAGAACTCAATCATTCTCATCCGGATTATCTGCCGGCGAAAATGATGAAAGGTATTATGCTGGTTTTGTTCGGCAGTATACCACAGGAGTACGCCTGGGTATTTAAAATGATGAAAGTGGAAGGAGATGTGGATAATGGGTTGAAAATACTGCATAATGTATTCAGGAAATACCTGCAGGAAGAAAACCATGATTTTATGGCGGAAAGTCTGTTCTTTCTCACTATGAGTTATCGCAACTTCAAACCTGATCACAGGGCACTTAAGCAGGTGGCTTCATATTATGCCTTGCCGGAAGTTGACTCTCTCATTACTATTAGTCCCGTGATGCGTTATGCCGCTGTTACCCTGGTAAAACAGCTTGGGAAAAATGAGTTGGCATTATCCTATATGAACCGGGAATATCCGCTTCAGCCGGAAATACCTCATTATTATCTGGATTACTACCTGAAAGGAATTTCGCTTTTGCAAAAACTGGATAATGATGCTGAAAAATACTTCAGAAAATACCTGGATGAATACCCGGGTAAGATGTATAAAAAATCAGCCGCGCAGAAGATAGCCTGGATGAAACTCATCAACCAGGGCGAAAAGGAATGGTGGAATGCCATGCAGCAAGTGGATGAGATAGATAAAGCAGTAACCGGGGCTGATGATGCTGCTCAAAAAGCCTTTAAAAGCAGGGTGGTGCCCAATAAGATCCTTTTGAAAGTCAGGTTGCTTTTTGATGGTGGATACTATCAGGAGGCTTTACTGGAACTGGTTAGCCATAAGCCCTCAGAAGCCTATTCATCAAAAAAAGATGGGCTTGAATTTACTTACCGCCTGGGAAGGATTTATCATGAACTTGGTGTTATCAAAAAAGCCAAAACCTATTATCAGCTTACTATTGATGAAGGTAAAGGTGAAGGCTATTATTTTGCTGCCAATGCCGCACTCTTGCTGGGAAAGATATATATGCTGGAAGGTAACCACCAGAAGGCTGCCCAGAAATTCGAGGAGTGCTTAAATTTGAAATCTGATACCTACAGGTCAAGCATACATCAAAAGGCCAGGGCCTATCTGGAGCAGATGAAATAAAAAAACCCCCGCGATCAAAGACCACGGGGATCAACAGCAAAAGTGGTTCAGGCTACCATTTTACACCAAATGTAAGTGCAAAACGGTTGGAATTGTATTCATTCCTTGAAGGATCTA
>CAYZDA010000013.1:0-32194 GCA_964477095.1 uncultured Bacteroidales bacterium | reverse complement strand
TAATCCTCCTGATAATCCTCTATGATGTACGCAACATCGATATAATAGTTCTTTTCTTTGAAGCCCAGTCCAAAGGTATAATACGTTCTTTCGCCGTCATTAATATTACCGGCGAAAGGGCTGGAGTATAAGGCATAACCGGCCCTGAGCTGCAACGGAGCCAGATTTAACTCTCCGCCTACTTTAATATTGTGAGCGCTGGTATATTTTGCATTTATAGCCTCATTATCATCCTTAAAGTCATAATATTGTACTTCGGATGGAAGTCCGGTTTCTTCTGACAGGCGGGCTTTGGAGTAATCCACATATTCATATTCCGCTGTTATCATTCCTCTTTTACCAAAAAAGAATGCGATATCACCAAGTGCTTTTAGCGGAGTGGTTAATTCATAATTAAATTCTCCAGCGGCAGTTGCCTGTCCGTTGAAATCATTATTCTCAAAACTGGATCTCATATATCTGCTGTATTCCTCGTGCAGGGAATAGAAAGTAGGCGTATGCAATGCCCCGCCAAACCTGATCCATTCTGCCGGACGGAACAACAGCCCGAGCTTAAAGTTTACTCCGGCTCCTGTGGTGTGCAGTTCTTCATCCAGAGTAAATGATTTAAACATATTAATGGTATCCTTTGAATCGATTTCAACATACCGGGAGTCCATGTGGTAATTCAGTATTGGAATGCCAATGGTGACACCTGCGTAGATTTTATCATTATAATTTCCCCCGAAAGAAAGTGTCGCTTCATTAATCGCACCCCATTCTTCCATGCTTTTGCGTTGGTTTATACCGCCATAGGGTGCATAAACATGAAATAGACTATCTTGATCTACCCTCAAAAGCTTAGTCTTATAAGCCAGTTCAGTATCATAATAGCTCAACTCACCAAAATCATTTGCTTTATCGCGATACACTGTCATCAAAGAGCTATGAGGGTTGAACCCTTCAATCTCTGTACGTTGATGAAAGTCACGGATTTTGTTAAATCCAAATGCAAATTGCAGGTTTTTCCAGTTGGATTTGTTATGTGGTTTCGGTTCAAAAGCCATTACCAATCCTAAATTGGTAAAATTAAAGGCATATTTGATATCTGAAATACCCGGATTGGATTCGTCGTAGAAATTGCTCTCCACAGTGGCGGCATAGAGAGAAGGAGTAAAGGTTAACTCTGAGCTTTTATAAAGACCGATGCCGGCAGGATTGGAGCTAAGGGCTGAAAAGTCGGCACCCGGTGCCCCAAAGGCACCTCCTGTTGCCATGCTTCTGGCGGTTCCGCCAAAAGTGAGATATGAAAACCGCAATGCATCCACATCATACTGGGCATTTACTTTACCGGCAAAGCCCAGACTGAATAACAAACTTATCAATATGACTGCTTTTTTCATTGTTATGTTTTTTTTAGTTAATAAAAAAGCATCCCTGGTTATCATTGTCCATGTAACCCATGGATGCTTTTGATTTTATATATTGAATCCGGTTTTAGCGTCCCCTGCTTCTTGAAGGAGTAGAGCTTCTGCTGGAGCTGCTGCTTCTTGAAGGAGTATAACTTCTGCTGGAGCTGCTGCTTCTTGAAGGAGTATAACTTCTGCTGGAGTTGCTGCTTCTTGAAGGAGTATAGCTTCTGCTGGAGTTGCTGCTTCTCGAAGGAGTATAACTTCTGCTGGAGTTGCTGCTTCTCGAAGGGGTATAACTTCTGCTGGAGTTAGTTGAGCGGCTTGGAGTACTGTAGCTCCTGGACCTGCTCGGCGTGCTGTAATTGCGGCTGCTTCTCCCTGGAGTGCTGTAGCGGGTGTTATTTTCTGAGCCTGAGCTTCTGTTATAAGAACGTGGTTTTGTTGTCCTTGATGGGGTGTTATAATTGCTGTTACGTGATCCCGGACTTGTATATTCACGGCTTGATGAAGCGCGGCTGTTAGGTGGCCTGTAATGCTTGTTGCTACTCTTGGGTGGGTTGGTGTAGCGTGGTTTACTGGCCGTTTCAGGCTTGGTGTATCTTTGTTCAGGCTTGCTGTAGCGGTAGGAAGCTTTACGCTCTGTATTGGGGGTAGCTTCCCTGCTGCGGCTTTCTGCCGATGGTGTTTCTACAGTGCGCCCTGGAGTTGTACTTTCCATATTGTAGCGTTTGTATTTACTGCTTTCACCAGCTTCTCTCTTTGCAGGTTCAGAAGACTTTGCTTCTGTGCTGCGGGTAGCAGTTCGTGTGGCTTCACCTTCTCTGGATATTTTTCTTCCTTCGGCAGCAGCTGCTTTAGATATCTTAGCATCTCCGGCTTCAGTAGTGCGGGAAATATCCCTGCTTACGTCAGATTTACCGTCCGTTATTTTTCGTGTATCTTTACCAGAAGATATCGTTTTGCGTGAGGGTTCACTTGCTCCCAGGCTTCTTTTGCCTGTTTCCTTTTCATAAATTGCAGCCAGAGAATTTCTGTCAACATCCGTGGTTGAAGCGGTGGTGTTTGCGAAAGAACCTTTTGATCTTGCATTGGCTATGCCGTTGCTAGCTCCGATACCGCTTCTTGGGCCGTAATGCTTTGAATTTGCGTCATGGCTGTTGTAATAGTAGTGAGGACTGCCGTATCCGTACATTCCATCATAATATCCATCCCAGTAGCCGTGGTGATATCCGCTATGGTATCCGCTCCAGTAAGCTCCGCCACCATAATGTGGATATCCATATCCAAAGCCGTAGCGGTAACCGAAGTAACCCCATCCACCATAATAGTACGGGCGATAATACCAGCTGGGGTACCAAAAGCTGTAGCCCATGTATATGCTGGTGCCGTAATAATAAGGATCATAGGTGTACCAGTACATATTGGTGTAGTATGGGTCGTAATAGCTAAAGCCCATGTTGTAAGTGGTATGGAATCTGCGCAACCTGGAAGAGTAGGAATAGTCGTAATAGTTGTTGGTTATATATGTATCACCATTTTCGCCGGTATTGGTGTAGCTTTCACTTGCAGGGGCAGTGCCGGTATTTTCTTCGTAATAATAATCATCGCTTTCAGAGCGGGTTGATTCCGGGTCAGCAGCGGTTTCTGAGGGATCAACTGTGGTATAGCCTTCAGTGCTGGTATATTCTGTTTCTGATGTGGAGGATGACCCGGAGTTGCTATATTCGTCATCCGGGGAATAATACACATCGTCATAAACTGATGCAGTTCTGTAGCCGGAACAAGCCGCCAGCGACAGGGCCAGTATTGCAACAGTTAGTATGTTCATTAATCGTTTCATGGTTATTCCTCCAAGGATTTATTGAGTAATTAGATTATTTCTCAAACTTATTTTTACTTTTGTTCTTTCATTATTTTCATTGCATATCATTCAAATACTATACCATAATATCAAAAATGGCAAAAAATTTCACCACCCGAAAAGAAGATTACGCGAAATGGTACAACGATCTCGTAATCAAAGCCGATCTGGCTGAATATTCCGCTGTGCGGGGATGCATGGTTATTAAACCATACGGATACGGCATCTGGGAAAGGATGCAACAAACACTCGACAAAATGTTTAAAGAAACCGGCCATAGTAACGCCTATTTTCCAATATTCATACCAAAGTCATTTTTTTCCAGGGAGGCTGCTCATGTGGAAGGCTTTGCCAAGGAATGTGCTGTAGTGACTCATTACAGGCTAAAAAACGACGAAAGTGGAAAGGGAATTGTGGTGGATGAGAATGCGAAGCTGGAAGAGGAGCTCATTGTGAGACCTACCTCTGAAACCATCATCTGGGATACCTATCGTAACTGGATCCAGTCATATCGCGATCTGCCGTTGCTATTGAATCAGTGGGCCAATGTTGTACGGTGGGAAATGCGCACCCGCCTGTTTTTGAGGACAACGGAATTCCTGTGGCAGGAGGGGCATACCGCACACGCTACCAGGGAAGAGGCCGAAGAGGAAACCACTAAGATGCTGGAGGTATATGCTTCTTTCGCACGTGAATTCATGGCCCTGCCGGTATGGAAAGGCCGTAAATCAGAGAGTGAAAAATTTGCCGGTGCCGTGGAAACATATTGCATCGAGGCGTTAATGCAGGATGGCAAAGCCTTGCAGGCCGGAACCTCACACTTTTTGGGGCAGAATTTTGCCAAAGCATTTGATGTGAAGTACCTTGATAAAGAAAATAAGCAGCAGTACGTTTGGGCAACATCATGGGGCGTTTCCACACGACTGATGGGAGCATTGATTATGGCTCATTCCGATGATCATGGGCTGGTACTGCCTCCCAGGCTTGCCCCTGAGCAGGTGGTGATCGTGCCCATTTACCGTAAGGATGAAGACTTTGCGAGAGTGAATGAAAAAGCCCTGCAGATAAAAGACGAGCTGCAGGAAAAAGGAATCAGGGTTAAATATGATAACCGCGATACCTACAAGCCTGGCTGGAAGTTCGCAGAGTATGAGTTCAAGGGAGTGCCGGTTAGAATAGCAATCGGACCTAAAGACCTTGAAAATGGTACCGTGGAGGTTGCCCGCCGCGATACACTTGAAAAGGCATTTTACCAGGCTATTGATCTGGCAACCAAAATTGAGCATCTGCTCGAAAATATTCAGCAAAACCTCTATAATAAAGCAGTGGACTTTAGGGAGCAGAACACTAACAAGGCTGATTCCTGGGAAGAATTTAAAGAAATCATTGAAAACCGAGGGGGGTTTGTGCTGGCTCACTGGGATGGAACGGCTGAAACAGAAGAAAAGATCAAGCAGGAAACCAAAGCCACTATACGTCTTATCCCTATGGATGCTAAGGAAGAAAAGGGTAAATGCATCTACTCAGGAAATGAATCAAACCAACGGGTGATATTTGCGCGCGCTTACTGATTATTTGCAGAAATGAATGTACAATGAAAGAAAAGGAAAAAGCGGCTTTTGAGCGTTTGCTCACCATTATGGACGAACTGAGGAAAGCTTGCCCATGGGACAAAAAGCAAACACTTGAAAGCCTCCGCTATCTCACCATAGAAGAAACTTACGAACTTTCGGATGCCATCCTTGAAAGTGATCTGAATGAAGTTAAGAAGGAGCTGGGCGATCTTTTGCTGCATATCGTGTTTTATGCGAAAATCGGGCAGGAAAAAGGTGCTTTTGATATTACGGCAATACTGGAAGAGATCAATAAAAAACTGGTTAACCGTCATCCCCACATATACGGTGATGTAAAAGCCGATGATGCCAAAACAGTGAGCGATAACTGGGAAAAGATCAAGCTAAAAGAAGGAAAAAAATCTGTGCTTGACGGTGTGCCTAAATCGCTTCCTGCTTTGGTGAAAGCATATCGCATCCAGGAGAAAGCCAGCGGAGTTGGCTTCGACTGGGATAATGATGATCAGGTATATGATAAGGTGAAAGAAGAGCTGGAAGAATTTGAGAATGAGGTGAAGCATCAATCGGATAAGGAAACCCTGGAAAAGGAATTCGGCGATATTCTCTTTGCCCTGATCAATTATGCGCGTAAGATGGACATTAATCCTGAAGATGCCCTGGAGCGTACTAATAAGAAGTTCATACACCGTTTTAAGTATCTGGAGAGCGCTGCCATGGAAGAAGGAAACTCATTGCAGAAAATGAGTCTGGAAGAGATGGATAAATACTGGGAAGAAGCTAAAAAAAATGAACCGGGCAACTGCCGCTCTGCCAAAAGTTAACACTATAGTTTTCAACATCCTGTTGAAAACCCTTAATATCCACCTTTGTGCATCAATGATTTGAGCGTTGGCCGTGAAGTACAGCGGTTTTCAACAATTGTTGAAAACCGCTGTTAACTTCTTGTGAACACAAAACACTGAAAAATACTTGCATTCGCCTTGCAATTGACATATATTTGTATCAGAAAGTTCATTGAAAATCTGAGTCAGCAGGAATCCGGTTTCAGGATTAATCTCATCTTCGGATGAGCAAAATTCTGAAGCAGGTTCATCAAAGACACATCTTCCAAAAGATGTTATTTGATGATATTGCTGAGCATTGTGAGCTGAATTGCTTTACGCACCTAAGCTCCCATTGTGGTTTGTCAAAGTACGGACACTCGACCGCAACCTACAACAGCAGGGAGACTTGCTGCTGGAAGTTGTCCGAGTAGCAGAAAGCAGGTTAATGTGAAAAGAGGTGAATCCGGGAAACCGGTAGTAATCTGGGAAGTCCGTTCACAGAACCCTCAGTGAACTATCGTACCTGCCTTCTTTCAACAATTACGATTGTTGATAGAGGCCCGGACAACATTCGTCAAGAAGGTTGTTTGGAAAAAAAGGGGAGTAAAATCCCTGCAACTAGTTGCCAAGGGGTGGAGATATTTCATCAGAAATATTTTCACCCCTTCCTGTTTTTATAAACGT
This sequence comes from uncultured Bacteroidales bacterium, assembly GCA_964477095.1. GTDB lineage: Bacteria > Bacteroidota > Bacteroidia > Bacteroidales > PWNQ01 > PWNQ01. The sequence goes on along the minus strand of CAYZDA010000013.1, from coordinate 25,860 downwards.
TTGATTTTTCTGCCCGGTCACAGGCATTGTTACCATCCCCGTTCATGCCAGCCAGCTATAACCTCAGGCTTCAGCTATGCCAGCCGCCTGCTGATCAGTAATTATCTTTTTTTTCCCATATTCGGCTTTTTCTCCACGGAATATCCGAATTTACCTAGTCTTTTTCCCGTTTCAAAGTATCGGCCGTGCAGATAACTGATCGGGTTTGATCCCGCCAGGTCGAATTTACCGGTCTTTTCATCATAAAAGCGCTTGTCGGCATTCACGGCCACTACATCCGCCAGAAACATATCATGTGATCCCAGGTTAATAATATCGAATACCTTACATTCTATATTCATTGGTGATTCAGCTATCAGTGGTGCATTCACCTTTTGCGCAGGCTGCGGAGTGAGTTCCGTCTCTTTAAACTTATCATAGTCCTTTCCTGATCGTACACCGCACCAGTCAGTGGCTTTGGCCAGTTTTTCAGTGGTAAGGTTGATCACGAAATCCCCGTATTTCTTTAGCAATTGGTGCGAGTGGCGGATGGGTTGTACTGAAATATAACAGCGCGGAGGATTGCTGTTTACGGTTCCTGTCCAGGCAATAGTGATGATGTTATGATCAACCTCATATTTTCCGCAGGTAACCATTACTGCCGGGAGCGGATAAATGAGGGTGCCGGGTTTAAAGTCGATTTTTTCCATAGCGCAAATGTAACATGCTTTTTTCTTTTCAGTGTTTTATATATGCAAAACCCGGCAGGAAAAGCACATCCGCCGGGTTTATTATCAGTCGGGCCCTTCTAAAAAGAGTTCTTTATCGTTTTTTGGACAAATATGAAGCAACACTGTCCTGTGTTTCTTTCATGGCCTGATCGCCTTTATGCCAGTCGGCAGGGCAAACTTCTCCATTTTCTTCATAAAACTGCAGTGCATCTACCATGCGCAGTGTTTCTTCCACACTTCTGCCCAGCGGCATGTCATTTACCACCTGGTGACGTACAACCCCGTTTTTATCAATAAGGAATAAACCGCGATAAGCTACAGGCTCGCCGGTAAATACAGAATCTCCGGTTTCTTCATCATAATCCCATTCACCGGCCAGCACATCATAGTTTTCGCTGATAGTTTTCGACAGGTCGGATACTACCGGAAAGCTTACACCTTTAATTCCGCCGTCCCGCTTTTCAGTGTTGAGCCATTTCCAGTGTGAAAACTCACTGTCAGTACTGCAGGCCACCACAGCCACATCGCGCTCTTCAAACTTGTCGAGCTGCTCCTGAAAGGCCAGGATTTCTGTGGGACACACGAAGGTGAAGTCCTTTGGATAGAAAAAGAAAACTACATATTTGTTTTCAATATACTGTTCAAGGGAAAAATCTTCTACAATTTTTCCGCCGTTTATTACTGCCGTCGCTTTAAACTTTGGCGCTTTTTTTCCTACTAATACGCTCATATTATTTTGTTTTGAAAATTTATTTACAGATGATTCTCAAACAATACCATACTTTCATTGTTCTCGCCTTAACTAATGTTTAACAGCCCCTGCCGGCCTGACAAGCGCATGCATATTTAGCTGTTTGTTTGTGATTATTTCATAATTTCGCCTGCCAAAACTTAATTGTTGATATTATGACTGATGATAAAAAAGTGATTTTTTCCATGGTGAATGTAAATAAATACACACCACAGGGAAAGCATATCCTGAAGAATATTTATCTCTCTTTTTTTTATGGAGCTAAAATCGGACTATTGGGATTAAATGGGGCCGGGAAATCTACCGTACTGCGGATTATTGCAGGACTGGATGACCAGTATGAGGGTGACGTTACCTTTTCCCCCGGCTATTCCGTGGGTTTTTTGCCCCAGGAGCCAAAGCTGGATGATGAAAAAACTGTGATTGAGGTGGTAAAGGAAGGAGTGCAGGATATTGTGGACCTTCTGGATGAATACGAGAAGGTGAATGAAAAATTCATGGATCCTGATCTTATGGCTGATCCAGATAAGATGAACGACCTGATGGAAAAGCAGGGCAAGCTTCAGGAGCGTATTGATCAGCAGGATGCCTGGGATCTGGATTCCAAACTGGAACTGGCCATGGATGCATTACGTACACCTCCCGGTGAAAGTAAAATTGCCAGGCTTTCGGGCGGTGAAAGGCGACGCGTGGCCTTGTGCCGCCTGCTTCTTCAGCAACCGGATATTTTGCTGCTGGACGAGCCCACCAACCACCTGGATGCCGAATCAGTACACTGGCTTGAGCATCATCTCAAGCAATACAAGGGCACAGTGATTGCCGTAACCCACGATCGTTATTTCCTGGATAATGTGGCCGGGTGGATACTGGAACTGGACAGGGGCGAGGGTATCCCGTTTCAGGGTAATTACTCGTCATGGCTGGATCAGAAACTCAACCGTCTTCAGCAGGAAGAAAAGCAAGAGAGCAAGCGGCAGAAAGCCATGCAAAGAGAGCTTGAATGGAGCCGCAAAGGCCCCAAAGGAAGGCATAGCAAAGGTAAGGCCAGGCTCAATAATTATGAAGCCATGATGGCTGAGGATATCAGGGAGAAGGAAGCAAAGGTTGAAATTCCCATTCCAAATGGGCCCAGGCTGGGTAAGGAAGTGATTGAAGCAACTGGACTTGCCAAGGGCTATGGTGATCGTTTACTCTTTGAAAATCTTAACTTTCATCTGCCGCAAGCCGGTATTGTAGGAGTTATTGGTCCCAACGGATCCGGGAAAACTACCTTGTTCAGGATGATTATGGGAGAGGAAAAACCCGATGCCGGTCAGCTTAAGATCGGGGATACGGTGGAAATCGGATACGTGGATCAGCGGCATGCGGACATTGACCCGGAAAAAACGGTATATGAAGTGATCAGTGGTGGTCATGAGGAGATCACCACTGGTGATAAAACTCTTAATGCACGTGCTTACGTTAGCCGGTTTAACTTCAGCGGAGCTGATCAGCAAAAAAAGGTTGGAGTGCTGTCCGGAGGTGAGCGAAACCGCCTGCATCTGGCCATGACACTTAAAACACAGGCCAACGTACTTTTGCTTGACGAGCCTACCAACGATATTGACGTGAACACGCTGCGTGCGCTGGAAGAAGGTATTGAGCATTTTGCCGGTTGCGCTGTCGTGGTATCACACGACCGCTGGTTTCTCGATCGAATTTGTACGCATATCCTGGCTTTTGAAGGTGATTCATCCGTGTATTATTTTGAAGGTACTTTTTCAGAATATGAAGAAAACCGCAGAAAACGCCTGGGCGGTGATACCATCCCCAAACGGATCAAATACAAGAAAATGACACGATAGCCCTGGTAGTAACCCGTAGTGCTTAACAAGAAATCCTGTCAGTCTGTTGCCTCCATCTGAGCTGGTTTAAAAGGGCACCACACTCACAGGTTTTTTTTGTTACACTGGCCCAGGTGTCTTACCTGATCTCTTCCACATTCAGATTGTGATCCCTGAAAAGCTTTCTGGAATCGCTGATAAACAGCTTCATTTTACGGTAGTCGTCCGGATTGCTGAAATATTCCGGCTTGTTTTCAAAACTGTTGCAGGGCAGGATGGTAAAATCATCTTTCCCATTGATGGTTTGCTTGTGTACCCAGGTGAGGATGTATCCGGCATCTGCCAGATTAACTTCATTATTTTCGCGCACAAACTTAAGTTGCACCATCACCCCGCCGTCCTTCCTCCTGGCCCGCTGGTTGGATACATAATTTCCCAGCGAATAGGCAATCATCTGTTTCTTTTCTTTATCCCAGTACATGGGTTGCACATAATGCGGATGACCCCCAATAACGACATCTGCCCCATTAGCAAACATCCAGCTCGCCAGGTCTTTCATTTCATCATCCGGATGCGATTTGTATTCTTTTCCCCAGTGGATAAAGATGATGGTTTTATCAATATTGAAATTCTGAAGCATGTCCAGATCCTTTTTCATTTGCTCCTGCTCAATATAATTTACGATATTGGGTTTGGTGGGCTCGATGTAGTTTGTGCCATATGTGTAATTAAGCAGGGCAATGCGCATGCTGTCTTTTACCAGTATGAGGAAATTGGCCGTATCCCGGTGTTTTTGGTCTTTGTATGTTCCCAGATGATATATTCCCAGGCTGTCCAGGATATCAATGGTGCGTTCCAGACCATTTTTGCCGCGGTCCACGCTATGATTGTTGGCAGTGGTGAGGATATCAAAACCGGCATTCTTGCTGGCCACGGCCAGTTCATCCGGAGAACAGAATTTGGGATAACCTTTGTAGGGCGGTCCTGCCAGGGTTACTTCCAGGTTGCCTATGGCAAAATCTGCCGAGCTGATGATGGGCTTCACATACCGGTACATGCTATCGTATTCGTAGTTGCCGCTGCTATCATTTTTGGCAGCGGCTATCTGCGCATCATGGCCCATGATATCACCAATGAATAATATGCTAAGTGTATCCTGCTGAGCATGCAAAGGAGCCATTAACAAGAACACGGCTGACAATAAAAATAATAATCTCTGTAAAAGCTTCATATATCCCAGTATTGAATTCACAAAGTTAGGACTTTTGTTGTTTTAATTCCAGGCTAATCATGAAACCCTAAAAAGCACTTATAAATTCAACAATACAAATCTCGGAAATTGTCTTTCCTTATCTTGCCTTTTCAACATGAATTGTGCACAAAATTATTGCAATTATCTTTTCTTTGGATTCATTTCCGCTTATATTTGAATGCGCAATAACTGGAAATGCTGAAATAGATTCACTTGCTTAGCAGATTGATTATCAGAATACCAATTTGCAATATGATTTCTTTGAAATCATAATTACCGTGGCTGATGTAAATGAGATATATAGATGACGGGATGTAAGCTGTAGGAATAAATTGTCGGCTTCTCTAAGGTGTGGCAAACAGGACTTGCGAATGACGGTAAACAGATATCGAAGAAAAACTGACTACGGGCACCGATAAAGTTATCCAATATGAAAAACATTAAAAAATTATGCACAACGTTATTGCTGATAGCGGCAATGGCATGCTCAGCATTTGCTCAAAACTCGGTTTCCATAGCCGGCCTTGGCAGCATACCTTATGTGAAAAACGAAAACAATTTCACACTTGACCTGAAGGAATACGGAAAGTTTGACTTCACCGGAACTATCCAGCCTCTAAGCCTTTCCACGGAGGCATCCATAGATCAACTAACTAAATTCCCCGGATATGAATTCATGGAAAAACTTGGACTTGACAGCATAAAGCTTGAGGCTACCACTGAAGGTTTATCGATACTGTCAAAAGTAGAAACCAAAAAGAATTTGAAGCCACTTTTTGATGCGCTGAAAATATCATCTCCTGTTATAGAAATAGAAACAAAGATCGGGAAAGGCTCCTTTGAACTTGAAGGAGAACTGTCGTTTCCTGAGCCCATTGAACTGGTGCGCATTGATGATCCCGGTACCGTATTGAAGTATTCATCAATCAAACTGGGAAGCTCTGTGGAACCAGGCTCGTTGCAACTGGATGTTACTACCGGCTTGATGATTAAACCATCAGCTGTTGATCCAGAACTGGAAACCTATTTTACATTTGGTTACAACCTGGTGTCCCAGGAAATTACAGGTGCAGGTTCATACATGACTCAATGGGTTGATCCTTTTGGTATCAATACGTATTTAAAGCCAAATTCCATCATACTTAATGGTGGTGCACTGGAGATGGGATTTAGTCCGGCTACACTCACCCCTTCAAATATTGGTATTGTGATAAAGGATGCCATACTGTTTGATAACGTGTTTGACACCCACATCTCAATTGCTCCTTTGGATAAGCAGTTTGGCCTTTACGCCAGCCGTAAGGATAAAATGACGGCTAATGATATGATTAAAATTATGCGCGAAGGCTTTGGATTACAAGTACCGAATATCTACCCTTCCTGCTATTCACTGACTAATTCCGTTATTAAGTTTTCACCAACCAAAATGGAGTCGGGTGAATATGAAATGGATAAGGGATTTGAATTATCTGGCATTGCCGAGGTATGTGATTTACTTTCCGGTGATTTTAAATACTATTTCGACATGGAGAATGAATTTATCCTTCATGCCGATTTCGATGTGGACGCCAGGCAGTTTTTGATGAATGAGGCCAAAAAGGTGGATATGCTGGCTTCAGCTGTGGATAAAATGTTTGAAAATGTGGAGATCAAAAGCATGTATATTGATATGCGGGGCAGCCTTGGAGCAATGAATTTAACAGGTAGTACCAACGTGGTTATGAGCGTGATGGGTCAGCAGCATAAATTTTCTTTTGATGCTACACTTGATCCAGAAGTTATAGCCAAAAATATATTTGAGAAACTGAAGCAGGAGGTTCCTGCCGTGTTTAATGCTGTTGATGCCGTGAGTAAGGAAGTGGCAAAGGTTGCAGGACCAGCGGTTAACGCTTCTATTAATATAGCCCAGCAGGGTTTTGATAAGCTGGGGCATTTTGCAGGTGTGGTGGCCGAATATAAGGATCATATGTTTCACGACCACTGCATGAGTAAATGCGTTCCGAACAGAGCAAATAAATTAACCGGACCGGTTTATGAAGCCTCTAATAAGGCGGTTATGGAATTCTATAACAGAGTTCATGATAAGGTGCAACGTTTGGTGGGTGTTACTCCTGAACAAACAGCAGCACTTAGAACAGCAGCCATTGGAAATGAATGGAGCCGGTTGATGAATGACCTGGATAAAAAATGGCTGGCAGTGACCGACGATCAATTATATCATGGCTTTGACAAAGATCCCGGTGATGTGAGGAATCTGGGATACAGATACCGGGAGCTGGTTAACCAGAAATACATGGACCACCGCAATTTTAGAACAGAATTGTGGAAAAGATTACTAACCATTGGCGATGGTACATTTATGATACAAAACCGTTGGAAATCCAGTTATTGGCTCCATCAAAATTTCACTCATCTGAATTGTGCCACGATCAAGCAGGATTGGCTTAGTGCCCGATGGGAACTGGAGCAGGTTGAAAATACCGGATACTTCAGAATAAAAAATAAAGCCAAAGGGACTTATATCCATATTGAACATGGTAAGGTAGAAGCCGGAAAAGCAAGTCCCGGCTGGCTTAGTGCTCAATGGGAAGCGGAAAGAGTAGCAGGTACTAAGTTTTTCAGAATAAAGAACCGTTGGAAGAAGACTTATCTGAATATTGAAACCGGAGATTTGAAATGCACCAATATTGGTCCGGGAGCTCATAGCGCCATGTGGGATTTACATCCTATGCTGGGCGATATAAACTGGCATTCAGCAGGTAACTTGCATCCTGTGGAAATGTACACGCATGTGCGAATAAAGAACAGGCACAAAAATGGTTATCTGCAAATTGAAAAAGGACCTGTTCGCTCCACGGCGGTTTCACCAGGCTGGTTAAGCGCCAAATGGATCATAGAACCTTCCATGGATCCGCGATATGTAAGAATCAAAAACCGCTGGAAAGGTACTTATCTGAATGTGGAGAGCGGCAAGCTGCAATCAACACCTATTAAGCCGGGCTGGAAAAGCGCTATGTGGGAAATTATTAGGGTTCCGGGCACTCCTTATGTTAAGATAAGAAACAGGTGGAAAGGCGATTGGTATATTCACCATGAATGGAAGGTGGTGGAATGCGCTACCATAAAGCAGGGATGGCATAGTGCCATGTGGGAACTCGAGTACGAAATGAACCCGTCACCCATCAGTATTTCCTATTATAAAAATGATGGATGCGGTGCTTTCTACCGCAAAGGTGTAGAGATAAGAAGACATTGTGGATGGAGGAAAAGCTGGCATACTGTGCTGGTGCTCGACAATATGAGCAATTCCTTTACTGATTATAAGGTGCTGTTTTACGATCAGAAAGCAGGGCTTGGCGAAGTTTACCGGGTGGATGCCCATGGCTATATTCACCGATTGCAAACCAATCGTGGCTGGAGAAAATCCTGGTCGGAAATTAGCTGGGACCCTAAAACAAAGCTGGTAACCTTTAAACAAAAGGATGGTTATTTCGAGAAATACGCCATTACTGACAGTGGGACCATAAAGCTTCATTCCAAACTGGAAAAACCGGAAAAAGAAGAGGAAGATGAAAATACTGGACCTGAAGGAAGACAACCTGGCGACAAGCAAAGGAAGGAAATCAAAAAACTGTTTTAGCTAAGAAAGAGGGATTGCTTTAAAATGTTGTATATTTGGAGAGAACCAGCAGGTTTGATAGCATAATAGTTCTACATCGGTCTGCTTTAAAATTAGGTAAATGGTCAAAGATATAAGGTGGGAACAGCGTTTCGCAAATTATAACAGGGCATTACAAAAATTGTCTGATGCGGTTGCATTTATAGAAGAACAATTGGAAGAAGAGGAGCTTGAAATTCATGAAGAGGATGCATCAGAAGTATTAAATGAGATAATTAAGGAAGGATTAATTCAGCGGTTTGAATGTACACATGAACTGGCCTGGAATGTAATGAAGGATTTTCTTTCTGAAATAGGGAATCTTGAAATTTATGGATGCAAAGATGCGACAAGAGAAGCTTTTCAAGCCGGCCTTATCCGAAATGGTGATGTGTGGATGGAGATGATAAAGAGTAGAAACAAAACTTCACATACATATAACAAAGAAACTGCAGAAGACATTTTTTCAAAGGTAGTGTCTGATTATTATGCTGAATTTTCAGATTTTCAGCGTAGAATGGAAAGCAAGAGAAGCGGTGAACAATCAAAGATGTTTTAAATGAAGTATGGCTTAAAGGATTCTGACATTCAGGCTATATGTTCTGTGTTTAGGCAGCATGATAGTATTGAGAAGGCTTTGATTTATGGCTCCAGAGCAAAGGGCAATTACCGGAATGGTTCTGATATTGATATTGTATTGATGGGCGAAAATCTTGACCTGACAACTCTTATGAAGGTAGAAGATCAGCTTGATGACTTAATGCTTCCATATAAAATTGACCTTTCGCTGTTTCATCAAATCGAAAATCAGGATTTGATAGAACATATCAATCGGGTAGGCAGTTGTTTTTACAGCAAATACTGACTGGCTGATAATTATTTTTTCTTCGGTAGCATGGCAAAGCCCGCGCCCATGGAAATAATATGTGCATCAAGTCCTGTGGACCTGCTGTAATAATTATAACGCAGGTCAGTTTGTTTGAAGCCAACGCGCCACACTCTGAATTTGGAGAATATATCCTTATGGCGGAATCCCAGGCCTATCATATGGCTGTGGAAGGCTGAAAGATCGTAATCCGAGGTATAGTATTCCTGCGTGGATAAATGCTCCTCAAAGCCGGCAAAGTAATCCACTGCGCTCTGGTTGTAATACCGATACACGGGGATGATAGCATAGGAGAGTCCAAGGCTCACAGGCACTTCAACTTGTGCCGTATGGCCACTCAATCCCCGGTTATCAGCAAATGATAGTTTTTTATCTCGAACTCCGCCATTATCTTGCTCGTAAATGATATTAATACTGTTGGTATATTGCTTTTGTTTAATCTGTTTTTTTATTTTTGCGCGCAATTAAATACAATTACTGGATAGTTTATCCACATAGGTTTCAGAATTGACTTATGCATAGAGGGATTTAATCGTATGAGCTTATTTTCAGTATTTCTGATTGCCCTGGGATTAAGTGTGGATGGTTTAGCCGTGAGCGTAAGTTCTGGTGTATGTATGAGAAATGCACAGCTGTTCACCGCAGTGAAGCTTGCATTGATAATGGGCTTGTTCCATTTTATAATGCCTTTGGTCGGATGGCTTGCCGGATCGGAGTTCAAACCCCTTATTCAGGCCTATGACCACTGGATTGCTTTTGGCCTGCTTGCATTTATTGGCGGAAAGATGTTATTCGAAGTTTTCCGGGCTAAAGATGCGGAACCCGGTATTAACCTTCACAATAATATGATGATATTCGGGCTCTCACTGGCTACCAGTATTGATGCACTTATTGTTGGAGTCAGCTTTGGCTTGCTGGATGTTCCTGTTTTCATCCCTGTTTTAATCATTGGATTTACCATGTTTGTGGTTTCATTGTTAGGATGTTGGTTGGGGCGTAAAATCGGAAGTCGATTTAATAGAGGATTTGAAGTTTTTGGCGGACTGGTATTGATTGGGCTCGGCTTAAAGATATTCCTTCAGCATACCATGGCATAGCCGGAAATTCCTGTATTTTAATTTTCTTGTGCTCTTCTTTTTCTGGTTTTGATGTTAATTTTTCACGCAAAGATTGGATTTGTTACATTTTGTATTAAGCTGAAGTTTAAATTTGTAGAAGATAAAGTGATACAAAATTCTTCAAAAAAATGTAAATCATGACAAACAAAGTGAAAGAATGCCCTCAGTCGGGCGCGGTTTATGGGCTTGGGCTTATCGGTGCAGCTATTTATTTTATTTCTACAGCTGCTGGATTCTGGGCAGGCGTATTAGGTTTTCTAAAGGCAATTGTATGGCCGGTATTTATGGTTTATGAAGCATTTAAATATATGGCTGGCTAAATCCTATCTGTATGGTCACGGGCTTCATAACATCCAGCTGATGTTTGCTGCTGTAATAAACTAACAACAATGCCAATGAGTGTGCTGAATCTCTTTACTGATAATAAACGGCTTAGAAGCTACAGCCATGGCCCTCGCTTTAATGCAGAGGGAGGAATTGCAATGTTTTTTGCTTTTTTTGCTGCACTGGTATTTTGTGTATTAAGTTTTGCAGGCAAAAATTACGTAAGTGGTATTCTATTGCTTGTATGTGCATTGGTGCTTTTTATACTTTTTTTTGATATACGCGGCCTGGAATATGACAGCAGTACAGGAAAGATCAGAGAGTACCGGTGGTTTCCGGGCGTGAAAAGAGGCAGCTGGTACTCGCTGGATAGTTTTAATGCAATTTATATCACGAGAGACAAGGTAGTAGAAAAAACAATTCGTATAGCTGGTGCCAGTGACAACCATGCCCGCTCACTGCATTATTATAATGTTGTTCTAGTGAATGAATCTAACATGAATTCGCTGTTTCTGGCAGAATATGAAAACTATTACAAGGCTCTTGATCTTGCCCGTAAGATCGTAAACATCGAGAAACTTAGCCTGGTTGATACCATTAAAGGGAGTAAGGCCTGGAAGATCAGATAGATTAATTATCAGCGGATCGATTTGTCCAGTTTAAACCTGATGGGCATATCAAACTGTACCCTCACTGCTTCTCCGTTATTTTGTCCGGGTTTCCATTCAGGCATGTTCTGAACCACGCGTAATGCCTCCTGATCAAGAAGTTCATGCACACCCCTGATAATATGGACATTGGAAAGAGAACCATCTTTTTCCACAATGAAGCGGACAAAAACCACCCCTTCAATGCCTTTATCCACGGCTTCAGCAGGGTATTTCACCTCTTTAATAAGATATTGGGCCCGGGCTTTCTCACCGCCCCTGAATTGAGGCTGTTCTTCAACTACTACAAATACTGCAGTATCGGCATTATCCTGAGCCTTGAGTTTTGAGGAGCCCAAAACAGTAAACAGGCTAAGCAGGGTTAATGATAGTATCTTTTTCATTATTAATGTTTTGTTTGTCAGGCAGGGGGATTATCTGTACCTGATTGTCTGTTGCTTTATCCGGTATTTCCGGCATTGGTCAATTACGGTATAAAAATATATATAAAAATGCTGATTTAGCTTATTTTAACATTACAAATTTTATACTTATTCTTTTTCAGAATCACTTCCAAAAACTCTTCTTAAGAGCCTACCAACTTTTGTGCCGCTTTCTTCTTCATTCTGCAGCACCCGGGTACTGTCATTTAATATGAGTGTGGAATCGGCTGATAACTCCTTTTCATCATCACCGTTTATTAGGTCGGCCATTTTCTGCCACAGATTTCTGCTGAGGGTTTTGTCTCTGGTGGGGTCGCAATCAAACATCCCACTGGTATCTCCGGGGATGGCAGGCGGGACAAAATATCGTTTTGTACTGGTTTTTTGTTCAGCCTGATTCAGCATAATACCTGCAACCGGCAGAGCAAGGCTGCTACCGCTTCCATAGTATTCCCCGCTAAAATGCACCTGCGGATCAGCAGCCCCAACCCATACAGCCATCACCAGTTCATTGTTGTAGCATACATAGCGGGCATCGCTGTAGTTTTGGGAGGTGCCGGTTTTTCCGGCAAATTCAGAGCTTACATTGTATTTATTGTAAAGCGCGCGGCCAGTTCCTTCGGAAGTGGCCCTCAGCAGCATGGCAGTGAGTGTTTGGGCTGATTCTTCCCTTAGCACCTGTTGGGGCTCTCTATCGTTCTTTTGATAAATTACTTCATTACCGGCATTTCTGATTTCTTTAATAAATGACCGGATGTTGATTTTTCCATTATTTGCAAAAGCGGAGTAAGCGACAGCCAGTTCCAGCAGGCTTACTTCCAGTGTTCCTAAGGCTGCTGCCGGGCCTTCGGGTAAAGTATTGCTGAATCCCAGCCTGCGACACATATAATCAAGATTTCTATAGCCGGTTCTGCGATACAGGTCAATGGCTGGCAGATTCATGGAGTTGGCCAGCGCATACCACATGGCTGCCTCTCCGCCGCTTTTGCCATCATAATTCTCAGGCTTCCAGTCTGGATAATCTTCAAAAACAGGCACATCATTGTCAAGATAATCACAGGGCTGATATTCCAGTTCCAGGGCAGTGGCATAAAGCACGGGTTTAAAGGCCGAAGCCGCCGGGCGCTTTGCCAGAACCATGTCATAAGGAAGGTATCGATAATTGTTTCCTCCTGTCCAGGCGAGTATATTGCCACTTTTAGGGTCTATCAGAACCACCCCGGCATGGAGCATTTTTTTATAATGCCATAAGCTGTCGGAGTAGCTCATCTCCTTCACCCGGATGCCGTCCCATGTAAATACTTCCCGTTTTTTCAGGGTATCATCTTCGAATACACTGATAAATTCTGCTTTGCGATCCCTCATTTCATGGTCAAGTCTTTTCTGCATGGCAGACAGATGTTTTCTAACAGCCTCACGGCTTAGCTTCTGTAAATGGTAGTCAAGTGTTGTGGTGATTTTCAGGCCATCCTTCTCAAGATTATAGCTCTTGCCGTTTTCATTTGCATGCTCCTGAAGGATTTTCCGGGCTTCTGCCTTCACGTGTTTGAGAAAATACGGTGCCGGCCCCTGCAGGCGGAAGTTGCTGTAGTTGAGTTGTAAGGGAGCATTTTTAAGCTCTTCCGTTTTTTGTGGTGAAAGGTATTCATGTTCAGCCATCAGGTGCAGTACCACATTGCGGCGTCTCCGGGCATTGTCAGGATGCAAACGTGGATTATAGTAGGTGTTGGCTTTCAGGATTCCTACCAGCACTGCGGATTCCTGTATGTTTAAATCTTCTGTGTTTTTGTTGAAATAGCGGTTGGCAGCAGCTTCAATGCCATAGGTGTCTTCTCCGAAAGGAACGGTATTGAGGTAAAGCAGCAGGATATCCTGTTTGCTGTAAATTTTCTCCAGACGGTATGCCACAATAGCTTCTTTCACCTTTACCACGGGCATGGTCAGGATGCCGTAGTCTTTTCTGCCGAAGAGATTCTTGGCAAGCTGCTGAGTGATTGTACTGCCACCGCCTGAGCTTTTATCGCCAAATATGATGGTTTTTATCAACACACGCATAAGGCTGCGGCTGTCTATGCCCTGATGCTCGAAATATCTTGCATCTTCAGTGCTTACCAGAGCATGAATAAGATGTTCCGGGAGCTCTTCCCATTTTACATTTGTACGATTCTCCGCAAAAAATTTCCCGATGAGAATATTATCCGAAGAAAAAACCAGGGTAGCATTTTCATGCCTGATGGACATTAGTTTTTCCTCATCGGGAATTCGCCCGAAAATGTTATGATACACTGCGAAAATGAAAAGCGCCAGCAGCACTAATATAGTTAAAATTCCTGCTGCTGTGAGTTTCATCAGCCTTCTTTTCAGCGTATTTTTCTTTTTTCTTTTTGCTCTTCTTTTCTTTTTGGCCATTTTTCAGGATAGTTTTTCCTGCAGATCAGTGTTGTGATTATAATCATGACAGAAACGAAAACAGCCGGCAAATATGATATTGCCGGCTGTTAAAAGTAGGTTTTTTCTGATTATTAAACATATCTGTTGTTAAATTCTTACAGTAAGCCCGAATTTGCCTCCTGAAACAACATCACCTCCACCAAATTCGATATTGATTCCTACCTTGTCATTAAAGAAGTATCTGCCGCCAAGCTGGGCTCCTAATCCAAGGCCTGATGAATAATTACCGGGATAATCTCCGGGTGAATCCCAGATGTAGAAACCAATATTCAAGCCGGCATAGAAATCCCATTCTTCAGGTATTTCAAGCAGACTGTTAAAGTGGTAATTGGCATTTGCGGAGAGTCCTATCACGTCATGATCAAAACGCTCATCGCGCCATTTCTCATCATAACTTCTGTAGGAAAACACTCCTCCAATGGTGATGTCGGGGTGAACGTATTGATCAAGGCCAATATATACAGGAATTCCCCAGTCGCCAAAGCCTACACCTGCATTAAGCTGGGTAGTGTTTTCGGCCTCCTGGGCTTTTGGTTGTAATGGCATTAAAAGCATTAAACTGGCAAATGCCAGTAAAGACATAGTTTTACGTATCATAAAATTAGTTTTTTGGTTAGTAAAATGGGATCCCGTCATTTTGCGGGATGCAATAGTCCGACAGAAGCGGATTATACTCGTTTCATCTGTCAGAATTTAAAGGTCAACACGCCTAAACCAGCCGTTGTTCATATGCGGGCTATCCATATAGCAATTTCATGGCTTTTTATAAGGGATAGTGAAAAAGAAACTGCTGCCTTCGCCAGGACTCGACTCAAGCCAGATGGCACCGTCCATTAGTTTAATATAAGCTTCGGCTATGGACAAACCCAACCCGGCGCCTTCGTATTTGCGATTAAGGTTCATGTCAGCCTGGTTAAATAAATTGAATATCTTTTTCTGCATTTCTTTTGGAATACCAACTCCTGTATCTTTTACAAAAAATAAAAGTGTATCATTCTTAAGATGATAACCGAAATCTATCTTGCCTTTGCTGGTAAATTTCAGCGCATTCTCAGTTAGGTTCAGTAATGCTTTCTGCAAATGAACTGCATCGGAAATTATCTCACTTTCATTAGATTTTAGATCACAGTAAACCGAAACATCAATGTTTTTTTCTTTTGCAATGGATTTCATATCCCGGTGCAGATCAAGGAGCAGTTCATTCAGATTAAAGCTTTGGCTGTTCACCTTAACCTGATTGGCGTGTACCAGTGATATCTCCACCAGGTTATCAAGCAGGTTGATCATACGCTTGCCGCTGCTCTCGATTATTTCAAGGTATTCTTCGCGCTCATCATGAGATAGTTCGGGGGACTTTAGCAGCTCAATAAAACCTATCACACCATTCATAGGTGTTCTGATCTCGTGGCTGATGTTTGTAAGAAAAGCTGATTTCAACCGGTCACTTTGTTCTGCTTTTTCAAGGGCACTTTGCAGCTGTTTTTCCTTGTTTTTAAGATGGGTTATATCAATGGCATAAATCAGACCCTCTATGGTTTCACCTTTATCATTTTTTAAAGGTACTCCCCAGTTGGAAAAATGATGGCCGTCATGTTCAAGTATGAAATTCACATTTTTGCCCTTAAGTATCTTGCGATAATACTGTTCTAAATACTCTGCTGCCTTTTCAGGCAGGATATCATACAAGTTTTTATTTATGTAACCTTGTGGATTCAGACCTAATTCTTCAAAAGTTTTTCCTGCAACAGTTTTAAACTTTAGGTTTTTATCGAACAGAAAAATTGCTCCATTGGGCATATTGGCCACTATTGTTTTATATCTGTTCTGTAGTTTAATGATTTTCTTTTCCTGGGCCCGTAATGATGTAATATCTTTTAATACAGAAATGATGTGGGGCTCATCGTTAAAGCTGATTACTTTCGCGGAAAATAATACTGTTTTTGGGTTGCATTCTTTTGGGTATATACGGGTTTCCACATTCTCGAAATAGCCCATTTCATTAATGGCATCCCGGAACTCCTGTTCAAGTTCACCAAAAGGTGCCAGGTGTAAATCTGATGGTTTTTTGCCAGCCACTTCTTCTAAGCTGTAACCAGTGAGGTTGGTAAATCCCTGGTTTGCATCCACATATTCAATGTTCATGTTGTTAATGGTAATGGCATCGGGGCTGGTTTCGAAAATAGCTCTGTATTTTTCTTCGCTTTCTTTGAGAATATGTTTTGTTCTTATTTTTTCAACAAAAAGACTCACTTGTGCTATAAAAGCTTCAACGAGTTGATGGTCTGGTTTTGGGGCGTCCTTACGGGGAAAGATGCTCACGTTTCCAAATACATTCTTATTTTTCTGGAAGGTGATGCAGTAAAGGTCTTTCAATGCGAAAAGCCGTTTTATCTGTTCGCCCACAATCCGGGGTACCTTACCGCCGGTAAGATCCGGCACATCAAAATCCAGTTTCACCAGCCGCCCTCTGGTTAACTGCTCATAAAACCTGGTATCGGTATTTCCTGACATGTCTTTTATGTCAAAACCGGTAATCCTGCTGAATTTTGCCATCCTGTCAATGCCTCTGAAGCTTACCATATTCCAGTGGTCTTTTTCAGTATTGAAATCAACAACTGTAATTATGGCTTTTTTATCAAATAGCTTGTAAAGCTTCTGAGCCACATAATCATATATTTCCTCATGTGTTTTTAAATCAAGCATTTCCAGAGCTGTTGAAGATAAAAGCTTCTGCTTATTAGATTCACTGCTGTGGCTAAGTTGTTTTTTAAGAAGATTATATTCTGAATTAAGCTCATCAATTACCGGCATCAGATCCTTTATAGAAATCTGCCCTTTATTCGCACTCCTGTTTAAGAGTTTAAGTGTTTTATTTTTTAGAAAATCTTCGGACATAGGTGCGGGTAATTAGCTTTAAACTACAAATATAATTTAATTATACGAGCAGGGGACGGGTACCGGGGCAGTCTCTTGTTTTATTTCGTGTATCATAGCCTGTATGTTATTCAGGGCCTTATTCCCTTGCCAGGCATCCGGCAGTTCGTATGTATCCGTATTTGATGCAATTTACGAATGTAATAAATTTTCCATATGTTACATCTTAAGGAAGAATAGAAAGGGAACAATTAAAATAGCCGTATCATAAATTGTTCAACTTACAACGGCTCACATTCAAAGATATGAGAGGTATTTCATTCTCAGTTTTTCCATATCAAAAACAGTACGGTCAGGAGCATATATCCTGATGAAATCGATAAAGCCGTTTTTATAGTAAATATTAGCCAGGGCAGCATCAAAACCGGAAATGCTCAGGGTATTTTTAATTCTCATGGTCGTCTCCTCAAAATTATCCCATGGGATATCATGTGGCATCTGGAGATAAAAAATGTTGCTGTCTTCTTTATCCTGATATACTCCTTCCTTTTGTTGCTCCATGATAAAAAATTTCTGAACCTTGATCATACAATCCATTTGATCCAGATTTCTTTTTTTCAGAAAAGTAATTCCTTTGTCACAGTATTTTTTAATGATTTCCGGGATCAGAAAGGTGGAATCAAGACGCATGCGGATGCACGAATATTCCTTATTGCCTATTCTGAGTGTTCCGGGGCTTGCTTCCGGTTTTATTTTTGACTTTTGCTGAATCTCCTGTGTTTTTCTGGTAATATACTCTTCATTGCAGCACTCCAATGGTTTAATCAGCATATAAACAGATTTTTTTTTAGGCCCGGCCGACCAGCTTGGAATGTTTTGAGGGGAGTAGTAGCCCGGATACGGCAGTATCGTTTCAAGGATAAATACATTGTAATCCACAGGTGTTTTTAGTGAAGCGAGTTTTTCCTTTTTAAGGACAAAGCCCAGGGATGCTATAGATATAGGTGTAGTCATGTGAGTATAGTTTGATTTGTGTAAATGTAACAAATCTGAAAGCGGAAGTAAACCAAAAGCAGTATGAATTTACATTAAAAGAGTATAACGGTGTCTTTAGCCCTGCGCGTTGTTGATAAAAGTTTGAAAAACAAAAAGTGAATTACACAGTAACAGTGCAGCGAAATCATATTTTTGAAGTTTTCTGCAAAAAAAACATATCATGAGTTTAGCAACGATAGACTGGGTAATCATACTGCTGTATTTTGTTATCAGTATTTCCATTGGAATTTATATGTCGCGGCGTGCCAGTCGCAGTACAGGTGATTTTTTTCTGAGTGGACGAAATTTGCCCTGGTATATAGCCGGTACAAGCATGGTGGCCACCACTTTTGCTGCAGACACACCGCTGGCTATCACAGAACTGGTTGCGGAAAGCGGAATTGCAGGCAATTGGTTATGGTGGAATATGTTATTTGGCGGCATGCTTACCGTTTTCTTTTTTGCCAGGCTTTGGCGAAGAGCTAATATTTTAACCGACTGCGAATTTGTGAGCATCAGATACAGCGGGCAAAGGGCCCGTTTCCTAAGGGGCTTCCGTGCCGTTTATATAGGAGTGTTTATGAATGTGATAGTTATAGCCTGGGTGAACCTGGCTATGGTGAAAATCGTGAGTGTTATGTTTCCCGGTGTTACATTGTTTGGGCTTAGTAGTCTTGAAATTGCCGGAATTCATTTCTCATCGGAGCTTCTTATTGTGGGGCTCATAATGTTTTTTGTAGCTATATATTCATCACTTTCAGGAATGTGGGGGATATCATTTACGGATACTTTTCAGTTTGTAATAGCCATGGCAGGATCTGTTGTTTTGGCTTTAATGGCCTTAAGGCATGCAGAAATAGGAGGTGTTGAAGGATTGAAGGAACAATTACCTGCATGGGTTTTTCGGTTTACTCCGGAGATAGGCAGTAGTACAGGGGCGGTATCTGCCGGACAGATGCTCAAAATGGGGGTAGTGGCATTTGTTGCATACATGGGTGTACAATGGTGGGCCAGCTGGTATCCGGGAGCGGAACCCGGTGGCGGAGGGTATATAGCGCAGCGTATGATGTCAGCTAAAGATGAAAAACATTCCCTGCTGGCCACTCTTTGGTTTAATATTGCACACTTTGCTGTGCGACCCTGGCCCTGGATTATAGTTGCCCTGGCAGCCCTGGTGCTTTATCCGGATGTTCCGGCGGACAATAAAGGTGAAACCTATGTGATGGTTATCCGTGATATTATGCCTTCAGGTCTGCTCGGCCTGCTGCTGGCTGCTTTTCTGGCTGCATATATGTCAACAATTGCCTCGCAAACTGTCTGGGGAACTTCCTATATTATTAATGACCTGTTCCGTCCGTTCATTAACCCTGGCGGAGATGAAAAATACTACGTGAAGGTTAGCCGGATCACTACTTTTGTTCTGCTGTTTTTTTCCCTGATTGTTACCACTCAATTCAATCAGATTTCAGAAGCCTGGAAGTTCATCCTGGCATGTAGTGGTGGTATCGGGCTGGTTTTAATACTCCGCTGGTTTTGGTGGAGAATTAATGCCTGGTCGGAAATAGCAGCCATGGTAGCTCCGTATATGGTTTATCCTTTTCTGAAGATTTATACCGGTTTGCCTTATGAATGGATTCTGATTATCATTGTGATCTGGTCCACGATAATCTGGTTGAGCTTAACTTTTATAACCACACCTACGGATGAGAATACACTTAAATCATTCTACCGCCGGGTGCATCCCGGAGGACGGGGATGGAGAAAAATCTCTTCTGAAATGCCTGAAGTGAAAGGAGACAGTGGCTACGGAAGATTACTGGTGAACTGGCTTGCCGGATCAGTTATGATTATGTCAGCCTTGTTTGGTACCGGCAGGCTGATCTTTCAGGAATACACAGAGGCGCTGGTTTATTTTGCAGTGGCAGGATTGTCGGCATTTATCATTGTTATGCAAATGAGTAAACTGGGCTGGAAAAAAGCCATCCGATAATTATGCATATTTTTATGTGTGTTAACTCAAACAACAGCTTGCAGGAGCAAATGGATTTTTCCTTAATTTTGGATCATTTAAAACGGAATAAAAAAACCAGTACAAAAAAACACTTGAATCAGTTGATTTAATTGTCAGGCGAAGCAGTCTGACCTTTATTTTTTAAAGCAATGGACAAATGAACCTGGTCATAACTGTTTTTTTAATACACACGGGCGTGATTATAAAATATGAACAGGTGAACCGGGCATGATTGCTTTAAATGCATATGAGAATGAATTAAGGTAAGCTGTTATATGCGTGTTTTCCCGCATAAATGGCAGGATAGCGGTTTGATCATTAAAACCAAATATGGACAGATGAAATAAAAGCAAAAGTTAAAATAAATAATCGCCTTATGAAGAAGATTTTATCATTGATGTCGTTGTTGGTAGTTCCGGCACTGACCTTTGCGAGTGAAGCGGACCTTAAGATTCCTGATCTCAGGGAAGTGTACTTCGATACACTGGGAGGAATTTCCGGCTGGAACCTGCTCTTTTACGGGATACTCATTATCCTGTTGGGAGCCTTGTTTGGGATATGGCAATACAGCAGGATCCGGAAGATTCCTGCTCATATTAGCATGCTGGAAGTGGGTACAACCATTTATGAAACCTGTAAAACGTATATGAAGCAGCAGGGCAAATTCCTGATCATCCTTTTCATAATCATCGGGTTGGCAATCGGGTATTATTTCGGATTCCTGGCACATCCTCAGGCAGTGGAAGACGGAGATATTTCCACCGGCATGTTTGTGGCATGGGTGCTTATCTGGACTGTTTTGGGAATACTTGGCTCTTATGCTGTGGCCTGGTTTGGCATTCGCATCAATACCCTGGCCAACAGCCGTACATCTTTTGCATCCCTCCGCGGCAAGCCGTGGCAGGTAATGTCCATTCCTTTGCAGGCCGGTATGAGCGTTGGTGTTTTGCTGATTACTGTTGAGCTTATCATGATGCTTTTTATCCTGTTGTTTATGCCCGGCTACCTGGCAGGAGCCTCTTTTATCGGCTTTGCTATAGGTGAGTCTCTTGGCGCCAGCGCTCTGCGTATAGCAGGTGGTATTTTTACCAAAATTGCTGATATTGGGGCAGACCTTATGAAACTGGTTTTTAATCTTCCTGAAGATGACCCGAGAAACCCGGGAGTAATTGCCGATTGCACCGGCGATAATGCAGGAGATTCCGTTGGGCCCACTGCAGATGGCTTTGAAACATATGGTGTTACCGGTGTGGCACTCATCTCTTTTATCGTACTGGCCATTACCGGAAATGAAGCCAATCAGGCTTACCTTATTGCCTGGATATTTGCCATGCGCATCCTGATGGTATTTACATCTCTTCTTTCATACGGAATTAATCAGATGATCACAAAGGCAAAGTATCAGCACGCGGATAAATTCAATTTTGAGAATCCGCTTACTTCCCTGGTATGGATCACATCTATTGTTTCAATTATCGTCACTTTTGCTATCAGTTATCTCATGCTGAATAATATTGGTATTGAGAATGCACCCGATGGCCTCTGGTGGAAACTGTCAGCAATCATTTCCTTCGGAACACTGGCTGCAGCGATTATTCCTGAGTTTACAAAAGCTTTCACAAGTTCCAGGTCACGGCATGTACAGGAAGTTGTTGTGGCTTCGCAGGAAGGTGGTGCTTCACTAACCATTCTTTCTGGTATGGTAGCCGGTAACTTTAGTGCTTTCTGGAAAGGTATGGTAATCGTTGGGTTGATGTTTGGTGCATTTTGGGTCAGCACACTGGGCCTGGAAAGCATTATGGTATTTCCCTCAATCTTTGCATTCGGGCTGGTCGCTTTCGGACTCCTGGGCATGGGCCCGGTAACCATAGCTGTTGACAGTTATGGTCCCGTGACTGATAATGCACAATCGGTTTTTGAACTTTCAAGGATAGAGAGCATAGAGGGCATCTCAGGGGATATCGAGAAAAATTTTGGTTTTAAACCCGAGTTTGAAAAAGGAAAACACTTGCTTGAAGATAATGATTCGGCGGGAAATACATTTAAAGCTACCGCAAAGCCAGTCCTTATCGGTACGGCCGTGATTGGTGCCACTACTATGATTTTCGCCATTATTCTTCTACTTGATAAGATGGGTCTGTTAAGTATCAGTCTGACAGATCCGCAGGTGCTGCTTGGCTTTATAACCGGCGGTGCAGTAATATTCTGGTTCAGTGGCGCATCCATGCAGGCCGTTACCACTGGTGCCTACCGTGCTGTGGAGTTCATCAAGAAAAACATTAATCTCGAAAAAGCTACTGCCGACCGTGAAGATTCCAAGGCAGTAGTGAAGATTTGTACCCAGTACGCGCAGTCGGGTATGTGGAATATCTTTGGTGTTATCTTTTCACTCACTCTCGCTTTTGCGTTCTTCGATCCCAACTTCTTCGTGGCTTACCTGATTTCAATTGCTGTTTTTGGTTTGTTTCAGGCTATTTATATGGCTAATGCCGGTGGTGCATGGGATAATGCCAAAAAGCTGGTGGAAGTGGATATGGGCGAAAAGGGAACTCCCTTGCATGAAGCTACTGTGGTTGGTGATACCGTTGGAGACCCCTACAAGGACACTTCTTCCGTTGCACTGAACCCTATCATCAAATTTTCTACTTTGTTTGGCTTGCTGGCTGTTGAAATTGCGGTTATGAGCAGCCAGGCGGCTAAAAACGCTGGTAGTTTTGATTATACCAATATTATTGGTATTGTTTTCTTTATTATTGGTTTGGTCTTTGTTTACCGGTCGTTCTACGGTATGAGGATTCCGAGCAAAATGAAACAGAAATAATAAGATTTTTAACTCTATAAAGCAGGGCGGCTGAATTCATCCGTCCTGTTTTTTTAGTAGCAGGATTAAAAACTTTTCCTGTTTTCTGTTTGTTCAAATATTTCGCAGAGAAAAACACAAGCAGGGAAGATATACTTACGTGATCTTCGTTGTTAATTTCCAAAATAACTGTAATTTTGAGAGCTATTATCCATTCTAAAAAAAGAAGCTATGATAACCAATAATTTTTCCCGCAGACATATTGGGCCGAAATCAGATGAGATTCCCGCTATGCTGGAAAAGATCGGTATGGGGTCATTGGATGAATTGATCGACAATACGATACCAAAATCCATCCGGATGAAGAAGCCACTGGACCTTCCACAGGGGATCAATGAAAAGGAATATATTGATCATATAAAATCAATCGGAGCCAAAAACAAGATCTATAAAACCTATATAGGCCTTGGTTACTACAATACTATCCTGCCAGGTGTAATCCAACGCAATATACTGGAGAACCCGGGCTGGTACACTTCCTATACTCCTTATCAGGCTGAAATTTCTCAGGGACGCCTGGAAGCGTTGCTGAATTTCCAGACAATGATCTCGGATCTTACCGGCTTTAAAATGGCTAATGCTTCATTGCTTGATGAAGCTACTGCCGCTGCCGAAGCAATGTCGCTGGCCTTTGATTCACGATCAAGAAAAGCCAAAAAAAGAGGTGCCAATAAGTTTTTTGTCGATGACCGGATTTTCCCTCAATCAAAGGATGTGATTGAAACACGTGCGGTACCTGTGGGAATTGAAGTGGTGTATGGTGATTTTAAAAATGTGGAATTCACTGATGAATTCTTTGGTGCCATTGTCCAGTATCCTGATGTAAATGGAGAAATTCACGACTACAGGGCATTTATCGACCAGGCACATGAAAACGAAATGCTGGTTGCCATGTCAGCAGATATTCTGAGCCTTACACTGCTTACACCTCCTGCCGAACTGGGGGCAGATATGGCTGTTGGTACTACCCAGCGCTTCGGAATCCCGATGGGCTTCGGAGGTCCACATGCTGCATACTTTGCCACTGATGAAAAATATAAGAGAAATATTCCAGGCCGTATAATCGGAATTTCCAAAGACAAAGAGGGGAACCGGGCGCTGAGGATGGCCCTGCAAACACGTGAACAGCATATCAAACGGGAAAGAGCAACATCCAATATCTGCACGGCGCAGGCATTGCTGGCCACCATGGCAGGATTCTATGGTATCTATCATGGCCCAAACGGGCTTAAAGCTATTGCTGAAGATATTCATTCACTGGCACAGACACTGGAGAAAGGATTAACAGCTCTTGGATGTGAGCAATTGAACAAGAATTATTTTGATACTCTTGCTGTGAAACTGCCTGAAGGTACTGCTTCAAAAAAGGTAATTGAACTGGCCCTTGAACAGGAAATGAACTTCAGAATGATTAATGATTCCACTATTGGTCTCAGCCTGGATGAAACAACCACACTCGCAGATGTAAATGACATTGTGCAGGTTGTTGCCAAAGCTGTTGGAAAAGATGCCAAAGAAGAAAAACAGGTGGAAACAGGTAAATATGCATTTGATAAGCAGTTTGTGCGTGAAAGCGAATATCTTACCCACGAGGTTTTCAACACCTATCATTCTGAAACAGACATGATGCGGTATATGACCGTGCTGGAAAACAAAGACCTTGCTCTGAACCGCACAATGATACCGCTGGGATCATGTACCATGAAACTCAATGCAGCTGCTGAGCTCTTTTCGCTCAGTTGGCCCGAGTTTGGTTCCATTCATCCCTTTGTGCCAAAAGATCAGGCAGCGGGTTACTATGAGGTGATCGGGAAGCTGGAAGAATGGCTGAAAGAGATTACAGGTTATGCAGCAGTATCGTTCCAGCCCAATTCCGGAGCTTCAGGTGAGCATGCCGGTCTGATGTGTATTCGTGCCTTTCATGAAGATCACGGTGAATCCCACAGAAATATCACCCTGGTGCCGGCATCGGCTCACGGTACCAATCCTGCAAGTGCTGTCATGGCCGGGACAAAAGTTGTGGTGGTAAATACCGATGATAATGGCAATATCGATACGGAAGACCTGAAGAAAAAGGCAGAACAGCATAAGGATAACCTTGCTGCCATTATGATCACTTATCCGTCCACACATGGAGTTTTTGAAGAAAACATTCTTGAAATCATAGATATCGTTCATGAAAACGGTGGATTGGTTTACATGGACGGTGCCAATATGAATGCACAGGTGGGATATACCAATCCCGGGCTTATAGGCGCGGATGTATGTCATCTGAACCTGCATAAGACCTTTGCCATTCCTCATGGTGGCGGTGGCCCTGGCGTAGGACCCATCGGTGTGAATGAAAAACTGAAGCCTTATCTTCCATCCCATAAACTGGTGGAAACCGGAGGTGAAAAAGGTATAGGTGCCATAGCTGCTGCACCCTTTGGCAGTCCGCTTATTCTTCCTATTTCTTACGGATATGTTAGGCTGCTTGGTGGTGACGGCCTGCTGGAAGCAACCAGAATGGCAATACTAAATGCCAATTATTTGCGTGCAAGACTGCAGGAGGATTACAACGTACTTTACACAGGTGCAAAAGGTAATGTGGCTCACGAAATGATCATCGACTGTAATCCATACAAATCGGTTGGTATAGGTGAAATCGACATTGCAAAACGCTTGATGGATTATGGATTCCATGCCCCCACCGTGGCATTTCCGGTAAGCGGTACCCTGATGGTGGAGCCAACGGAAAGTGAGCCTCTGCCGGAGATGGACCGTTTTGCTGTTGCCATGAAGAAAATCCGTCAGGAAATACAGGAAATTGAAGACGGAAAAGCTGACAGGGAAAATAACGTGATCAAGAATGCACCTCATACAGCCTGCATGGCAATGGTGGAAGAATGGGAAATGCCCTACAGCCGCGAAAAAGCAATTTTCCCGGTTGATTGTGACAAAGGAGCCAAGTACTGGCCGCCGGTAACCCGCATTGATGATGCCTGGGGCGACAGGCACCTGGTGTGTACCTGTGA
>CAYZDA010000012.1:0-57563 GCA_964477095.1 uncultured Bacteroidales bacterium | reverse complement strand
TTCTTGTTTCCTTCTTGTTTCGTTCTAAGTTAACAAGGAGAAGTTAAGACGAAAACAAGAACAAGAACAGAATCAAAACCCTGGCATGTATTTTCCGGTTAAATTTCACATGCGCAGGATCACTTAAATTTCAGATTTATGAGTTGGAAAACGGGGATGTATTTTCGCCGGTTCCTTAATGCAAAATTTACGGCCTCTTTGCATAATTGACCGGGAAGAATCCGCATCAGGCGGAAGAACGACAAAATGGAATTATCACCAACAAAAGCAATAAATACAATGAAAGAAATTTGTCAACTGAGATGTGTATTGCTCCGGGGCAGGCAGGTTAACACAAAAATCCTGAATTAATCAGGATCACACTCCCTCTTACTCAACATGAAATATAAAGTTGGGTCATGCAATGCACAAAACGGGAAGGACACACAAGCTGTTTCACTGAAATCCATTTCACACCGGATCCACATCCACAACTACTCTCACAGAACGGTACTCATCTTCCTTATTGAGGGAGTTAATCTCAGTGAGGATTACAGATTTCACCTTCTTTTTATCTTCATTATTAGCAATCTTGATGAGAATATCACGCAGGTAGAGTTTACGGATCCTGGCCACAGGGGGAAATTCTGGACCCAACACCCGTTTTCCCAGCTTAGCCTTCAGTGCACCTCCCAGCACTTTTGATGCTTTAAAAACTGTGTCTTGATCTTTGTGTTTAAGTGTAAGGCGCACAAGGCGGTAATAGGGAGGATATTTAAACAGCTTTCTTTCCTGCCGCTGGCTTTCAAACATGGCTTTGTAATCATTGTCCATGGCATAACGGATAACCGAATGGTAAGGCTGACGTGTCTGCACGATTACTTTGCCGCGTTCGCCCTTTCGACCGGCACGACCGCTTACCTGGGCCAGGAGCTGATAGGCACGTTCAAAAGCTCTGAAATCGGGAAAGCCCAGCATATTGTCCATATTCATCACCCCAACCAAACCCACATGATCAAAATCGAGCCCTTTGGTTACCATTTGGGTTCCCACCAGTATATCCAGTTTACGGGCTTCAAAATCGCTGATGATTTTATGGTATGCATTTTTTGACCGCGTGGAATCCAGGTCCATTCTGGCTATTTTTGCATTGGGAAACTGTGCTGGCAGATCCTCTTCTATTTTCTCGGTGCCAAACCCCTGCATTTTAATTCTGGTACTTCGGCAGGAAGGGCATTCGGCAGGGACTTTAGCCCGGTGTCCACAATAGTGGCACCGCAGGTTATTTTGATTTTTATGATAGATCAGGCTCACATCACAGTTCTTACATTCCGGCATCCAGCCACACTCATGACACTGGATCCTGAGGGAAAAACCACGACGGTTTTGAAACAGGATCACCTGTTGTTTTTTTTGCAGTGTATTTTTGATCTCCGTTAGCAGCATCAGGGAATAATGTGAGTGCATTTCCCTTTTCCTGGCGGCTGCCACCAGGTCAGCGGCAATAATTTCAGGCATCTGAATATCCCCGTAACGGGTGAATAATTCCACCAGGTGGTATTTACCCGCTTTGGCGTTGGCATAACTTTCCACTGAAGGAGTAGCAGAGCCAAGAACAACTCCGGCGCCATACATTTTACCCAAAAATATGCCCACATCTCTTCCCTGATATCGTGGTGCCGGATCATATTGTTTAAAGGAGCTATCGTGCTCTTCATCAATGATAACCAGGCCGGGATCATTAAATGGCAGAAACAGGGCGGAGCGCGCTCCCACTATCAGTTTCTTCCGCTTTTCCATCACCGAATTCCACACCTCGGTTCTTTCCTGATCATTGAACTTTGAGTGATAAACCACCACCTCATCCCCAAAATATTTCGTAAGGCGGCTGATGATTTGAGCGGTAAGAGCAATTTCAGGCAGCAGATACAATACCTGCCTGCCTTTTTTAAGCTGTTCATCTATCAGGTGGATGTACAGCTCTGTTTTGCCGCTGGAGGTAACCCCGTGAAGCAGGGTCACCTTTCCCTGGTTCAGGCCGTTTTTTACTTCAGCAAGAGCCTGCGACTGTTCCTCACTAAGTTTTATATCAGCTACATCTGAACTGGCTTCGTAAGTTCCAAGGCGCGACACTTTACGGTATTCCATCTGAAATATACCTTTATCAACCAGCGACTTGATGGCAGCGGCATATTGTTGCTCCTCACCAACTATCAGCTTTTTAGCAACCCAGCGGGATCTGTCATTTCCGGCTTTGCCCAGGAAAAGCATCAGAACTTCCATTTGTCTGTAGGCACGCTTACTGAAGTTATCCAGCAGGTCGCTTAATTCCTTTTCGCAAGCGGCATATTTATCATGCAGACTAAGAAACGCCTCCGTCTTTGGCTGGAAACGTTGCTGGAGTTCTTCCAGCATGATCACAGCTTCCTTTTCTATTAAATTCTTTATCATCGGCATTACATTCCTCAGCCCACTTAGCTCGCTAACCTCCTTTAGTGTGAGTGCTGATCCTTCAGTTAAATTCCAGATTACAGCATGTTCGGCGGGTGACAGCTCATTGAGTTCACCAGTGTAGGCCGGGTGAAGCTTTATCTTTGATTCGCTGGCCAGCTTCATGGCAGCAGGAAGTGCAGCGTTCATCACATCACCCCGGAATGCCATGTAATAATCTGCTATCCATTCCCATAACCTGAACTGCTGAGCGGTAACCGCAGGCTTATCATCCAGCACGTTCAGTATATCCTTTGGCTTAAAGTCTTGAGGCTGGTTCTGATGAAGGTTATAAATGAGTCCTGAGTATATCTTATTACCTCCAAACTGTACCACGGCGCGTCGTCCCGTCTCGGCCACATTTCTGAAGTCAACGGGTATGCGGTAGGTAAATGTTCCCTTTACAGGAATTGGAAGTAAGATCTCAGCAAAAAGTGGTTTTCGCTCGTCCATACACGGCCGTGTTAAAGTCCCATTCCAAAAAGCAAACGTTGAAGATGGTTTAGATTATTAATTTGCAAAGATGCTATTTTATCCGTTTATAATGATAAAATGCGAGCCATTTCCAGCATGGATTTATTTACTTCCCGATGGTGTTTAATGGAATGTTCAAAGGGCACATATTTAATTTCATTTTTCACCGATCCCACCATTACATTTTTTTCGCCCTTAAGCAAAGCAAGCACAGCCTCGTAGCCCAGGGTACTGGCGAGCACGCGATCCATACATGAGGGGGCCCCTCCGCGCTGCACATGCCCCAGCACTGTTACCCGGGTGTCATATCCATCAAATTTCTCCCTGACCTGCCGGGCCACTTCGTATGCATCTCCTGCATCATCACCCTCGGCAACAATGATTATCCCGCTGGTTTTGTTTCCTCTGCGATCGTGCTTAAGCTTTTTTATCAGGTCAGTGATGCATGTTTCCGTTTCCGGGATAAGGATGTCTTCCGCACCGGTGGCAATGCCACTGCGCAGCGCGATAAAGCCTGCATCGCGTCCCATCACTTCAACAAAAAACAAGCGGTTGTGTGATCCTGCAGTATCCCGCAGCTTATCCACCGCGCGTGTCACCGTGTTAATAGCAGTATCATAACCAATGGCGAAATCAGTACCATACAGATCGTTATCAATGGTACCGGGTAAGCCTACTATGGGGAATCCGTATTCTTCTCCAAAGATTTTGGCGCCAGTAAAGGTACCGTCACCACCTATCACCACCATGGCATCTATGCCGCGGTCCTTCAGGTTCTGCTGCGATTTTTCACGGCCCCTGCGGGTTTTAAATTCCTCACACCGTTCGGATTTAAGTATTGTTCCGCCACGCCCGATGATATTGGCTACTTTTTGATTATCAAGCTGAATGAAATCACCTGCAATGAGGCCCTGATAGCCTCTCATAATACCCCACACTTCAAGCTTGTTGTAAAAACCTGTTCGTGCCACAGCCCTTATGGCGGCATTCATTCCGGGAGAGTCTCCCCCCGATGTTAAAACTGCGATCTTTTTTATTTTACTCATGAATTTAGTTTTTGGGGTATCACAAAGATACAATAATCCGTAAATGGAAAACCTGACAATCCGCCGGGATTGCCAGGTAAAATATCCTGGGAATTACCTTCTGCTATTTATGGTTAACCACCTGTAACTTACGGGTTCCCGTTCCATTCTCCCCGTTAAGTCTTATGAGGTATAAACCGCTATCAAAATCTGAGGTGTTTAAACTGATCCTGTCATTGTCAACATTCCGGCGAAGAATTACACGCCCATTAATGTCGTATAGTGTCAGCTGCTTAATTTTTCCCTTTTCGGTTTCTATCTGCACAACATCCGAAGCAGGGTTAGGATACATACGGAATTCTAGCTGGCTATTCTCTTCCATACTCACCTGAAAACAACTTACCGTCAGATCTGGATTTGTCCAAAAGATGTTCGCGTCTTCATAGCAGTTTAAACTGTAATCCCATTCCAGTTCATATAGTGCAGGATTGAAAAGGCCGTTCATACTGCCTATTCCTTCTATCCAGGGTTCATTCTGCACCGGATCCTGGAAATTGATGCGTTTTCGCATCTCACCATTGACATTTACACTGTCGATGCTCGCCACTACCTTGGTAGAATCCTCATCATTGGCTATCTTTACCGTATCTCCCACATCTGCGCTGAAGTCATATAGCATCATCTCCGCCTGATCTGTATATGCCTGCGGGAAGATATAAAACTCTTCATAAAACGATGTATCTCTTACAAAATAAACACGGCCCTGACTGTCTTCCCTCATGCCACCGGCATATTTCATGCTGTCGATATTCAGTGAATCATAATTTGTGAGATAAACTTTGGTGTAGGTTCTTCCCAGAAGCATGGTATCCCCCTGCATAACAAACTGCATCCTGTTGTAATGCGGGCCGTCAGGCATGGTGATGTTATAAACTACTCCTTCACGCCATATCCCCCCATCTTTCACCAGCGGATAGGTAGTTTGGGATTGCAGAAAAAACGGTATGATAATAAGAATTACTGTAAAGAAACGTTTCATAGTGGTTGAGTTTTAAAGATTTTGCTTACGTTTATTCATACAACAAATAAATTCCACAGATGTTTCTTTACAGCCCCTGCTCACTATTACAGAATCAGAGCAAAATTCAACAGCTATTTGCGGCTTCCTTCATACAATTCGTATTTATTAAACCTGCATTCCAGTGCACCATTATATAAAATGTTTTTTTCGGAGGTTTTTAACCCGATATTTTTCATGGATTTCAGGTCAGAAGAGATGATCCATGCCTCAAAGTCGTTGTATTCTTTTTTCAGGGTATCACCAATCATTTTATAAAACTGGTCCATATTTTCCTTTTTCAGCCGTTCACCGTAAGGTGGGTTCATAATGATCATGCCGGTATCAAAGGGTTTTTTACTCTTGCTGAATTCCTGTTTTTCCAGTCTTATATCGTGATGCAGTTTGGCATAGCGTGTATTTTCCCTGGCTTTTTCCAGTGTGCGCAGGTCCATATCATATCCCACCAGTTCGCCTTCGGGATCACGTTGATATTTGATGGCATCCTTTTTAATCTGCCTCCATAGCAATGGTTCGAAATCGTGCCAGGAAGTAAAGCCAAAATTTTCGCGGTAAAATCCTGCGGGCATTTTGCTGGCCATGAGTGCAGCCTCAATAAGAATTGTAGCTGAACCACACATGGGATCCAGCAAATTTTCATCGCCGGTATAACCGGCCAGTTTAAGCATGCCTGCTGCCAGCACCTCGTTGATGGGTGCCTTATTGGTATCCTGGCGATATCCTCTCCGGTGCAGTGAATCCCCTGAACTGTCCAGGCTCAGGGTACAATGGTTTTTACTGATATGCAGATTGATGCGCAGATCAGGCTTTTCAGTATCCACTGAGGGGCGGCGATCAAACATTTCACGAAACTGATCAACTATGGCATCCTTGGTTTTCTGCGACACATACCGCGTATGTGTCATAGTGGAGTTATGCAGAAAAGTATCGATGGCGAGTGTACCTTCCACATCCATCAGCTTGTACCACTTCATGCTCCGGATTTTCTGATAAAGATCATTTTCATCCTTCACATCAAATTCATTGATCACTTTAAGTATCCTCAAAGCTGTAAACGGCCAGTAATTGGCTTTATACATCACTTCATTATCGCCCTGAAACAGCACGGCCCGGTTTATCACCCGGGTTTCCTCTGCTCCTATCTGTTTGAGTTCTTGTTCCAAAACCTGCTCCAGTCCGGCCATGGTTTTGGCAATCAGTTTATGCTTTGCTCTGCTCATGATTTATTCTCACCAAATTGCTTCATAAAGCGCGCCTGGTCAATTACAAAGCGCTTATGTGTACCTGTTCCTATTTTATCCTCTTCATCAAAAGCTTCCAGCTCAAACGAAAGCTTATTGCCATCCACTTTCACCAGTTTAGCCTCACATTTTACTTTCATTCCCACCGGAGTAGCTTTCAGATGCCTGATATCCACATGGGTACCTACTGTACTAAAGCCTTCCGGGAGTTCATCCGCTACGGTTTCCAGTGCTGCTTTTTCCATGAAAGCAATCATGGCCGGAGTGGCAAATACCTCCACCAGCCCTGAACCATAGGCTGCGGCTGTTTCGTGCTTTTCAACAGTTTTTTCAATGGTGTTGCTTAGTCCTTCAGATAATTTAAATTCCATATCTACTGATATTTGAAAGTGATGATTTGCTTCAGTTCAGGGTGCAGGCTTTTTGCTACGGGGCAGGTATCTGCA
Organism: uncultured Bacteroidales bacterium; assembly: GCA_964477095.1. GTDB lineage: Bacteria > Bacteroidota > Bacteroidia > Bacteroidales > PWNQ01 > PWNQ01. The sequence continues at coordinate 50,830 of CAYZDA010000012.1, read as the reverse complement.
GCCTTTTTAATTAACCGCTTCTGCTTATCCGAGTAAGCAGCTTCAGGAGGAAAACTCAGTGTAATTCTTATTTCCCCTATTCTCCTTGGATCAGCACACATTATTTTATCCACAACAGCTATGGTTCCGTCTATACTAAAGCCGTGTTCCCTGGCTGCTATTCCGATAATGGTCAGCATACAGGAAGCCAGCGAAGTGGCCACCATGTCAGTGGGTGAAAATGCCTCACCTTTTCCCTTATTGTCAACCGGTGCATCAGTAATAATGTTGTTGCCCGACCTGAGGTGTATTGCTGAGGTTCTCAGATTGCCCTCATAAATAACTTCGGAAATATGCATGTTTTTATATGTTTCTGTTCTTTCAAGGCACAAAAGTAAACATTATAGACTATCAGGAACAGAATTATTTCCCGGCACTGAATCAGAATAATTTATCGTAAATATATTTTTTTTACTTTTGCACCGTTAATAAATTGCATAACAAAGAACAGATTTATATAATTATGGCTGATACTTCAGATATTAGAAACGGATTGTGTATAGAGCAGAATAACGACCTGTACCAGGTAGTGGAATTCCAGCATGTTAAGCCAGGCAAAGGCCCTGCCTTTGTTCGCACAAAACTTAAGAGTCTTACTTCAGGAAAAGTACTGCAGGAAACATATCCCTCCGGGCACAAGATAAAGACAGCCCGCATAGAACGCAGGCCCTATCAGTTTTTATACAATGATGATACTGGTTTTCATTTTATGAATAATGAAACCTTTGAACAGACCCATATTCCTGAGAATGTTATCACTGCTCCCGATCTGATGAAGGAAGGCCAGGAAGTGGAAATTCTTTTCCATGCGGAAACGGAAACACCTCTCACCTGTGAGTTACCGGCTTTTGTGGAGCTGGAAGTCACCTACACCGAACCCGGTGTTAAAGGAGATACTGCCACCAACACACTGAAAGATGCCACGGTGGAAACCGGTGCAAATGTCAGGGTGCCGCTATTTATTAATACAGGCGAGAAAATCAAGGTGGATACACGTACACATGAATATTCTGAAAGAGTCAAAAGCTAATCCCTAACAGAAAGGTCCCTTATGCAACTCAGGCCTTCCAGCACTTTAGAAGAGATTGCCTCCTTTCTGGATGCAGAGTATGAAGGTTCACCCAAAGCACCTGTTACCGGCATCAATGAGATCCACAAGGTGGAAAGCGGAGACCTCACATTTGTTGATCACCCGAAGTATTACAGCAAGGCATTAAATTCTGCAGCTTCCACCATCATAATAAATGAACGCGTGAAGGCTCCCAAAGGCAAGTCACTGATTTTTTCACATGAACCCTTTAATGATTATGTAAAACTGGTGCAGCATTACCACCGTTTTACTCCGTCCTTTAAGCAAATAAGCGACAGTGCTGTTATAGGGGAAAACACCCATATACAGCCCGGGGTTTTTATCGGCAATTATGTAAAGATCGGAAAAAACTGCCGCATCCACTCCAATGTGAGCATTTATGATTATGCTGAGATAGGCGATAATGTGATTATCCATGCTAACACAGTGATTGGTGCGGATGCTTTTTATTATAAAAAACAAAATGGCAGCTATGATCGCATGGAGTCTTGCGGACGGGTGGTTATTCACGACAATGTGGAGATTGGTGCCAATTGCACCATCGATCGTGGTGTTTCCGGCGACACGGTGATCGGCAGCGGTACCAAGCTCGATAATCTTATCCAGATAGGCCATGATACGGTGGTGGGCAAAAATTGCCTGTTTGCGGCTCAGACAGGCGTGGCAGGTGCTGTGGTTATTGAAGACAATGTTATTTTATGGGGGCAGGTAGGCGTGAATAAGGATCTGCGTATCGGTGCCGGAGCAGAGATACTGGGCCAGTCAGGTATTTCAAAATCAATAGAAGGCAATAAGATTTATTTCGGTTCACCTGCATCCGAAGCCAGGGAAAAGAAAAAGGAACTGGCATTGCTTAAGGATCTCACCCGGATAATCGAATCGCTGCGGTCAAACGGCCATCAATAAACTTCTTTATCTTTATTTAGCTTTACTGATTCCCTGTGCTTGTGATAAATATCCAGAGCCACCAGTATTGCTGCCATTCCCCAGAATGGTACGGCAGCCTTATCACGGGTAAGGAAATTGTTCAAAAACGCATGAGCCATATAAGTAACAAACGACAGCAGCACAGCAGCCCCCAGATATTTGCTCCAGCGGTTGCGCGAATATTGAAACACCCTCACTCCTGTGTAAATTATGGTGCCAAACAGGAATAAAACCGTAAGCATGCCCACCAGCCCCATTTCCGCCAGGGGCCCCAGATACTCTGAATGGGCATTACCCTTATCACCAGCGTTGGTACTAATGATGGTTTTCTCATATGAATACTGGAAAGGAGCATACACAAACTGATATGTACCTGGCCCCCATCCTACCAGCGGGCGCTCCTCAAATAACCTTATTGCAGCACTCCAGCGATTAATCCTTTCCAGGTTGGAGGCATCAGTGGAAATATTCGACATGGACTGCACGTGCTCAGTTAAAGTGGCCGACGAGTCCTGTTTGTTTTTTTCAAGACGCTGAAGTATTTCTGCCTTCAGGGAAAAGAACACCAGGATTAGGCCGGCGAGGGTGTATATCAGATATTTGAATTTAATCCTCAGAACAAGAATAACCAGCACGCCCGCCGCAATTCCCACACTGAGCCAGGCAGCGCGGCTGTAGCTTAACACCAGGCCTGTTATCAAAATAAAAAACAGCACCCCGGCAAATAACCTCATGGTTCTGGAATATTCCTGTTTACTTATGATCATCAGGAATCCGAATGGAACAAAAAAAGCAATCATGGCGCCATAAGAAGTGTGATCATTATAAAAAGGATACATGATCCAGTGTGCGGTCTCGGAATCAAAGCCATAAGTGGCGTGATTAACAGTAGTGTAGATCACCACTATCACAAGTGCTAAATAATACAGCCAGCCAAACAGTTTTATACTGCCCGGGTTGCGGAACATCATAAGCCCCACGAAATAAAAGGGAACAATAAACCACAATCTGGCTATCAAATATTTAAATGAAACTGCCGGCATTTCACTGGTTACACTGGTAATCAGCACCCAAATGAGGTTGATAAAAATGGCAATAGACACCGGATGCCTCAGCACCTTATTATCCACAGGATTCTCCATAAGGGCTTTGAATATAAATAGCACCAGCACACCGGCCATAAGCGGCTCGGTTGGCAATGACACTGAAAGGCGGGCATCATAGTTGCTGATATTAACAGCCAGCGGAGTTAAAAATGTTATGAGGTAGATTACCTTGTCCAGTGAAAACAGATACAGCCAGACAACCAGAGCCACAGCAGGTACCAGGCTCAGCCAGTAAAATTCCATGGCAATGAGTACAGCGTTTAGCGCGATAAATAAGAAGCCCACACCAAACACCCACAGTTTCGGATTTGTCAGTAATCGATCCCTCAAGATATCAGATACTTTTGTTTTTTGAAGTTATGGCAGAGATATTTTGAAATAAAATAATCACCATCAGGGCAAGTATAAAAGCGCCAAGAGCCGTAATAACCACTATCAACCAGCGAATGGGATATGATTTCTTTTCCGGTGGATAAGCACTTTCCACCACAAATTTGTGCGGCAGATCCGATTCAGCATCCATTTTGACTTCTTCATATTTGGCTTTCACTTCGCTGAGATGCTTCTTTTCATATTCCAGGGCATCGCGCAGCGAAACATACGCCCCGCCATATTTAGCCAGCACTTCCAATTTGTTATTGAGCCTGTCAACAGCAGGCTGGTTACCTTTAGCGAGCTGTTTTGCCAGCTCTTCGTTTATGCGTTCAGCCTGTGATTCATAGTCGTGTACACCGAATTGCCTCAGGCGGCTCAGTGAATCCTCCAGGGCACCTACTTCCGACTTCAGTTGGGAATATTCATTTTTAACCATGATATAGGCTTTGGCAGCCCGTTGCCGCTGCATATTGGTTTTTACAGTGTCGTAAAGCCGGGATATATAATTGGCAATATTTGCAGCCATCTCCGGATCCGTATCCAGTACAGCTACCTGCACAGCCATATATTCAGTGCGTTTGAAGTCGATATTGTCATTGTATTGTTCATACAACTCAGTGATCCTGTATTTTGACCGGGGATCAATATCGTAATGCTCCATCAGGTTGTACTTTTCAATTACCCTGGTACGGATGGGGTTTGAATTAAGTATCTGCAGCATTTGTTCTGCCTGTTCCTCTTCTCCAAATTCCATAATGCCTTTGGTATTTCCTGCATTCTCGGACAGCAATGCCCTGGAAACCGAATTGGATGATGACGGAAACATCACTACCACGGCTTTATACTTTGGATCGATAAAAGCCGGCCCTGAAAAAATGGCAGCTGCAATTGCGGCCACCAGCGTGATGATGATGAGGGGGAATTTCCATCTCCACAGAAAGACTATAAAATTTGTTGATTCAAAGTCTCTGTTCTTTAAGCTATTTTCTGCCATAGATTTATTGAATATGGTTCGGATTTTAAGCTGTCAAAAGTATGCATTTTTTCGATTATTGCACAATTTACCATTTCACAGGCTTCAGACAGTTATTGTTCAGAGAGAACGGTTTTTTTCTGCGATAATTTTATTCCTGATCAGCTTTTCTGATTATTTTCAAAAAGCGCCTGATACTAAGAAGCTGCAACACAAAAGCCAGAATTATAACCAGAGCCACTACGAAAATTGCATTATTTATCCAGTTGGCTGTAAATTGCGGATCAATGATAACTATAGCTGCAAGGCCGGACAGAAAGCCTGCCACACGAAGGAGGTAATTTAGGGGCAGCCTGATTTTAAACAGACGAACTGCAATGATCACCTGGGCCACTGATGTAAGCCCCTGAGTGATAAAACTGGCAATGGCCGAGCCCACAGATTCGAGTTGCGGAATAAGCAGGAGATTAAGCAGCACATTCAGTATCATGCCTGCTGCTGCCACCGTATTTAGCTTGCGCATACTGCCATTGGCCGTGAGCAGTGTACCAAACACGTAGGTAACCGACATGGCCACAAAGCAACCCATCAGATATCTGAAAATAGCAGCAGATTGCTCCACGCGCGACAGAAACATGCTCAGGCTTTCCCCTTCATGCAACTGCCGGGGATAGATTGCCTGCATGAGGTCGCCTGCATAGAGCAGCGCGAAAACCAGGGCCGCGAGTGACAGGGTGAGCAGCAAATTCAGCGCCAGCCGCAACAAGTCGTTTACCCCTTGCTTCAGCTTTATCATGCGGGCAAATATGGGCAGCAGCAGCACCGAAAATAAATAACTGATATTGTTAGCTGCATCCAGCAGGCGGTAAGCTTCAGCATAAACACCCGCCTGGTATTTTCCGTTGACCAGCATTCTTTCCAGCATCACCGAATCCACCTTGTAATACAGCATCATCAGCAACACCAGCAAGGCATAGGGTGCACTCTGCTTAAGAATCATCAGGCTAAATGGCAGTTTTAGAATAAACCTGTTGAAACCCGTGCGGAAAGATACGCTTGCGAAGGCCACCAAAAAAGTGGCAAAATACGCTGCTGTCTGCGCATATACGAACCACTCAATCCTGAATTCTCCGTCTGTGATATTTGTCCATAGCAATACACTGCAAATGGCAATCATCAGCAACCGGTCGAGCACCGATATAAAGCTGTCGGTGCGGAAAAGATGCAAAGCAGCAATGTTTGACCTGAGGTAAAGGATAAACGACAGAAGAAACTGATTAAAGGCAAGGAAAATCAGCATGCTAAGCTGCCTGGCACTGTAGTCGAGCAAAAAGGCTACCGCAAAGGTTATCAGCAGATAAATAACTGCCAGCATCAGCCGCAGCATTACAATATTGGAAAAATGCTTTTGCAGCAACTGCCGGTTTTGTGAGATATTGCGGTTGTTGAAGTTCGTGATACCAAAATCAAGCAGTATATTGAAAAGAAATGAAAAATTGAGCAGTGAAAAATAAAAACCATAATCCTGAGATCCAACCGTATTGTAAACTGTCAGATCTATCCCAAGTATCCAGAACGGCTTTACCAGCAGGTTTAAGGAAAGCAGCAGGATCAGGTTTACCAGAAATTTTCGTTGCATGAGTACAAAGATAAAAAAGTTTAAGGTTTAAGGCTTAAGGCTTACCTTGCTGTTATCGTGATGATTACGTGAAGCAGCCTGAGGTTTTGAATGAATGAATGTCCCAATAGCTATTGGTTGATGGGGTGTCCGGATAGCTTTTGGGAAGTTGATACCGGCCTGCGGTCGAGGATTTTCAAAAAGCTTAAACCACTAATTGCGCTAATTTAAACCGCGAATTGTGGGGATTAATCGCTAATTGCTGTAATGGCGCGGACTATTAGTCCGTGCCGGCGTTTTAAAAACCTGCCTGAGAGGCCTCATGGCGGCGGGGTTGCTTTATTGCATATTGCGCTCTGGGGCCAGCCCGCGGCAGGGCGAAGGCTGGCAGCCTTTGGCCCGGGGCTTTTAGCTGCTGTGCTGTGGGCAGAGCGGAGCGTAAGCGAGCTCCTGAACACAGCATACAGCAGCTTAAAACCCCGGGTTAAAGCTATAAGCCGTAGCCCGTAGCCGCCCTGATAATAAAAACCCGGTGCAAAATCATTACCAACAAATATCAACTGGTTTCCAATGCCTGATACCATCTGTTTCTAATTTCGTACTTTTGCCAGGCAAAACAGGGCTGCTATGAGAATTGCCGTAAACACACGTTTACTTATTAAAGACAGGCTGGAGGGAATCGGCTGGTTTACCTTTGAAACATTGAAAAGAATGGTAAAGGATCATCCTGAGCATGAATTCATATTTTTTTTCGATCGGCCTTTCAGCAAAGAATTCATTTTGGGAAAAAATGTACTGCCTGTGGTAGCAGGCCCACCGGCCCGCCATCCGTTTCTTTTCCTGTGGTGGTTTGAAATCACCATACCCAAACTTCTAAAAAAATACAAACCTGATATATTTCTTTCACCCGACGGCTACCTTTCCCTGTCCTCCTCCACTCCTTCCATAGCAGTGATGCATGACCTGAATTTTGAGCATTATCCGGACGATCTGCCCTTTCTTGTAAGGCAATATTACCGGCGGATGTTTCCAAAGTTTGCTCAGAAAGCCCAGAGGATCATCACAGTTTCGGAATACTCAGCCAGCGATATTGCTTCGCAATACGGCATCCGGAAGGAAAAGATAGACGTGGCATACAATGGAGCCAATGAGATTTTTTCACCGTCCGAAGATCAGGAACAGGAAAAAAGCAGAAAGGAACTTACGGCTGGCAAACCATATCTTTTGTTTGTTGGAGCCTTACATCCCCGCAAAAACATCAGCAATATGCTAAAGGCTTTTAATCATTATAAATCAGAGAACAATGACGCTGATCTAAAGCTGCTGATTGTGGGTGAAAAGATGTGGTGGAACCGGGACATGGAAGAAACATTCCGGCAGATGGAGCATAAGGAAGATGTGATCTTCAGCGGCAGGATGAGTCCGCAACAGTTGAGCAAGGCATACGGAGCCGCCGAATGCTTATTGTATGTATCTTATTTTGAAGGATTCGGTATTCCCATTATTGAGTCTTACCGCTGTAAAACCCCGGTTATTACATCCGATGTAACCTCTATGCCCGAGGTGGCCGGCAAAGGAGCATTACTTGTTGATCCTTTTGATATTGGCAGCATAGCCGGGGCCATAAAGCAAATCCGAACCGGTGCTGAAGTGACAGAGGAACTTCGCCAGGCAGGTTATGAGCGATCAAAAGAATTTAGCTGGGATAAAACTGCTGAAAAAGTATGGCAGAGCATAGTGAAAGTAGCAGGACGCAATTAATCATTATGATATGGTTCATTGCGCAAAATGGTAAACGCACGGTAGAGCTGTTCCATAAAGATCACCCTGATCAGTTGATGAGGGAAGGTCATTTTTGAAACCGAGAGGCTGGCACCGGCCCGTTTTTTTATGGCAGGATCAAATCCCCAGGCGCCGCCCACCAGGAATATCAGCCGCTTTGTGCCTGCATTCATTTTCTTCTGAAGGAAACCTGAAAATTCACGGGAGCTATACTGCCTGCCGTGTTCATCCAGTATGACAAGAAAGTCCCCCGGCTCCAGATACTTTTCCACTGCAGCTGCCTCCGCTTTCATCAGTTCATCCGGCGGCTTTTTCATTTCCCTGCGGTTAAGTTTAATTTCTGCCGTACTGAATCTGATATAATGGCTGATCCGCGAAGCGTATTTTTCCATACCCTCTTTCAGATACGTTTCATCTGTTGCACCGGTGAGTAAAAAGACAATTTCCATTTTGCGTGTTATTTGGGCACAAAAATACGGATACCGCGAGAATTAGAGCTATAATAATCTGAGGCATCACTTATCACACCCCTTTTGGTACTTTTCCGCAAATCAAACAAACAATACCTCTGACAGCCTTCTTATTGTCAGGCTTTATTACCTTTGCAAATACGTTTCAGTGTAAAACAGCGTTTATCTTACAATGAAAAAATCAGTAGTGCGAAATATTATTTTTTTGATTTTAAGCGGCTTCATCATGTTGTCCTGTTCGGGGGAAGAGAAGAAATCAAAGAAAGTAAAAACTCCTGAGGATGTGATCAGTCACGACCGGATGGTTGACATCCTGGTGGATTACCACCTGACTGAAAGCACAATAAAGTATTATATGCGCTACGGTGTGAATGTAAAACAGTTGACAGAAAAAATCTATGATAGGGTTCTGGAAAAACACAATATCACACGTTCGGATTTTAAATACAGTATGGATTTCTACTCAGAAAAACCGGAGCGCATGGAGATGCTTTACATGGATGTGATGGAAAAGCTAAGCTCAATTCAAAGCGAGCAGCGGCGGCGGAAGTGACGGAACAGCCTTGATCATTACTCCGGTTACATTATTCAGATCAGCACCATCATTCACTGTATATTCCATTTCAATCCTTGTTTCTGTGATCATTTCACCATACCCTTCAATGATCATATTATTCACGTTCTGCTGCGGTATGGTAAACGAACTGCCGGTAACCAGGGCATTGGCATATACATCTAAGCCAAGATAGTATATGTTATAAAGCCTGATTTGCGAAGAATTTACATCGGGTTCAATTACCATATTGAATGTGAAAGAATTCGGTTCAAGCGTGCTGGTTTCTGTGGTTTCCCAATCACCCAGGAATTTTTCCCGCTCATCAATATTCGGATCATCTATGATTTCTTCTTCACATGACGCCAGAACCAACAGTCCGGAAATGAGAATAAATAAAATGTAATTGTGATATTTCATGTCTATAATATGATTAAAAGTGTACTCCTTAATTAAGATGTGGGTGTTTGCAATGAACACCTCAATAGTTGTTATTTTTATGCCAAAGATAATGATTCATGCCATTGTTTGCTAAAAAAATACCGGGTTTTTATGTTAATCGACCATAAATAACCCGGCATTCAGTTTTATAATATTTTTCAGAAAAGGTCATTCAACAGATTCTCATCCGGGATGTTGGGCAAAGTCACCTTCAGGTTCGGATTTTCCTTCATGGCACGTTTGATGGCAAATACAGCGCCTTCATTGCGTGCCCATGACCGGCGTGCGATGCCATTATTCACATCCCAGTGGAGCATCATTTTCAGGCGGCGGTCTGAATCTTCAGAGCCATCGAGCAGCATACCAAACCCGCCGTTGATAACTTCACCCCATCCAACGCCACCTCCATTGTGCAATGACACCCAGGTAGCACCACGGAATGCATCTCCGATTACGTTTTGCACGGCCATATCGGCTGTATAACGCGAGCCGTCATAAATGTTAGATGTTTCGCGATAGGGAGAATCGGTACCGGACACATCGTGATGGTCACGTCCCAAAACTACCGGCCCTTTTACCCTGCCTTCTTTGATGGCCTTATTGAAAGCTTCCGCTATCCGGATGCGGCCTTCTGCATCTGCATAAAGGATGCGGGCCTGCGAGCCCACCACAAGTTTGTTTTCTTCAGCAGCTTTAATCCAGGTAAGATTGTCCTGCAATTGCTGTTTGATCTCATCGGGAGCTTCCCGGTACATTTCCTCCAGCACTTCTGCTGCTATTCTATCGGTAGTCCGCAGGTCTTCCGCAGCGGAAGAAGTGCAGACCCAGCGGAAAGGTCCAAATCCATAGTCGAAGCACATGGGGCCCATGATATCCTGAACATATGACGGATAGATAAAATCGCCCTTATCATCCAGGACATCGGCACCGGCACGGCTTGATTCCAGCAGAAAGGCATTACCATAATCGAAAAAGTACATGCCTTTTTTAGTGAGCCTGTTAACAGCCTTCACATGCCTGCGCAGGGATTCATACACCTTTTCACGGAATTGCTGAGGATCGCGAGCCATTAATTCCTCTGATTCTCCCAGTGAGAGGCCTGCCGGATAATAACCTCCTGCAAATGGATTATGCAGTGAGGTTTGATCACTGCCAATTTCCACATCTATGTCAGAATCGGCCAGTGCTTCCCACAGGTCAACAATATTTCCCTGATAGGCAAGGGAAACGGCCTCCCTGTTGGCTTTTGCTTTTTTGATCCTGGGCAGCAGTTTTTCCAGGTCCTCGTAAAGCTCATCCACCCAGCCCTGTTCATAGCGCTTCACAGCGGCTTTGGGGTTTACTTCCGCCACAACGCCAACCACTCCGGCTATCACAGCTGCCTTGGGCTGAGCACCTGACATCCCTCCAAGCCCGGAGGATACAAATAACTTTCCTGCCAGGGATTCTCCCACCCCGGATATTTTCCTCATGGCATTCATCACGGTGATGGTAGTTCCGTGAACAATGCCCTGCGGACCAATGTACATAAACGAACCAGCGGTCATCTGCCCATATTGTGATACTCCCAGGGCATTGAATTTCTCCCAGTGATCCGGACTGGAGTAATTTGGGATCACCATCCCGTTGGTCACAACCACACGCGGCGCATCCTTATGCGAGGGAAACAGGCCCATGGGATGCCCGGAATACAGGGCGAGCGTCTGCTCATCGGTCATCTCTGCCAGATATTTCATGGTAAGACGGTACTGCGCCCAGTTTTGAAATACGGCTCCATTTCCACCATAAGTGATCAGCTCGTGTGGATGTTGTGCCACGGCCTTATCCAGGTTGTTACAAATCATAAGCATAATGGCAGCCGCCTGCTTCGACCTGTGCGGAAAATCTTCCAGCTTACGCGCTGTCAGATCGTAATCCGGGCGGTAGCGGTACATATAAATACGGCCGTACTTTTTCAGTTCTTGTGCAAATTCGGGTGCCAATACCCCGTGGTGCTTTTCAGGAAAATAACGCAGCGCGTTTTTCAGTGCCAACTTCTTTTCCTCCTTATTCAAAATATCTTTCCGGACGGGTGCATGGTTAATATCCGGATCATATTCCGGCATGGCTGGTAGTTCATCGGGAATACCGGCCAGAATATCTGCTTGAAAATCTTCCAGGGTCATCATATAATGGATTTTTTTATTTCAGAAAAAGAGCGTGTAAAATTAATGAAAATTCGGGAAGGGAATATAGCTTAAAAATACGCGTACATTTAGAAAGATATGCAATGAATTAAGCAGGAAAAAGCAGACAGTGTGGCTATTAAAAATATATTTATTCCTGCACAGATTTTATTAAAGTAATAATTTCTTCACTTCTAACCAGCTCATTATTTTCAGGTATCAGGATATAATACAAACCTCTCCATTTCTCTAACCCGCCAATTAGCGCGCAATTCAATATTTTAGTCAGGTCTTTAAGTTCCTCTGATGAAGGTGCTTCATTCCTTTTATTGTAAAACAATATTATAAAATTTGAGCGAGTAGCCACATTATCGAGCCTTTTCTGATAATGATAAGCCGCAGTATCTAAATTCTGAAATGTAAAAACTGACAAGTAAATTGTACGGCCATCCTTATGCCTCCCTATTTCTTCATAGCTTGCTGAACAAACGGTTGTTTTATCTTTTAGAAAAGAAAGACCAAAAGAAGATAGAGCAGCAATTAAAAACGTGAAGATCAAGACTCTCATTAGTTATTTAATGATATTTGTTTCAAAGTGACTTACTAATCCGTTTTCATAACAGAATAAAGCGCAAGACTATCTACACTTCATTAAATTTTATCCTTCGACTGCTGCAGGATATTAAAGAGAAATTCGCGGGCGCGGAATAACTGGGCTTTCACGGTTCCTAATGGCAGATCAAGCTCCTGGCATATCTCTTCATAGGAAAATTCATCAAAATACCTCAGCTCCACTAATTTACGGTAGTGTGGCTTGAGCTTCTCCACCACCACACGCATCATCTGTATCTTTTGGCTTTTTATGAGTTCATCATCAGGAGCCAAAGCTTTGCAGGTGATATTATGAGCGAATTCGGTACCATCATCGTCAGCGGATTCATTGATAGAGGAGGTATTCTGTTTCTTCTTTTTCCGGAGAAAATCAATACAATTGTTGGAAGCGATGCGAAACAACCAGGTGCTGAAAGCATAATCAGGGGAATATTGGTCGAGGCTTTTAAATGCCTTGCCAAATGCTTCGATGGTGAGGTCTTCGGCGTCCGTTGGATTATTGGTCATCTTGAGCATCATGAAGTAAAGCGCATCCCGGTAGTTTTTCATCAGCTCGGCATAGGCTGCCTGATCCCCGTCATGCAGGGCTTTTTTGATCAGCTCCATGTCGCGCTTTGCCTTATTGGTCAGATGTGCGTTTACTTCCATTTATCCGGTTTCCGTATCAGATTTGCAAAATTAATAAACAGATAGGTAATCAATAGCGTTATATCCAGAAGTGGCGAAATTAAAAGTAATTTCTTCTCGCGCAAATTATTCATGCATCTTTTCAGGATAAACATGAATGTGAAGAGCACTACTGCTCCTGCTGCAATTACATAGACTCCATTATAGAAACGCAACAAAAGCGCGATTAGTGTGACCCAAAGCAGCAACCGAGAAAAATTAAACAGCCCCAGCCAAAATTTATGCTTAAACCTGTAGAATCTGCCGGTGGTAAGGTGGCGCCGTTTCTGCCTTAACCAAAACTTCAGATCAGGAGCTGCTTTGGAAATAGTGGCAGTGCCCTCTTCAAGGCATACCTCCGTGTTTTCTTTAGTAGCTACTTTATTGATAAAAAGATCATCATCCCCGGATTTCAGCTTATAATGTGATGAAAAACCACGGGTTTTGCTGAACATTTCCTTTTTATAGGAAAGGTTCCGCCCCACACCCATGTATGGCATACCGGCTAAAGCAAACGAAAGATATTGCATGGCAGTAAACAGGGTGTCGTAACGCTGCATCAGGTTAGCAAATCCGCCTTTTTCCTCATATTTCCCGTATCCCAGCACAATGCAGGTGTCGTCATTATACGCCCGAATCATCCCGGCAAGCCAGGCTCTGCTTTCCGGACTGCAATCAGCATCAGTCAATAACAGATACTCATGTTTTGCCGACCGGATTCCAACAGACAGCGGAAACTTTTTGCCCTTAAAAAAATTGACGTTTTCATGAAGGTTAACAACTCTCAGGTGGGAATACTTCCGCTTCATATCGTCAAGCAGCTCCACAGACTCATCATCGGAAGCATCATTTACCACTATGACTTCAAAATCGGGATAATCCTGCTCTAACACCTTAGGCAGGAATTTATTCAGGTTGGAATATTCATTTTTTGCTGCGATAACTACAGAAACCGGTGGCTGCTCCTGACGGCCTGCTTTCCGTTTACGATAAAACGCCAGCCGGCTGAATATCGTAACGTAATATATCATTACCACCAGCCACCCGAAAGCAAACGCGAGAAAAACTATTCCCCAGATGCCTTCGATGCTGAAATTTGTAAGTTGTTGCTCCAGCCAATTCATCGAGGCAAAATTAAACTGAACTTCTATTGGTCAAAATTACCGGGCTAAAAACTTTTTAACAAGTTACTCTTCAAACTTACAAGCCTCTTTAAGTGCGAATTAGGCGATATCAACTGCAGCATATTAAGCAGATATCCACTATCACCAGCTCCCATTTAATAAATCCATGAATTCCACCCGAATGATTATTTTTGCAGTTTAATGAGAGATGTTATGGATTTCAGCATACAGGCAACAGATTTGAAAAGCAAGGCCAGGCATGGCAAAATAAAAACCTGTCACGGGGAAATAGAAACCCCTGTTTTCATGCCGGTGGGAACTGCAGGCACAGTAAAAGCGGTACACATACGTGATGTAAAAGAAGATATCAATGCTGAAATCATACTGGGAAACACCTATCATTTATATCTGCGCCCGGGCCTTGAAATACTGGAAAAGGCAGGTGGTTTGCATAAATTCAATGGCTGGGACAGGCCTGTTCTTACTGATAGCGGCGGCTACCAGGTGCATTCGCTGGCAGATATACGGAAGATCGAGGAAAAAGGCGTCAACTTCCAGTCGCACATTGACGGTTCCAGGCATTTTTACAGCCCGGAATACGTGATGGATATCCAGCGTATTATCGGTGCGGATATCATCATGGCTTTTGATGAATGCACGCCTTACCCCTGCGATTACGAATATGCCAGGGAATCTATGGATCGCACCCACCGCTGGCTGGACAGAAGCCTGAATCAATTCGACAGCACCCAACCCAAATACGGCTACAACCAGACCATTTTTCCCATCGTGCAGGGAAGTGTTTACAGGGATCTGCGTGAAAAATCAGCTGAATATATTGCATCGCGCAACCGGAACGGAAATGCAATTGGTGGACTTTCGGTGGGCGAGCCTCACGAAATTATGTATGAGATGACGGAACTGGTTTGTGGGATTTTACCCGCCAGTAAACCACGCTACCTGATGGGTGTGGGCACTCCGGCCAATATCCTGGAAAGCATTGCTCTGGGCGTGGATATGTTCGACTGTGTTATGCCTACACGCAACGGGCGGAATGGCATGCTGTTTACATCCGAAGGCATTATCAACATAAAAAACAAAAAGTGGGAGGATGACTTTTCAGTTGTTGACCCCAACGGTATTTCCTTTGTCGACAGCCAGTATAACAAAGCTTACCTGCGACACCTGTTCGTTGCCAGGGAAAGCCTGGGTCCTATGATCGCCAGTATCCACAACCTTGCTTTTTACCTGTGGCTGGTGAGGGAAGCAAGGATGCATATAAAAAATGGTGATTTCGCTGAGTGGAAAAACAAAATGGTGCCTAAACTTGAAAGCAGGCTGTGAGATGTTTTTGGATACGCACGCAATAGTTTCAGCTAATTATGGTTTATTATTGAAGATCCGATGAAGAAGATAGACTGGTACATAATAAAGAAGTTTCTTAGCACATTTTTTCTGGCAATTGCCCTGATCATTCTTATTGTAATCGTGTTTGATATTTCAGAAAAAATAGATGACTTTATTGAAGAAAGTGCTCCCCTTGATGAAATTGTTTTTAATTATTACCTGAACTTTATTCCATACTTTGTTAACCTTTTCAGCCCGCTGTTTACCTTTATTGCAGTAGTATTTTTCACCAGCAAAATGGCCTTTAATACAGAGATTATCGCCATACTCTCCAGCGGGATTTCTTTCCGGCGCATGCTTTTTCCTTTTCTTTTATCGGCATTTTTCCTGTCGCTCATGAGCTTTTATCTGGCCAATTTCATGATCCCCAATGCCAATGAGCACCGGCTGGAGTTTGAAAACAAATACATCCATGGTGGCGGGGTTACCCGTGAGAAAGACATTCATCTTCAAACCACTGAAAATGATTATGTGTATGTGCAAAGTTTCAATCAGCAAACCAATACCGGATTCAGGTTTACACACGAACAATTTGATGAGAAAGGGCTTAAATACAAGCTGACCAGTGAGCACATCCGCTGGGACAGCCTGGACCATAAATGGTTGCTGGAGAACTATACCAGGCGCGTTATCACTCCTGCAGGACAGGAATTAACTCATGGCATGAGAGCCGACACTGTGATGCCCCTGAAACCAGATGACTTTACACACCAGGTGAAATCAGTGGAAGTACTCAATTATACCCAGCTGAGAAGCTTTATAAAAGAAGAAGAACGGAAAGGATCTGGCAATATAAATGTGTATAAGGTGGAGAAGCATAAAAGGATAGCCTTTCCACTTGCCACTGTTGTACTCACTATAATCGGCGTGGCCTTATCTTCCAGGAAAACCAGGGGAGGCATAGGGATGCACCTGGCCGCAGGCCTGGGTATCAGCTTCGGGTTTATCATGTTTATGCAGGTGTCCACCACCTTTGCCATCAAATCTGATCTTGAACCATTGATAGCAGTATGGCTGCCCAATTTAATATTTACTGTAATCGGCCTGCTGCTGATCCGCCTGGCACCCAAATAGTTTATAACTGACCCTGCCAGCAGTATTCTTCCGGAAACCATGACTTCATATCCGGTGCTTCCTGAAACAATCCGTAAACAGCCGACCCGCTCCCTGAAAGGCTGGCATATACTGCCCCCAGATGATACAGCTTTTCTTTTAGTTGCCCGATCTCAGCACCGGCTTCGAGCACATAATCCTCAAACTGATTTCGCACCTCCTTTTTCCAGCATGACGGATCATCAGAAGGCTTTTCCCAGCCTGAGGGTGCAGGGGCGGGGGAAATATTCGCGTATGCTTCAGCTGTGGATATATGCGCTTCCGGTTTCACTATGCCAATATGCATGCCACTCAGATTAGCCTGTGTCTGCGCAAGTAAAGTGCCTGTACCTGCCACAAAATGAGGCTTGCCGTCGATAAAAAACGGACAGTCGCTTCCCAGGCGTGAGGCATACCGCTGCATGCTGCGCACATTCAGTTTCAAATCAAACAAATTATTCAGCAACATAATGGTGTGGGCAGCATCTGACGAGCCGCCACCAAGCCCTGCGCCCATTGGAATAATCTTATGGAGATGAATGTGCACCGCAGGCAGATCATATTTATCCTTCATCAGCTCCCAGGCTCTTACCACCAGATTTTCATCTGACTCACCACCGATCTTGATCCCGGTTTGCCTAAACGAAAAACGCTGATCAGGGGCAGGAATAATTTCCAGTATATCTTTCCAGGGCACAGGCCATAGTATGGATTCGATATTGTGATATCCATCAATGCGTACGCCTGTAATATACAGGCCGAAGTTTATCTTTGCATTCGGAAAGCTGATCATAGACTGACTTTTCTGCAAAAATAAGCAAAACACCAAATATATTTTCCCCGGGTATATGCATAAAAAAAAGGGATGCCCTCCTAAAAGACCATCCCCAAAAATCAAAACCAAGAAAACCGATTCTTCTATTCTTTCCTACTGCACGGAGAAACTTCTTTGCACTCCTGCCTTGTGTTGGATTTCATCGCTGTGGTTTCATCACAGCACTCATTTTCTTTGATGCATTCCTGCTTTTCGCTTTTATTATGTTGGCAACAATCCTCCTGCTTTTTATCTTTGCAGCATTGTTTGTTTTTGTCATTGTCAGGATTTTCATCAGCCGTTAAAGCAATATCCACATTTTGAGGAACTGCGGCCATAGAAGCAGTTGCAAAAGCCGGCCCTGAGATAAGTGCCAGAATAAAAATTACGTTGATTATTGTTCTCATATTAATTCCTTATTTTTGGTTCCTGACAAAACTAACAACTGAGGCAGCCTGTTGCGGTTAATGTCGGGTTAAGCTTAAGTTAATTTAGACTATATCTAAATAATGAAGAAGAAATACTCCTCCCAGATACTGACTATTATTGTGATCATATCCGTTGCCGGAGTGGTAGCAAGCCAGCTGCGCTGGCTTGATGTGGCCTGGGAGTTAAGTTATGAAAGAGAAAAACACAGTATCAGTCTGGCCATTCATAAATCGGCTGACCAGCTCATCGCACTTCAGAATAAAACGCTTCCGGATTCGGTGAATGCGGATGAAAAAACCGAATATATAGAAACATTGTTTAATATAAATACCGTTGACTCCATCCTGCAGCATAACTTTCATATACAGGGCCATACACAGCCTTATTCATTTGCCCTTGTGAACAGTGAAACCGGCACCATTATTACCGGATCAGAGCATACCGGGCGGATCAGTACAAATCCTGATTTCAAAGTATCGGCAAGCAGCAATATTTATCCCCGCCCGCTGATGCTGCATGTTAATATGGATATCCGCCCGGGAATTATTCTGGGAAGAATCAAGATATGGCTATTGATTTCGCTGATCCTTATCGGAGTCATTTTTACTTCTTTTATCCGAACGGTACATTTCCTGCGAAAGGAGAAAAGAATTACCCGCGAAAAAATGGACTTTGTCAAAAACCTCATCCACGAATATAAAACACCCATAGCTACCATTAGTATGGCTTCGGATATTTTGATCAAGGAGCAGCGGGAAGCCAAAAACACCAAGCTGATGCGTTACCTTAGCATTATCAGGGATGAAAACACCCGTCTGCGCCAACTGGTGGAAAAGCTTATGGGAATGGCTGTTATTGACCGGGCTGAACTCACATTAAGCCAGGAACAGGTGGATCTGCACCACCTTATAAGAAGAGCTACTGAAATACTGAGCTTACAGCTTGAGCAGGCCAGGGCTAAAGTGGAGATGAATCTGATGGCAGAAAAAAGTATGATATATGCAGACCCTGTTCACATTGTCCATGTGCTAACTAACATACTGGATAATGCCATGAAATATTCTGATCTGGACCCCCTGATTTTTATCAGCACAGATAATGACAGCAAAAATAAAATCCATATGGAGATTTGCGACAACGGTATGGGCATACCTCCCGAGCAACAAAAGCAGATTTTCAAACAGTTTTATCGTGGTTCACAGCATGTAAAACAGGGCAAAAGCGGATTCGGACTGGGGCTGTATTATGTAAAAACCATGATAGAACAACATGATGGAACTATACATATTCAAAGTGTTCCTGAACAAGGAACCTGTTTTAGTGTTTATTTACCAATTATAAATTGATGAATTTGTAAAAAAAAATTGACTTTTTTGAAATTTGTCGTATTTTTGACCCAAATGTTTGATTATGATTGAAAAGCCAATTAAGATTCTGTTAGTAGAGGATGACCCCAATTTAGGAGAGGTCTTAAAAGATTTCCTTTACAATGAAGGTTACTCTGTTGACCTGGAAAAAGATGGTCAGTACGGAATGGAAAAGATCAACCGCAGAAAGTATGATCTTTGCATTCTGGATATTATGCTTCCTAATGTTGACGGTTTTGAAATCGCCAAATCATTACGCAAGCATGACCAGACCACACCGATCATTTTCCTGACTGCCCGGACTTTGAAAGAAGACCGGATCAAGGGATTCAAGGTAGGTGCAGATGATTATCTCACCAAGCCTTTCAGCACTGAAGAGCTGAATCTCCGTATTCAGGCTATCCTGAAACGTTCCGGACAGATCAAGGAAGAGAGTAAGCAAACGATCTATGAAATCGGCGATTATGTCTTCGATTATCATAATCTGACGCTTAAGTACGGCAAGGAAGTAACTTCTCTTACACGTAAAGAAGCCGACCTGCTCGCTTTACTCAGTAAGAATAAGAACAACCTGGTATCAAGAGAAACAGCCCTGCGCGAAATCTGGGGAGAAAATGACTATTTCGCCGGACGCAGCATGGATGTATTCATCACCAGGTTACGAAAGTACCTTCGACGCGACCGTAACATTCTTATTAAAAATGTACACGGTGCAGGCTTCCGTTTGGAAGTTCACGAAGAAGAGGAAGAGTAGTTATTCCCTTCAAATAAAATAAGCCCCGGCACTTGAGGCGGGGCTTATTTTGCTTATACATTTAATATGCCTGCATAAACAATATATTCCCATATCGCCCGCATCTACTTATTCCTGCCTTGTTTTCTTAACCTCTTCTTTTTTTATTTTTTTATAATTTCCCCCGGGCTTCTCCTGCCAGGGTGTAGTACAAATGTTAACTCCGCTTTTTAAATATCATGCGCGAAAGTTTGCCCGTCAATGGAAATTATTACCTTTGTGAAAGTTTATGAATAAAACCATGGACTGAAACCTGCCTGCCGGGGTGATGATCACGGCAGCAGGACTTTTCAGCTATGCCATGGTTTTATAAATACCCTAATTCGGATGGGTTCAAAAAAATTGAACCCAGGAACTTAATTCTGCTTCATTTGTTGCAATAATAATTGAGAAAGTATTACTGAAATGGACAAAATCAAGCTGGAAATAGTAGGAATTTCAAACAGCCAGACTCAAACAGGGGCGTATGCGCTTATATTGGGAGAAAGTAACGGCAAAAGGCGGCTGCCAATCATCATAGGAGGATTTGAGGCCCAGGCCATCGCTATCGAACTGGAAAACATGCACCCCAACCGGCCCCTGACACATGATTTATTCAGAAATTTTGCCCGTGCCTTTGATATTTCTCTAACCGAAGTTATCATCAACAAATTCCAGGAAGGTGTTTTTTATGCCCAGCTGGTTTGCCATACCGATGAAGGCCCAAAGATCATCGACTCCCGCACATCGGATGCCGTTGCACTGGCTGTCCGGTTCAAGTGCCCTGTTTACACCTATGAGCCCGTATTATCAACAGCCGGCATCCTTATTGAAGAAGAGCCCGAGGAAGAACAAACACAACCGCCCCATACGGAAGCATCAAAAGCTTCCGGTTTTCAACGCTTTAATACTGACGAACTGAAACAAATGCTTGACGAGGCCGTTGCCAGGGAAGAATTCGAACGCGCCTCGCAAATCAGAGATGAAATCCAGAAGAGAGAAAAACAGTAAATCCCCTATCAGGAACCAAATTGTTAGACATGAAAACAGCAGCCGGATTGCTACTGGCTTTTTTGATCAGTTTTTCAGTTTCTGCCAGCCCACAAATCAGTAATGCTCCCGGCACCTCCTCCGGTGACAGCGCCGGGCAGGCACTGCAGGAATTAGCCGACACCGTGGCTAAGGAATTAATACCGGTGGAAGATACTTTAGCAACCGCCAAAACCACTGAAGCAGACAAAAACACCATCCTTGAAAGTGAAGAAGCAGTGGGATTCAGTTTCAAAAGCTTTTACCGGGGAGCGTTGGGAATGCTCGTATTGCTGCTTATAGCGTTCATATTCAGCAGCAACCGCCGCGCCATCAACTGGCTGGTTGTGCTTATTGGCCTGGGTGTGCAGGTGCTGCTGGCCATGGGAGTACTGCTATCCAAAAATGTACAGGCATTTTTCGACTTCATCAGTAAGATATTTGTAAAAATACTCAGCTTTACGGAAGCCGGCAGTGAATTCCTGCTGGGAGGACTGATGAATACAGAATCCTTCGGATACATATTTGCTTTCCAGGTGCTCCCTACCATCATATTCTTTTCGGCATTAACCAGCGTGATGTTTTACCTGGGAATTATTCAGAAGATTGTTTATGCCCTGGCCTGGCTCATGAGCAAGGCACTCCGCTTATCAGGAGCTGAAAGCCTGTCGGTTGCAGGAAACATTTTCCTGGGCCAGACAGAATCACCACTGATGATCAAAGCCTACCTGGAAAAAATGACCAAAAGCGAAATACTACTGGTAATGCTTGGGGGCATGGCTACACTGGCAGGTGGTGTGCTGGCGGCTTATATCAGCTTTTTAGGCAACGGTGATCCGGCTCAGGAGATGTTGTTTGCCAAACACCTGCTGGCTGCATCCATCATGGCGGCTCCGGGGGCGGTGGTTATATCCAAAATACTTGTTCCGCAAACCGGTAAAATCAATAAGGAAATTTCCATCAGCCAGGATAAAATTGGCAGCAACTTTCTGGAAGCAATGGCCAACGGAACTACCGATGGATTTAAACTTGCCGCTAATGTGGCTGCTATGCTGCTGGTTTTCGTAGCTTTCATAGCCATGTTTAACTATATAGTGGGCCAAATTGGTGAATGGCCGTTTTTCATACTTGGCATTTTTATTGCCGGGTTGGCAGCCATACTCTATTTTGTAAAAAAACCAGCAGTGAAAGCCACCTCGGTACTGGTAGTGCTGGTGCTGTTTATTATTCTGATAAATAACGTCTGGGCAGAATCCATGTCGGATATCAGCAGCATTAACCAGCACCTGAGCAGCAAATCCGACGGACAATACAACAGGATCACCCTGCAACTCATACTGGGTTACACCTTTGCACCGCTGATGTGGCTGATAGGAGTTGCCACGGAAGACATCACACTTGTTGGCCGCCTTTTGGGCGAAAAGATCATCATGAGTGAATTTATCGGATACATCAGCCTTTCGGAACTAAAAAATGCCGGAGACTTTTCGCATTATAAATCCATCATAATGGCCACCTATATGCTTGCAGGATTTGCTAACTTTGCTTCTATAGGTATCCAGATAGGAGGAATCGGATCACTGGCCCCGGGCAGGAAAACACTGCTTTCGCAGTATGGCATGAGGGCACTGCTGGGCGGAACCCTGGCTTCTCTTATGTCGGCTACCATAGTGGGAATGATTATGGGCTAATCCCCCGGCCATTGAAATTTAAATTAAAGAATGATGAAACCAGCATGATCAGCCTCTGACGAACTACAGCATGCGTACCTTTAAAATCAAAATCATATGAAACAATATATCAACCTGCTGAACCGCGTTTTGGATGAAGGGGTGAAGAAAGAAGACCGTACAGGCACAGGAACATTGAGCGTATTCGGCCACCAGATGCGTTTTAACCTGCAGCACGGGTTTCCTGTGCTGACAACAAAAAAGCTGCACCTGAGATCCATTATACACGAATTACTGTGGTTTTTGAAAGGAGAAACAAATGTGGAATATCTCCGGCAGAATAAAGTTCGCATCTGGAATGAATGGGCCGATGAAAATGGTAACCTGGGGCCCATATACGGATATCAGTGGCGAAGCTGGCCTGATTATCACGGAGGACATATTGACCAGATTAAAAATGTGATTGAATCTCTGAAAAATAATCCCGATTCAAGGCGTCATATTGTTTCAGCCTGGAATGTGGGACAACTCGATGATATGAACCTTCCCCCCTGCCACATCCTCTTTCAGTTTTATGTGGCGGATGGAAAACTTTCCTGCCAGCTTTATCAAAGAAGTGCAGATATCTTTCTTGGTGTGCCCTTCAACATCGCTTCCTATGCATTGTTGCTGAAAATGATAGCACAGGTTACCAGCCTCAGGGAAGGCGATTTCGTTCACACCCTGGGTGATGCTCATATTTACCTGAATCATATTGAGCAGGCGAAACTTCAGAAAGAAAGAGAACCTTATGCACTTCCGCATATGAACATCAATCCTGATGTAAAAAATATTGATGAATTCACCTTTGAAGATTTTGAACTAATTAATTATATATCACATCCTCATATCAAAGGGGAAATATCTGTGTAAATCCATTAAAAATGAAACCAAGAATCAACATCATCGCAGCCAAAGCAAACAACAACGTCATAGGAAAAGACAATCAGCTACCCTGGCATCTGCCTGCTGATCTTAAGCACTTTAAGCAAACCACCAGGGGATACCCGGTTATCATGGGCAGGAAGACCTTTGAATCACTGGAAAAACCTCTGCCCGGCCGCCACAACATCGTCATCAGCAGGCAACAGGATCTAACCTACAATAATGATGATGTAACTGTTGTACATTCATTGGCTGAAGCGCTTAAAGCCACCAATGAAACGGATGAGATTTTTATTGCCGGCGGAAGTAACATTTATCAGCTTGCATTGCCGTTTACCGACAGGATTATACTTACCCGTATAGATGCCGAACCTGAAGGCGATACATATTTCCCCGAGATCAATATGGAAAACTGGAAAGTAACCGGCAGTGAAAAGCATCAGGCGGATGAAAAAAATCCTTACAACTATGAGTTCCTGATTCTCGACCGCATCAGGAGTGTGTAGCAGCAGTGTCAGGGCGGGCTCCACGCATAAAGGGGCATTTATAAATCAAAAATCTAAACAGATGAAACCAACACCTATTGCAGTGATCTTTTTTTCCGTGCTGATGCTCCTCAGCTTCCGGCATTGTAAAAAAGCGACTGATGAAGGCGAAATATCTGTGGCCCGTGATGCCTCCCTGGCCAAGCTGGTGATTACCGATGCCCTGCTGCAGGCACAGGAAGGGCTGGGCCGGGCAAAAGATACACTGGAAGGCCGGGTATCTGCCGGGGGCATAATAGATTTTACAACTGATGCAGAGCTTTCCATTTCATCCTGGGACACATTGTGGCCAAAACTCATTACTATTGATTATCCGGTTCCGGTTATACTTAAAGATGGGCGCAGCAGATCAGGAATTATCACTATACAGGCAAACGGGTACTGGCAGGATACGTCTCTCACAGCCACTGTTGCTTATACGAATTATTTTCTGGAAGAGCACAGGGTGTCGGGTAGCATTGAAATATCGCAGCTTACCAAAGATGAATACATCACCTTTGTTATCAACACAAATGACCTGAAGACAGTATCGGCAGCAGATACCATTCTGTGCAGTTTTACAGGTGAATATACCTGGGAAAAAGGCAGCAATACTCCTTATCCCTTAAGCCTTGACGATGAATATCTGCTCACGGGCAACGGAAGAATAACGAATACTGATTCAGATTACTCTTTTGAAATCATACAGCCATTGAGAAAAAGAAATAACTGCCCGTGGATAAATTCCGGTGCAGTTGAATTCATTTCTGATGAAGCTGAATCAGAAACATTGAATTATGGCCGCGGCGGTTGTGATGCCACTGCATCAGCCGTTAAGGGTGATGAGGAAATCTTTTTCCGGCTGAAATGATCAGGTTTTCCGCTTTTTCTTCTTCGCGGCCGGGAATAAAATATTATTCAGAATAAGCCTGTATCCGGGGCTGTTTGGATGCAGTTCAAGCCTGGTAGGCGGATCACCAACCAGGTGCTGATAATCTTCGGGATCATGCCCGCCCAGGAACGTCCAGGTGCCATCGCCCCGGTTGCCATGTATATATCTCACTTCATTCAGTGACCTGGTCTCACCCAATATCAGCACATTTTTCTTCAGCACACTTCTGCGAAAAGCGGTTGTCTGTCCCATAAAACCATCGATAACGCGGGTGTGGTTTTGTGTAAGCATGGTAGGAACCGGGTCCCACTTAGCCGAGAATTCAAAAAGAGTGAAAAAATCATTTTTCTCTGATACCTTCTGTGCTCTTTGATTCGGATTTATATCAATATTCGATATTTCGTATTCGTAAGGATTTGTACTAATGGTAAAATCCTCAAAGGCAAAGCATTTGCTATAATCGAGTTTACTTTGTGCATTAGGGTCCATGGGGTCTCCGTCAAACATTTTATCACAGATATCTACCCCTTCAGCAGCCAGGGCCACGTCGAAAGAATCAGGGGCTGAGCACATGGCAAACAGGAAACCTCCACCCAGCACAAAATCACGAATACGTTTGGCCACGGCCAGCTTCATTAGTGATACTTTGCTAAATCCCAGTTCGCGGGCCATTTCTTCATTAGCCTTCACATCTTCCTGATACCAGCGGTAGCTACGGTAGTTGGCCCAGAATTTCCCGTATTGCCCGGTGAAATCCTCATGATGAAGGTGTAGCCAGTCGTAGGCCGGCAGCTCACCGTTAATTACTTCCTTATCATAGACTATATCATAGGGAATTTCCGCATAGGTAAGCACCAGGGTAACAGCATCGTCCCAGGGCTGTTTGGTTTTAGGAGAATAAACTGCGATGCGGGGCGCTTTATGCAGGCGGACTGCATCCATATTCTCCGCTGGGCCGGATATTTGCTGTACAATTGAGGCTGCCTGCCCGTCTGCTATTACTTCATAACTCACACCGCGGATTATACATTCCTCTTCCAGTGCCGGATGATGCTTAAACAGAAAGCTGCCTCCGCGGTAGTTTAAAAGCCATTGTATTTCTACTTCCTGCTGTAATGTCCAGTAGGCCACGCCATAGGATTTCAGATGGTCCTTTTGCTCCTTATCCATCGGAATCAGGATATGCGCAGCAAAGGACAGATTTGCAGCAATTACAAATACAAAAAGAAGGCTGTATTTTTTGGTCTTCATGTCACTGACATTTGGATAAAGGTATAAGCATTAACGTAAAACCGGCTTAGATGTTTTAATCAGAACGGAACATCGTCGGGATCATTGCCGGGCTCATCAAAATCGGTATTCATTTTAGATGGCAGGGTAACTGAATTGGATTCCTGATCGAAGTCACGGTTAGGCGAAAACCCACCGAAAGCACCTTCCATATCTTCATCCAGATCCTGGAATTTGGCAAACCTGGCTACAAACTTGAGTTTTATCTCGTCCAGGGGCCCGTTACGGTGCTTGGCAATAATGATGCTGCCCATCCCTTTGGTGGATTCACCGTTTTCATCTTCTGGCAGGTTGTAATATTCCGGACGGTAAATAAAGCACACCATATCGGCATCCTGCTCTATGGCTCCGGATTCACGAAGGTCAGACAGCAGGGGTTTCTTGGTGCCGCCCCTGGTTTCCACCGAACGGTTAAGCTGCGACAGGGCAATGATGGGCACATTCAGCTCTTTGGCCAGCGACTTAAGCGAGCGGGAAATGGTACTGATCTCCTGCTCACGGTTGCCTGCATCCGAGCCAGCAGCAGTCATCAGCTGCAGATAGTCAATTACGATCATCTGTATATCATGCTGCGCCTTCAGCCTGCGGCTTTTGGCCCGAAGCTCGAAAATGGAAAGAGCAGGTGTATCATCAATATGCATGGGAGCATCCACCAGGGCGTTTACCTTGGAATTGAGCTGCTCGTATTCATAACTTTCCAGGCTGCCTTTTTTCAGCTTTTCAGCCTCCAGCTCCGTTTCACTTGAAATAAGACGGGTCACCAGCTGCAATGCTGACATCTCAAGAGAAAAAACAGCAACCGGGAGTTTGTGGTCAACTGCAATATTACGCGCCATGGAAAGCACAAAGGCAGTTTTTCCCATACCGGGCCTGGCGGCCAAAACGATCAAATCAGACTTTTGCCAGCCGGCTGTCAGCCTGTCAAGCCTGGTAAATCCCGAAGGTATTCCGCTCACCTGCCCCTCCTGCCGGCCCGCTTCCTCGATATTCTCAATAGCAGCTGAAACAAGTGCCTGCATGGAGTCTGAACCTTTTCTCAGGTTATCCTCACTAACCGCAAACAGACTTTGCTCGGCCCTGTCCAGCAAATCAAATACATCGGTAGTATCTTCAAAAGCGTCATGGATAATATTTGATGAAATCCTGATAAGTTCGCGCTGGATAAATTTCTGTGAAATAATTCTGGCGTGATATTCCACATTGGCTGAGGATGCCACACGATTGGTGAGCTGTGAAATATAATAGGGGCCACCCACAAATTCCAGCTCCCCTTTGCTTTTAAGCTCATTGGTAACCGTAAGGATATCGATGGGTTCGGCTTTGGAGAACAAATCCTGGATGGCGGAAAATATCTTTTGATGAACCTCCTTATAAAACATAGGGGGCTTTAGTATATCAATGGCCATGTTCACCGCCTCCTTTTCGAGCATCATGGCTCCCAGAACCGCCTGCTCCATATCCACCGCCTGCGGAGGGATTTTTCCGTGATCAGGGAAAGCCGTCTGCGCTTTCCTCTGTAAAGACCTGGCCTTGTCTTTCAATCTGTTAGAATCCTTACTTTCCATACCTCAAAGATAAAATGATAGATGCACATAAGTAAGTTTCTGAGCCGGTTTTTTTATCAACAAGCGTTTTTTGTTGCAACATCCTCATTTAAAATGAATAGCGGAACCAATTACATCAAAGCAAAATATCAGCTCCCAGCTGCCTGAAAACAGATACTATAGCACCCAATTCCATATGAACATATGTATTCTTAAGCAGCTAGAGCGTCAGTATACCGGTTGTTTCGCAAAAACCGGATTTCGCTACGGCAGTTTAAGCTTTTTGAGTGTAATAACGGCATCTCAAAGAATTTCGGTGATATGTTTCAGAAGAAGTTCATCAAATTCGATGCATTCATCCAGAAACTGCCTGAGCGGCTCCATAGTATCACCATTACGTTGTCCGGCAGTATCATAAAGGTTCTGCTCCAGTTTTATGGCCGCTACATCCCGTGCAGTAATTTCTTTGGATTTAAAAGGATTGCCGTCCAGTAATACATCAGCAATATTCACAGGGCTCAGGTTTCCCTGAAGTTTTGCATCCAGATAGTCGAGGGATTGAAAAAGACCGTAAAGATTAAGCAGATGCCCGCCTGTCTTTTCTCTTATCCATTGGTCCTGTTCTTCATCTTCATTGAAAATAAAAATGGTTTTCCCATGCATTTTAAGCTTCTCCATAAAACCGGAGAAACCGCCGGTATCCTTGCCGTGCGGCCCCGCCTGCCACTCAAAAACAGTCCGCCCCCTGTGATTCACGGCCTTTGCCAGGGCAGGTAACAACATATAAGGATGCCCGTCAACATGCAATGGTATAGCCGGTTTGATAAAGATCACTTCCAGCATATAATATTCATCCTTGAGCGCCATGCGGATGTGATTGATTCTTTTCCAGTTATAATAAGGCTTATTTTCCAGAAAGGCTTTCAGCTCAAGTTTTCCGCGCCTGTCCAGTGTTTTGATATCCAAGTCGCGAATATTCATCTTACCAGAGGCCAGCAACTCAAACTGCTTTTCGCGTGGCAAATGCAACAGCTTAAAAACAGAATGCTCTTTCACATTCTTCCAGCAATGGCCCTGAAAATCGCAGGGATATGGATCAAAGCAATGAGGCCCGATGCCGGTGGGGGGAGACTTTCGGAGTTTTAGCACCTCTTTTGCTGAGGCCGCCTTAACGGCTATTTCCGGCTGCATGTCTTCCACCTGCTCCTTTACACTCATGATACTGAACAACTCCTGCAGCAAAAGCCTGTCTTTTCTTTTGTAATGTGGATTGATATACACCAGGGAAATATCCTCCAGCTCCAGCCCGGAATTTGTGATGACATAATACTGAAGAGCAGCATCAGTGAGATAGGTGCGGCTTATTTTAGCCGAGCTTTTCACTTCACAGGCAAAATATTTATTGTCCTTCTTTACCAGTATATCAAGAATAACCAGCACACGGTCATACTGAAAAGACGCTTCATAGATCACTTCCTGCCCTTCTTCTATGGCTTTGGCAGTGTTGGCCACTGCCTGCTGATATTGCGAGGGAGCTTTGGGGGCAAGATTCACTCCTCCCGGAAACAGCTCCCTGGCCAACTCCCCCACCCTGGTTCCGCGTTGAAATTTAGCCCTCTGCCCGGCTGAGAGTTTATCGCGTAAAAACGGACGCTTTTTATGCAGGTAAAGTGACTTTTCACACTGAACGGCCCGCATAAATGTTGACTTCGACAGCAAATGTTTTTCCATATCCTGGTAATCTTATTGCAAATTTACTTTCTTTTTTGGTCAATGGGTTTGCTTTAAAATATTTTCTTTGCATGCTTAAATCATGCCAAAACACCATGCAACTCTTCAAACCGGCTGTGCTAACTGATAAAGAGCGAAAGGCATTTCTTCTTCACCTGCTTTTCTCTTTCATCGAAGGCGCCATAAAAGGTGTACTTGTGCTGAATGAGTTTGTTTTTCTGAAAAGCCTTAGAGGCAGCGATTATCAGGTGGGCTTTTTGTTTCAGTTTAGTGTGGTGGTGTTTGTTTTTCTGCTGTTCATCAATGAATTCATCCGGAGAAATCCGTATAAGCGAAAGCTGCTACGCTACACGGGTATCATAACCCGCCTGCCGCTTTTACTGCTGGCATTTTTCCCCCGGGATATTGAGGTGGTAACCTCATCCGGTATTTACCACCTGATCTTTCTGGCAGTATTTCTCATCTTTTTCTGCTATCAGCCCATAGTATTGCCTATTATCAATCTTCTGCTGAAACACAACTACAGGGAGCAGAACTTCGGAAAACTATACAGCTACGGGCAAACTGTACATACAATCACGATGCTGGCGGTAACGTTTTCCTACGGCCTGCTGCTGGATGCCGATTATTTCGCCTTTACATGGGTGTGGCCGGTGATGGGTGTGCTGGGTATTATCTCTATTTATATGTTGTCTTTGATTGATTATCAACCGGAAATAAAACCCAAACCCAAGACATCATTCCTGGAAAATATAATGAACTCTGCGGGCAGCATGGTGAACATTCTGAAAAATCATAAAGCATACCTGCATTTTGAGCTTGGTTTTTTGTTTTATGGCTTTGCCTTCATGTCATCAGTAACAGTGATAACCATCTTTTTTGAAAAGGAACTGGAGCTGAGCTATTCATCCATGGCGTTCTATAAGAACAGCTATAATATCCTGGCCATACTTATGCTGCCTTTTTTCGGAAAAATGATCGGCAAACTGGATCCGAGAAGGTATGGCATGGTTACCTACAGCTCCATCCTTATATACATACTGTTTGTGATGCTCACCAATCTTTTCCCGTACTACCGGACAGTATTCGGCATTGATTTCTACTATATGCTGACGGGATACATTTTATTCCACGGGATTTTTGCTGCCAGCATGCCATTGTTATGGAACATAGGATCGGCCTATTTTTGCCGGCCCGGAGATGCCGACACTTATCAGGCGGTCCATTTGATGCTGACCGGTCTGAGGGCATTATTTGCACCATTGCTTGGTGTGTTCTTTTATCAGAATTTCGGCTTTACCATCACCTTCATAACAGGGATCATATCCATGGTAATAGCCATTGGTATTTTAGTCTATTCTGAAAAAAACGTTAAGGAACTCAGGCCGGGAAACATTATTTTTAAATAACCGTTTTTAGTAAATATTAAAAAACCTGCATATGAAATTATCCGGAACACTGTTTATCATCGCCTTTGTTTTTACAAGCCTGGCTACAGTGGCACAGCAGAATTACAACTTCAGCCTGTATGCTGATTTCCAAAACCAGGAAGACACCCTTCAGTTGAAGCTGATGCAACTGCAGCAAAAAAACATGAAATCAATTGATAATGCCAGGGCCTACCCGGGCAGGCAGTTTAAACTCTACGCCCGCATTGATAAGGCAGGCTTTTACCAGCTTTTTAAGGATGAGAAGAATTACCTCATCCTGATAACAGAGCCCGGTGAAGAGATACGGATTACTGCTGATATCAACAAGCTTAATGATCCGCAGGTGGAAGGCAGTCCTGCCACGCGGCTTTTCTATGAATTCCTGCCAAAATTCACAGCTTCCAAACGGCAGCTCGACAGCCTGGAAATGGTATTTGCCCGCGCACGCCAAAGCAGCAACGGCATTAGCCGGGAAAACCAGAATGAATTGGTGGAGGCCTATCGTAGCACGCAGCAGGAGCAAATAGAGATGATCGCTGAGCTTATCAGGGAGCACCCCGGAAAATTAACCGGACTGATGTTTGTTGACCAGCTTGAAATGGACAACTATTTCGAATTGCTGCAAACCTATGCTCACCGCCTGCATGATAAATACCCTGACAATTCCTTTGTAAGCGACTTTTACAGCCAGGTAAAAAAAGCAGAAGCACTTGCCGTGGGTGCGGATGCCCCGGATATTGCCCTGCCCAAACCCGATGGTGATAAGCTGGCTTTATCAGAAGTGGAAGGGCAGGTGATCCTTATTGATTTCTGGGCCAGCTGGTGCCAGCCCTGCCGTAAGGCAAATCCTCATATAGTGAAGCTCTACAATAAATACAAAGACAAAGGCTTTGAAATCTATGGTGTTTCTCTTGACAAAGACCGGGAAAGCTGGCTGGCAGCTATCGAAAAAGACAGCCTCACCTGGCATCACGTTTCCGACCTGAAGCAATGGAAATCATCAGCAGCCCAGACCTATGGCGTAAGCTCCATTCCTTACACAGTGCTGATCAACGCCGAAGGAAAAATAATTGCCAAAGGCCTGCGTGAAGATAAGCTGGAATCAAAGCTGGAAGAAATTTTCGGGGAATGATCACACCACCTTCACTTTATCCTCTGCTATCAGAGGCTTGTTGATATATCGCAGGTAGAGTTGCGCCACTGCCAGTGTATCTTTTTCACAATAGCGGACGATACGCTCAAGGTCTTTTTCCACCCAGTAAATCTGCCCGACATCTGCACCGCTGATGTCGTCTTTGGGTGAGGGAATATCAAAAACTGCAGTGAGCAGGTCCAGGGAAGTATAGTGCTTATAATCACCAAACTTCCATAATTCCATGGTATCCAGATGTGTCACCTCCCAGGGCTTTTTACCGGGGGTGTTAAGGATGCCCGGCAACGGAACACCCTTAATTAGCATCCGGCGCGCGATGTAAGGGAAATCAAACTCTTTGCCGTTGTGGGCACACAGAAAATGATCAGGCGTGTTAAAAGAGCGCGTGAGCAGGTCAGCGAAGGATTGCAACAGCAGCTTTTCATCATCCCCGTAGAAGGATGTCACCCGGAACTCATCACCCGAAATGAATCCGGCGGATATGACAATGATCTTTCCAAACTCCGCATAAATGGCCGAACGCGGGTAAAGATTCTCGGGAGTATCGCTTTCATCACGGCAAATATGCAACGCTTTTTTATCCCACAACTTCTTCATCCTTGTTGGCAGTTTGTCATAGGCGGCATGTGCCGAAGCTGTTTCGATATCAAGAAACAGTATGGCCGATGGATTTATTTTTGACAGGTGCATACGCTTTGGCTTTGAACAAATGTAAGAAATAAATCGTAAGTTTGTAAATGTGCACCCGCTATATATCATGAAACTTATTCGCCATATGAGAAGTATATCCGGCCTTTTGATAGTGCTGGCAATCCTGCTGACTGCTTTTTATTCATGCAACAGTGATGATGACGTGGAGTTTCCGGTTATTGAGTTTTCTTCGCCGGTTGCCGGTTCCCATTATTCCGTACCCGACTCCATAAAAGTGAAAGCTGTTATCACTGATAATAATAACATTGAATGGATGAAGCTGGACCTGGTGGATAAAAACCAAAAACCTGTGGGCAAAACCTTCCCCATCAACGATATCAATAAAACAAGCTTCAGCCTGAATGAATATTACCCGGTTAAGGATATTCATCTTTCCAGCGGTAAATATTACATTCAGATAAGCGCATCCGACGGGAATAATATAAAACACGGACAACAACATGTTTATATAAATGAGGCAGAGAGGGTGTTGCAGAATTTCATGGTGATTACCCGCTCAAACCCTGACCAGGTGAGTGTTTATAATCTGGATAGCAACGGCAGTTATCATACCATAATGACCCGGGCCACCGATTATCTTGACAGCCGCTACCTGTCTGGCAGCAAAACCCTGGTTATTTGCGGAACCAGCATTTACAACCTGCAGGCCTACGGCGGTGAGAAATATGAAAAGCTGTGGGAGGTGTCCGTGGTGGCAAACCCGCCCGAACCATATTTTACAGCGCTCAGTGCCTTTGAAAATGAAACGCTGCTCGGCTTCTACCAGGGCGAAGCAGCCGTGTACAACCACAACGGCAACAGGATAAAAACCTTCTTTATGCAAAACCAGAGATTTCCCTACAGGCTGCTAAAACACGATGATTATCTCATAAGTGCCGAGCGCAGCATTTCCAATAACGACCGCTTCCTGGTAAGCTATTTCTACAACGGAAGCAGCATATACCGCAAACAATTCATTGATTTTGCCGTGCAGGATATGTTCACGGACAGCAGGGATATGATCATCATCTTCGCCAACAAGGCTAATGAAGCAGGCATCTGGCAATATAACCTCACCACTGCTAACCTGTGGGATGCAAAAGATTTCCCGGAAGATCAGATTATCAGCAGTTGCAAAGTAGCTGCCGGCGAATATCTGGCTTCAGGCAATAACAACATCTACCGGTATCAGGAGGCCACCAACAGCCTCACTACCTGGAAAAGCGCACTGAAGGCTGATCTGATGAGCTATGAAGACCTGACAAACTCCGTGCTGGCAGTGGAAGGAAATACCCTTTACTTCTATGACTTCCCCCTGCCAAACTTAAAAATGCAGGTGAATTTTCCGGAGGAAATACTCGCTGTGCATCCGGTATATAACAAGTAGCATCACACGTTTTATTTTTTTTACTTTGTAAGCTTAATCTAACAAATCATTTAAAAATGAAAAAAATCCACCTTGTTTTACTTTTTATTATCGCGATGATGATCTCCTGGTCTTCTTGTGCTATTTTTGATGACAGTCTCCCGGAAATTGAGATTATTATGCCGGGCGAAATGGAATCAGTTGTGGCAGGAGACACTATTGTTTTAAATGCGAGAATAAAGCACCGCAAAGATATTGACTGGATAGAAATCACCTTTGATCATCCTTCATTTTCACCCATAAAAATTGAGGACCCGGAAACGAATGATTACCTCCTGAATATTGATATCGCTCTGGATCGTTATCTATCCCGGGGCACCTATAAATTTACTATAGAGGCATCCGCCAATTCCATTAGCAGTGAAGAAATGGTACAAATCGATGTATCGGAAAGTAATTATAAATTAAACCATTATCTGGTTCTTCTTGAAAACAGTCAGAACAAGATGGAGGTCATTAAGCTGGATACCAATATGAATCAGCATTTGTTAGGTACCATAGATGCTGAATACCATCAGGCAGTGATGAACAATTATAAACAACAACTGATCGTTTCCACTGCATATGACGGAGTAAAATCCTATGATCCATATACAGGTCAACAGAACTGGGAACTAAACCCATGTTCAGCGGGCAATTCAATAAAATCACTGGCCAGCGCAGGTGGCTACACGGCTGCAAGTTGTGATCCTGATTATTACTCCATCATAAACAAATCAGGTATTATCATTAACAAGATTTACTGCGAGCAGGGTTGGCGTTCTGATCTTGTGCATATAAAGCCGTGGTATGCCGGGACGCTGGTTACAGCGGAGGAGAAAAACGTGAGTTATTATGCAACAAGTTATAACATGGCCAATGGAAATAAAAACTCCCAATATCTGGCGGAATCCAGGCTGGAGGCTATCGTTAGTACAGGAAATGAAGATGTATTTTTCATCTATTCATCTACTTCGAACACACACATTTGTAACATAGGCTTTTGGGCAGTGAGCTCTATAAAGTATTTTGGAGGAACTTATAAAAGCAGTTGCCCGGGGCCTGATGATTTCATGATCGTAGCTACTTCCTCAAAACTGGTGAGATACAACCCGGACAATTATGACTATTATATTCTTCAGTCCGGCCAGGCGGATCATGTGGCGTACGATCCGGCAAATAATAATGTGATCTACACCAAAGGGAAAACATTATACGTAATGGATATTGAAACTGAAACCAATCTTGACAATGTTTCCTTCAATAAAAAAATACTTGGAGTTTTTTGCGTGAATAATAAGTAGGGCCTGTTGGAAAACAATTAAAAACTTATATATTAGATAATTGTATGAGTTAGTTTTGATGGAAGTGCAAGGATTCTAAACACAATTACTTAAAAGCCATATCAAGTAAGTTCATTTTTGACAGTTTTTTGTTTCAGCAGACCCTAAATAGTAAAACATTTTCGCTGTGTCCAAATAGCTGTTACATTTGCAACATCCTGGGCTATAATTCCCCTTAGCGAACACAAGCATGACCACAAGAGGTAATGAAGTGAACAGCAGTAATCAGGAAGTGTTATGGCGACACCAGTAAAACCAATATAAAACAGATGAAAAGACAAATTATAGAAACTGCTGATGGCTCCCATACTCTGAAGGCAGAAAACATGGAGGAGCACTATCACAGCACCAACGGAGCATTGCAGGAATCAGAGCATGTATTCATGCGGCATGGCTTTCATAAAGCAGGGAAATGGTTGAATCCGCTGAATGTGCTGGAGGTGGGATTTGGCACAGGCCTCAATGCATTGCTCACATACAGGGAAAACCTGAAGGAAAAGCGGCGCATAAATTACGTAGCTGTAGAACCTGATCCGCTGACACAGAAAGAGGCCAAAGCACTTAATTATCCTTCGATGGTAAGCTTTGACAATAGCGAAAAGATTTTTCTATCGCTGCACAAAGATATCACGGCCCCCTTTTTCGTGGATGAGAACTTTATTATGCTTCATCTGAAGGATACAATACAAAATGTGAAGCTGCAGGAAGACAGTTTCAACCTGATCTATTATGATGCCTTTGCACCTTCGGTTCAACCGGAAATGTGGACAGCGGATATATTCAAAAAGCTATACCGGGCAATGGAAGGACAGGGGGTACTGGTAACCTATTCAGCTAGCGGGAATGTTAAGCGGGCACTGGCGGAAGCAGGATTTAGCCTGGAACACCCTGAAGGCCCGCAGGGAAAAAGGGAAATCACCGTGGCTGTGAAAAAAAGGACGCTGGAAGATATCCTAAGCGGAACCCATGAAATTTAATATCCGCGTATATGGTTTGCTGTTTGGTCACCGGCAGCAGCTACTGCTCACAGACGAATACCGCCTGAATATGTATATGACCAAGTTCCCCGGCGGAGGACTGAAGCCCGGTGAGGGAACCATCAGTTGCCTGCTGAGGGAGTGCCGTGAGGAACTAAATCAGGAACCTGTTGATATCAGGCATTTCTACACCACCGACTTTTTTCAGCCAACCAAATATCTGGGAGAACCCCAGCAGCTCATCAGTATTTATTATACCGGGAAACTGCTGACCCCATATCAGTTTCAAACCACCAAAAAGCTATTCGATTTCCCGCCGGAAGACGGAAATCAAAGCTTTCGCTGGGTTGATCCCTTTGAAATAAATACCGGGGATTTAACCATGCCCATTGATAAAATTGTGCTGGAGAAAATCAGGAACTATCTCAGGCAAACCAGGTGAAAATCTAATCAGTAAGTGTCGAAACCACTGTATTTTTCAAAAGATACTTCTTCCACTTTCACATCTTCCACCCGTGCCATGGAAGGACCTTCCTTGCACCATTTCACCATCTCGTTAAGATGATTTTCTTCACCGCTGGCCGCTATAAATACCGAGCCGTCGTCCTTATTCTGAACATAACCGGTGATGCCAAGTGATTCAGCAGCCTGCTTTGCCGCGTATCTATAATTGACGCCCTGTACGCGTCCGAAAATGCGTATGTGATAAGTTTTAGTCATAATTATTCAGGAAATTAAATTATTCAGAAACCCTGTGGTTTTTTTTAGAAATGAAGTTTTTTTGCGTGTCTTTTTGTCGTGTAATACCTTGAATCTTTTAAAATCCTTCAGCTCGCCCGCCTGTGAGTCCAGTGAATCCACATGACGTGACAACGGGCTGCCGGCCAGGTAATTTTCCAGCTCATCCAGCTTTTGCTTATCCCCTTCGGCTTCAATATAAACCTGAGAAACACTACCGTTCTCTATATACCCGCAGATATCGTTTTGTATGGCAAACATCTCGGTATAATATAGAAAATCAACAGCTTTCACATTTCCCTTTACCAATATATTCCGATGCTCCTTCATTGATCTTCTTAAGCTGATTTACCTTAGCCTTTGCTAAGCACGAAAATAATATTTTTATTCAAGCGAACCACAAATTAAGGCTTAATTTTATCCTCACAAACATCAACAACTCTGTTGAGCGGTTTTACTGCCGCAATCCCCCCGTTATTAAACAAACAGAAAGCCGGCATGTGCTAAATAGTCTAATTATTAAGGTATTCCATTATATATAAGGTTAACAATTATTATTTCAAAAGGTTTCTCTTCTCGATCAACCGTTTCAGATTCAAGGGTTCATAATTACGCCAGTCAGGTACTTCTTCCTCATAATCCGGGATTATGATATACTCGTCCAGGCCTTCGGCCATAAACTCTCTTATCACATGATCCTGAAAGCCGTTGGCAAAGATATAGCCACCCGGCTGTATGTCATCATACCATTCCTGGTAATAATCTTCTTCACTTCCGTGGAAATTCAGCACATTTTCGCCTATCAGCACATACTTATCTATATGATTTTCCAGCATGGGATTAATCAGGTTGTTTTTCAGATACATGATATCGTTGTAAAGGGTGTCGTTCCACTCGCCGAGCAGTTCAATCACGGCGAACCCATAATCATATCCGGCATACAACACTTTAGCCACCAGTGTGGCCGAGCCAAATAAATCCCACTGCGGATGGATAAGGTAATTATATATGGCATGAGAGAACTCCATTTCGCTGTAAATCCGTCCGTAGAAGGGTGACTTCGGATCTTCAGCCGCTATATAATGATGACGCCAGGAATAAAACGGTTCTATAACATGCATAATAATTAGTGATTTTCTCCCGCCCGTGTTAATCCACGGGCACTGCATCAGCTGTCTGCCTATGAAAACATCTACAAGAAATCATTGTTTAAGGTAGCCACAGTTTATAAAGCCTGATGCCATACGGGCTGTCACCCGGATGAATATCCAGGACAACTATCTGAAATTCATGAACGCAAATATAGCTTTTAAAAGCTGAATTAAAGCCAGGTTCCTTCATTAAGCAAAAAAGCTTCAGGCATCAATAAAGGACATTGAGAGCAGTGGTATCAAAAGCATTCAGGAATACGGAATCGGGGCCGGAATGCGAGGTGGAGTTACCCATGGTGTAATTAAACTCATAGATAAGATAATCGTCGCCGGCTGAGGCACAAACAAAGGAGGTGTCGAAAAACCTGCCGTGACCATGAATATAGTCCTGTGTGCAGCAGCCTGCACCCAGGTTTTCCATATCCGGAAAGGAAAACACCAGGTGATCGTTGGAGTTGTATTGGGTGGTATTTTTCAGTTGCACTTTTACGTATGCCTTCGGAACAATATCATAGTTGTTTATTACCGTATTTTCTGATTCAAATACTACAGGCACATATTCTTTTTCGAAGGTAAAATAACCCTGTTTTCTCACCCTCACCCTGTAATCAGACGACCTGGATCTGGCGAATTCCATTTCAAAGCTGCCATCCGCTGCGCTGCGGCCGGAGGCCAGTTTTTTGTATCCGGCTGTGTAAAGGCTTGAGGACACGGGCTTATAATCCAGGATCACAACGGCATCTTCTACCTGCATATTAATGTTGGAAGATGTTACCTTTCCCGTGAAGGTGATGGTTTCATCTTCTTTTTTACAGGCAGAGAATGTCACAATAAGACAGCATACTATAAACACATGTTTCATCATAAGAAAAAAGGACTGTAAAAATAAAAAAACCGGGCTGCTTATGCAACCCGGCACTTGATAAAAAATCAAAAAACTTATTCGCCAAGGTAAGCCTTGAGCAACTTGGAGCGTGATTTCTGTTTCAACCTGCGAATGGCTTTTTCTTTGATTTGCCTAACG
Organism: uncultured Bacteroidales bacterium; assembly: GCA_964477095.1. GTDB lineage: Bacteria > Bacteroidota > Bacteroidia > Bacteroidales > PWNQ01 > PWNQ01. The sequence continues at coordinate 11,493 of CAYZDA010000012.1, read as the reverse complement.
CGTTCGCGGGTGAGTTCAAATTCAGCACCGATTTCTTCAAGGGTCATTCCATGATTTCTTCCAATTCCGTAGTAATAGGTTACCACTTCACGTTCTTTCTCGGGCAATGTTGCCAGCGACCTTCTGATTTCTTTCACGAGTGATTCCTTCATCAGATCATCATCTGCGTCCGGGGAATCATCATTCACAAAAACATCTATCATGCTGGTGTCCTCACCATCCACAAGCGGAGCATCCATAGACACATGACGGGAAGAAATCTTCATCACGGTATTTACCTTGTCTTCGGGTAAATCCATGGATGTTGCAATTTCATCCGACATGGGTGCACGCTCGTACTTTTGTTCGAGCCTGGATTTTTCCTTGGAGATCTTGTTGAGAGACCCCACCTGGTTGAGCGGCAGCCGTACAATACGCGACTGCTCTGCCAGTGCCTGCAATATGGATTGGCGTATCCACCAAACAGCATAGGAGATGAATTTAAATCCGCGCGTTTCATCGAAACGCTTGGCCGCTTTAATTAACCCAAGATTTCCTTCATTAATGAGGTCGGGAAGACTAAGGCCCTGGTTCTGATATTGTTTTGCAACCGATACTACAAAACGAAGGTTTGCCTTGGTGAGTTTTTCCAATGCAACCTGATCGCCCTGCCTGATGCGTTTTGCCAATTGAACCTCTTCTTCAGCCGTAATTAGTTCTTCCTTTCCAATGTCCTGAAGATATTTATCCAGTGAGGCTGTCTCACGATTTGTGATGGACTTGGAAATCTTTAGCTGTCTCATGTTCCTCCTAAAAAATTTAAGTAACTGTATATCAGGTATTTATAAAATATGCACAGAGTGTACAAAGATAATAAAAAATATTATCCGTGTCAAGCCAAATATTTTGTTTTTCTATAATCCGAACCCGTAATAAGCGCGCATGCCGTTGGGATAAATGCCTTCAAGCAATACTCCGCCTTCTTTACCGGAGAGTATCTTTTTGAACTCATCCACTGATTTCACCTTTTCCCGGTCAACTGAGGTAATGATAAAGCCTTCGCGGACTCCCGCCGACTGCAGCTTTCCAACCCCCAGTTCTGTAACCTGTATGCCGAAATCCAGACCGTGTTTGTCCAGTTGATCTTTATCAAGCTCCCTGAGGCTGGCCCCCAGCATTGTCATTACGTTGAGCTCTTCTTTGGGCATTACCCTGGTTTCACCATGCATTCCTTCCAGTATCAGCTCCACACTTTTGCGCTTATTATCGCGGATGTACGAAACCTTAACTCCATCTCCGGGATTATATTGTGCTATGAGTTCAAGTAATCTTCCCGAGCTGTTTACCGGCTTACCGTCCACGGCCACTATCACGTCGCCGCTCTTCAGGCCGGCATCCTCGGCAGCACCATCCTCTTCAACACCATCCACATACACACCATTCATATCTTTTATCCCGTGCTCCCGGGCCAGTGCACCGGTAAGCTCCCGTATGGTAACGCCGATATATGCCCGTTGCACAATGCCGTATTCCTTAAGATCGTTGATCACCTTGCGGGCAATATTAACAGGTATGGCAAAGGAATAACCGGCATATGATCCTGTGTTGGAGGCAATGGCCGCATTAATACCCACCAGTTCGCCTTTGGTATTCACCAGCGCGCCCCCGCTGTTACCACGGTTAACGGCAGCATCAGTCTGGATAAAAGATTCTATGGCGGAGCGGCGCCCGAGAATATTGATATTCCTGGCTTTGGCGCTGACGATACCGGCAGTAACCGTAGATGTAAGATTAAAAGGATTACCCACGGCCAGCACCCATTCGCCCACGCTCAACTCATCCGAGTTTCCCATGCTGAGATAGGGCAGGTTAGCGGCTTCTATCCTGATCAGGCCAAGATCGGTATTGGGGTCCAGCCCCACAACCTCAGCTTCAAAGGTGCGCTTGTCATTCAGTGTCACGGTGATCTTGTCCGCCGCTTCCACCACGTGGTTATTGGTAACGATATATCCGTTGTCGTCAATGATCACTCCCGAACCGCTGGCAGTGGGCGGATAGGCTGAACCTCCGCCAAAAAATTCAAAGAAATCATTATACTGGCTTTCACTTCTCTTGTATTCTGTTTTGATGTGCACCACGGCATTTACTGTCTTATCAGCGGCGGCGCCAAAGTCGGGAGCCACTATCTGTTTGGATGCAGTGTAAGAATCTGAAGTTTGATAAACGGGCATATTTTCATCCAGTGAAGCTTCCCTGAAAACATCTTCCTGCTGAGGACTGATCAGCAGGTATGAGCCAAGCGCTATCATACCGCCCATAAACGCGGCGATGAAATATCCTGTGTATTTTTTCATGGCAGTTGTTATTTTTTTTGTTTTTTGTTGTGACCTCTCTTTTATCAAAAATCATTCCTGATAAAATCCGTCAGTTCGATTCCCTGTCTGCCTCATTAAACGCCCGTTGCATATATACTGTTGTTTCCAGGGCCTGTTAAAAAATGTTAAGCGAAAAAAGTGGATTTTTTTTGCTGTCATATTTATTTAACTACCTTTGCTGTATGCCATGCTGGCAGCTATTGATATGAAGAAATCATATACATATTATCTGGCCGGTGTATTAACAGGAATTATCATCGGTGCGGGCCTTGCCTGGATAATCGGGCAATCAGCCGAAACAAACCGTAATTACCGGCCACATCAACCCATTTCCTTCGATCTGGAAGAAACACCGGCTGCAGAAAATACAGGCTCCACGGCCCCTGAAAGTCCAAAGCCGGTACAAACTGATTCCTCAGCTACCGGGGATTCTCTCCGGCATCCGGTTGATACCCTGTCCGGCAACACGTATAAAGTAACAGTTATACAGGATACCATCCTTCCGGATGATGATTCGCTGCAAGATGGCAACGAAGAGGACATAGTAGTGATGGAAGACAAGCTAATCGCCGTGGAAAATATTCCGATTTACAGATCCACAACGGTGCGCGATCCGGAAGCAAAAAAGCCGGTGAAAAATCTCGACAGCTTACTGATCGATGATAAATACACCCGGCAGAAAGCGCCCGAAAGCCTGGCGGTGGAATACTGGAAATCCCCCTTTAATTATACCGGTTACCGCAGGATCAACAACAGGCTGATTCTTTTCGGACTAAGCCGGGATGACAGTATCAGGGTGTATGAAAAAGAAAGCAGGCTTTTCATGCATATCCGGGACAAGGATTTCCCGCTGAACGAAACCGATAAATTCAGATCGATCTGGTTTGAGCAATGATAAACCGCTAATTTGGAACCGCAGATTTCGATATTAACGCCAATTTATTAGCGCAATCCGCAGTGGGAAATTTAACCTCAGAGGCAGTAGAGTAGAGCAGGAAAGAGATGTGTATCCCTTTCCTGCCCCCTCGTCAAACCGTACGTGCGGTTTTCCCGCATACGGCTTTCCTATTAACTTTCATCTTAAAGTATTCACAGGTCGTAATCCCGAGGTCATATATGGCTTTATCAGCCCATATTCTTTGACTAGCATGTCAAAGGCTTGTTGACCGTACAAGCTTGATCCTCTTTGGCTTTTACGATTATAAAATTGACACATCCGTCTTCGTAGATAGTCTTCCAGTGTTTTGAATGCTATCTGTGTATAGCTAACCTTTTCGATCCTGTAATAGTTCATCCATCCCCTGAGTATTGGATTTAACTATTTTACTACATATAGGGCCGGGTAATGATTGATCTCCTTGAACCTGGTATTGATTTTCTGCCGTATCTTCTTCTGAGATTTTTGTCTTGGAATCACGTTCCAGAACTTATTCTCTTTGAAGAGTATGCTTTGGTCATACCTAAACGTAAAACCTAAAAAGTCAAATGGGCTTTCTTTGGCATTTACGAGTTTGCTCTTTTCCTTATTAATCATTAGACCCATCCGGTCAATATAGTGGTGCAGCCTGATTAGCATCTCCTGGCGTATATGCCTTGAAATCAGTATAAAATCATCGGCATATCTGATCATGGCAATGCCTTCTTTGGAGAATTTGCCCCGTGGGTTGTTCACTATTCTGTCCAGCAGATGCATGTATATATTCGCCAAAAGTGGCGAAATCACTCCCCCTTGTGGTGTACCTTGTTTATTGCTGTCTTTGATCGTCGGTATGCCCAATGGGCGCTTCCCTCCGTTTTCCTTCTCTATCAAACCGCTAATTCCGCAGATATTTATTAGCGCAATTCACGGTGGATACTGTCGTTCCTGAAATTCCTAATTCATAATTCATAAATCCTAACCACCAATCCGGCGGGTGGTATTATATTTGCAAAAAACAGTGTATGCATTTCCAGAAATTCCACGGTACAGGCAATGACTTTATTATGATCGACAATCGTGATCATCAATTCGACAACAGTGTGGCGAATATCAGCAGCCTGTGCAAGCGGCATACCGGTATAGGTGCCGACGGGCTTATCAGCCTTCAGCAGGATAAGGATACTGACTTCAGTATGACCTATTACAATTCCGATGGATATGAAGGCAGCATGTGCGGCAACGGCGGCCGCTGCATAGTAGCCTTTGCCCTGCAGCTTAATGTGATATCACCGGATAAAGCAATCAGCTTTTCAGCCACCGATGGGATCCATCAGGCCAGGATTCTGGAAAGCACCCGCACACACTGGAAAATTGCCCTGAAAATGAAGGATGTAAAAAATGCTACTGTGGATTTTATGGATACAGGCTCACCACACCACATCGAGACGGTGGCTGATCTGGAGCGGACAGATGTATATGCCAGGGGCAGAGCCATACGTTATGGAAAAACCTGCGCACAGGCGGGAGGCACCAATGTCAATTTCGTGCAACATGACGGGGACCTGATCAGGATAAGAACCTATGAACGCGGGGTGGAAGATGAAACCCTTTCGTGCGGCACAGGCGCAGTGGCTGTGGCCCTGTCGCATGCCATTGCCACCCGGCTTGAGCGGGGGCCCCTGCCCGTACAAACCAGGGGAGGCATCCTGAGTGTCGACTTCAGAAGAGAAAACAACAGTTTCCGGGATGTCTGGCTCACCGGTCCCGCGGTAAAAGTATTTGAAGGTAATATATAATGGAAGCACAACAGCAAATTATCCTAAGGGCACCTGAACCCGAAGACCTTGACAGGCTGCTGAAATGGGAGAACGATTCCGGCATCTGGCAGGCCGGCAATGTCAGTATGCCCATTTCCAGATTTGCCATGGAGCAGTATATCATCAGCGCCCAGGAAGAAGCCTTTAAGCAGGAGCAGATCAGGTTTATGATAGGCCTTAGCGGTGCGGAAGCCGCTCAAACCATCGGAACGGCCGACCTGTTTGAGCTCAATGCCTTTCACCGCAGGGCAGGCGTGGGAATTATGATCGACCGTGATTACCGTAACAGGGGATATGCGCGGCAGGCGCTGGAAAAGCTGCTGGAATATGCCTTTGACAACCTTGACCTGCAGCAGGTATTTGCCAGGATCCGGGAGGATAACCCGGCCAGCATCCGGCTGTTTCGCAGTACCGGCTTCGTGCAAACCGGCAGCTTCAGGGCCTGGCTGAAAACAGCAGGCTCGTATATCGATGAAATTTTTATGCAAAATCTAAATCCGACATATCATGACCGGGAGAAATAAAAAATTGCTTATCATACTGGCTGTTTTGCTGCTGCTGGCAGCGGTGGCCGTCATCTGGTCCTATTCTGCCTGGAAAACCATGTTCAGAGATCCGGCAGGCATCAACCGGCAGCCCGTGAGCATCTATATCCCAACGGGTGCAGACTACCAGCAACTGGAAGACAGCCTGCTTGCACACCGTCTTGTGAATGATACGGCCTGGTTTCGCAGGCTGGCCGAATATAAAAAGCTGAACAAACATGTTTATCCGGGACACTACAGGATACAGCCCGGCATATCGCTCAACAGCCTCATCAATAAATTCAGGGGCGGGCTGCAGGACCCCGTGAATGTAACCTTTAATAACATCAGGGATATGCAGACATTTGCCGGCCGGATAGGCAGCCAACTGGAACTGGACTCAGCCAGGCTGATACAGCTCCTGAATAACGAACAGCTGCTGGATTCGCTGGGAACCAACCGGCTGAACCTGCTGGGATTTTTTATCCCCAACACCTATGAACTCTACTGGAACACGGACGCCCGCGATTTTCTGTTCCGAATGAAAAAGGAACACCAACGTTTCTGGAACGAAAGGCGCCTGAAGAAAGCCGCGGAAATAGATATGACTCCTGAAGAAGTAACCACCCTGGCCTCCATCGTTAATGAGGAAACCAACCAGGTGTCGGAAATGGACAGGATCGCCGGGGTGTATATCAATAGGCTGCAAACAGGCATGCCCCTGCAGGCCGATCCTACCCTGAAGTATGCACTGGGCGACTGGAGCATCAGGCGGCTGCTCAACAAGGACAAAACCATAAAATCATCCTACAACACCTATACATATATCGGCCTTCCCCCCGGCCCTATCAGTATGCCCTCGCCTCAGGCCATCGACCAGGTGCTGAACTACGAGAAACATAACTACCTGTTTTTCGTGGCCAGCGTGGACAGACCCGGCTTTCACGAGTTTTCCAAAACCAACCGCCAGCACAATATCAAAGCCAACAAATACAGAAGATACCTGCATGAGCAGGAAATATACAGGTAAAACCAGGGGTGAGTGGGGTCTGCCCCGCAAAACGCGGCTGCACAAACTCTTTCGCAGGAATGCGTTATGTGTGGGCGTTTTAAAACGGCCTGGCGGACATATCCTGCATCTGTCCCATAAAGCATCCTTTATCCGCTGCGCGCGTGTACATCTTGAAATACAGGCACTTTCATAATACGCAAAGGGAAGTGACATTTCAGCAGCTTCAGGGGGGGTAAGCAACAGAAAGCCGGCTTTTTTCAGAAGGGAAATTCATCCTCATGCTCTACTTCTTCCACTCTTTGCCGGCCGGGCTTTTTAGCCCTGGCGTGCACGGGATTACCCTCCACGTATATGGCCTTGAAGGGTTTTGTAGGGCAGGCATATTCACAGGCACCACAACCGATGCAGATATCCTCGTACACTTCAGGTATCATCAGTCCATTCACATAATCAACCATTCGCACGGCCTGGGTGGGGCAGTGTTCCGCGCAGGAGCCACAATCCGTGCCTTCGGTTTCCACGATACAGTTTGATTTCACAAAGCGTGCCCTGCCAATCTGGGTAAGGATTTTATCTTCCTGGCTAATGGGGAGTATGGCCCCTGTAGGGCAAACATCGCCGCAAAGGGTACATTCGTAGTTACAAAAACCGGTGTGGTTGTCCAGCCGGGGCTGCATTAATCCGCGGTAGCCATATTCAAATACGGCTGGCTGCAGCACATCTGTGGGGCACACATTCACACAAAGGTGGCAGGCGGTACATGCCTGGTTAAAGCGGCCGGTGCTTCGCGCACCGGGAGGTGATACCGGGTGTTTCCGTTCCACCCTGGTGGTGGCATTTGAAGTTATGAGCTCCTGAGCTTTCGCCAGTTTTGAAACCCCCAGCAAAGTAAGCAGGAAGCCGCCCATGAACCTGCGCCTGCCGGTGCCAACATCAGGCCGGGGATTTTGCGCCGGAGCCTTTTCTTTTGAAAGGTAAAGGGTATTGAGCCTGTAGTCAGCACTGGATTCAGGGCACACCGCCAGGCAGTTAAAACAGCCCACGCAGCGGGAAAAATCAACATGCAGCGATCGGTAGTCGATGCATTCTGCCTTGCAGGTTCGTTCACAACGTCCGCACATTGTACAGGTAGTTTCATTCAATTTAATCTGAAACACTGATATTTTAGACAGCAGTCCGAGAAAAGTACCCACCGGGCAAACAGTATTACAGTAAAGGCGGCCCCTTGCCAGCGTCATCCAGATGATCAGAATAAGAAATACCAGAGGGACAATTAACACCTCATAATGGACGGCATGGATATCTACCATGTACAGGCTGTAAATACCAAAGCTTTTAAGAATATCAGCCAGCCCGTTTGTTATTGCTGACAGCACCGGCCTGAACAGGTTTGAGGTAATTCTCCCGAAGATACTGTAGGGGTCGAGCAGGGCTAAAATCAGGATGTTACCTGCCAGGAAAAAGGCTGCAGCCACTCCCAGCAGCGGGTACCTAAGCCAGGGCCAGGAACGGATATAGTTGAACCTGTAGCTTTTTCTCTTTTTGAATTTGTTTTTCAGGTAAATAATCACATCCTGCATTATACCCAGCGGGCAAATTGTTGAGCAATATACACGGCCGAACAGCAGCGTCAGCACCAGCACGATAATAAAACCTGCCGCTATAACAGAAAAAACACTTAAAAACTTCAACAGGGATGGCACAAACTGAAGGTATAAGACTCCTGTAATAAAGCCAGGCGGAAACAGCCCGGCAAGGTCCAGGAAAAATACCCCGGTCAGAATAAGAAAGACAAGCGATATAACTACCCTGAACTTCTTCAAATATGTGTATGCCATAAGAAACTCCGCTTATAATTTAAGGGAAGGCATTTTACATTTTAAAACGCCCGATTTTCAGTTTAGTAAGGTCAGATTCACCATAGCCAAGCCTGCCGGCAATTTTGATATATTTGACATTATCCACGGTAGTACCGAATATTTTGGCAGCGGCAGTGTCGGCGGCAACCATATCGTCGGAAACAATCTGGTATTTCATGGTTTGAACATCAGCGGTGGAAACACCCCTGGGCCCGTTTCGCAGCATCACACGGTAGGCATCCACCACATTCAGGTCGGGTTTACGAAAAGAGGCAAAATCAGCTATACACTGGTGCAGGTCGTTGCTATGCCAGTATCGCCGGTCCCACACTATGCCCATCAGATTTTTCATAGCCACAGTGAGCCTGGCCGAGCCATGGTTCTTCAAAACGGGCACATTGATAAACACATCGGCTTCATGAATTAATTCATGCTCTTTGGCATTTTTGAGCCTTTCACCTTTAGGGATATTCACCTGCTGAAAGTAGCTTTCCGTATTCGCAGGAGCTATATTGGCACCGGCATCCCGGGCTGCCTTTTCAATGCCGCTGTTTTTATATGCTTTTCTCCAGTTGTCGCAGGTATTGTCAAAAACAAACACCTTTTTGGCACCTGCATCAAAGCAGTGTTCGATGATGCGCTTAACCAGTACAGGGTTAGTATTAGCGGCCCTTTCCGGCACCACATCCCAGCCGATATTGGGTTTTACCACCACCACCTGACCGGGTTTCACGTATTTGCGCATACCTCCCATAGCCTCCATGGCGCGGTCGAACATTTTATCAGGCTGCCCGTCTTTCACAGCCACAAGATCATACGGAACAGAAGCATTAAGAGTGGTATTGGCGAATATCCTGCCGTAGCCGCCAAAGGCAAAAAGTGAGCCTGCAACTATGCCCGCCCCTATGCTCTGCTTAAGGAAATCCCTGCGCTTCATGCTATTGTCGTTTTAGTTAGACCATCTACCACAAAAATAGGCATTTTAACTGGCACCGCCCCGGCCACGGCCTGAAAAACCACAATTTTTTTTCAGCATGTATCACAGTGTTCAGATAATATGCCTTATATTTGTGATGAACTTGTCAGCAAGTTCCGGATAAAACGGGTTATAAACCAAACCTCAATGCTCATGAATAATACTTTGCCACTCAGCCTGAAGTCCGGTAAAACCTTACGGACCCTAATAATGAATATAGCGGCGTTCCTTTTTATTTTCCTGGTTCCTGCCATCTCACACCTGATCATGCTTCCGGTATATTATGTGGAACCAATGCGCCTGATGCTTGTTTTGATGCTACTGCACACCGGCAGGGCCAATGCCTATATTATTGCCGTCAGCCTGCCGCTGTTTTCCTTCATGCTGTCGGGGCATCCTGTGTTGCCCAAAATGCTGCTCATAGCTTCAGAGCTTGCCTTGAATGTTTTCGTGTTTTTCTATCTGAAAGACAGGCTGAGGTCTGTCCCCGGGGCTTTAATCAGCAGTATTCTTATCAGCAAAGTCTTTTATTACTTTGTAAAATATCTGCTGATAAATGCAGCCATATTATCCACTTCCCTGGTAGGTATCCCCCTTTATGCACAAATAATTATGATGCTTATACTCACGGGATATGCCTGGCTCATCATCAGAAAGCAGCAGGCAGCCAGTTAATAGCCACTTCGTTTCACCCTTATTACCGCTACGGTTTATAATCAGCTGCTGTGTAACATTCAATACACGGGCTGCCATACGTATCACAGTTCAGTAAGCCTGGCTGAACGGCGTTCGATCAGGCGGGCAATACGTACCGATACCTCATACAGCATATACATGGGAAGGGCCACCAAAAACTGGCTGATAACATCCGGTGGGGTGATGATTGCAGAGATAATAAGAAATACGATGATGACATGCCGGCGGTATTTGCGCAATACCCTGGTGGTTATGATCCGGTTGGCAGTGAGAAAAACTATGATCAGGGGCATTTCAAAAACAATGCCGGTGGACAGGCATAACATCGTGACTATGCGCACATATGACCCCACCCTGATCTGATTTTCTATGGAATGATCCAACACATAGTTACTAAGAAAATCAATGGTAACAGGGCTCAACACAAAGTATCCGAAGGCAACACCCGTGAAAAACAACACGGAGGACAGGAACAGCGAAAAATAGTATCCTTTTTGTTCTCCCGGACTCAGGGCGGGTCTTACAAACACCCACAATTCCCTAAGCACAAACGGCATTCCCAGCACTATACCAGCTATCATTGATATCAGCAGGTGTGCCTTAAACTGCCCGGCGATTTCAATATTTATGATGTCAATATTATTCTGATTGATACAAATAACCCGCGAGCCTATTTCTGAGCCTAAGCTGCAAAGAAGGCGATTAGTAATAAAATCAGGTTTTTGAGGGCCCAGGATAATGGTATTGAACACAAATTCCTTAAACAGGAAAGCCAGCACGGCAAATATAACTATGGCCAGCAGGGAGCGGATAATGGTAAATCGCAGGTCTTCCAGATGTTCAAAAAACGACATTTCATCCGGATGAGTTTTTTTACGGGCAAATAAAGCGGCCATTTTTCTCAGGCGTTTTCAGAAGGAAGAATCAGCTATTACTCTTTTTTTTTATCGCTTTGATTTTGGCCGGCATCATAATCATCACTGCCCGGTTTCTCCGGGCCTTCCTTTTCCTGATTGAAGGCGTCATGTGTTTCCTTACTGGCATCTTTAAATTCCTTAACGCCTCTTCCCAAACCGCGCATAAGCTCCGGTATCTTTTTGCCGCCAAAAAGCACCAGTATGATAAGCGCAATTATGATAATTTCCGTTCCGCCTATAATCCCGAGAAGTACAGATATTATGCTCATGGTATCTCCTTTTTTTTATTTGATGTATGATGAAGTGAAAGGCAATGCCTAAGCCTTCACCAATATCAGCAAATATACTATAATCAGAGAAACAAAAATAATTACTTAAGAAAACAAATCAAGGTTTCAGGCGATGAAAAACACGGCAGA
>CAYZDA010000011.1:0-64728 GCA_964477095.1 uncultured Bacteroidales bacterium | reverse complement strand
AAATTGCAAATTTCGCTCAGCGCAATCGCGCAGCAGCGTTTTGCTGATACGAAAACGCTGAGTGAAGTCTATGATTTCGCTCAGCGTGGTCGCTCAATGTTTCTTAGCAGATTGGGGTTAGTTTTGTGGCCATCAAACAAGTCATAACCAAATGATATTGAATAGCTGTTTTGCCACAACCCATGAGATTGTATGGCCACAATTGCAAATGAACGGCTTATACCAATCCAATATAAACTATAGGCAAATCCCAGGTTGATTCCATTATCAAATATATAGGCAAAACTAAACCCTACTCCAAAGGATACGTTTTGGTCATGAAAATACTCCTTATCCGGGCGATAAACACTTGTTACTATGTTGCTTTTCAAATCCCTTACGGTTAAGGTGGTTTCAAAATTCCTGCTAAATCCGTATCCAGCAATTACATTCCCGGAAATATAGAATTTCGGAATCCTAAACCCAACGAAAGGTTTTAACAAAAGCCTGGATTCTTGTCCCTCAAAAAAAAGCTCAACTTTAGCTGATGAATTACTCTCTGTTGATAATGATTTAATTCTGTTTTCAGTGTACTCCAGACCAATACCAAGGTTAAGGTGAAACAGAGTTGGTGAGAAGAAATTGACATTTAATGCAGAATGAGGATTTATCTCATAATCGGCTTTTGCGTTTTTTAACCCAATGAAGACGGAAGGATATTGGTTATATTGCCAATAGTCAGTATAATGATAGAACCTGTATAGATTAAGCGGGCTGCCCGTTGAAAAGGAGGAGTTATAACTGTATAATAATGACACATCCACCCTGGCTTTTTGATATCTTAAATCATCAGGTTTTATGTCCTGGCACCAGCTATAATGACATGCTGGTAAAATCCATAGTATAAGCAATATTCTTTTCAGATGCATGTGTTGCTTAAAATCAATATCATGTAAATATAAGGAAAAAAATGTATTTGCTTAAGAAAAAGCTGTTAATCCTTAATTATAGCCCTACCGATCCGGCTTAGTATCCAGGCTCAAAACCTGATTTCAACAAAATACACTTTCGTACAATGCTTAAGCATCATGTATTGAAATAGTAGTCTAAGCTTAGGGCATGCTGCCCAGGCAGCCCGGCGGAGGCGTATAGCCCCGTGGATGCGAAGGCATAGTGGCTGTGTGGCGGCAACAGCGACCGGAGGAAGCTCGTTGTCCGCCACCTACAGCCACTGCCTGAGCAGCCGCGGGCTAGCAGCCGCAGACGGATAAGCTGCCCAAATAATTATCAAAGCAGGATAAGATGAAACTAACGCCAATTGCCTTAGCCGGGAGTTGGTGATTTTTGTTAAGAACTTAACAGCATGCGGATTGTTTAGAAATCAAACAACCATAATGATTTAATTCCCATGAAAACAGACATTGAAATTGCCCGCGAAGCTGATATCCTACACATTAACAAGATTGCGGAAAAGCTTGGCTTAGGAGAAGAAGACCTTGAACTTTACGGAAATTATAAGGCGAAACTGCCGCTGCGCCTGATTGATGAGAGCCAGGTGAACAAGAAAAAGCTGATACTGGTAACGGCAATGACGCCCACGCCTGCCGGTGAAGGTAAAACAACCACTTCGATAGGTTTATCGATGGCGCTGAATCGCATAGGAACAAATACGACGGTGGTGCTTCGGGAACCTTCGCTTGGACCGGTGTTTGGCATCAAAGGTGGTGCTGCCGGTGGTGGATATTCACAGGTGATCCCGATGGAGGATATCAACCTGCATTTCACGGGTGACCTGGCCGCTGTTGAGAAAGCGCACAACCTGCTGGCTGCACTGATTGACAACAGCCTGCAACAACGTAACAAAGACTTTAACCTGGATCCGCGGCAGATAAAATGGAAGCGCGTGATGGATATGAACGAGCGCGCTTTAAGGCACATCACTATCGGCCAGGGTGGCCGCACGCAGGGTGTGCCACGGGAAACAGGTTTTGATATTACGGCTGCATCGGAGGTGATGGCTACATTGACGCTGGCTAAAGACCTGCAAGACCTGAAAGAAAAGCTCGGGAATATTTTTGTTGGCTATACCTGGGATAAGGAACCGGTGTTTGCCCGCGACCTGAATGCTCATGGAGCCATGGCCGCTCTACTTAAGGACGCGATTAAGCCGAATCTGGTACAAACCCTGGAAGGTAATCCGGCGATTATCCACGGAGGGCCTTTTGCAAACATCGCCACGGGTACGAATTCTCTGATAGCGACAAAGATGGGACTTTCGCTGAGTGATTATGTGGTGACAGAAGCTGGTTTTGCGTCGGACCTGGGTGCAGAGAAGTTTTTGAATATTAAATCACAATATGGCGGTCTTTCGCCAAATGCAGCCGTTGTAGTAGCCACAGTCCGCGCTCTGAGGCATCATGGCGGGGCAAAGGATTTCCACGAACCGGATGCTGAAGCTGTGAAGAAGGGACTGGCGAACCTGGATAAGCACATGGAAAACATGAAGCTGTATAATCTGTCGCCGGTAGTGGCTATCAACAGGTTCCCCAATGATTCGGATGAGGAGCTGAAGATCGTGAAGGAACATATTAAGAATTATGGCGTAGAATCGGCCATCGCAGAAGTATTTACAAAAGGTGGTGAAGGCGCAATTGAACTGGCTGAAATGGTAGTAAAAACCGCTGAGGAGTGTGTGACCTGCTTTGAACCGCTGTATGATTTCGACTGGAGCATCGAGAAAAAGGTGGACACTATTGCCACTAAAGTTTATGGTGCTGACCATGTGGAGTATTCGCTGAAGGCCAAAAAAGATATACAGGCTATTAATGAGCTTGGATTTGGCAAGCTGCCCGTGTGCATTGCCAAAACACAGAATTCCCTGTCGGACGATAAGAAACTACTGGGCCGTCCGGAAGGTTTCACCGTAAAAATTCGCGAGGTAGAACTGAACGCCGGAGCGGGTTTTGTGGTTCCCATAGCCGGAAACATCATGCGGATGCCCGGGCTGCCTAAAATTCCATCCTCAGAACGTATTGATGTGGATGCGGACGGGAATATCACCGGATTGTTTTAGAGTAGCCTGCGCTGTGGTTGCTGGGTGTTAACCTGTGCCATTAGAAGATTTCATCCCCGCTAATTGTAGTTAAACTACGATTAGCCGGGGATTTTGTTGTTATTATGATCAAACAGCCTAACTTCTTTACATTATGGTGTTTCGCGTAAATTTCTATCTGAAGATAGCAGTGAAAGACTTTTCACCGGCTTTGACATATCCGCGGAACATGGCAGTGGTATTAAACTCCATGACGATATTGCCGGATTTATCCAGTGCGACAATGCCTCCTGATGCATCAAACTTTTCTTTCAGCACATTGTGAACAACTTCCCGTGCAGCACTGTCCAGGCTTTGGTTTTTATAGCGCATACGTGCATGGATATCATAAGCCACGGCATTCCGTATGAAGTACTCTCCGTGACCGGTGGCTGACACCCCGCAGCTGCGGTTGTCGGCATAAGTTCCGGCGCCTATGATTGGCGAATCGCCTATGCGGCCCCATTTTTTGGCTGTCATTCCGCCGGTGGAAGTGCCGGCAGCTATATTGCCCTTTTTGTCGAGAGCCACGGCACCTACCGTACCATGAACATATTCCTGCAGTTGCTTTTTGCGGTGGGCGGTGATGAAATAATGCTGCGCCACAGTATCCAGGTTCCTCTCAGCAGCAAATCTGTCGGCTCCGTCCCCGGCCAGCATCACATGTTTGGAATTCAGCATTACTTCACGGGCAGCCAGGATGGGGTTTTTAATGTGTTTTGCTCCCGCAATTGCACCGGCATTAAGATCGTGTCCGGTCATCAGCGAGGCGTCAAGCTCCGCAGTGCCGGCTTCCGTGAGCACTGCCCCTTTGGCAGCATTAAACAGAGTGTCATCTTCCATTATCATGATAGCAGCAATAACAGCATCCATGGCTCCTCCTCCATCCTTTAATACATCTTCGCCGGCCTTCAAAGCTGCTGCCAGTGCTTTCCTGTATTTCCTCCTGATCTCTTCAGGTAACTTCTGCGGGTTAATATCTCCGGCACCTCCGTGAATCACAAGGGCATATTCAGGTTTCTGAACCTGAGGTTTAGCATTGATCTCCCGCGCCTGATTATGATTGCAAGAATTTATCAGAATGCTAACTATCAGCATTATGATAAGATTTACCTTATTTTTCATGATGAGATGATTTTGGATAAAGATAAGGATTCTAAGGTAAATTTAAAGATATTCAGGTGTTACTGAATGAATAATGGTTCTGACCTGAAGTGGGGGATAACTGAAAAAATAAATCGATGATTTCTGGTTTTTCTACGTTGGATGATTTGTTGCTTAGGTAATAAATGGATGAGACTGGTCCTGAAATAAGTTAATAGAAAAGGTACACAAATATCAGAAACTGCCGCCACCGTCTCAAAAAAGCTCCTTACGAAAGCTTATAAATATCCATCAAAGAGGCTTTTCACGTCAATAAGCCCCAGCAGATGTGATGAGAACACCAGTATTACCACGATCATCACCCAGCGCACAAAGCCTGCTCCGCGGGTTATGGAAAGTTTTGACGCTGCCAGTGCCCCGAAAACATTTCCGATGGCCAGGATCAGTCCGTATTTATAATTCACTTCATCATGCAGCATGAATACGATCAATGTAAAAGGAGCATACATCAAAACTATCAGCACTTTAACAGCATTAGCCTTCACCAGATCGTATCCGGCACCAAGCACCAGGCTGGCCAGCAGAAAATAGCCGATTCCCACGTGCAGGAATCCGCCATAGATTCCCATGAGAAAAAATAAGAGATACTGCCATACACTCACCTTCCTGTTTTGAAGGTGAGCCTGTCCTTTCAGCCATTTCTGCGGTTTATAGATCACAAATGCCAGCATAAACAGAATAATCACCCCAATTACTTTTTCGAATATATCTTCGGGAAGCGTGGTGGCAATTTCAGCACCAAGTATTGAACCCACAATAACAGGGATTCCCAGGCGAATACCTTTTTTTGTATCCAGTACATGATGATGCCGGAAAAAAGAAACAGAAGTAATGGTTTGAATGGTTACGGCTATCCTGTTTGTTCCATTGGCAATATTCGCCGGCAGCCCCAGCAGCATGAGTGCTGAGAGTGAGATGAGCGTTCCTCCTCCTGCCAGTGTATTAATAAAACCAACCAATACACCTGAAATAATCAGTACCGCAACTTCCAGCCAGCTCATAGGACAAATTTAGTGAATTAAAGGCATCATGAACCCGGTAATTTCCATACGTCCTTCCCGAAGAAATGTACCACCAGAAATAAAATGAGAATACCTGCAGGGAAAAGAATCCAGGAGGATATGCCATATGCGGCAGGGATTGTACCAACGACAATAGAAACAACGCCCACTGTTAGCGCATAGGGTAATTGAGTCCGCACATGGTCAATATGGTTACAGGAAGAAGCCAGCGAGCTGAGGATAGTCGTGTCAGAGATAGGTGAGCAATGGTCGCCGAGAACGGCCCCTGCCAGGACAGTGGAAACCACATTATAAAAAATAGAGAGTGAAGCATCATGGTCAAGACCGAACTCCTGGCTGATAAGCCAGCTCGCGGGCAGGATCAGCGGGTAAAGTATGGCCATGGTTCCCCAGGACGATCCGGTGGAAAAAGCCACTAAAGCAGCCATAATA
Source organism: uncultured Bacteroidales bacterium (assembly GCA_964477095.1). GTDB lineage: Bacteria > Bacteroidota > Bacteroidia > Bacteroidales > PWNQ01 > PWNQ01. Next base: position 59,040 of record CAYZDA010000011.1, on the reverse strand, counting down.
AAAGTAAGTGTGGGCACCCATTGTGGAGCCATGTTGAGGTTGAGCAGGATCTGGGAAATGAAATCGGCTGTACGCATGTGCTGTGTTACCTCAGCAATGGACCAGGCAAGTACCAAAATCACTATGGCCGTGAGCATTGTGCGAAAGCCATTGATCACAGAAGATACAGTTTCCTCCAGATCCATTAGTCTTTGTGCCAGTGTCATTGTAATAGCAGTAAGGATACCACCCAGCGACGACCAAAGCAATGCAGTATAAGAATCAGCCTGGCCAATGATATTGGATAAATTTAAGGCAAAGCTAATATCTTCATTCCATCCGGCTGTTTCTAATCCGGTATATATCAGTCCTGTTATTGCCCCAACTATAATCACCAGAATGGGAATAATAGCATTAATACTCCTAAACCTGATTCCTTTAACAGGCTTCATCTTTCCACTTATACCCGGGCCTTCTTCTACCATATCCACAGGCTCCCTGTGTCTGGCCTGACGTTCGGCTTTCAACATGGGACCAAAATCACGCCTTCGGCTTACCAGCAACAAAATAAAAAGCAGCGCAAATATGGGATAAAAAGAATAAGCCAGTGAGTTAAAGAAAATGCTGTAGGGTGTTTGTTCCAGTCCTATTTCAGCAACTCCATCTGCTATATAGGAAAGCTCAGCACCTATCCAGGTGCTAACGAATGCAATAGCTGCAATAGGTGCTGCAGTGGAGTCAACTATGTAAGCCAGCTTTTCCCTTGAAATTTTCAGCCTGTCAGTTACGGGCCTCATGGTATTGCCTACTACCAGGGTATTGGCATAATCATCAAAAAATATAAGAATGCCCAACAGCCAGGTTACAAGCTGCCCGCTCCGGGCATTACTGGCATACACAGCAAGCCGGTTAACCACTCCCTGCATCCCGCCATTGCGGGTAATAACATGCACCGTGCCTCCTATCAGCATGGAAAAAATTATAATAGACAAATGGCCCGGATTGCTTATGGCATTCATGAAGTAAGTGTCCACTATGGTAAGTAACCCGCGCCCTATGGAAAAGATTATATTGCCCCCCGCATAAAATTCAATGATGGAGGTCCCCAGCAGCAAACCCGTAAATAAAGCGGTAAATACTTCCTTAAATACCAGTGCCATAACTATAGCCAGCAAAGGAGGAAGAATGGACATCCAAAGTGGCATAGGGTTTACATCTATATCTATCTCAGCCTGATCAATTGTCAGATTTAGTTCTGATTTTTCTGAAAAAGATTTTTGAAAATCAATAGCCCCCTGATAAACCGGCAGTTTTTGCTCTACATCATTTACCTTTATGGTGACTTTTTTTCCTTCAAGCTTTGTTCTCTTCAGGGAATCGGTAATGAGGATAGAAAAGTCCACCGTGACACCACGCACTACAACCGGGAAGTAATTCAGTTGAACATCATCTTGCGTAAGTCTAACGGAATCCGCCCTGGCCGGGAAAGTCAGGAAAGCAATAAAACTCAGCGCAATGAACAGGTGTAAATATTTCTTCATATTCAGCTGGACGCACTCATTTTAGATGATCCTTTTATATCTAAAAACTTTTTAACTGCGCAGGTTATGCCGGCAGCATCCATGCCAAGTTCACGGTATAGTTCCTCTGGGGTGCCATGTTCAACAAAGCGGTCAGGCACGCCGATTTTCAGCACTTCTGCCATATACCCGTTTGCATTCATGAAATCCACTATAGCAGTGCCAAGCCCTCCCACTATGGTTCCATCCTCCACAGTAACCACTTTTTTATGATGCCTGAAAACTTCATGCACAAGCTGTTCGTCGATGGGCTTCAAAAACCGGATGTCATAGTGTGCATAATCAACGCCCAGATTCTCCAGGTCTTCTTCTGCCTGAGATATGTGATTTCCAATGTGCCCGATACTGATAAAGGCCACATCCTTTCCGGATTTGAGTTTTCGCCCGGTTCCGATTTTAACCTGCCGTAATTCCGAGTTCCAGCTGGGCGCAACCACTCTTCCCCTTGGGTACCTGATGGCAAAAGGCCCGTGAGGTTTTTCCTGAGCAGTAAAAAGCAGATTCCTGAATTCTTCTTCATTCATGGGAGAAGAAATGATCATATTGGGGATGCAGTTCAGATATGCAAGATCAAAAACACCGTGATGCGTAGGCCCGTCAGCACCAACCAGCCCGCCACGGTCAATGGCAAATATCACCGGCAGTTTTTGCAGGGCCACATCATGTATGATCTGATCATAGGCTCTTTGCAGGAAAGTGGAATAAATCACGCAATATGGGGTCATTCCCTGGGCGGCAAGCCCGGCAGAAAAAGTAACGGCGTGTTGTTCGGCTATGCCTACATCGAAGGTGCGTTTTGGCATTTCCTTCATCATCTTATTTAGCGACGACCCTGTTGGCATAGCGGGTGTTACAGCAACTATCCTGTCATTTTCACGTGCCAGTTGCAGCACTGTTTCTCCAAACACCGTCTGATATTTGGCCGGCAGGTCCACAGGAGTTGGGATATTCTTACCTGTTTTCACATCAAATTTACCGGGTGCATGAAAGCGGATTTTATCATCTTCAGCCTGCTGATAACCTTTTCCTTTGGTGGTTATCACATGAAGCAGTTTCGGCCCCTGAATATCCCTTAGATCCTGCATGGTTTTGATGAGCTTCACGGTATCATGCCCGTCAAGCGGGCCAAAATATCTGAAGTGCAGTGACTCCATAAAATTACTTTCATCCAGCAGTGTGGATTTGAGCATACGCTGCATTTTTTGAGCCATGAGCCGTGGTGTAGGTCCATGTTTCCCGAATTTTCCCAGCACTTCCCAGGTTGCATCTTTTAACCGGTTGTAGGTTTTGGAAGTGGTTATATCCAACAGGTATTCTTTTAAAGCTCCCACGCTTTTATCGATGGAGATGCCATTATCATTCAGAATAACCAGGATATTTGATTTTGATACTCCGGCATTATTAAGCGCTTCAAAAGCTTCTCCGCCGGTCATGGCACCATCACCGATGATGGCTATATGCTGACGGTCGTTTTCTCCTTTCAGTTTGGCAGCTATAGCCATTCCCAGCGCGGCTGAAATAGACGTGGAGGAATGTCCTACTCCGAAAGCGTCATATTCGCTTTCATTCATATTAGGAAAACCGCTAAGGCCACCATACTGACGGTTGGTGGTAAACTGGTCTCTTCTTCCGGTCACAATTTTATGGCCATAGGCCTGATGCCCCACATCCCAGATAATTTTATCGTATGGTGCATTGAACACATAATGCAGTGCAAGGGTCAGCTCTACCGTACCAAGGCTGGCTCCCAGGTGACCGGCATTTTGGGAAATAACTGCAATAATATATTCCCTGATCTCCTGAGCAAGTTGTTTCAGTTGCTTCTCATTCAGATTTTTGATATCTGATGGAGAGTTGATTTTCAGTAATAGTTTGCCAGGAGCTCCCGTCATTTTGCTGTTTGTTTATATTTACAAAAATAATAAAAAAGCAAGCTTAATAAAACATGCTTTGTCAAGGATTGAATAACGCTAATATTAAACCGCTGTTACCCTGAAAATGTTAAAGCTTCTTAATTGGCTGGAACAGGGATTAAACAAAAAACCTGCCCGGTTGATCAGATCCGGACAGGTAATATTTCTGAAGAATTCAAAATTACTTTTCTACTATGGCCTGTGTGTCTCTTGCAATCACCAGCTCTTCATTGGTAGTGGTAACAGTGATCTTCACCTTGCTGTTACTGGTTGAAATCTCAGCATCCTCGCCACGCAATCCTTTATTCTTAGCTTCATCAATTTCAGCACCCAGGAATTCCAGGCCTTTCACTGAATTAGCTCTGATAAGGTCGGCATTTTCACCAATTCCACCAGTGAATACGATCATGTCCACCCCACCCATGGCTGCGGCATAGCTTCCGATATATTTTTTTACGCGATAGCTATAGAGTTCCAGCGCAGCTTTGGCGCGTTCATTACCATTATTTGCTGCCTCCTCAATATCACGCATATCATAAGAAACACCCGAAACACCCAGCATACCTGATTTTTTGTTCAGAACTTTGTTAATTTCAGGCTTGCTGAGGTTTTCCTTATCCATCAGGTAGAAAACCACACCCAGGTCCAGGTCACCACAGCGGGTTCCCATTACCAAACCTTCAATGGGAGTAAAACCCATGGAAGTATCCACCGAATTAGCTTTGTTGATGGCCGCAATTGACGCTCCGTTGCCAAGGTGGCAGGTGATGATTTTCATATCATTCCAGTCTTTGCCAAGCATTTTCGCAGCTTTTTCAGCCACAAACTTATGGCTTGTTCCGTGAAATCCATAACGACGCACGTTGTATTTTTCATAATACTCGTAGGGAATACCGTAGAGATAAGCCTTTTCAGGCATGGTTTGGTGGAATGAAGTGTCGAATACAGCCACTTGCGGAATTTCAGGCAACAACTTTTCCATGGCCATTATTCCTTCCAGGTTGGCCGGATTATGCAATGGGGCCAATTCAATGCAATCTTTTATGTCCTTTTTAACCTCATCAGTAATAAGTGCACTTTCTGAGAAATTTTCACCACCATGAGCCACGCGATGCCCGGCAGCATCAATTTCATGAACGTCTTTAATCACACCATGCTCATCATCTGTGAGTGCATTCAGCACTTTATTAATTCCTGTCTGATGATCAGGTATTGAGAGCGTTTCCTTAACTTTCTCCTTCCCTACCGGTTTATGGTTCAGGATAGCATCATCCATTCCAATACGCTCAACCAGCCCTTTTGCGAGCAGGTTGGCTTCATGATTCATTTCTATTAACTGGTATTTAATGGAAGAGCTTCCACAATTCAATACTAAAACTTTCATATCTTATATTTTTAATCGGTCAGGTGAAGCATTAAAACTTCATCTATATTACAACTATGGTTTGATTTTATTGTCTGTTTGCGGCCTGATTGGCAGTAATTGCTACCAGGTTCACGATATCATCCACCGAACATCCTCTTGACAGGTCGTTGATGGGAGCTGCCATGCCCTGGAGGATTGGCCCAATGGCTTCAGCTCCGGCAAGACGCTGCACGAGCTTATAGGCAATGTTTCCAACTTCCAGTGTAGGAAATACCAGTACGTTGGCTTTACCGGCTATGCTGCTGCCGGGTGCTTTTTTCTTGCCGATTTTTTCGATGATAGCAGCATCGGCCTGTAGTTCACCATCAATCTGTATTTCCGGAGCTTTTTCTTTGGCCAGGCGTGTAGCTTCCACTACTTTATCAACCATTTCATGCTTTGCACTGCCTTTGGTAGAAAAGCTGAGCATCGCCACTCTTGGCTCGAAGCCGGCTATGGCTTTGGTAGTATTTGCTGTGGCTACTGCAATTTGCGCCAGCTCATCAGCAGTAGGGTTGGGATGAACAGCACAATCGGCAAATACCAGAATGCCGTCTTCGCCGAATTCCTTTTTGTCAAGCATCATAATAAAGGCACCGGAAACAACGCTTATACCTGGCAATGTTTTCACCACCTGAAAAGCGGGACGAAGCACGTCACCGGTTGCATTTTCGGCACCGGCCACCTCACCGTCAGCATCCCCGTTTTTGATCATCAGGGTGGCCAGGTAAAGCGGGTCTTCAACCAGCTCCATCGCCTTTTCCTGAGTCATGCCTTTGTGCTTGCGCAGTTCCACCAGCAAATTAGCATATTCTTCTTTTTTATCATGATCTTTGGGGTTTAGCACCTGGGCTTTATCCAGATTTTCCAGACCCAGCTCATCAGCTTTCTTGCTGATTTCATCCGGGTTTGCAGTAAGTATAACTTTGGCAAGTCCTTCTTTCAGGATTATATCAGCAGCTTTTAAAGTGCGTTCTTCAGTACTTTCAGGCAATACAATGCGCTGTGGATTATTTTTGGCTTTGGCCCGGATATCTTCGAGAAGTCCCATATTTATGCTATTTTTTAGATTGATTATAAATTATTTACAGCAAATCAGATTTTGCCGCCCAAAAGTAAGATTATTTTGGATGACCACCTAACCGGGAAAGAGAAAAATTTGGAAAGAAAATAAAAAAGACATCACTACCTGGAGATGCCAGGTATTTTAAAAAATTAATCACCGTCCCATATTAACCGTTCGTATAAAGTGTACTCCATTCCTGGATGTGTCTTCTCGATCTCTCCTTCTGATATATAGATATCCCGAAGCAACGAATTTTTCTTCATGCCAGTGAAAAGTACTCATAGAAAACGGTCCCCTTGAGGGATTACGGTAATTTGTTTCAAAACGGATTCTTTGGGTGCTCATTAGGCGGCCATTGTTAAACTGTGTGATATAAAAGGTGGTACCATCACTGTAAGATACATACGTATCTCCGGATTTTGTTAAGGAACTCATTCCAAGAATAAGGTTTGGCCGCCTATCAGGCAGCAAGAAATGATTCATGTTGAGTTTGCTGCTTCCTTCATAATCACCATCTGAATTATAATTGATTAAATAAGCATACTCATATCTGTAACCATGAACTTTATATGATTTATGGCCACCTGAGGAAGTGATTTCATCTTTTAACATAGCTTTTTCACATATGATTACAAAATCGTCATCATTGTTCAACATGTAAAGTTGAGGGTGAAACCGGTAATAATTAATACCACCCAATGAACGTAAATCATTTCTATTATTTAGCTCACGAATTATATTATTCGCCGGCACTTCCTGTCTATTATTAACTTCTCCATCCTGCAAGATGCAGGATACTACTTTGAGATTTTTAGACCTGTTTTCTTCAAACAAAGCAAAAACAAATTGCCTGTTCTTTCCGGGCAGGTTGTAAATAAGGGTCTCATATATATCTACATCCCCCTTTTTATCCAGTAAGGTTGCAGTTCGTTCAATTAATTCAGTTTGAGCATTATATTTATAAACATGTAAAACTCCCTTATCAGTTTCATCTGCTCTCAGGTTAACCAGAAAATGAATATTACCTTCATCATCTACTGTTGAACCTGTCAATTGCTCGTCGTAGGTTATCACTGGTATTTTCGCAGCATTAAAGCTCTTTTCATTCAATCCGAAACTATATACCGGATAGAGCGATTTATCATCATCTCCGTCGAAGAGAGATCGCCTCGGAAGAGCTGTACCAACAACACACACCTTATCATTACTGATATATAGATTATCAATAATTATGGGCTGTACCAGATTCACCTCATATTCAAGATTGATTACCTTCGGAGTGGACCCCTTAAGGTATATAGTCACCACACGAATATAAGCATCATCATCCTCCTCCAATTTTTTATCAACACCCCCCAGTTCTGACAGAAATACCACCACCCTGTTTTCAAGGGAATCATAAAGTGCCTGCACTAAGCTCAGGTCATCATCAAGGTCTGGTTTATGCTCCCATTTCTTTTCAAGCTTATCATCATACCATTGAACATGCATGATTTCATCATCATAATCTGTCGCAAATCTTACTAATCCTTTCTCTCCGCAATTTACGATATAGAAATCATCGCTACTATCGAAGGGAATTTCCTGGCTGTTTTGTTCTGCTCTTTGAGCAAAAAGCGAAATACAGCTTATTGCGAATAAAAAAACAAGTAACTGTTTAATCATAGTAAAAAAGTTTAAGGGGTTTGTTTCAAGGGGTTAATATACAAAAAAAAATCAGAATAAAAAAAACGAGCCATAATAATTTATGCCCGGTGAAACAAATGCCCGGATGTTTTAATGAAGTTAAAAAGCGTATGTAGCGGGAATTTTATTCATCCCGCCGAGCTCCCCCACATAAATGACGGGATCTGCTTAAATCAACTTTATATTCAGTGAATGTATCTATATCCCGTGTGACATCAGAAACAATATGCCGGGGCAAACAGACCCCTGTACTCTAATCATCATGCTTCAGCTTGGTGAAATAAAATATCCGGTCTCTTCCGCTAAGGAATGAGTCATTTTTTTTCACGGACACATAGCCGGAAGCGAGGAAATAATCACCATACCAATACTCCACATGGGTACTATACTGTCCTTTGATGCGGCTGCTTTTAAACTGCGATTGCAGCTTATATTCTTCCTGCTCCTGTGGTGGCTCATCTTCATGAATTGTTTTGCTCATGATGGATTCTCCAAAAGCAAACATGATCATTAGCTGATCGCGATCTGTTTGATGAACTGTTAGTCGTGGGATCATTCTAAGATCGTGATAAACCTTGCCTCCCATATCAAAACTTTCATTCCAGATAAGTTCATCTTCATCATTAAAAGCCATAAGATAAGCTGTGAGGTAACTCCAGCCCACATGTACACTTTGAGTATGCATCTGTCCGTTGGAATAATAAGTATAGGTTTCAAAATAAGGAGCAATTTGCTCTCCTACTAACAGGTAACTGCCGTCGGCCAGATCATAAGTTACAGGATGGAAGCGCATAAATGTTTTTTGCTTTACCGTAAATAATCCCAGCATACCTTTAAACCGGTTATCAGCACCTGTCAATTCTTTCATGGAATAACGCTTCTGCATATCATGCTCCAGGTCCGTGTAATAATTCAATACTATCCCGGATTGCACCCGGCGATCATCCTCCCCATACATACCGATGTATATAAGCCGGTTTTCTCCATGTTTGATAACACCAGGATAATCCATTTCACGTTCTGTATCTTTATTTAGCCACCTTTCCTCTTTCACCTTTCCTGTTTGGTGATCTATAACATACAGCATATGCTTGTTTCTTTTAGAATCCTCCGGTTTCCGGATATCTGCCAAATAAAGGATATTACCATTTTGTCCGGGAAAGGCTGACAAAAAACCAATCCCTTTGCCTTTAAAAGAAAGCTTCACCACCTGGCTGTTGTTGCTTTTGTCTGTGTCAAGTGCAAAAATGAAATTATTGGTTTTTTTCTTCAGATGAGAAAACAAGACCACTGGGCTGCAACATTTGCTTATTAAGTTGATCTCTGCCTCTTCCAGAAAGAGATAAAGCTTATTGCCGTAGGCAATCATCGACTTATAATAATTCAGGTTCCCGGGAGCTATGATATGCCTTACAAGGTTAACGCGTTCTTCTTTACGCTCGGATTTTTCAGGATTTATGGTAATGATGTTGATCATAACATCATCATCAAAATCAATCAGTTTCTTTCCTCTATTTTCTTTCCCATCACCGAAAACTATATATGCCTTGCCGGTTTGCTCATCATAGTACTTATCCAGAAAAAGCAGGTATTCAGGTACTGTGACTACTTCGGTCCAGACTTCTTCCATCTCAACATCGAAATATGAAATATGCCAGTTTAACATGCCTTTTCGGGCATCCACACTGTGATAAACTATCAGACCCTTATCCCCACAGGGAAGAGTGGTAAAATTCTGCCAGTCTTTTTTTACTTCAACATCCACTCTAACCGGCTGGTAGTGCTGGGCATTTAATGCTGATGCCATTACCAAACTTACAAATACAAATAGAAGCTTCTTCATAAACTAGATGAAATATTTATACCGTCAAATCTAATTATATAATCAAAATATAAAAAAGATAATTCAAAAAAAAACCACCAATGTATATAAAACACTGGTGGTTTTTTGCTGGTGGGTTTTTCCTATCTTCGTCTTCTTGGGTCAAATTCAATTTTATTGAAATAATAAATGCTGTCGGCAAACTTCAACAGGCCTTTTTCTTTTACTGCTGCAAATCCATAGGCAAGGAAGCAGTTACCATACCAAAGATCAGTGCGGCTGCCAGCGGTGTTTTTGACCTTCTTTTTACGGCCATAGCCAGTGCCAATTTCCTGCACCTGCTGCCTTGAATCCAGCCTCTCCCTATCCATACTACTACTAATTATATCACCTCCGTGACTAAATACAATCCAATAATTGAAATTACGATCATCATTATCCACCTTCGGGAATATCGTAAGATGTGGAAAGGGTACCAGCTCGGGAAACAATACATCTTTCATATCAAACTCATCTGTTTCAAGAAAATTTCCCTCCGAAGAAAATTTCATTAGGTAAGCCTCATGGTATGTCCAACCGGCCAGCCTCTGGCTGTATCCGTTACTCGAATACTCATGTACAAAATATGGACTGGTTCTTTCCCCTACTATCATGAAATCACCATCATCATTAATTTTATATGCTTTCGGATGAAATGACATGACTAATCTGTTACTAAGCCCAATCCCATAGGGCATAATATTTTTCTGGTGGAAGCTCTTATTAAGGACCTTCGCTGAAGAATTCCGCTGTAAATTAACCACTTCGCCGTTTTCTATAATGCCTGTGGTAACATAAACTTCGCCTTTTTTCTTACCAGTGATCAACATGAAAACCTGCTTGTCTTTTTCGTAATTCATGATTGCTCCCTGCGATACCATTTGCATCACTCCTTTATTTACATGTAAGGGATTGGGGAGAATTTTGGCCTCTTTTGTATCCAGTGTATAGAGTAATACCTTGATGAGATCATTCTCTTTTTTATCATCCTCACTCACCAGAATGGAAATATTTCCTGATTCGCTAACTACTGAGTTAAGCACAAAATACTTGGCACCCCTGTTCTTGAATTGCAGTGGAACGTCTTTTTTGTTTCCATCTATTGCAAAGCCGTGTCCTACATAAATTTGTTCTTCCTTATCATTACCGGGAAAAAGCATTCCGCATGGATTCATTTTAGCTGTTGCCGGGTCTCCAAGAATAAACAACATCCCGTTTTCTACATACATGCTTTTATAATTGATATCCTCCAGTATATCTACCTTATATTTAATGGCTTCTATTTTAATATCCCTGGCTTTCAGGTCAATTTTTAGTATTTCCACGGGTACGTCTTCGTCATTTTTTATGATTTTCTGCACTACATTAACAGGAGTGTAATAAGAGAGTATAACATAAAGTACCTGTTCGCTTTTATCATAGTATTGATCAATGGCACCCAGGTCTTCCTTTACTTCATTCTTGCCTGTCCATTCTTCCTCCAACTCATTGTTAAAAAAGGTAAATACCCACTGATCCTTATCACGATTGCCGTCATAATACCTGTAAAAATTCATAACACCCTTTTCACCGCAGGGAATTGAATTGATATCATTCCAGTCGTTATCAACTTCAATTTCAATTCTTGATTGCTCAATTTCCTGGGACTGCGCCTGTAAAGCGCTTAAAAAAAATAGCACAGTAAATGCATAGAATACCGTTTGCTTCATAATTATCGTTTTTGAATGGTTAATTTGAATTGTTTTCAGCTGACTAAAATAAATAATTTCTCAGAGATTTAATAAATTTTTACAACTCTCAAATGTTAAGAAACGGAATATATAATTGGGTCATTAAAAAGCTTAGCTTTCTTACTTCTGTTTTTTGTATAATTCCACAATCTCAATAAGAAGGAGGTTCCGCCTGTCGTGCTTTTTTCTTTCCGCAAGGTCACCTGCCCTGAAGTGCCCTCCAATGTAATACCTCTGAACCCACGGATATATTGATAGCAAAGCATCTAATAGTGTGTATTGTTGTAATGTGTAGAAATACAGCCCCCAAAATGCAGCGCTTATAAGAAAGGAATTGGCTGCTTCAACCGGGTATCCGGCATATAACTGTCCCAGGCCGGGGATTGCGAGGCTAAGGTAACGGGCCAGCTTTGGATTAAGCCGGTTTATATCTTCCAGTTCATGGAATAAGGAGTCGAGCAAATAATGCTTGTGATGAGAAGTGGAATCAAGTGCATTTGAAAAACTATTATACGATTTATCATATTGCTCATTCATAAAATAAATCAATCCCGAATAAAAGGATCTTTGTTGTTCGAATTCAGGAGGCAAATCGTTGCCAAGACTGGCCAACTCCATAAGTGCATAATTTGGCTGGCCATTTAGAATGAACAAATACGATTTATCAAATATCACAGCCTGTTTAACACTGTCTGAACCTGTTGCAGCATATGCCAGGTCATAATAATAAACTGATTTTTTTAAAGATGCAGTAGCCAGATAGCATTCAGCAAGCCTGTAATAGGACTTGTCGGTGAATTGCCCGGTGCTGTCAAAAAACAACACCCGCCTGTAGGCACTGATCGCCCGATCATAGTTTCCCTTTTTGTACTGGCTGTTGGCAAAATCCAGTGTCATATCAATATCCTGCGCCTGCGTACCAGAAAAAAGAAAAGTACTAATAATTAATATAAATATTCTCAACTTCATGAATTATCTTGTGATCGTGCTGGTAATTATATTTATTGGCGGCTTTTCCTGATCCGTAAATGTTGCCGATATAAAATCCTAAACTAAGACCGCCGTAGATCCAGCCATAGGCTGAATTAACGCCGTTACGTTCAAAACCGCGATATGACTGCCAGGCTGAAAGTCCCACGAATACGAGACTGACCAGGCCATCCTTCCAATACCCGGAGTAGATTTTTCCAAGCCCTGGAACTACTGTTGAGAGCCCCATGCTTATCCATGGCTTTTTATAATTAAAATCCATAGCCTGATTCGCCAGGCTACGCATCCGCAGGTAATAGATGCCGCTGGCAGTTGAGTCGGAAAGCAGTTCATAAGCTGTTTGCCAGTCTTTGTGATACATACTAACAGTTGCCTTGTAAAAATCCCTGTCCTTTTCCTGCAGCCGGCGATTATCTGCCAGAAAATGCAGACATCTTTCAAAACGGCCTTCATGAATAAGCAGTTTACTATACTCATTGGCAAAAGGCGAAGGCATACTGGCTTTTTCAGGATAGAAGCTTTCAAGCCTTGAAAGGGCAGGCTCTGCCATTCTAAGATGACGATAACTGCTTATTAATCTCAGTTTTGCCTGTTCATTTGTGGAATCCAGAAAAACTACCCGCTCATATTCCTGCGATGCCAGTTTATACTCGTGCGACATATAAAGATAATCGGCATATTTTCTGGAATTTTCAAGATTGTAAATATCCTGTGCAAACACGCTTGAGGCAATGAATACAAGAAAGAATAAAATACTGTTACTTTTCATACAATAAATCATAGGAATAATTTCTCACCGGATCAATAAGCAGGTGTTCCTGCTCATGGATCTCATAATGCTCGGGGCTAAAAGTATTGCAACGGGAAAACCTGTCGAAAAAATTGATGAGGCCCATCAGCATTCCCTGCGTTTTAATGGACTGAACGGCATATACCGAGCATGAAGGGGTGAAGGAGCAGGAACTGGCATCCTGAGAAGATACAAACCTCTTATAGAAAAGAAATAAATAAGAGGTTATAAACTCTATTTCGTTACTGTGATCAGTTATCTGGGTGTAATCCACTATAAGATCTTCTGATGGCTGCAGCCGCTGCTGTATCTGGTTTAGTTGGTAGTTATCCTGGCTAAAAGCTGAAAAGCTACAGGCCAGGAATATTGTAATTATAATACTCCTCATTTCCTGTGTTGTTTATTATCACATCCCGATAGGTGGTAATGCGCGTGTTTATCACCTCGCCATCCTTATAATCAAACTGAAGCACACGGGCGGGAAATCTCACTCCTTTAATACTCATATATTCCTCAAAAATGTGCTTGGAAAGTATATTCCCCTCCATATCAAAAGAAACCATCCCCTGAAGAATCTTATCCACCTGCGAGAGCATGATTTTACTCTTTTGTTCCACCATCTGCTCCGGCAATCTCCAGGTGGAAATCACCTTATCACCGGATTTCTCCACATTTTCAAGCTCGAAAGGAGTATCCTCAAGACCAAAGTTATCAAGAGAACCCATAAGGGATAAATGGAAAATACTGAACTTCACCAGGTGATTTACTTTTGTTTCCGATCTTACTTCACCATCCTGCACAGCAACCATTCCTTCCGGTGTCATAACCAGCACCGACTTTTGGGGGAAAGTTATGTCATAAATGATCTTTTTTTGATTCAGATCATAATATACCCTTCCGGAATAAAGCTTCTGCTTTCCATCAAAAGATCTTTCCTTTACGGTAAAATCAGCTTCTATACGGCTGTACATCTGGGCAAATGAAACAGGCAGAAAAGCAACAAACTGAAAAACCATACCCAGTATGATGCTTTTATGCCTGTATGGAAACTTATTAGAATTCACTATAAACTGATTTATTATGGGTATGTGGCGTAATTGGTAGTGGTGGTAACAGTTGCTGCAAAGGCCACATAATAAATGACTGTTGTAATCGAACTTAAAACAGCGTTGGCAATAACACCAATCCAATAAGATGTTTTTTCATCTTTCCTGGCTCTGTCGTTAAGAGCAACAACGAAAAGTCCAACCGGACAACAGAGGAATCCCCATGCAAATGCTCCCCATTCAATGTCACCAAAATCAAATTTTAATGGTGATGCCTGCATGTTAAAGTTAGATTGAAACTCAAGCTGTACATCGGCCATTGTTATTCCCTGATTGGCGTCCACGTATGCTTCGAGTTGGTTAAGCTCGGCAAATTCCTGCTCAACCTGGTTTTTGTCATAGCTGAACAACTCATCGTTTGTTGTTCCGCTAAAGGCTACTGAAGATATCAGTAACAACATGAAACTAAGTAATAATTCTTTCTTCATAATAAAAGTTGTTTTTGTTAATATTGATTTTAGTAATCCTTCTTCTTTTTCAATTGTCAAATTTATTTCAATTAATATACAAATGCAAATAAACAGGCGACTAAATTAAAAAAGTTTTGGCAAGCGCTTAAACAAAAAATTTATAATGCATTTAATTTTTCTGTTTGCTAAAACCATTGCCGGTTGAGCTATATTGTAAATATAAAACAAAACCTGATCCATGTGCGACCCTCAACTGTGTGGTTATCTCATCTTTATCCCAAAGAATCGAGTATGACTGGTTTGCACACATGAGAATGATCCGCCTTGTGAGCCCTGCACTAAAAGAGGGGTGAATCCCGCCGTTGGGAGGAAAGACATTTGATCTTCCCGTTATAGTCACATAAAACTGCATATCACCAATAAACAAAAATAACCGCTTCATAATGCATATTTGATTACAAGTATCAAAAACAAACATCTGAAGATGCTTAAATATACACTACAAAGCGGTTAAAAACAACCTTATTACGAAGTCTTCTTAGCTATAGACACTGGCCAATACAATCTTCCATATTTAATAGATATTCAACCAGGTATTATACCAGAAAATCGTTCCAAAACCATTCAGAAGAGTGGCAGAGATCACACCTATCCAGTAAGAGGTCTTTTCATCTCTTGTTTTTTCATCATTGATCGCCACAACAAAGAATCCGACAGGACAGCATAAGAATCCCCACGCGAAGGAAATCCAGTCCATATCATTTAAGCCAAACTGAACTCCGTAGGGCGAAGATTGCTGTTCCAGGCTGCTCAATTGGAATGAAACTGGCACATCAGCATTATCCGCTCCATTATTGGAAACAAGAAATGCTTCCAGTTGGTCAAGTTCTGTGAATTCTTCAGCTACTTTCTGTTTATCATAGCTAAACAGCTGATCATCTGGCGCACTGCTAAAAGCAATTGTAGAAACCAGCAGCAAAATCATAGTACATAATAGTCCTTTTTTCATAATTAATCTGGTTTTTGTTTAGAATCAAATTAGTTAATATTTATACCTGAAAAGAGTTTCAGGATCAGTTTCGTACTAATTCACTAACAATTGAAGTCAAATCTTGTTTATTCAATCCGGGCTAAAGTGCTAAATATGTGCACCAGACAAATTTATTCCCACAATGAGGGACAGATTAAGTGCAGATTTACTAATTTTGAAACCATGGTAGAAACCAGCCAAAGCAGAAGACATTCGGGAATATGAAACTTTTACTGATCTTCAGACAAACAGTAGTAAATATAATTGTGGTTTTCCTATTTGTGCCAGTAACCACTAATGCATCAAAGGAAAGCTTTTCACTCCGGGATGAGCAAACCGATGAGAATCTGCGTCAAATATTCAGTTCCATCTACAATTTCAGATTTGATGAGGCTGAAAGGTTGCTAATGGAAGCAAAAAAAACCCCACAATCCGAATCCTGGTATTATTTTGCGTCTTCCAACCTCGACCTTTGGAAGATATTTGCCGGTGATAAGGATAATGAGCTGGCCTGCTCCTTCAAACAAAACCTGAGCCGGCTGCTCACAGCCAGCGATTCGCTGAAAAGCAAGCACGAGCAGCGGTTTTTGCGTATTATGCACTATTCCTATAAAACCAGACTTTCCATGACCAACAAGGAATATGTGGCAGCATTTAAAGCTATTAGTAAATATTATGATCTGCTGGAACCCACTTTTGAGCAAAACGGGTATATGCCTTTCAAGTTGATCAACGGTCTTTACTTTTATCTAATTGATTATGCCGGCGAAAATTACTTTCTGCTGCGCCCTTTTCTTAGGTTCTATAAATCAGGAGATGTCACCACGGGCCTTAATTATCTTGAGGCGTCCGCAAGCTGCACAAATGAAATCCTCTCCACTGAGGCTACTTACTTTCTGATGAAAATCTATTTCGACCTGGAGGATAATCCAGAAAAGGCTCTTCCTTATGCTGCCAGGCTTTATAAAAAATATCCGGGCAATTTCATCTTTAACTTATATTATCATAAGATCAAAAGTAAGATCAGGCCTAAATATATTGCAGAAACAGAAAAAGAAAAGCAACGGGTAATGCGTGTGGCCCAGCTGAATCAGGCACAAAAGCTCTACTTCAACATTCTGCTTGAAATAAGATACCCCGCATAGAAGAACTGCTTATCTGATTTATTTCTATCAGGATATGCCTGTATATAATATTCCATTGTAATTTTGCATGCAGATGACAAACCAGGATAGCATAAAGCTTAGGGATGAAACCTTTTTTGTTGAGTTTTTATCAAAAGAGGCGGTCATTCAAGGCAGCGATCAACAGCATACTTCCAGCCGCGAGTCGGTATTTCATGCTCATTCCCTGAAACCAGATGACCCAGCCCTGGTAGCTAAGCCCCTGAGCGAAGGCTTCCAACCGCCATCCTGGATATTTGGGGTGTTCCTTTTGCAGATGATTATCATAAGCATCGTTGCAAGTGCTTACCGGAATATATTCCAGCTCCAGTTATCCTCTACAATCTCCCGGTCGGGTATGGAGCAACTTGTAAAAGAAGGCAACCCGCTTACACAAGTTCATTCGTTATTATTGTTGTTGGTATATGCATTATCTGCTGCCACTTTCACCTTTATTTCCCTGGGGCGGTTCTCCAGCCTGGCTGTAACAGAAAATTTCAGGCTTTTTCTAAACCTGCTTATCCTTTCTCTCTCATTTCCTGTAATTAAAATCATCTTTTTTGCCTTTACCGGGCGAATTTCAGGTGAACGAAATACAAACCGGTTGTATATTACTAACCTGGTGGTTTATGATATACTTGCAGGCTTATTTATTTTTCCCCTGGCTTTCCTTTTTACCTATAGCGCGGCCATAGAAATTTTTTACACCATAATATTAACAATTGCGCTGTTGTATATGGTACGCGGCATACGGGGGATTCATCTGGTTTTTAAACAAAGCACATTTACTGGTTTATATATTATTTTGTATCTTTGCACACTCGAAATATTACCTGTTCTTTTGGTAATTATCTGGAGCCTGCGGTCAACAGGTAACATGATTTAATGCTAAGGTCGAACAAAAAATCATAATACATTGAAAGTTAAGAAGATTTTGATTTCGCAGCCCAAGCCGGCCGATCTGGAGAAGTCACCATATACTGCTCTTACGGAAAAATACAACCTGGAAGTAGATTATAAGAAATTCATTAAGGTTGAAGGAATTAAATCCATTGAATTCCGGCAATCAAAAGTAAACATACTGGATCATACTGCTATTATCTTCACCAGCAGGAAAGCTGTAGATCATTTCTTCAGAATGGCCGGAGAAATGCGTGTGTATATCCCCGACACCATGAAATACTTTTGTATCTCAGAATCCACAGCATATTATCTCCAAAAATATGTGCAGTACCGAAAACGAAAGATATTCCATGGCAAGCAGAGTTTTAATGACCTGATGGAAGTTATCAAAAAACACAAGAAAGAGAAATTCCTTCTGCCCTGCTCCGAGAGCCATAAAAACGATATCCCGGCAAGGCTTAACAAAGATAAGATCAAATACAGCAAGGCGGTTATTTACCGCACTTTACCGGCCAATCTTTCTGATATACCTATCGGGGAATACGATATGCTGGTGTTCTTCAGCCCCAGTGGAGTGAAATCACTGTTTGAAAATTTTAGCGATTTCAAGCAGGAAGAAACTGTAATTGCTGCCTTCGGCCCATCTACCATTAAGGCAGCTGAGAAAGAAGGCCTTAAAGTTATTGTGAAAGCTCCCAGCAGAACTGCTCCTTCCATGTCTATGGCTATTGATCAGTTTCTGGACGAAGAACGAAAGAAAAAGCGGAGAAAAAAAAAATAGCTTGATTGGAAAACGAAATACCTGAACCCGAAAATTATGGGCTGAGCAAAAAAGAGCGCATCAGCAACAAAAAAGAAATAGATTTTCTTTTTAGCAATGGTATTTCCTTCTTCCACTATCCCTTAAATGTTATTGCTATCCAGGTACCCAGGCAAGATACAGATGTCAGGGTTATGGTTTCCGTGTCCCGTAGAAAATTCTCCGGTGCAGTTGACCGAAATCATCTCAAACGCCTGATGCGTGAAGCCTGGCGCAAACAAAAACATAAACTTTCACAACGAAAGAGTGGACAGGAATTCACTCTGGCAATTGCATTGATATATGCCGGAGGAAAAAAGCTCGAGTACTCGCTGCTCGAAAAAAAAATATCCTGTGTAATGGATCGTTTAATAT
This sequence comes from uncultured Bacteroidales bacterium, assembly GCA_964477095.1. Classification (GTDB taxonomy): domain Bacteria; phylum Bacteroidota; class Bacteroidia; order Bacteroidales; family PWNQ01; genus PWNQ01. The sequence continues at coordinate 40,254 of CAYZDA010000011.1, read as the reverse complement.
CTTTACATCACCATGAAATTCCATTGCTCCAACCTAAAAGTAAATAGCAAAATGAAGATTTTTAACCGTAAAATTTACAAGACCCTTATTGCACTCTCGCTGGTGTTTATAATTGCAGCAGGAACAACAAGTTTCGTTCGCAGCGATTTTCAAATATCCAAAAACCTGGAGATTTTTGCCACCCTGCTGCAAAAGCTTCATACCAATTATGTGGATGAGATCAAGACCGGTGAGCTGGTGGAAACCGGTATAAATGCAATGTTGCAGAAGCTTGATCCATACACTGTTTACATACAGGAATCGGAGATAGAAGAATACAAACTCATGACTACCGGAAAATATGGCGGCATAGGCTCAACCGTGCAGCAAAGAGGTGATCATGTCCAGGTTACCAGCCTGTATGAAGGCTATGCTGCTGAAAAAGCTGGGCTGAGGATTGGAGACCGCATTCTTAAAGTGGATAAGAAAAATGTGGAAGGGAAATCAAGTGATGATGTCAGTAACCTGATGAAAGGCCAGGCCGGATCAGAAATCAGCTTAACAATCTACAGACCGGTAAAGGAAGATACCATTGAAATTAAAGTAAAACGTGAGAACATTAAAGTTCCTAACATTCCTTATTCCGGCATGCTGGAAAACAAAACTGGCTATATCAAGCTTTCCAGCTTTACGCAGGAAGCAGGAAGTAAGGTAAAAGAAGCTTTTCTTGATCTGAAAGAAAACAATGAACTCAATGGATTGATTATAGACCTTAGAAACAATGGCGGAGGACTACTGGGAGAAGCAGTGAAGATTGTCAACCTTTTTGTACCCAAAGGCGAACTGGTGGTGGAAACGCGTGGAAAGCTGGAATCAAAAAACAACTCCTATTACACTACCAGCGAACCATTGGATACATCTATTCCGCTTGTAATTCTCGTTAATGGAAACAGTGCTTCAGCTTCCGAAATTATTGCCGGAGCAATCCAGGATCTTGACAGAGGCCTTATTATTGGCGAAAAAACCTTTGGCAAGGGGCTGGTACAGAATATTGTCAGCCTTAATTACAATACACGCATGAAGGTTACCGTGGCTAAATATTATATTCCTTCAGGCAGGTGCATACAAGCCGTGGACTATTCCACCAAACAAGACGCAAAAGTTTCTCCTGATTCCCTGAAAAGAATTTTTGAAACCAAAAGCGGACGAATTGTTTATGACGGAGCAGGCATTTATCCTGATATTGAAGTGCCGTCACAAACCTATCAGCCCATTTCTAAATCACTGGTTATGGATCATATGATTTTTGATTTTGCCACCTTGTTCCAGTACGAGGTTGACAGCATCCAAAAACCTTCTGAGTACACAGTATCCGAGCAAACATACAATGACTTCAGTGAATTTCTAACTAAAATGGACTTTGAATATCAAACCGATACTGAGAAAAGCCTGGAAAAACTAACAGAAACAGCAAAAGAAGAAAAATACCTGCAGGCTATTGAAGGCGACCTGGAGAGCCTGAAAAACGAGCTTCATCATGACAAGGCTCAGGACCTTCAGGACTTCAAAGACGAAATAACCGGATTACTGCGGCTTGAAATTGTGAGCAGATATTACCACATGAGAGGCAAAGTGATATCTTCACTTAAAAACGACAAGCAAACACTCAGGGCCATTGAATTGTTAAATGATCCTGATGCCTATAATAAATTACTTAAGCCGCAATCAGAATAGGCTTGGGTGGTTTTATGAAAAACCCGTTATGAAAGAAAAGCAGTTTTCATTTGCCTATAAAGAATACCAGGAAGAAGATTTATCTGCCGAAGACCGCAGGCTATTACGTGAAGCAGAGCGTTCAGCAACTGATTCCTATGCTCCTTACTCTCAATTTCACGTAGGCGCAGCTATTCGCCTTGACAACGGAAAAATTGTTGCTGCTTCCAACCAGGAAAATGTGGCTTATCCTTCCAGCCTGTGTGCCGAAAGAGTAGCTGCATTTTATGCATCCTCCAGCTATCCCGGGGTGCCTTTCGATACCATCGCTGTAACAGCCTTTGCTGACAATTTTCAGATGGATGCTCCTGTAACGCCCTGTGGCGCCTGCAGGCAGGTTCTTGCAGAATATGAAAAATCAAGTGGCAGAAAACTGAGGGTGATCATGAAAGGTGCTTCAGGTAAAATCCTGGAAGTGAACTCCGTGAAATCCTTATTACCTTTTACTTTTGAAGAATCAAAACTCAGAAAAAAATGAAAAAAATATACCTTGTTGTTCTTTTGTTGCTGATTTCAGCAGCAGCATTCTCCCAGAAAAGAGCCTATCGTTTGTTTAAAGCCAACGGATCTGAAACCAGCTATGATAAATTGCTAAAGGCCTCAGTAAAAGCCGACGCTGTATTATTCGGAGAGTTACACAATAATCCGGTATGCCACTGGCTGCAGCTGGAGCTGGCTATGGACATGCATGAAGAAGGAAGTAAAGAACTGCTGCTTGGCGCTGAAATGTTTGAGCGGGATAACCAGGTACTGGTTGAAGAATATCTGCAGGGGCTGATATCCGAACGTTCATTTGAAGGGCAGGCACGTCTGTGGCCCAACTATGGCACTGACTATAAACCCTTGCTGGGATTTGCAAAGAAGGAATCCGTCCCCTTTTTAGCCACTAATATCCCACGAAGATATGCAGCCATTGTTGCTCGTAAAGGATTTGAAGGACTTGACAGCCTCTCTAAAGAAGCCTATAACTGGATAGCCCCGCTTCCAATTCCTTATGACCCTGATTTGCCAGGTTATAAAAAAATGAATACGATGATGAGTATGCACGGCAAGAGTAATCCGAATCTTCCAAAAGCACAGGCGATTAAGGATGCTACCATGGCTAATTCAATAATTTCCCGCCTTGCTCCCGGAAAAGTCTTTCTGCATTTCAACGGAACGTATCATTCAAATAATTATGAAGGAATAAGCTGGTATATCAATAAATACCGCCCTGAAACCAGGATTATTACCATAGCAACTGTAGAGCAGGATGATATTGACAAACTTGCTGACGATAACAAAGATATGGCTGATTTTATCCTGGTTATCCCTACCAACATGACCAAAACCTACTGACCTTTGATCATTTTTGCAAGACAATCGATCCTTTTTTCAAGCAGGGCCGGATTGTAACGCACCTGTAGCCCTTTATAATCCGAAACTTGCTCCAGGGCAGTTTCCAGATCAAAAGACCGTTGAGGGCTGTAATAGAATATTTTATTGGAGTAGAAATACTGCGCAAGATATTGCTGCTCGGTCTGTCCGGGAGTTGGAATAAATACAGCCTTTTTACCGGCTGCTGTGATATCCATAATGCTGGAATATCCCGGACGGCAGATCACCGTTTCAGCACCCAACAGCAGCTCTTTCATCTGGTTAGTATCAGCATGGTGCAACACCCTGATGTTTTCTGTCAATTGATATTCCCCCTGCTTTTCCGTTACTCCACGAACCACAATTGCCCTGTAATCCGTTCTCTTAAGCTGCATGAAAATCTTTCTTTCCAGCACAGTGCGTTGTGGTTCCGGCCCTGATAATATCACGAGCAGGTATCCCCGTGTATCCGCATCAAAGCCATTTTTTTCTTCATTATAAAAATGAAAGCGTGACAACGGCCCGATATAATGATACTTCTCAGGCAAAGGATATTTATGTGCAAGGTCTCCTGCCAGGTTAATCTTTCCCCGATAGTCGGGTATCCAGCATTCATCAAATCTATTGATAAGCTTAAGGCTGATTTTGTGCGCAGGCCATTCAGCCCACCTGAGAAAACCAGGGAATTTGATCATCATCTGGTGGCCGATAAAAATTGAAGGCACTGTTTCAGACCATAGCCCGTAACGGTTATCCGAAATTACTGCACTAATATTATGCTCCCTTATAATCTTTTTCAGAAACCTGTGTTCCTTGGCTATATTCCTGTATAAAGCCGGAAGGGTTCCGAGCATCTTCAGCATAAAACTGCCCTTAACAGGATAGGTGATTTTTTGTGAAGGTAATCTTACCAGCATTAAATCAGGAAATTCTTCGCGGAAAAAATCCCATGATCTGCCATCGGCAGCCAGTATGATATTGAAGTTCTTCTGCTGCAACTTGTGAATAAGTGGAACACAGCGGGTTGCGTGCCCAAGGCCCCAGTCGAGCGGGGCTATCAATATATTACTTATTTCTTCTTCCAAGAATTTTTTTTTGTAAACTTTGCAAAAATAGGAAATATTTACTTAAATTTGAGTAAATTAAAATCCAACAACTTGCTGTTATATCAGGTAGCTTTGTCATTAGTAAGGGAGATCGGGCCGGTAAACGGGAAAAAGCTGATCTCTTACATGGGATCCCCTCGTGCTGTTTTTCAGGGTGACAGGGAAAAGATAAGGCAGATACCAGGTATCAGCCGGAAACTGGTGCAGGAACTCAACAGCAAGGAACCGCTGGAGAAGGCCGAAAAAGAACTGAATTTTATGGAAAAGAATGGCATAAAGCCGCTTTTCTATACAGATAAAGAATATCCACGCAGGCTCAGACATTGCTCCGACGGGCCACTGATGCTCTACTACAAAGGAAACGCCGACCTTAATCACCACCGGATTCTTGCAGTGGTAGGCACCAGGAGTTCTACTGATTATGGCAGGCTTATGTGCGAAACGATTATTGAGCAGATGAAAGGTGCCGATGTGCTAATCATTTCAGGACTGGCATTTGGCATCGACAGCCATGCCCACCGCATGGCACTAAGCCAGAAAATGAATACCATAGGAGTGGTTGCTCATGGTCATGACAAAATGTATCCGGCTCAAAACAAGCGTTTGGCTGAAAAAATGACCAGGCAGGGTGGAGTAATAACCGAATGGGGATCAGGAATTATACCGGAAAAAGTGATGTTCCCGCGGCGTAACAGGATTATTGCAGGAATGGCCGATGCCACACTGGTAGTGGAAGCTGCAATAAAAGGTGGTGCTCTGATCACAGCAGATATTGCAAATTCCTACAACCGTGATGTTTTTGCTGTACCAGGCAGAAGCTACGACAAATATTCAGAAGGCTGTAACAATCTGATAAAGTATAATATAGCAGCACTTGTTTGTTCCGGACACGATATATTGAGGCTGCTGAACTGGGATATACAGGATGAACAAATTAGAATGCGCCAGCGAAAACTGTTCCAGGAGCTAAATGCCGAAGAAAAACTGATTTCTGAGAAGCTGCGCGACCATGGCCCATCTACCATCGACTGGCTGGCAGTGGAAACGGGAATGCCTTCCAGTAAACTATCGTCTATCCTGCTGAAGCTGGAATTCAGCGGATTGGTTAAAAACCTCCCCGGAAACCAGTTCCGCATCGTCTGATTTTCTTAAATTTGCCGGTTCTGAAAATAATTTCTATGCCATCAGACTATAAAGGATTAGTAATAAAATCAACCGGAAGCTGGTACCAGGTTAAATCCGGTAATTCTAAGCCCGTGCCATGTAAACTTAAAGGCAGATTCAGGATTAAAGGCATTAAAACCACGAATCCCATTGCAGTGGGCGACAGGGTTGTATATCGAATGCAGGATGATGGGACGGGAGTTATCAGTAAAATCATACCCCGGAAGAACTATATCATCCGAAAATCAACAAAACTGTCCAAGCAGGCACATATTCTCGCTGCTAATATTGATGAGGCCATTCTGGTAGCCACACTCGCCATGCCCCGAACCTCCACCGGCTTTATCGACCGCTTTCTGGTTAGTGCAGAGGCTTATCACATTCCGGCCAAAATAATCTTCAATAAAAAAGATATTTATACAGATGAAGAAAACAGGAAACTGGAAGAGCTAAGCAGAATATATCAGGATGCAGGTTACCAGTCATTGGTAACTTCTGCAAAAACAGGCGAACATCTTCAAGAACTTAAGACTCTGCTGGATGGCAAACTGTCGGTTTTCTCCGGGCATTCGGGCGTGGGAAAATCAGCACTTCTTAATGCTATGGTTCCCGGACTGGATTTGCGCATCGGAGATATTTCTGATGTCCATCTTAAAGGAAAACACACCACTACTTTTGCAGAATTGCATCAGCTTTGGCCAAACACTTTCGTGGTGGACACACCGGGTATTAAGGAATTCGGACTGGTGGATATTGAAAAGGATGAGCTGAGGCTTTACTTTCCGGAAATGATGCGAATTGCTGTTAACTGCAAATTCTATAACTGCACCCATATACATGAGCCTGGCTGCGCCGTGCGTGAAGCTGTGGACAGCAATAATATGGCAGCTTCCCGTTATGAAAATTATCTGAATATGCTTAAAGGTGATGAGATGAACCTTAATCAATGGGAACTAAAATAATTCAATCATTGTTATATTTGTAGCTGAAATAATTCACATGTAATATGACTATTAGTAGATATCCGCTTATTCTGTTGCTACTCGCCCTGCCGGCAATGATGTTTTCGCAGCAGTTTGATGCAGGAATAAAAACGGGTATTAGTGCCAGCCAAATATCAGGTGATCAACTTGGTGGATTTGATAAACCCGGCATTTATGCCGGTATTTTTACAAGTATTGAACTCAACCAGAAATCATTAATCACCCTTGAGATGAATTATGTTGAAAAAGGGTCCAGAAAACTTGCCCGTCCTGATAAAGGCATTTATAATTCATACAGGCTGATGTTAAACTATATAGAGATTCCGGTAACTTATCAATATTTTATTCATGATATGTTATCTTTAGAATCAGGCCCTTCATTCGGAGTTTTGATTAAACGAGACAATAATGAAGAAGATGAAAATGGTGTTTTGAATGGAACCAGACCATTTAATAAATACGAATTTGCTTTAAATGGAGGTATGAATTTTTGGTTTAATGATAATTTTGCAATTGGCGGACGCTATAGCGTCTCTCTCCTCCCGGTAAGGAAGCATGACAGCGGTTCAACATACTGGTTTAACCGTGGCCAACATATTGAATTGTTGCGATTTTATGTTACCTATAGATTCTGATCTTTCAGAAAATCAATATTGCGCTTCAGCCCCTTGAATTTTATCCGTTTCACAGGATTCTTTCTGAATAATTTACGATATTGTTCAGGAGTAAGCTCCTCCCATTGTTGCGTGGTAATATTTAACAGATCAGGATGAGGTAAAAATTCAGGTTCATCATGCACTTTACTGAATTTGTTCCAGGGACACACTTCCTGGCAAATATCGCATCCGAAAATCCATTCCCTGTATTCTCCTCTGAACTCCTCCCCGATTTCTTCCTTTCTGTTTTCTATAGTCAGATATGAAATACATTTGGAAGCATCGATATTATAGGCTGTGAGTGCATTTGTAGGACAGGCATCCAGGCAGCGGTGGCACGATCCGCAGAAATCCTTCACCATGGGTTGATCATACTGCAGCTCTATATCCACGAATATTTCTGCCAGGAAAAAATAAGTGCCGTGTTTGAGATTGATCAGCATGGTATTCTTTCCCTGCCAGCCAAGCCCTGCCTGCTGTGCCCAGGCTCGCTCCATCACAGGCGCACTGTCAGTAAACACTCCAAAACCAAACTCCCCAAACTCCGATTGCATAGCTGCCACGATCTGTCGCATTTTTTCCTTTACCACAAAATGATAATCCTTTCCCAATGCATATCTGCTGATTTTATATTCAGCATCCGCCGCAAAAAACTCATGGGGAAAGTAATTATACAATAGCGAAATAACCGACTTTGTTCCAGGTACTAATTCCCGCGGATCAAGGCGTTTCTCAAAATGATTTTCCATGTATGCCATCTGCCCGTGTCTGTTTTCTGACAGATATTCCCTGAGATTCTGCTCCTGCTCATCCAGCCTTCGGGCCCTGGCAATACCGCAATAGTCAAATCCGGCATTACGGGCTGTTTTTTTTATGAAGTAAGAACGGCTTTTTAACAAGTCAGAAGCAATTGTCATAAATTAAACAGGTTTTTTTGATCGATACCGGGCTTACGTCCCAGGTGGCCAAACGCTTTCAGGGTGGCTTTTCTTCCGCGTGGGGTACGATCAAGAAAACCTTCCTGGATCAAAAAGGGTTCATAAACCTCCTCTATTGTTCCGGCGTCCTCTCCCACCGCAGTAGCCAGGGTGTTCAATCCCACCGGTCCACCATGGAATTTATCGATAATAGATGTCAGAATACGGTTATCCATTTCATCCAGTCCGTATTTATCCACATTTAACGAGTCCAGTGAATATTTCACAATCTTCAGATCGATATTACCATCCCCTTTTATCTGTGCAAAATCCCTCACTCTTCTCAGCAGCAGGTTAGCAATACGTGGTGTCCCACGGCTGCGGCGTGCAATTTCAAGTGCGGCCTGATTTTCTACCGGCACATTCAATATTCCGGCTGATCGCCTGATAATTCCAGCCAGTGTATCCTGGTCGTAATATGATAGCCTGGAAGTAATCCCGAAGCGGCTGCGAAGCGGAGCAGTAAGCAGACCTGAACGGGTAGTGGCTCCCACCAGCGTAAAAGGGCTCAGGTCTATTTGCACAGCTCGTGCATTGGGCCCGGTTTCTATCATAATATCAATCCTGAAATCCTCCATGGCAGAATACAGGTACTCCTCCACCACAGGGCTCAACCGGTGTATTTCATCAATAAATAGCACATCCCTTTCTTCAAGGCTGGTAAGTAAGCCTGCCAGATCACCGGGTTTGTCGAGCACCGGCCCTGAAGTAATTCTAAGATTAACACCCATCTGGGAGGCAATTATATGCGAAAGTGTAGTTTTACCCAGTCCGGGAGGGCCATGCAACAGCACATGGTCCAACGCCTCAAACCGCTGTTGGGCGGCCTGTGTAAATATCTTCAGGTTCTCAACCACCGAATCCTGGCCCCGAAATCCTTCAAAACTTCCCGGCCGTAAACTCTTCTCAATCTCCCAGTCGCGCGGGCTCATCTGTTCCCCCGAGGCATCTAAATTTTTGTTTACTGACATATTTTTCCCTTCAATGCAAAAATAATCAATTAGACTTTATTATTCATAAAACTTTACCAATGCATTATTTGTAATGCTTTCAGGCAACAGCAACCCCTGGTTTGGTGTCATATTAGTATAAACAAGCAGAAATCATGGACATGTTGGTGCGAAAAACAAAATTTTTATTGTAATAAGGTTTACAAGTGCGGTTGTTAATTCTTATCTTTACGCAGCACATGTTCAAAAAACCCATCATATCATGAAGAAAATCATAATAGTTGGAATGGATTTTTCTGAAGGAGCCGAAAATGCTCTTAACTATGCCATTACAATTGCCAATGAATTAATGGCAAATGTATTAATGGTATGGGTAGATAAAGAAAAAACATCTTCATCGATCTACACCGGTATTCCCCACGATCCGCGCCTTGAAGTAAAGAAACGCTTCGAGGAACTGATCGAAAGTCGCAAGGAAGACCTTTCAGGCGGAAAATTCATGTACAAAATCCGTTCTGGTAAGGTACACAAAGAAATTGCCAATCAGGCTAAATACCATGATGCTTACATGGTAGTGGCAGGAACGCATGGCACATCAGGCTTTGAGGAGTTCTGGATTGGTTCCAGTGCTTACCGGATTGTTACCTATTCTCCCTGCCCCGTTATCACCCTTCGCTACGGTGAATCTGCCAAAAGAAAGATCAAAAAAATCGTTCTTCCGGTGGACAGCACAAGACAAACCCGTCAGAAGCTGCCATTCGCTATGAAGCTTGCAAGCGTTTTTGATGCCGAGATCATTATCCTGGGACTTTTTTCAACTCTCGGAACGGCAGTAAAAATGCTGGTAAATGGGTATATCGATCAATCGGCAAAATATCTAAAGGAAAACAACGTTCGATACCGTATTGAAAAACGCGATACAAGCAACCTTACGGACACAACCATTGAGTTTGCCCGGGAAGAGGATGCTGACCTGATCGCAATTATGACTGAGCAGGAAACGACCACCGCCAATTTGCTTATGGGGCCGTTTGCCCAGCAAATGGTTAATCATTCGCCGATTCCTGTGCTTTCGATCCGTCCGCGTAATTTATATGATCACCTGGTTGACTAAATTATAATGATGAATAATATGAAATTGTGGGTAGCAGCTTTGTTCCTGATCATAAGCACCTGTGTATCGGCCCAACAAACAGGAAAGGTAAATATGCATCAGCCATCAGGCCTGGAATCGCTGGTTGAAAAACATATTGCTGTGAATAAAAAAATGGAAGGTATCCCCGGATTCCGGATCCAGATCTTTTCCGATTCAGGTAATAACTCCAAGCGCAGGGCACTGCAGGCAAAGGCAAAATTCAGAAAGTCATTTTCCGACATCGAAGCATATATTGTTTTCCAGGCACCTTATTATAAAGTGGAGGTCGGTAATTTTATATCCCAACTCGAAGCGGAAAGGGTGCTTAATAAACTGAAAGAGTTTTATCCCGGTGCATTCATTGTGGCTGAACCAGAAATGGAAATACCGGAAGTTTAATATCCCTGGCATAATAATCTAATATCCTGGCAGGCTGCATGATGCAGCCATCTCTGATTTTTTTATGCCTTACCCGCCTGCGATTTTTTAAACTGATCCCGGTTTTCCTGAAATAAAACTTGACTTTCTGTCATAATGACATTATTTTTTGTCAGTATGCTATATACTCAACATTTATTAACTAATTTTGCGGGTTACAAGGAATTTGATACATGGATATTCAATCAGTAAAACAACGATTTGGCATTATTGGCAATTCCGACCTGCTGAACAGGGCAATAGATAAAGCATTGCAGGTGGCGCCAACAGATATCTCCGTGCTTATAACAGGGGAAAGCGGAGTAGGCAAGGAATCGTTTCCGAAAATAATTCATCAGTTTAGTTCACGAAAACACGGCCCTTTTATTGCCGTCAACTGCGGGGCGATTCCTGAAGGAACTATTGACTCCGAACTATTTGGCCACGAGAAAGGCTCCTTTACAGGCGCTACAGAATCACGAAAAGGATATTTTGAAGAAGTTAATGGTGGCACCATTTTCCTTGATGAAGTGGCAGAGCTGCCCTTAGCCACACAGGTAAGGCTGCTGCGAGTACTGGAAACAGGTGAATTCCTTAAAGTAGGTTCATCCAAAGTGATTAAAACGGATGTTAGAGTGGTGGCTGCTACAAATATTAATGTTGAAAAAGCCATAACCCAGGGACAATTCCGTGAGGACCTCTACTACCGGCTCAGTACGGTGCCCATTTACGTGCCGCCGCTAAGGGAACGAAAACATGATATTGTTTTACTGTTCAGAAAATTTGCTGCAGATCTGGCTGAGAAATACCGCATGCCTGTGATAAGGCTTACGGACCCTGCAAAAGAAGAGCTTCAGAACTATCGCTGGCCAGGAAATGTAAGGCAGCTCAAAAATATTACTGAGCAATTGGCCGTTATTGAACGTCAGAGGGAAATCGACAGGGATACCCTGCTCAGCTATCTGCCCGATGGTGGCGGAAGATCTCTTCCGGTGCTGTTTAGCAAAGAAGAACAGGAAAATAAACACCTCTCTGAAAGAGAATTGCTTTATAAAATCCTGTTTGATATGCGAAAGGACATCCATGACCTGAAAAAAGTGGTTTTTGATCTAAATAAGGAAGAGGATGTGCGGCAAAGCATGGGTGACAAGCGCTACTTTGAAATGTCATCAAGGTATCAGGATGATAGTGAAGAGGAAATGAAGCGCACTGCACCTGACATTAAGCACGAACCATATGTTCCTGACAACTACTATCAGGAAGTGGAGCACGATGAAGAGCCTATTCAGGATTCTGAAATAATTGAGGAATCCCTTTCAATTCAGAAAAAAGAAATTGATCTGATAAAAAAAGCGCTTGAAAAACATAATGGCAGACGGAAGCTGGCCGCAAAAGAACTCGGCATTTCCGAACGCACCTTATACAGAAAGATAAAAGAATACAATATTAAATAATGAGATTAAAGAAAACTGTACTGATACTGATTATCCCATTCATGCTGATATGGCAGAGTTGCGGCATATACAGCTTTACGGGAGCCTCCATTCCGGCCGGTGCAGAATCGGTGACCATAGATTATTTCCCGAATAAGGCACCACTGGTAAACCCTTCGCTCAGCCAGATTTTAACTGACGCACTAAAAGACAGGTTCCAGTCACAGACTTCGCTGAAACTTACAGATACCGGAGGAGACCTGTATTTCGAAGGAACTATTGTAGATTATAATACCAGGCCAATAGCCATTCAGGGCAATGATGAAGCCGCTCAAAACCGGCTTACCATTCAGGTAAAGGTTAGTTATATTAATCGCTTTGATGAAAGTGCTAATTTCGAAACCACATTTTCAAGGTATGCAGATTACGACAGTAACCGCAGCCTGGCAACAGTGGAAAACCAGCTCATTAGCGAAATTGTGGACCTGCTTGTGGATGACATCTTTAATAAATCTGTGGTGAATTGGTAAACATGTTTTTATGAATGCTCAGGAGTTAATAAAAGTGATAGAAAACCCCGGCCTTCTGGCCCGGAAGTCCAAAGATGACATTGAAAGGCTCGTGAAGCAATATCCTTATTGCGCCACACTGCACATGCTCTGGCTAAAAACCCTGAAATATCTTGACCATACAGATTTTAACGAAAGCCTGCACTTCTCATCCGCATTTATTCACGATCGAAGCAGGTTTTATAACTGGCTGAATTTTAATCATGCTAAGCCTGCACCTCAACCAGCGCAGGAAGCATTACAAAAAAAACCGCCTGAAATTAAAGAAGGATATACTCAGGAAGAAAAAGAAGCCCTGATACAAAATGATCTGAGGCAGATAGAAAAAGAACAGGATTATCCACAGGCAGAAAACCCTGACATCTCCTCTGATATAGAAAAGGAAGCCGGGAAAACCGAAAATGAAGGCCATAAGGAAATAAGCAAACCTGATCCTTTTGAGCTGATAGATAAGTTCATTAATAAAGAACCGCGGATTATTCCCGATAAGGAAAGGAGTTTTGATGAAGAAACTGCTCAGGCTGACCAGAGCTTAAAAGATAATCAGGAGATTATTTCCGAAACGCTTGCACTAATCTACCAGCGACAGGGGAAAAAACAAAAAGCAATAGAAATTTATAAGAAACTAAGTTTGAAATTCCCGGAAAAAAAGCGTTACTTTGCAAACCTTATTCAAAAAATTGAAGAAAATTGAACCGGCAAAAAACATTTGCCTGAAAATTAAATAATTATGGGTGGATATATTATAGTTTCAGCACTGGTAATCCTAACATGCATACTGCTTGTGCTGGTAGTTTTGGTTCAGAACCCCAAAGGAGGCGGATTGTCTTCAGCATTTGGCGGTAGCTCCTCCTCCAATCAAATCATGGGCGTGAAACGCACAACCGACTTCCTGGAAAAAACCACGTGGACGCTCGCCATTATTTTACTGATACTGAGCCTTTCATCAGTATTTGTTATCCCAAGGTCGCAAAATGTAGAACAGGCAGGTTCAGAAGCACAGGAATGGCTTAATGAAAACCCAACCGGCGTGCAGATGCAGGAACAGGGTCTCAATGAAGAATTTGATGGCGAAATGGAAGATCAGGGAACTGAATAAACAGAAGAATCAACTTACCATATTAATGTCAGAATGTCACAAACATTCTGACATTTTTTTTTAGCCGTAGCCACTGCTGAAATAATGACATTAATTAGCGTTTGGCATAAATTATGTCATGCAGGCAGGGAAACCAAAATAAATCCAAAAAAAAATGTCAGAAGTAAAATTTAAACCATTAGGCGACAGGGTTCTGGTAAAACCTGTTACCGCTGATGAAAAAACCAGTGGTGGAATTATCATCCCCGATACCGCAAAAGAGAAACCTCAGAAAGGGGAAGTTGTTGCAGTTGGTAAAGGTACTGAAGGCAATGAAATGACCGTGAAACCAGGCGACACAGTCATGTATGGAAAATATGCCGGTACTGAAATCGCTTTTGGTGATGAAAAATATCTCATCATGAAAGAAGATGATATCTATGGTATCATTTAATCAATTTTTGTAATAAATTATTAAACATAAAAACTTATCACAATGGCTAAAGACATAATATTTGATATTGAAGCCAGAGACGCCCTTAAAAAAGGGGTAGATGCTCTTAGCAATGCAGTAAAAGTAACTCTCGGGCCAAAAGGCCGTAACGTTGTTATCGACAAGTCATTTGGCGCTCCTACTATCACCAAGGACGGTGTTACAGTAGCCAAAGAAATCGAACTGAAAGACAAGGTAGAAAATATGGGCGCCCAGATGGTCAAGGAAGTAGCCTCCAAGACCAACGATGTGGCAGGTGACGGCACCACAACCGCAACCGTTCTTGCTCAGGCAATTATCCGCACCGGCCTGAAAAATGTTACCTCAGGTGCCAACCCGATGGACCTGAAGCGTGGTATCGATAAGGCTGTTCAGAAAGCCATCGAAAACCTTAAGGCAACTTCTCAGGAAGTGGGTGACAGCAACCAGAAGATCGAGCAGGTTGCTTCCATCTCTGCAAACAACGACCATGTCATAGGCGGACTCATCGCTGAAGCTATGAGCAAGGTGAAGAAAGAAGGTGTGATCACCATCGAAGAAGCCAAAGGTATTGAAACCTACGTGGATGTTGTTGAAGGCATGCAGTTCGATCGCGGTTATATCTCTGCTTATTTCGTTACCGACAGCGAAAAAATGGAAACCGTATTTGAAAATCCCCTGCTTCTTATCTATGACAAAAAGATCTCTGTAATGAAAGATCTTATTCCCATCCTTGAAAAAGCACAGCAAACCGGTCGCCCGATGCTGATCATTGCTGAGGATGTGGAAAGCGAAGCTATGGCTACTCTCGTGGTTAACAAGCTGCGTGGATCACTCAAGATTGCTGCTGTTAAAGCTCCCGGCTTTGGCGACAGAAGAAAAGAAATGCTGGAAGACATTGCTATTCTCACCGGTGGTACTGTGATCTCAGAAGAAAAAGGTTACAAGCTGGAAGATGCTACCCTGGAAATGCTGGGTGAAGCAGAAAAAGTTACCATCGATAAAGACAATACAACCATCGTAAGCGGAAAAGGTAGCTCAGACGATATTAAAGCAAGAGTTAACCAGATTAAAGCTCAGATGGACAACACTACTTCAGACTATGATAAAGAAAAACTCCAGGAACGCCTTGCCAAGCTGGCCGGTGGAGTTGCTGTAATCTACGTTGGTGCTGCCAGTGAAATAGAAATGAAAGAAAAGAAAGACCGCTTTGAGGATGCTCTTAACGCTACCCGCGCTGCAGTTGAAGAAGGTATAGTTCCGGGAGGCGGAATCGCGTATATCCGTGCCATAGAAGCACTGGAAGGAATGGAAGGTGACAATGCTGATGAAACAACCGGTATTGCCATTATTCGCCGCGCACTGGAAGAACCGCTGCGCCAAATCGTGGAAAACTCAGGTCTGGAAGGTTCAGTAGTGGCTCAGAAAGTAAAATCAGAAAAAGGTGATTTTGGCTTCAATGCACGTACTGAAACTTACGAAAACTTCTTTGAAACCGGAGTTATCGATCCTACTAAAGTAGCACGCGTTGCACTTGAAAATGCTTCATCCATTGCCGGAATGCTGCTCACTACCGAAGCAGTTCTGGCCGACTCACCGGATGATAATGATAACGCTGGCCCTGCTGCAGGTATGGGTGGAATGGGTGGCGGAATGCCTGGTATGATGTAAATCATCAAAACCACCATAATCTACAGGGAGCTTCGGCTCCCTTTTTTTTGGATTTGTTTGGCCCGATTTTTTATCTTTATCCTCTCAAAAATTTCTATTCATATGAAAAAAATATTTGCAGTTTTATTTGCTTTGACCCTCGGCCAGATCGCCGTTACGGCCCAGGAGGAAAACAAGCTTGATTTTCCGGTGGACGAAGAAACCGGTAAAATAACCTATCAGGAAGTTGTGGAGGCAGAGGGCTCTACTGTCGAACTTTTCTACCGTGCAATTAGCTGGATGAACGAGCACTATGTAAATGCGCGCGGGATGATCAAAAAACAGGATAAGATGAATGGTGTGCTTATCGCTCATGTACGCCACGATATCATGGTACCTGATCAAGATGGTGAAATGCAGAGAAGCGGCCGTATGGTGTACGTTTTTAAGCTGGAATTTAAGGAAGGCAAATACCGCTATACCATTACTGATCTGACACTGCTTAAAACCTCCGACTTTCCACTGGAAAGATGGATTGATCCTGAGAACACCTATTACGATAAGAGAAATCCTAAAGTGCTGGAAGCCATTAATAAAGAAATTGAAAAGGTGATTAAAAGCTTGAAAGATGGCATGAAGAAAGAAGAAGAAAAGAAGGATGATGACTGGTAATTAACTTTTTTTAACTACCATTATAAAAACCACCATAACTGTAAATTACATACCATTATGGTGGTTTTTCTTTATACTGAAAAAAGCAAAACAAAAACAATGTAAAGTGACATAAAATGCTTATTTCTAATGCTTTTATAAAAACAAGAGCATTAAACATCATTTTACGCTGTAGCAAAATATATGAGCCGGTAAAGCATAATAAGGAGTATCAGTAAAGCATTTCCAACAAAAAGGTATAATGCGACTAAGTTCGAGCTTAATCAAATTATACGATCAGGAGTACTTGCCTCGGAAAGTGGAATATGAATATTCCGGTTTAAACAGTGCCACAGATTTCGGCGTATCAGTGCCAGTGATTCCGGTTCGAACCGTGCCACTTTAATGTTTTAGCAACTATGCTTCTTTCATGAGCCGATACACCTTCTTGTGATTAATCAAATACCCCAATCAGTGCTGTTGCCATCTTTCCATATCCCGTATACACTCTATTTGTTTATCACGAAAATTGTGTCTCGAAAATCCAATTTAGATTTTTAAGTTGTATTTTAGCGTGTAACTTAATTTCTCTATTTGCCGTCATAAGCTAAACCTTTAAATATTTAAGCATGAAAAAAGTATTACTTATTGCAGGTTTACTGATATCCTTTAGCCTGTCAGCACAGAATCAGGATTTCAGCCGTATGTTTAAGAAAACCCTGGAAGAAAAAATTAAACTAGACCCGCGGGAACCGGGTAGCCAATGGAAAACCGGAAAACAGAAAATGGCTGAATCTGCCGCAAAATCAGTTGATGCTGTTGTTTCAGGCTATTCCTCTCCCGAATCTGAGGTTCATGCAGCAATAAATCCTCTTGACAGTAATTATATTGTAGTAAGCCCGATCGGGCATAATGGCATGGCCGGTTTATCCTGCCCGGTTTATTATACCCCTAATTTTGGTACTGATTGGCATAAGTCGGACTTTACCAATATGCCATCATTATCCGGCAATATGAGCATAGGAGGTGGAGATCCTGTACTTGCTTATGATAACAATGGCAGGGTTTATATGTCGTGGATCGACCTTAGCATCAGAGGAATGGATGTATCAAAAACAACATGGGGACTGTATTGGGCCTACTCAGATGACAACGGTCAGACGTGGCATTTCGATTCCACCCAAACCGTTTGCAAATCTTTTGGTAACCTTAATTCTCTCAGCTTTAACGGCCCCTTAGCTGATAAACAATGGATGGCCGTTGACCAGAATCCTTCTTCCCCTTACTACAATTCCCTTTATATGAGCTACGTGGAAATTAACATCAATACACAGGCATACACCATCACCGTGGCCAGAAAAACAGCCGCAGCTAACCAATTCGATACAGTGAAAGCCGCGATTACCGGAAGTAATTTTTCACTCGTTCAGTTTGCCTCCATAAGTGTTGGTAATAACGGCCGGGTTCATGTGAGCTTCTTTGGCACCACTGACATGAAAAATTACGGTGTGTATCACAGCTATTCGGATGACGGCGCACAAACTTTCTCCACCCCGGTTAAAGTTTCTGATATTCAAATGCCACAATATTCCCAGGGCCAAACGACCGCTTCAGTGGAAGGTATATCCGATGACAGGCTTTATCCTTCTGTCTATAACGCGGCATCTCCCGTTTCAAATCATGTGTATATAACCTGGACGGGTAACGGAACCGTACAAAAGCAAACTGACGGACTGGATATTTATTTCATCCGTTCCACCGATGGAGGCGCCACTTTCGATGCTCCCCTGGTCATCAACAATGACACA
The DNA here is from genome assembly GCA_964477095.1 of uncultured Bacteroidales bacterium. Taxonomy (GTDB): domain Bacteria; phylum Bacteroidota; class Bacteroidia; order Bacteroidales; family PWNQ01; genus PWNQ01. The sequence goes on along the minus strand of CAYZDA010000011.1, from coordinate 22,097 downwards.
AACCAGATTTCGCATCAGTTCTACTCCTCTATAAATGTTTCCCCTGACGGAAGAATTGATATTTCATGGTATGACAGAAGAAATGATGATTCTCTGAATGTAAGCACTGATTATTACATCTCCAGCTCGTATGATAACGGCCAGACTTTTGGCCCCAATACGCGTATCAGCGGCATGTCAACAGATTTTTCAACCGTGGGATACATGAATAATGAATTTGGAGTGGGAGAATATAATGCCATTTTATCCACCACCAATTATATCATCCCGGTGTGGGCCGACGGCAGAAAAAACGACGGTGATCTGGATATTTATGCAGCTTTCATTGATAAAAACAGCCTTTCCGTGGAAAGAATGTTTAACATGAAGCGCAGCTTTTCCATCAGCAGCATATATCCCAATCCTGCTTCAGAAGTAGTCAACTTAAATATTTCTTCAAAAGAATATGAACCCATTGAAATAGTAATCCTAGACATGTCAGGCAGAAAGGTGAGTGAAAAGAAAAACATGATCTTACACAGCGGTACAAATAAAATAACACTAAAAACGGGTGTTTTACCTGCCGGTGTGTACCTGATTGCAGCTGAAAGTGCATCAGGAAAGGAATTAAGGAAATTTGTCAGGAAATAAAAAAGCAATAGCCCGGTGTTAATAAGGCACCGGGCTTTTTATTCAGTTTTAGCCGAGCTTCAAACCAACACTATCCAGTTTTTTTTGATATTCACACCAACGCTATCCCGGTGAAAATGACTATTTTTGCAATGATGAAAGAAAAAAGAAACATACGGAGAATTCCAGAAAAGGAACTGGAAAAATACCTTCTTGAAAAGGGAGCAAAGAAATTCCGCATTAAACAATTGAATGAATGGCTTTGGCAGAAGAATGCTGCATCATTTGATGAAATGAGCAGTTTATCAAAAGATATGCGGCAGATGCTGTCAGCGGAGTTTTATATCAGTCATGCAGCTGTCAGCAAGACTCAGGTTAGCTCTGACAGTACTATCAAAGTTGCGTTCAGTCTTGAAGATGACAGCATAGTGGAAGGTGTGCTCATCCCTTCGCGCGAGCGGATGACTGCCTGCATTTCCACGCAGGTGGGATGTGGTCTTGGCTGCAAATTCTGTGCAACAGCAGGCCTGGGCCTGAAGAGAAACCTGCATGCTGATGAAATCGTGGACCAGGTAACGGGTATCGACAAAGTGGCTCAGGAGAAATACCGGCAATCGCTAACGAATATTGTTTATATGGGTATGGGTGAACCGCTGGCCAATTATGATAATGTAGTGGATTCGGTTCGCAGGCTGACTTCAGACAAAGGCCTGGGTATGTCACCAAAAAGAGTAACACTTTCAACAGTTGGACTGCCTGGTAAGATCAGGATGCTGGCGGATGAAAATCTTAAAATAAACCTGGCGCTTTCATTACACGTTGCCAATAATGAAAAGCGCGACAAGATCATCCCGCTAAACCGTCGCCATCCCTTGAAAGACCTTGTTAGCGCTCTTGAGTATTATCACGAAAAAACCAATCAGAGAATTACTATAGAATACATTTTATTCAAGGATTTTAATGACTCACTTCAGGATGCAAGTGAGCTGGCTTCATTTTGTAAACATTTTCCGGTTAAGGTCAACATAATTGAATATAATCCTGTGGAACGCTCCTTTTTGGAGAAGGCTGATATCGCAGATATGGAGCGTTTTGTGGAATTTCTGCGGGAAAAGATCAACATCATTGTAAATGTAAGAAAAAGCCGCGGCAAGGATATAGATGCAGCCTGCGGTCAACTGGCCAACAAACTGGCAAAACCCAAATAGGATTAGTTATGAATACTTCTGAAAAAATCACAGGAATGATCGTGGATGTCGTGGGCAAGAAGATTTTCCCGGGCGAAATAGCTGTTGAAAACGGCAGGATCATATCTGTTAAAGAGTTGCCCAAAGAAGCAACAAAAGATCAGTACATACTTCCTGGACTTATCGATGCCCATGTCCATATTGAGAGTTCCATGCTGGTACCATCTGAATTTGCAGGCATAGCTGTTACTCACGGAACGGTTGCCACAGTCTCTGATCCCCATGAAATTGCTAATGTTTTGGGTACGAAAGGTGTGGATTTTATGATCCGAAACGGTAAAAAAGTACCGCTGAAATTCTATTTCGGCGCACCTTCCTGTGTTCCCGCCACACCTTTCGAAACCTCAGGTGCCGAGCTTGATGCTGATAGCATCAGGGAGCTTCTGTCAAGGGAAGAAGTGAAATACCTGGCCGAAATGATGAACTTTCCCGGCGTATTAAACCGGCACCAGCAAGTGATGGAAAAAATAGCTGCTGCTGCAAAATACAACAAGCCCGTGGACGGACATGCACCAGGACTTAAAGGAAAGCAGGCTGAAGAATATGCCTCAGCTGGAATATCAACTGATCACGAATGCTTTACACTGGAAGAAGCCAGGGATAAGATCAGGGCTGGCATGAAGATACAGATCAGGGAAGGCAGTGCTGCAAAAAATTATGATGAGCTGATACCATTGTTGAAAGAATTCCCTGACAAGGTGATGTTTTGCTCCGATGATAAACACCCGGATGATCTTATGAAAGGCCATATGGATAAGCTGGTGAAAAGAACTCTGGATCGCGGGTTTGATCTGATAACCGCACTTAGGCCCTGTACTCTCATCCCTCGCGACCATTACAACCTTGATGTGGGCATGCTTCAGGTGGATGACCCGGCGGATTTCATTATCATAGATAAGCCGGAAAGTTTTAATGTCATGAAAACATACATTAATGGTGAACTCGTTGCGCAGAACAGGAAAAGCCTCATCACTCAACATCAGAATGATTTTCCCAATAATTTCGTTTCTTATCAGCTTAAGCCTTCTGATATCGAAGTAGAAGCTGAAGAAGGAAAGATCCGGGTGATAGATGTTAACGATGGGCAGCTGGTAACAGGCGAAATGCTTGCTGATCCGAAAATTGAAAACGGCAAAGTGATCAGCGATCCTGAACATGATATTTTAAAGATCGTGGTCGTTAACAGATACAGGAATACTAAACCCGCTGTAGGATTCATCCATAATATGGGTCTTAAGAATGGCGCCATGGTGTCCACAGTGGCACACGACAGCCATAACATAATTGCCACAGGTGTTAATGATGAAATGATACTGGAAGCCATCAACCTGGTTCAACAACACAAAGGTGGAATCGCATATGTGGATCAGAAGCAAAAAATAATATTGCCATTGCCGGTTGCAGGCATCATGAGCAATAAAAATGCTGCTGAAGTATCTCAATTATATGAAAAACTGGATAGTACTGCCAGAAAAAACGGCTCACAACTTACTGCTCCTTATATGTCGCTTGCATTTATGGCACTTTTAGTCATTCCTTCATTAAAGATTGGAGATCAAGGTCTTTTCGATGGAAATAGCTTTCGATTTGTACAAATATTTAAAAATTAGAGAAATTTAATGCTGAAATATTTGTTTTAAACCTATATATATCTTATATTTGTAACATCGGAACATTTTATTAGCACCAAAAACTTCAAATTATGGAAACAACAAAAAGTGGTTTGGACATTGTAAAGCTTGAGGATGCCGCCAGTAAATTGCGTTCTATCGCTCATCCGATGCGCATTGCGATCATCAGTCTCCTCGAAGACCGTCCAAAAATGAATGTAACTGAAATCTATGAGCATCTCAAGATCGAGCAGGCTTCTGCCTCTCATCATCTTAACATTTTGAAGAACAAAGGAATTCTTCATTCCAAAAGAGATGGAAAAAACACTTACTATTCACTCAAGCAACAATCAGTAGCGCAGGTGATTGAATGTGTGGAGAAATGTGAAGAGATTCGCTAGTTTTTTGTCCTCAGCAAAAGAAACCTTGCTTCATTTGAAGTAAGGTTTTTTATTTCCTTCCGAAATCAGCAGGAATTTCACCCCACACTGCTGTTTCCCATTTCAGTATCATATTATCCCAGGAGTTATTCTGCAGCCAATGCTCAGCCCGCTTCACCAGCTCAAACAGTTCTTTATTTTTCGGATTAAGTTCCAGTTTGGTGTTGGCTTTTTTCCTCCTTACCCAGGCCATGGCCGTCCGCGAATCAGTATATACCGGTATCTTACTGTTGTTCTTTTTCAAAAAAGCAAGCCCGTGCACCAGCGCCAGGAATTCTCCTATGTTTACTGTACCCTCGGGAAACGGCCCCTGGTAGAAAACCCGCCTGCCGGTACTCACCATCACCCCCTGATATTCCATTACTCCGGGATTACCGCTGCAGGCTGCATCCACAGCGAGGCTTTCCTTCACCGGATTCCCGGCTCTTTTCTTTTCCTCTTCGCTTACATCCTCACCCACTTTATCCACTCCAATATGATCAGCGGCATTACCGGAAAAAGCATCCTCAGCGCTTTGCCTGTCCTTAAAGGATTTATAGCAGGCATTGGGAAAACTGCGGATAGCATTTTTACACTCTTCCCAGCTTTCAAAAATGCCGGTTTTACGGCCCCGCCATACCACGTAATACTTTTTCTTCTTTGACATCGTTGCAAAAATAGCAGAAATTAATGCCCCAAAGCACTCACCTGACACAGATGTTTTATTTTTGAAAAAAATATAGAAATGAGGAAATTAATTGTTGTTACATTAGTGTTGGTTTTTTTCGGATGCCGCTCATCTCATGAAGAAACGCACAACTTTACCTCAGCTGAGTGGAAGAAGTTTGAAACGCTTAAATTTCAGGCTGTAATGGATAAAACAGGGGATTATACCGTAAATTTTAAGGTAATATATACTGAAGAAATGCAGAACGATATTTTTGCCATGGGGGTTAGCATGAAAACTCCTTACGGTGAAAAACGTTACCTGGAAAGGAAAAAACAGTTACTCGAAGATGGAAAGCCCACCGGCCACAAAAATGAGCAGGGAGAATATGAATTTACCATCGACTTTTTCCAGTCAGTGGAATTTCGCGAACAGGGACTGTACGAATTTGATGTGGAAAACCTTATGCCGTCATATAAAACCAACGGTATTCATGCCATTCAACTACAGATATTACCGGCATCATAAATGAGCAAACATCTTAATCCATATTATAAGGAGCTGAGCACGCTGATATCCGCACTACCCGGGAAGCCCGGCGTTTATCAGTATTTTGATGCTGAAGGAAAGATCCTCTACGTGGGTAAAGCCAAAAACATCAAAAAACGCGTAAGTTCCTATTTTAACAAGGACATTCAGGGGAAGACAAGAGTGCTGGTAAAGAAAATCAGAGACATCCGCTATATTGTTGTAGAAACGGAGCTGGATGCACTACTGCTGGAGAACAACCTGATAAAGAAACACCAGCCTCGCTACAATGTAATGTTGAAGGATGACAAAACCTTTCCCTGGATATGCATTAAGAATGAGCCTTTCCCCCGGGTATTTCCAACCAGGAATCCGGTAAAAGACGGATCGAAATATTACGGGCCGTATGCCAACGTGAAGATGATGCATACACTGCTGGACCTTATCCGCCGCATTTTCATGCTGCGCACCTGTAAATATAACCTGAAGCAGGAAAACATTGAGCAGGGCAAATTTAAAGTCTGTCTGGAATATCATATTGGCAATTGCAAAGGCCCCTGTGAAGGATATCAGGAGGAAGAAGACTATAAGGAATCCATCCAACAGATAAAAAAAATCCTGCGGGGTGATATAACCGGAGTATTGCGCAGGCTGAAGGAAAGAATGCACTTGCATGCTGAAAAACTGGAGTTTGAGCAGGCCCAGGTGTATAAGGAAAAAATCGACATCCTGGAGAAATACCAAAGCCGCTCCACTGTGGTAAACCCTTCTGTTCATAATGCCGATGTGGTAAGTTGGGATGAAGACCTTAATATTCTGTATGTAAACTACCTGAGAATTATCAATGGAGCGGTGGTTCAATCTCACACTCTTGAGCTAAAGAAAAAGCTGGACGAAACCCCGCAGGAGTTAATTCCACTTGCCATCACCGAATTCAGGCAGCGTTTCGACAGCGACTCCAAAGAGATTTTCCTTCCGGAAGATATAGAATATTACCCGGGTATCAAAATGACAGTCCCGCAGCGTGGGGATAAAAAAAGCCTGGTGGAATTGTCACAACGCAACGTAAAATATTACCGGAAAGATAAGGAAAAGCAAAAAGACCTGGTGGACCCAAACCGCCACATCAGGAGGATTATGGAAACCATGAAAAAGGACCTGCGCATGAAAGAACAGCCGCGGCATATTGAGTGTTTCGACAATTCCAATATGCAGGGGGATTACCCGGTAGCAGCTATGGTTGTGTTTAGGGATGGCAAGCCTGAGAAGAAGTCATACCGGCATTACAACATCCGCACAGTGGAAGGCCCGGATGATTATGCCAGCATGGAAGAGGTCGTTTACCGCCGCTACCGCCGATTGCTCGATGAAGAACAGCCCCTTCCCCAGCTGATCATCATAGATGGGGGCAAAGGACAGCTGAGTTCTGCGGTTAAAAGCCTGGAAAAACTTGGTATCAGAGGTAAAATCACAATTATCGGCATTGCAAAACGGTTGGAGGAAATATATTTTCCGGGCGATTCAGTACCTATTTATATTGATAAGAGATCGGAAACCCTAAAAATTATCCAACGTGCACGGGATGAAGCTCACCGCTTTGGAATAACACATTACCGCGGCAGGCATAAAAAATCCATGACCAAAACCAGCCTTGCTGATATTCAAGGCATAGGTGCTAAAACAACAGAAAAGCTACTTAAGGAATTCCGGTCTGTCAGACAGATTATAAATGCCTCGCAAACTCAATTGGAAAAGGTAATAGGGAAACAAAAAGCCGGCATTGTATATCGTCATTTCCACTCTCAGGAAAAAAAATAAGCTCTTCACAGGCCACTTACCATTAGTATTTATTATTTTTCTGAAAATTTCATATTAACTCAACATTAAAGTATTTAAAAATGAGGATCGTACAAAATAGCATTGTATACCTGCCTGATCCGTTAGAAATTGAATATTAAATATTTTCAATATTTTTGGCGCTTAAATACAGATTAATATTTGTAATAATGGAAAATAAGGAATACAGAATTCTCATTGTGGATGATGAAAAGGATATCCTGGAATTTCTTTCTTATAATTTACGCAGAGAAGATTATCAGGTAAAAACAGCATCCAATGGAAGTGAAGCAGTTAAAATTGCTAAAGACTGGTCGCCGCATCTGGTTATTCTGGATGTAATGATGCCGGAAATGGATGGGATTGAAGCCTGCCGCGAGATGCGCACTTTATCCAATATGAAAAATTCGGTAATCTTGTTTCTTACTGCAAGAGGTGAGGATTATTCTCAGATAGCAGGTTTTGATGCCGGTGCCGACGATTATGTGACCAAGCCGGTAAAACCACGTGTACTTACCAGCCGTGTAAAGGCTCTGCTTCGTCGTAGCAGCACCAACATAGAAGAAACAATTGACAAATACGAAGTTGGCAATCTGGTAATCGACCGTGAGCGGTACCTGGTAATTAAAAATGATCAGGAAATTACCCTGCCAAAGAAAGAATTTGAATTGCTTCAGGTTTTGACTTCTAAGCCAAATAAAGTATTTTCACGCGATGAAATATTTGCCAAAGTTTGGGGTGATAATGTAATTGTTGGTGATCGTACTATTGATGTCCATGTAAGGAAATTACGTGAAAAAGTCGGCAATGAAAACATTAAAACCGTAAAAGGCGTTGGCTATAAGTTTGAAGTATCTGGATGAAATACAATAATCCGAAAAATCTTGCTCTCACCTCCGGTTTAATCCTGGGAGGTGTGTTTACGCTCATATATAGTGTCATATCCATGATTATGGGTATATTCATGTTGGAAGTATTTCTGCTGACACTGATTGTGCTGATCATTGGCAGTTATTTCATCATTGATTATATCCTTGAACGTTTTATTTACGAGAAGATCAAGCTCATTTACAAAACCATCCTCAGCCAAAAAGCAACAGCCAGCGAAAAGAAAGGGCGGATGCACTCGGGTAATAATCCTGATGTAATAGAAGAAGTTAACCAGCAGGTGCTCGACTGGGCATCCGATCGACGTCAGGAGATCAAAAGACTGAAACAGCTGGCCGATTACCGCCGGGAATACATCGGCAATGTATCCCACGAACTTAAAACTCCGATCTTCAACATCCAGGGTTATGTGCTTACATTGCTGGATGGTGGTCTTGAGGACCCTTCAATCAATAAGAAATACCTGCTCAGAACCGAAAAAAGCATTAATCGCATGATCACCATTGTGGAAGACCTGGAAGCCATTGCTAAACTGGAAGCCGGTGAACTGGAAATGATGAAGGAAAACTTCGATCTCAGGGATCTTACTGAAGAAGTGCTGGACATCCTGGAAGATAAAAGCAAGAAAAGGGATGTAAATATATATTATGCAGAAGAATATGAAGCTCCGGTTATGGTATATGCTGACCGCGAACGTATTCGCCAGGTACTCACAAACCTGATAGACAACTCATTGAAATACAACAACCGCCCAAGGGAAGAAGGACGCAAAACCAAGATCAGCTTCTTTGATATGGACGAGCATATACTGGTGGAAGTAACCGATAACGGTTCCGGGATTGCAGAACAAGACATCCCAAGACTGTTTGAGCGCTTTTACCGTACCCGCGAAGCCCGCGACCAGAGCAAAAGCGGATCGGGACTCGGGCTGGCCATCGTAAAGCACATTATTGAAGCTCACGGGGAAACCATCAACGTAAGAAGCAAAGTGGATTTCGGAACTACCTTTGCTTTTACGCTTAAAAAAGCAGCAAAAAAATAAACCCGAATTATTTCAGCGCACCTGCCCCAAAATATAAATCAGGAGCTGTTATCCTTATTGATTCTCATACTTCACCACATCTACCGAAAAAAACTCCAGGGAAATACCGGCCTGCCGGAACATTTCCTCCGATTCGGCTCCGGCATGATATTTCTGTTCACATACCACACGCTCTATTCCGCAATTGATAATGAGCATAGCACACGTACGGCAGGGAGTCATTTTGCAATACAGTGTTGCACCCTCCAGCGGAATACCCAGCCGTGCTGCCTGGCAGATGGCATTCTGCTCTGCATGTACTGTACGCACACAGTGCTGGGTTATATGCCCGTTATCGTGGATCATTTTCTTCATCTGATGCCCCACATCATCACAATGCTCCAGCCCACGGGGAGAACCTACATATCCTGACACCAGCAACTGCCGGTCGCGCGCTATTACACATCCACTCCTGCCCCGGTCACAGGTGGCACGCTTTGCCACCGTTTTTGTGATTTCCATAAAATACTCATCCCAGGTGGGACGCACATACTTCTTCTCTTCCATCTTTTTGTTTGATTACTTTTTTTCTCTTCTTGTTCCTTCGGAAACCAATTCGATTAAATAATTGCAATTTTTAAACTGCTCCAATCCTTTCTAAAGCTGTATACTGCTGATCAGGATCATTTTATCTTGTAAACACTTTCATTGATACTCTTCTCGGCCTGCCGTGATCGCTCCTTCCAGGAGGTTGTAAATAGGCTGGCTAATGCGTTCAGCAACGTCTGGCTCACCATCGCTTGCATTATCAATAATACAAAAGCAGATACCGGCTGATGATATAACTGTTATAAAGAGTAATAAGATTTTTTCCATTTTTCAGAAGTTAATAAGGATAGTTCTACAAACATAAAAAAGAATTGCAACACCTGCCACCAAAATAGCGAATTAATGAAAATTCGCTGAGAATGTGTATCTTTGCACACTTACGATTAGAGATAATTAAATAAATCTTATGGCATGAGCGACAAACAGATAACCACACTGGATGAACTTGGGGAATTCGGCCTCATCAACCGGCTGATGAAAGATGTAAAGATAATAAACAAAAGTACCATAAAAGGCAGTGGCGATGATGCCGCTGTGATCAACAACGGCATTTTCCAGACTATTTTAACTACTGATCTTCTGGTAGAAGGCATTCATTTCGACATTACCTACACTCCGCTTAAACATCTGGGTTACAAGGCCGTGGCAGTTAACCTCTCAGACGTGGCAGCCATGAATGCCATGCCCAAACAGATAACGGTGAGCCTTGCGGTTTCAAGCCGTTATTCTGTTGAGGCTCTTGAGGAAATTTACAAGGGTATCAAGCTGGCTTGTAATAATTATGGTGTGGACCTGGTAGGTGGTGATACCACTTCCTCCCGTTCAGGCCTGGTTATTTCAGTCACGGCAGTAGGGCAAGCCATGGCCGGCAGGATAGTGTACCGCGATGGTGCAAAGGAAAATGACCTTGTCTGCGTTACCGGAACCCTGGGAGCTGCTTATGCCGGACTGATGGTACTGGAACGGGAGAAAAAAGCTTTTAAAGAAAGCAAAGGCGTGCAACCTGAATTGGAAGGCTATGATTACATCCTGGAACGCCAGCTCAAACCTGAGCCCCGACTGGACGTCATCAAGGCCTTTGAACAGCTAAACATCAAACCAACTTCCATGATGGATATTTCCGATGGACTGGCTTCTGAAATCCTTCATATCTGCGAAAGCTCCAACACCGGTGCAGAAATTTTTGAAGATAAGCTGCCCATTGATCATCAAACCGGTGATTTGTCTAAAGAAATGAATCTTGATCCTACTACTTTTGCTATGAACGGCGGCGAAGATTATGAACTGCTGTTCACACTGGATCAAAATGACTACGAAAAGATTAAAAATAATCCTGCTTTTGCAATAATAGGTTATATCAAAGACCGCAGGAGCGGTGTTAACATGGTAGCTCGCGACGGAAGCCTCTCGGCTGTTAAGGCTCAGGGATGGGATGCCCTGCTGAAAAACAGGATGAAATAATCACTTTTAGCCACTAATGCTGCAGGCTTATAAAAACTATTCACGTGGTTTTTTTGTTGATCTTTTCCCGGAAAGAAATATCAAACCGGAATTAAAAGAACGGAAGGAATCAGACTTGCATGAAAGCAGATTCTTGCCTATTTTTGCACACCTATTTTAATTTAATCTAAATAATACATTTAGATGGTTATGGAAGAGAAAAACAGTAAGAAAGAACACCAGGATAAAGTGCTGAGTGAAGTAGCCGGGTCGGAGTATAAATATGGCTTTGTTACTGAAATAGATTCAGATACAATTCCCAAAGGCCTTAGTGAGGATGTAATTCGCATCATTTCCCAGAAGAAACAGGAGCCGGAATGGATGCTTGATTACCGGCTGAATGCATTTAAAAAGTGGCAATCAATGGATGAGCCCGACTGGGCCCATCTGAAAATCCCGCCTATCGACTTTCAGGACATTGTATATTATTCCGCACCAAAAAAGAAACCCAAATATGACAGCCTGGATGAAGTGGACCCCCAATTGCTGGATACCTTCAACAAGCTGGGTATTCCACTGGACGAACAAAAGATAATGACCGGAGTGGCTGTTGATGCTGTGTTTGACAGTGTTTCAGTGAAGACAACTTTTCAGGATACTTTGGAAGAGCGGGGAATTATCTTCTGCTCCTTCAGCGAAGCTGTTAAAAACCATCCTGAACTGATAAAAAAGCATATGGGAACGGTAGTACCTGTGGCAGACAACTACTTTGCTGCACTTAATTCAGCTGTTTTCTCTGATGGATCCTTCTGTTATATTCCAAAAGGAGTGAAATGCCCGGTTGAATTATCCACCTACTTCAGGATCAATGCTGCCAATACCGGACAATTTGAGCGCACGCTCATAGTGGCCGAGGATGACAGCTATGTGAGCTACCTGGAAGGCTGCACTGCTCCACAGCGTGACGAAAATCAATTGCATGCGGCCATTGTTGAGATTGTAGCCATGAAGGGGGCGGAAGTAAAATACTCCACCGTGCAAAACTGGTTTCCCGGCGATAAGGAAGGCAAAGGCGGCATCTATAACTTTGTTACCAAACGCGGGCTGGCCAAAGGCGCAAACTCTAAAATCTCCTGGACGCAGGTGGAAACCGGCTCCAGCATTACCTGGAAATATCCCAGCTGCATACTGATGGGCGATAATTCCATCGGTGAGTTTTACTCGGTGGCTGTCACCAATAATTTCCAGCAGGCTGATACCGGAACCAAAATGATCCACCTGGGAAAGAACACCAAATCAACCATTATCTCCAAGGGAATATCAGCAGGCAGAAGCCAGAACTCTTACCGCGGACTGGTAAGGATGGCCAAAAACGCCCGTAACGGCAGGAATTTCTCCCAGTGCGACTCGCTTTTACTCGGCGATAAATGCGGAGCTCACACCTGGCCCTACATCAAAACATATAACGACACTGCCGTGGTGGAACATGAGGCCACCACTTCTAAAATATCAGAAGATCAGTTATTTTATTGTCAACAACGAGGCCTGAATGAAGAACAGTCTATTAGCCTTATTGTAAATGGCTATGCCAAGGAAGTGCTCAATAAACTGCCCATGGAATTTGCTGTGGAGGCACAGAAATTATTGTCTATCAGCCTGGAAGGAAGCGTTGGTTAATCATCTCAAATAAAAGGTTTTATCATGCTCGAAATAAAAGATTTAGTTGTAGAAGTAGAAGGCAAAACCATCCTGCAGGGATTGAGCCTGACAGTGAAAGCCGGAGAGGTGCACGCTATCATGGGGCCTAATGGTTCCGGTAAAAGCACCCTGGCGAATGTAGTGGCCGGCAAGGAAGGCTACGAAGTGGTTAGCGGATCTGTTACCTATCAGGGTAAAGACCTGCTGGACATGGATGTGGAAGACCGCGCCAGGGAAGGCATCTTCATGGGATTCCAGTATCCTATCGAGATCCCGGGTGTCAGCATGAACAACTTCATGCGCACAGCTATTGATGAGATCAGAAAATACAGGGGGCAGGATCCTTTATCAGCCACCGAGTTTCTGAAGCTTATGAACAAGAAAAAAAACCTGGTGGGCCTGCAGGAGTCCCTGGCAGGACGCTCGGTTAATGAAGGGTTTTCAGGAGGAGAAAAAAAGAAAAACGAGATTTTCCAGATGGCTTTACTGGAGCCAAAGCTATCCATCCTGGATGAAACCGACTCCGGACTGGATATCGATGCATTGAAAATTGTGGCCAACGGTGTGAACGCCTTAAAAACCGAAGATAATGCCACGGTAGTGATCACTCATTACCAGCGCCTGCTGGATTACATCATACCTGATGTGGTTCACGTGCTATCTGACGGGCAGATCGTGAAAACCGGAGGCAAGGAACTGGCTCTGGAGCTGGAAGAAAAAGGCTACGAATGGCTGAAAAAGTAATCCCCGGGGTGCAGAGAACCTCTTAATAAGGATTTAACGGCATCTATTTAAATCAGAAAAAGACCATGAAAAAAGAACTGGCCATAGAAGATAAAATTGAGCACACGCTGATAAGCCGTTTTCAGGATAATGAAAAGGAGATCATCAATGGTGATCCGGATTTCATTGCCAAAATGAGACGCAAAGCTATCAGCGACTTTGAACAGGCTGGCATCCCCCTCCACCCCCTGGAGAACTGGCGTAACACGAATCTTCAGCCTGCTTTGCAAACAGAATACAGGCACGAATTAAGCCGCGACAACCGGAAAGTGAACATCAATGATATTTTCCAGTGCCAGGTGCATAATTTTGAGACCTATCTGATCAGCCAGCTCAATGGCTGGTATGCCTATGAAGAAGCACCTATTCGTGAGTTGGACAACGGCGTGATTGTAGGCAGCATTAGAGAAGCATTTCAGAAATATCCTGAGCTGGTTGAGAAGCATTATGGCAAATATGTAAAGAATGAAAAACACGGCCTTGTACCCCTCAACACTGCTTTTGCCCAGGACGGTGCTTTCATTTATGTTCCCGATAATGTCAGCCTGGATATTCCCATACAAATGGTCAACATCATCAGGTCAGAAGAAAACATAATGATATTTCCACGGAATCTGCTGGTGATAGGAAAAAACAGCAAGCTGACACTTGTACATTGCGATGATTCCATCGAACAGGAAAAGAGTTTTACCAATGCTGTTACTGAAGTTTTCCTGGATGAGAATTCAACCCTTGATTATTACAAACTACAGAATAAAGATGATCATGCCACGGTGGTGAATTCCACCTACTTCAACCAGCAGGCAAACACCACGCTTTCGGCGAATACCATATCACTGAACGGTGGCATTTTAAGGAATGATATTGATGTGACCCTTGACGGGCGCAACTGCCATGCAGATGTCATCGGGCTATACCTGATGGACCGCAAACAGCATGTGGACAACCAGGTGTATGTGGATCATAAGTATCCTGATTGTTATTCCAACGAGCTGTTTAAAGGCATTATTGATGATGAAGCCAAAGCGGTTTTCAACGGACACATTCTGGTTCGCCAGGATTCACAAAATACCAATGCTTTTCAGAGCAACAAAAACATTCAGCTCACTGATACTGCCAGCGTTGTCACCAAACCGTTTCTGGAGATCTATGCTGATGATGTGAAATGCTCCCATGGAGCCACTGTTGGTCAGCTTGACCCGCAAGCCATGTTTTACCTCCGTTCACGCGGCATCTGCGAACGCAATGCCCGCATGCTGATGATGTATGCCTTTGCAGCACAGGTTGTGAATCATATCAGGATTGACGCCTTAAAGGACCGCATTGATAATATGGTGATCAAGCGCCTGAAAGGAGAGCTGTCCATTTGCGACCAGTGTGTTTTACATTGCAAAGATGAGCGGCAGCTATCATTTAAGATCGATATGAGTAAAGTGTGAAGCTGAACCGAATAAAAAAATATGAGCCTCAAAACCGACATACTACAGATAAGAAAGCAATTTCCGATCCTTGACCAGAAGGTGAACGATAAGCCACTGGTTTACCTGGATAATGCAGCTACTACTCAAAAGCCCGTGACTGTTATTAAAGCGCTTAATGATTATTATTCGCTGCACAACAGCAATGTTCACCGCGGAGTACATACTCTTTCGCAAAAGGCTACCGAAGCTTTTGAAAATGCACGAAACTACGTGCAAAAGTCACTGAATGCGGCTTCATCCCGCGAGATTATCTTCACCCGTGGAACCACCGAATCGGTGAATTTGGTGGCTGCTTCTTTTGGAGAAAAATATATCTCAGAAGGTGATGAGATACTGCTGACGGGACTGGAGCATCATTCCAATATTGTTCCCTGGCAGTTGCTGGCACAACGGAAAAAGGCGAAGATAAAAGTGCTGCCGGTAAATGCTAAGGGCGAACTCATCCTGGATGATCTTGAAACCCTGTTGAGCAGCCGCACCAAAATCATGGCCGTGAATCATATTTCCAATACGCTGGGTACGGTTAATCCGGTAAAAGAGATCATCCGGCGGGCTCATGAAATGGATGTGCCTGTGCTGGTGGACGGCGCACAGGGCATGCCTCATATGGATGTGGACGTGCAGTATCTCGATGCTGATTTCTACTGTTTTTCGGCACATAAGATCTACGGACCAATGGGAATCGGAGCACTTTATGGTAAAGAAAAATGGCTGGAAGCAATGCCTCCCTGGCAGGGCGGCGGTGAAATGATCAAACAGGTGTGCTTTGAAGAAACCACCTTCAACGAGCTTCCATATAAATTTGAAGCCGGAACACCAAACGTGGCCGGTGCTGTAGGCATGCACAGGGCACTGGAGTATGTGGATTCGCTGGGAAAAGCTAAAATCAGGAAAATAGAACAGGAATTGCTGGACTACGGCACTGAACAGCTATCGGCTATTGAAGGATTAAAAATTTATGGCCAGGCAGCAGAGAAAACTTCCGTCATTTCCTTCCTTTTGAATGATATTCATCCCTATGATGCAGGTACTATCCTTGATAAACTGGGCATAGCCGTGAGAACCGGTCATCATTGCACTCAGCCGCTGATGACTCAGTTTAACATTCCCGGTACCATTCGCGCTTCCTTTGCCATGTATAATACCTTCGCGGAAATAGATCAGCTGGTGAAAGGACTCCGGCAGGTTAAGATGATGTTTGGCTAATCAGAAATTATAAAACCACTACGCATGAGTATAAAAGCAAAGCAAAATGAGATCATAGAAGAATTTTCCATGTTTGATGACTGGATGGATAAATACAATTATCTGATCGAAATGGGTAAATCACTGGAACCACTGGAGGAGCAGTATAAAACTCAAAAGTATCTGATCAGCGGCTGCCAGTCGCAGGTGTGGCTGCATGCGCGCATGGAAGACGGCAGAATGATATTGCGTGGCGACAGTGATGCACTGATTACTAAAGGAATTGTGAGTTTGCTTTTGCGTGTGTATTCCGGAGAAAAGCCTGTAGATGTTTATGATGATGACAGCAGTTTTCTGGATGAAATAGGCTTGACAGAGCATCTTTCTCCTACCCGTTCCAACGGTTTACTGTCCATGCTTAAGCAGATAAAGTTGTATGCCCTGGCATTCAAAACAAAACAGGAGCAGAACAAATAACAGCCACAACTTGTTAGTTTTACACTAAATATAAAGTATTTCAGCGAATTATGTCAGATAATAATTACCTGGAACTTGAAGCTCAAGTTCTGGATGCCGTAAAAACTGTTTATGACCCGGAAATACCGGTGAACATATACGATCTTGGCCTTATCTATGAAATTACCGTGGATGATGACAGGACAGCCCATATAAAAATGACCCTTACATCGCCTAATTGCCCGGTGGCCGAGAGCCTGCCCGCAGAAGTTGAAGAAAAGGTAGAGGCCATAGCCGAAATAAAAAAAGCTGTGGTAAATATTACCTTTGACCCGCCATGGGATAAGAGCATGATGAGCGATGAAGCCAGGCTGGAACTGGGTCTGCTTTAACCTGCACATCATGAAAAAACTATTACCTTACTTACTGCTTTTACTTATGATAGTGGCTGCCTGCCGCTCGCAGAAAAACAGGTCTGATCTACCCACACCACCACCGGATGTAGTGACTAATTTCAACAGTAATGAGTGCTTTGTCCGCGCGAAGATTCTTGAAGTTGTTCAGGACAGCAGCGATACCCTTGGCCCGTGCAAAGAACATGATTGCCTGGCAAAAGTGAATGTAATCAAGGTGATCCGCTGTGGAAAAATGGATGACGATCCGCCATTCAACGGGGATACCATGATAGTGAGATTTATCTATACCATGTCATCTAATGTGGATGAATTATTTCCCAAGCTAACCCACAACCTGTCCGGCCTGGAACCAGGCGACCGCTTTGATGCCATCTGGAAATTCCGCTCTGTGATGGTTTCCAGGGAGGATGTAAATGATGAATTCTATCCTATAATCTATGATTATGTGAATTTGGGAGAATAGGCGAAAGTTTTACACCACGAATGTATTCAACCGTGGTAATCGATTCAAATGCAGATGTTTCCAAACCGCCCCGGCAACCGGTTCCAATGATCCTGTACCATATTACCGGCATCATTTAATATCATTTTCCGGTTAACAACCTGCCCGAATAAACAGGCATGGTGGTTCACGCATAAGGTGATGTAATACAAGCCTTCCTTTGAATAGTCATATCCCCTGAGGCGAATGCTGCGGCGGTGATCAGCCTGTCCCGAGAATTTCGGGAGACTGCCGTTAGCACCAGGCAAAACGAACGTATTGCACATTTGATTGAACAAATATTATGAATAATTGCTAAATACGTTGTGCATTTTGTATCTTTGTAGAAATAGTACAGAAAATTATGAGAACACTATATCAGAAATTTGAAACGCTTTTACAAAGTACAGCAACGGATTTTAAACGATATTTATACAATAACGTTGCGTGGGAAAATCGAATGATTGGTATAATCGGAGCTCGTGGAGTTGGTAAGACAACAATGATTTTACAGCATATTAAGGAAAACTTAGATAGTAAAAAAGCTTTATATGTTTCCGCTGACGATATATACTTCAGTGAAAACAGGCTGTTTGATTTGGCAGATGATTTCTATAAAAATGCAGGAGAATATCTTTTTATTGATGAGATTCATAAATACACTGACTGGTCACGTGAACTAAAAAACATGTATGACTCATTTCCTACATTAAAAGTTGTATTTACGGGTTCGTCAGTATTAGATATCCTTAAAGGCTCTGCCGATTTAAGTCGTCGAGCAATTATCTATAAATTACATGGATTATCATTTCGAGAATATTTAAAATTATTTCACGACTTTGATCCCGGAGTTTACACCCTGGAACAAATCATAAATAATGAAGTGAAACTTGTGAATATTGAGCATCCATTACCACTATTTACTGATTATTTAAAACGAGGATACTATCCATTTGGTTTAGAAAATGAAATCAATATACGTTTAGGTCAGATAATTGTTCAAACCCTGGAGTCTGATATTCCGCAATATGCTAACCTAAATGTTGGCACGAGTCGAAAGTTAAAACGATTGCTTTCAATAATTGCTAAAAGCGTACCATTTAAACCTAATTTTTCAAAAATATCAGAAATGATTGGCGTAAGTCGTAATTCTTTAGACGATTATTTTTCGTATATGGAAAAAGCTGGACTTATAGTGCAATTACGCAATGAAACGAGCGGTATAAGAGGATTGGGAAAGGTAGATAAGGTGTACTTAAATAATACAAATATTGTTTTCAACTTAGTTGGTGAGAAATCCAATGTTGGAAATCTGCGGGAAACATTTTTTTTCAATCAAATGAAAGTCAAAAATGAAGTCATATCTTCAAAAAAAGCGGATTTTGTGATTGAACATTACACTTTTGAAATTGGAGGTAAGAATAAACAACAGAATCAAATAGAAAAAGATGGTAAATCATTTATTGTAAAAGACGATATAGAATATGGTTATCGCAATGTGATTCCTCTTTGGGCATTTGGACTGAATTATTAAAAACTATTCAACCGTGGTAATCGATTCAAATGCCCACACCATGTCTCCCAATCGTTTTGACCCCGTAGGGGGGCAACCACAAGGGTTGCCCCTACGGTTAATTGTTATCGTATCGGTTGTGTTATGAATGGGTTGAATCCCGGTGATTTCCAATATCCCATGGAAATGGTTGGGCATTACAACATATTCATGAAGGCTGATGTTCTTTTGCCGCTTCCACTGGTACCTGTCTTTCACTCAGCCAGGTCCACTTGTTCAGTTCCGTGTCACTTCTTTTGTAGAAAGGCATTCATGTATCATGGTTCCATTAAAATATTTTCTTAACTTTGATCTGATTTAATTCTTTTTTTATTGATTGATTGATTTAAACAATGTTATGATTTTAGCGTTTTATCATACACAAGAGGATAGAGGAGAAAAACTGTATGAGCCAATTATGTGCACAAAATCCAATGCATGGCTCGGGGAAGCATATTATTTTTGGGAAACTGAGGATGATGCAGTCTTCTGGGGAATGAAGTTTAAAAACAAAACTGGAGGATTTGATATTTATAAAGCCAAAATTCCAATTGATGATAATGTTCTTGATACTGTCTTTAACCGGGATCATTATTATTTTTGGATAAAACAGGTAGAAAAAGCGGCAAAGCATTTTCTCAAAAAAACCGGATCAAAACCAACATTAAAAGAAATAAATGATTTCTTTAAAGAAAAAGGGAAATGGGATTCTTTTGATGGTATTTTATTTCAGGATATATCTGAGAATCCAGTGCATTTTATGGTAGAAGAATTTCAATATAAGAAAAGAATACAACTTGCGTTATACAATAAATCAAAAATCATTAGCTTTGCACACCATTATTGTGGTGATACTCAATAAAATTATATTATGCTAGATTTAGAAAAATTAGATAAAGAAATAGATGAGCTTTTGGAGAATGAAACTTCAAGCAGCTTAACTGAGTGGTTGGTGAATAAGCGATATAGCAATTTTAACAACCTTATTGGAAAAGGCACATTTGTTGGCATGAAAAGGCAAAGTTTTACTGTACTTGTTTGCTCACAAAAAGCAAAGTTTAAACAGGATAATGATGACATTCCTCCGACCCCAATAAATAGGCAAGCAGCATAATGAATATTCAAAACCAGCCAAAACTCCGGTTTTTAGGTGTTGATTTTGTAAATATCAATTTCCGCACCGAGCAACAATATGATGGCGAATCCGGAATAAACCTGAATGTTGAGCCAAAAGTATTTTATCCTGAAGACGATCAACTTCACTTTAAAATTTTTATGGAAGTTTCGTTAGATTGCGAAAGCTTCTTTTCCTTAAAATTAATTGGAATTGGCAACTTTCAATTTGATAAAGATTTTGATGATGAAGAGCTAAAGAAAGCATTTGTAAATGCTAACGCTCCTGCTATAATGTTTCCGTATGTGAGATCATTTATAACAACTTTATCATCCAATCTCGGTAGTGTTACCGGACCATTAATTATACCAACGCAACTTTTCATGGGTGAATTGCCTGAATTAGACCCAACCCAGAATCAATAAATAATAAACAAAGAACACAGAACAAGATCATAACTTCCTTAAACGCCTTCTGCATCAAGACCTGAAACAAATTCTCACTTTCTTCTTCCCATTCCACATTCCCCCCTCACCTCACCAGCAACGCTTCATGATGTGCGTGCAGGGCTCTGAGGCAGTTGTCGAAATCGTTTTTGTAATAGATGGTGCGCACATTATCGTTGACTTCCGCCAGACCGCGGGCCAGGAAAGGCAGGGTGTGCTCGTTTTTGGTGATGATCAGGATATTGCGCTGGTCACGAAAGGCATATCCAAACTCCATGATGGCACTGGAAGGTTTAAACGCTTTTCTCTCTCTATGTTAAGCGTTTATCAAAACAGAAGAGAATAATCGCAAACGTTCCAGGTTGAGTATAAAGAAAACTATCTATGACGTTTATAAAAAAACATCCTGTTGCTGAAAAGAGAAAAGCCATTTATCTATGCTGCGTCTTGCCTATTAAAGCAGAAAACAGCTATAATAAACTGTTTAACAGCATTAAAAGAAAAATGCTCTAATCTAATTTGAAAATAGAAATAAAAATGATTATTTTTGAAAAGCATATAAAAGTTTGCAAGCATGTGGAAAGAAAGGAAAACATATAATGCATTAATTACATGCATTTTTAAAATAGTAACAACCAAAGACATAAGCGAAATATACGCAATAGCGTAGTTAATATTTACTAGTTGTGGCACATTACGATACTATAAAAAAAATCATTAATAATAGAAATATCACGTTTTTAACACTTGCATTATTTGCAGTTTCACTTTTACTATCATTCAGTTGGCTGCTTGTTGATAATATATTTCAAGAAATCAGCCTTTTTGCGTTCGGAGGATTTACCTTTTTAGCTTATATTCAAATTGTTGCCAATGGAACAATATTAGGTAGCAATAAGTATTTAATTCCCATTATAATTCTTTTTATAACTCCATTTGCGGTTTCATTATTAATGACCGCCTCCGATAAATACAGTTTGACTATTCTCTTAATAACAACCTTTATTGCATATTTTGGCATTATAGTAGTCTATTTGATAAGATTTTTAAATAAATCGATTAAGCAACTTTTAGATATAATGAAACTTATTTGGGTAGTCTTTTTTTGTATTACTGGGATTGTAAGTTTTTTTTTCAAAGTACACCATTGGCCATACCAGGACTTTGTTAGTAACATCGAATACATTGCTTTTATCCCAATGACAATTGTTTTTTATTACTCAGGGATTAAGCAAGAATATTTATTAAGGAAGATTTAATATGTAAGTAGTTGATAGATTCCTATATGAAGCTATTTCGGCATTTGTCGTTTGAGAGATAAAGATAATTTAAGAATTCTAGCTCAAAAAACTGCAGCTAATAAACAGGAATATGAGCGGCACGCAGTGCTCAGCGAGTTACGCCGTTTTTGACTAATCTGGGGAAAGAAATTTTGAAAGGGAAAAGCCAAAATTCAGATAGAATTCCGGTTAGTTCGTTTCCGGCCTCTCTCCTATTCTTTAGCACCAT
Organism: uncultured Bacteroidales bacterium; assembly: GCA_964477095.1. Classification (GTDB taxonomy): domain Bacteria; phylum Bacteroidota; class Bacteroidia; order Bacteroidales; family PWNQ01; genus PWNQ01. The sequence continues at coordinate 102 of CAYZDA010000011.1, read as the reverse complement.
CGAATCGAACCCTATTTTCTTTTACCTTTACCAAACAAACCAAAAAATGCAAAACTGAAACGTTTAGCGGTGGTTTTTAGACAGCCTGTCCCGAGAATTTCG
>CAYZDA010000010.1:15781-66516 GCA_964477095.1 uncultured Bacteroidales bacterium | reverse complement strand
TGCAGCCACTGCCTGAGACGGTGCGGGATTGCAGCCGCAGACGGATAAGCCGCCCTGAAAAAAATATCAAAAAGAAAAGGCGGCCATCCTTTATGGGAAAGGACGACCGCCAACATTCAGGCTTTTAAAACTATGCGAGCAAAGATTTAACGATTTGCGAGACCTTTTTATTGTCGGCTCTGCCGGAAAATTTCTTTGTGGCGGCTCCCATTACTCTGCCCATATCAGCCATGGAGTCTGCACCGGTTTCATCTATGATCTGCTTCACTCCCGCCCTGATCTCTTCTTCGCTCATCTGTTCGGGCAGGTATTTTTCGATGATCTCCAACTGGAACTCTTCCTCCTGAGCCAGGTCTTCCCGGCCCTGCTGGTGATAGGTTTGGGCAGCTTCACGCCGCTGCTTGGCCAGTTGTTTCAGCAGTTTTATTTCGACTGATTCCGGGATCTCTTCTGATGTTTGATTTTTACCGGTTTTTTGAATGAGTAATGCTGATTTGATCGATCGCAGTGCTTCCAGAACGGCCTTGTTTCTGGCGATCATGGCTGCTTTTATATCCTCATTGATCTGTTTTTCCAGTGACATGGTATTTTGTTTTAATCCACGTTATCATGTAAATAGGAGTTTCCTTTCTGCAAATCCACATCGTCATCGTCCTCGCTGAGGGTGTATCGCGAAATCTCACTTTCAGAGGAAGGTTTGGTTTGCTTGAGTTTAACTTTGCGCCTCACGAAGGCAGGAACGCTTTCGGTTTCATGCAAACCTTCCTGGGTTTTGATCTTCATGCTCAGTTCGCGCAGTTTACGGATCCTTTCACGCGGATCGAAACGGTTTTCCGGGTTTTCTATTGGTTGCACCGATGTTTGCTCATCACCCTGTTGCGCGTTCATATCATGTTGCGGGCTTTCTTCATTTGTATGGTCGGTAAGGGTTTGCCCGGGAATATGGTTTTCCTCTTTCCGTACGTTGGAAGCATCCCTGATCCTGAATTCAAATTCGCCGGCATTTTCTTCTTTGGCCTGATTTTCGGGAGTTTCGGCATTGGCGGTAAAGAGTTCAAATTCATTTTCAGGTTTGGTTTGTGGTTCTTCCTTTTTCATTTTCTTTTCTTCGTCCAACTTGTGAACCACGGGTTGTTTCTTGCTTCCCGGCATACCAGCCTCCATACCGCCTGATTCAAAACCCGTTGCCACGACGGTTACGGCGATTTTATCGCCCAGCCCGGGATCGGTACCATTCCCCCAGATAATTTCGGCTGTGGAGCCGGATTCATCCTGGATGTAATCGGTGATTTCAGACACCTCATCCATCTGCACTTCTTCCTCGCCACTGGCGATATAAAGCAGAATATCCTTAGCTCCCCGGATATGGTTATCATTAAGCAGGGGAGATGAAAGAGCCATTTCAATGGCCTTGATGGCACGGTCTTCGCCGGCGGCAATACCCATACCCATGATGGCAACACCACTGTTCTTCATCACGGTTTTCACGTCTTCAAAATCCACATTGATATGCCCGGTCACGGTAATCAGTTCTGATATCCCTTTGGCTGCGGTGGCCAGGATATCATCAGCTTTGCTGAAGGCTTCGGAAAGCTTGAGGTTACCATATAGTTCCCTAAGTTTATCATTAGATACAATCAACAGGCTGTCAACGTTTTCCCTTAATTCACGAACGCCTTCTTCGGCCTGTTGCCTTCGTTTTCTACCTTCAAAAGAAAAGGGAATGGTTACAATACCCACGGTTAGAATATCCATTTCCCTGGCTTTTGCGGCGATCACCGGTGCGCCACCGGTGCCGGTGCCGCCTCCCATTCCGGCGGTAATAAAAAGCATCTTTGTATTTTTCTCCAGGGCAGAGGCGATATCATCCACGTTCTCCAAAACCGCCTGTCGTCCGACATCCGGGATGGAACCGGCACCTCTTCCTTCGGTGAGGGTACCCCCGAGTTGCACCTTGGTAGGCACCGGGCTATCCTCCAGTGCCTGGGCGTCGGTATTGCAGATTATAAAGTCCACATCCTTGATTCCCAGTTGATACATATGGTTAACGGCATTGCCGCCACCACCTCCAACTCCAATTACTTTGATGATTGATGATTGCTCTTTTGGTAGATCGAATTTTATCATAATTGACAGTCCTGATTTAAGTTTAAAAGTACAAACACTATTACCGGATTTATAAGGCCGGCGCGGGTTTTTATCAACAGGAAACCCGCGTCAATTGTTAATATCTTTACTTCACGCCATCATCTTCAAAGAAGTTTTTACCCTTTCTGACGATGGTGTCAAAAAAACCACCTTTTTTCTTTTTGGAATGCTCCTTGACGCTTTTCTGGCTGGCACTTTGCCTGTCCAAACGCTTGAGTCCCTGGATCACGAGCCCCACGCCAGTGGCAAACTGTGGGCTGGTCATCTCTTCAGACACGCTGCTGGCCAGGTGCTCATTGGGATATCCAATTCTGGTATCCAGGCCTGTTTTAAATTCCGCCAGCTGGGCAATGTGCTTCAGTTGCGCACCGCCTCCAGTAATTACCATACCAGCTATGAGTTTTTTTTCATATCCGGAATTGCGGATTTCATAATACACATGTTCGATTATTTCCTCCATGCGGGCCTGGATAATACTGGCGAGGTTTTTCAGGGTGATCTCTTTCGGGGGCCTTCCTCTGAGGCCCGGGATAGAAATCACTTCCTCCTCGCGGTTTTTATCCGCCAGTGATGAGCCGAATTTTACTTTCAGAGCTTCTGCCTGGCTTTTGATGATGGAGCAGCCCTCCTTGATGTCTTCCGTTACGATAGAACCACCCAATGGAATAACAGCCGAGTGGCGAATGATACCATCCTGGAAGATAGCAATATCCGTTGTACCGCCACCGATATCAACCAGCACCACTCCGGCTTCCTTCTCCTCTTCACTAAGCACAGCATCAGCGGATGCCAGCGGCTCCAGGATCAGGTCATCCACAAACATTCCGGCTTTGGTAACGCAGCGGTTGATGTTCTTGGCGGCGGCGATCTGCCCGGTGATGATATGGAAATTAGCTTCCAGCTTCACACCGGCCATTCCCACGGGGTCTTTAATGCCCGCTTCATTATCCACGATATATTCCTGGGGTATCACATCGATAATTTCTTCACCGGGCTGCATCACAAGCTTGTGCATATTCTCAATAAGTTTGTCGATATCGGCCTGGCTGATTTCATCATCGTAAGAATTTCGCATAATATTACCGCGCTGCTGAAGGCTTTTAATGTGCTGGCCTGCTATGCCAACATTCACATATTTTATATCCACGTTTGATTTATCCTCGGCCTCTTTAATGGCTTTAGTAATGGATTGTACGGTTTTTTCGATATTGGAAACCACTCCGCGGCTCACTCCGATAGATTCGGTTTTCCCGGAGCCAAGTATCTCAATCTTTCCCAGTTCATTGCGGCGTCCCACAATGGCAGCTATTTTTGTAGTTCCGATATCAAGTCCTACTACTATTTCTGAAGAATCCATATATCTTAAATTTTATTTTTTATTACACACTACCTGATTTTCAAACATCAAATTAAGCTGGTTATAATTTTTCCACCCGCCGCGATCAAGTGCAGTACGGTAAAAAATGCCCAGTCTTTCAAATTTATCATCCAGTTTAGCAGTATCGCCCAGCAGCACTGAATGCTTACCCAGTTTGGTGGCCAGTTCATATCTGTTATTTTCATCCAGATATATCTGCTCCACAGCTGATCGCAGGAGCCTGTCATCATTCACCATTCTGGCAATGGTAAACAAGTTCTGCAGATCAGTACGTTCTGTTTCATAAATATTAATGTCCCTGATACGCGGGTTGAGGGTATCCAGGCTAAAATTACCGCTGGCAACAGGGACACGGGCCGGAAGCCGTGCATCATCAGGCATCAAAAAACCGTATTCGTCCGCATACATGCTCCTGCCTGCCAGGTCAATAAACTGGACTATAGTTTTACGCTGGACAACTTCCGCCACGCAAAACCCATCAATGGTGGTGTACACCTCAGCCACCAATACGTAAGGATTACTTTCTATTAGCTCTTCAATATCAGACTCTTTGACCTGCTTAAGTGGCACACCATTCAGGCTGTCAAATTTACTCATAACCTGGTATTCTATATCATCCGCGGTAAATAAAAAATCCTGTCCCTGATAATCAATTTCGATGCGGAAACCATGGCACTTCTTCTTGCGGTTCTCGCGGCTCACGAAACTAAGCAGCACCACAATCAGAGGAATGGCAATCAGCCAAAAAATTATGTTCAGGCTCAGTTTTTTCATTACTGTTTCATTATATTTTTCAATGGTTCAACAATCCGGTCGATATCGCCTGCCCCGAGTGTCATAAGGAGTTCAGGCTTATTTTGTTCCACATATTTTAATACTTGCCCGTGGCTGAGCACTTTCACATCGCGGTTTCCGATTCTGCCGGCCAGCATAGCTGATGAAATTCCCGGCAGTGGCGTTTCGCGTGCCGGATAAATCTCCATGAGAATAATTTCATCGAGAAGCCTGAGGCTTTCAGCAAATCCACAGGCCAGGTCTCTGGTACGAGTGAATAAATGCGGCTGAAAAACGCCAGTGATTTTCCTGCCCGGGAAAAAATCCCTGGCTGCTTTGATGGCAGCTTCCAGCTCACGGGGATGATGTGCATAATCATCCACATATACGTGCTGTTGGGTATTCACCAGAATTTCAAAGCGCCGCTTCACACCGGTGTAGGTGTCCAGGCCTCTTCTTATTTCCTCTTCGGAAAGCCCGAGATGCCAGGCAAGCGCACAGGCAGCCACGGCATTTTCGATATTGTGTTTTCCGGGTAATCCCAGGTACATTTCCTGTGTTGATCCCCCGTCAAAGTGCAGGCGAAAAACCATTTTTCCCGACTCGGCCCTGATATCATCCGCCTTAATTCTGCATTCATAGCAAAGCCCGTAGCGCAAAATGTTGATATGCTCCGGTGCTTGCAGGTTTACCTGTTGCTGAATAATGGCGGTTCCTCCCTTTCCGGTTTTTGCAAGAAATTCAGAAAATGATGACTTCAGGCTGTCGCCTGATCCGTACACATCCAGATGATCTTCATCTATGGAGGAAATCACAGCCAGGTCAGGATGAAGCTTCAGGAATGAACGGTCATACTCATCCGCTTCCACCACCATGATCTCGGCATTATGATCAAACACAAAGTTTGAATTTAAATTGGTGGAGATTCCCCCGATAAAAGCATTCACCGGCACCCCTGCACTAAGCAACAGATGAGTAATCATGGAGGAAATGGTGGTTTTACCATGAGTGCCGGCCACCGCTATGGTTTTGAAATTCTGCGACAGCAATCCCAGTACCTCTGATCTCTTGTACAACGGAAAACCACCGGCTTTTATAAAATTCAGTTCTTTAAGATGGCCGGGTATGGCCGGGGTATAGATATAAAGGTCAGCATCCTGAGGCACCATGGAAGGTTGATCCTGATAATGAACCCGGATGCCTTCCAGCATCAATTGCCTGGTAAGCGGTGTTTCAGTTTTATCATATCCTGAAACATCAGCGCCAAGCTGTTTAAAAAAACGGGCCAGTGCGCTCATTCCGATTCCGCCGATACCTGCAAAATAAACCTTATGTATCCTTTTATAGTCCATCTAATCTCTTTTGATCATATCGATAACCACACCGGCTATGGTGTTGGCTGCATCTTTTTTCGCGAGCTTTGAAATATTGGTTTCCAGCTTCATCAGTTCTTCCTCATTTTTTATCAGACGAAGAATTTCATCCCCCAGATTATGCGGAGCATCCCTGTCTTTCACCAATATGGCAGCATTGTAGTTCACCAGTGCCATGGCATTTTTCGTTTGATGGTCTTCAGCCACATTTGGCGAGGGCACAAATACGGCCGGTTTGCTCACGGCCTGAATTTCAGATATGGCAATAGCCCCGGCACGGGAAACCACCAGATCAGCAGCGGGATATGCCATATCCATCCTGCTGATAAAATCAGTGACATACATATTTCCGGCCTTATGATTTCTTTCTGCCTGCCTGCCCTGTTCAATAAAATGCTTTCCGGTTTGCCAGATAAGCTGTATGTCATTGTCTTTAAATTTACTGATGGCATTTTTCACTCCGAGGTTTACAGATCGTGCACCCAGGCTGCCGCCAATCACCAGTACGGTTTTCCTGGCGGGATCTAGGCTAAAGAATTTCCTGGCCTCCTCAGGGGATGCCATCATGGAAACCACATCCTTACGCACGGGGTTGCCAGTGATAAACAGTTTTTCCCTGGGGAAGAAGCGGTCCATTTTATCGTAGGCCACGCATATTCTGTCCACAGTTTTACCCAGCAGGCGGTTGGTGATGCCCGGGAAGGAATTCTGTTCCTGTATAAGTGTTGGAATACCTTTGCGGGAAGCCACTCTGAGCAGCGGCCCACTGGCATAACCACCAACGCCTATGACCACGTCAGGCTTAAATTCCCTGATGAGTTTAGCGGCTTTCTGCAGGCTGAAAAACACTTTGAATGGAAATGAAAGGTTCTTCAAAGTCAGGCGGCGCTGCAATCCGGCTATATTGAGGCCTTCAATTTCATACCCTGCTGCGGGCACCTTTTCCATTTCCATTTTTCCTTTGGCCCCAACAAACAGAAACTGCACATGCTCCAGCCTATCCCTGAGGGCATCTGCAATAGCAATGGCCGGGAACACATGTCCTCCGGTACCTCCGCCACTGATCATGATTTTTATATGTTCACTATGCTGTTGCATAACTGTTTTTCTCCTGTAAATTATCTTCGGTGTGCCTGCTCACACTTAAAATTATTCCAATGGTAAGGCAGGCAAACCAAATGGATGTCCCTCCCATACTGATTAGTGGCAGAGGCTGCCCTGTAACCGGCAGCAGATTCACGGCCACAGCCATATTTATCATTGCCTGAAAGACCAGGCTAAATGATAATCCTATTGCCAGGAATGCACCGAAGGTTCCGGGTGCTTTATTTGCCAGCCTCACTCCCCTGAACAGCAACATGAGATAAAGCAACACGATCACTATCGCGCCAATCAGTCCGTATTCCTCCACGATAATAGCAAAGATGAAGTCGGAATAAGGATGCGGCAGATAGTTTCGCTGGATACTTTTACCCGGCTTTTTTCCGAAAATTCCGCCGGTGGCAATGGCAATTTTCGACTGCTGAACCTGGTAGCTTTCCCGGGAATCACCGGTAAAGGATTCTATGCGCGAGTTCCATGTGTCCAGCCGTGGCAGCACCTCCGGCTTCACATTGGCAATCAGCAGCATAATCAGCAGCAACACCACTCCCGAGCCCCCCATGATCCCGATATATTTCAGGTTTACCCTTCCGATGAACATGATCACTATGGCAGTAATAAATACAACGGCAGCTGTTGAGAAGTTAGCAGGCAGAATAAGCAGAGTAATCAGTATCACAGGAATAATAACCGGCCTGAACCCTGTTTTCCAATCCTGAATTGTTTCCTGGCTTTTGGCCAGCTTCCGTGCCACGAACATCACCAGCACCAGCTTGGCAAAATCAGAGGTTTGAAAGGTGATATTGGTACCGGGCAGGGTTAGCCAGCGGCTGGCCTGGTTGATATTGGTACCGGCTATGAGTGTGATGGCAAGCAAAGGTATGGCGATGTACAGCAGTAACTGCGAAATCCTGGAGTAGTACCAGTAAGGCACAAGATGTGCCACATACATAATTCCAAACCCCAGAAGCAGAATAAACAGGTGCTTGAGCAGATAATATTCTGTGTTGCCCGCCTGATACCTGTATGCCAGTGTTCCGGTGGAGCTGTAAACTGCCAGCAAAGAAAATACAGCCAGCAGCACGGCAATTATCCACACCACCCTGTCACCCCTGAAGTATTTGGAAAAATGTGACATATCTTATATTCTTACAGGTTTCTTACTGCGTATTTAAACTGATTGCCCCGGTCTTCGTAGTTCTCAAACAGGTCGAAGCTGGCACAGGCCGGCGACAATAATACATTATCACCCGGTTGCGACATATAATAGGCAGTATCTACTGCCTGACGCGCAGAAGTGGCAGTGGCAATATGCTCCACCACGTCTTTGAAAGCTTCAATGATTTTTTCATTATCCAGCCCCAGGCACACAATGGCCTTTACCTTTTCGCTCACCAGCTCACGAAGCATTTCATAATCATTGCCCTTATCCACGCCTCCGACTATCCAGATCACCGGATTGGTCATGCTTTCCAGTGCATACCAGGTTGAATTTACATTAGTGGCCTTGGAATCATTGATAAAGTTCACGCCATGAACTTTACCCACGTGTTCCAGGCGGTGTTCCACATTCTGGAAATCGGAAAGGCACTTTTTAATAGTATCTTTTCTGATTTCCAAAAGCCTGGCCGCAACACCACCGGCCATTGAATTGTAGGTGTTGTGTTTGCCCTGTAAAGCTAATTCTTCGATTGTCATCTTTATGCTGTTGTTTTGTATGTTAATTACTATTTCCTGATCCTTATTTATATAAGCACCTTCTTTCACTTCATTTTTTATACTGAAAGGGTGCAGCTGCGCCGCAGGTTTACGCAATTCCACCCCTGCCCTTACCACTTCATCATCTGCATTGTAGATAAAATGGTCGTTTGATGTTTGATTTTGAAGGATGCGGAACTTGGAGTCCACATATTTGCTGAAATCGTAATCGTATCTATCCAGATGATCGGGTGTGATATTCGTGATAACAGCCATTCCGGCTTTGAAATCATACATCCCGTCGAGCTGAAAGCTACTGATCTCCAACACCACATATTCAGGATCCCTTTCGGCTATCACGGCTGCAAAGCTTCGGCCCACATTTCCTGCTGCCACACAATCAAGCCCTGCCGACTTAAGGATATGACTGATCATCAAAGTGGTGGTGGTTTTCCCGTTTGATCCGGTCACACAGATTTTGTAAGCATCAGAAAACCGGCCGGCAAATTCTATTTCGGAAATTACCGGGGTTCCCCGGCTAAAAAATTCCTGAACCAGCGGAATCTTTCCGGGAATTCCAGGGCTTTTCACTACTTCATCAGCCTTGAAAAGCTTCTCCCTGCTATGTCCGTTTTCCTCAAAATCAATTTCATTATTTAAAAGAACTTGTTTGTATTTATCCTGAATCGTTCCATTGTCGCTGAGAAACACTCTGAATCCTTTTCTTTTCGCGAGCACAGCTGCTCCGGCTCCGGATTCTCCACCTCCCAGTATGGCAATGAACTTTTTCATTATCTGAGCTTTAGCGTGATCACAGTAAATACTGCCAGCATAAGGCCGACAATAAAGAACCGGATCACGATTTTTGCCTCATGGTATCCTTTCTTCTGATAGTGATGATGAAGCGGAGCCATGAGAAAAACTCTCCTGCCCTCACCATATCTTTTTTTGGTATATTTAAACCAGGCCACCTGCATCACCACCGAGAGGTTCTCCATCAGGAATATCCCGCAGAGTACCGGGATCAGCAATTCTTTCCGGATAATAATGGCAAATACCGCAATGATCCCTCCTATGGAGAGGCTTCCTGTATCACCCATAAAAACCTGGGCCGGATATGAGTTGTACCAAAGGAAGCCTACGGTGGCTCCTACAAAAGAGCTGATAAAAATTGCCAGCTCTCCTGTATTGGGCAGGTACATAATATTAAGGTAATCGGCAAAGATGAAGTTACCGGACACCCATGCCAGGATTCCCAGGGTAGCACCCACCACCGCAGAGCTGCTGGTGGCCAGGCCATCAAGCCCGTCTGTAAGGTTTGCCCCGTTGGATACTGCCGTAATAATCAGAATCACGATGGGGATGAAAATTATCCAGGCGTATTTTTCTGCTCCTTCACCTATCCAGGCGATAAGCAGGGAGTATTCGAATTCGTTGTTTTTTACAAAAGGAATGGTGGTTTTCGTTGATTTAATCTTTTCCTCTTTATAGATCTGCCCAATACTCATATCCCCGCCGGTTTCATTGGCCATTTCCACAATTTCCTGATATTCTTTTTGCTCACGGATGGTAACATCATCACTGAAATACATGGTGGCACCCACTACTACCCCCAGGATCACCTGTCCCATGATCTTGAATTTACCGGCCAGTCCTTTTTTGTCTTTTTTAAACACCTTGATATAGTCATCCACAAAACCGATCATTCCCAGCCAGACGGTTGTAAACAGCATCAGCTGTATATAAACATTATCGAGACGGGCAAAGAGCAAGGTTGGAAGCAGGATAGCTCCAAGAATGATCAGCCCGCCCATGGTCGGGGTTCCCTGTTTTTCAATCTGTCCCTGCAGGCCAAGATCACGTACCGTTTCTCCCACCTGCTGGCCGCGCAGGTAATTGATCAGTTTTTTACCAAAAAGCAGAGTAATGACCAGTGAGGTGATCACTGAAGCAGCAGCCCGGAAGGAGATATACTGAAAAACTCCTGCACCGGGAAAATCATACGCACTATCCAAATAATCAAATAAATAATAAAACATTACTCAGCCTTTTTGATTTTCAAATATTTCACCTATTATTTCTTTGTCATCAAAATGATACTTTACACCCTGAATATCCTGATAGGTTTCATGACCCTTACCTGCCACAAGAATGATATCACCGGGTTTTGCGAGCATACAGGCAGTATGTATTGCCTGGCGGCGGTCGGTGATTTCCAGGAGCTGGCTGGCCTTTTCAACAGGAATGCCCTGTCGCATATCTGCAATTATATCTTCCGGTTTTTCGCTTCGCGGATTATCAGAGGTCAGGATAATTTTACCGGCGTATTTGGCGGCAATTTCAGCCATGAGAGGGCGTTTGCCCCTGTCGCGATCGCCACCCGCGCCCACCACAACCAATAACTGCTGCCCGGGCCTGCGCACGCCTTGAATCGTTTTCACTACATTTTCCAGTGCATCCGGGGTGTGCGCGTAATCGATAATAGCAGATTTGCCATCTTTTGATTTAATCACATCAAACCTGCCTTCTGCTGCTCTCAGGTTGCTCAATTCCCGGAGCACTACATCAGCCCCAAACTCCAGCAACCGTGCTGCACCATATACTGCCAGCAGGTTATAGGCATTAAAATCGCCTACCAGCCGCGACCATAACTGCCGGCCCTCCACTTCCATAAGCAAACCATCAAAGCTTTTCTCCAGCACTTTACCCCTGAAGTCAGCCGGTTTTTTCAACGCATAGGTAAACCTTTCAGCCATCGTATTTTGAAGCATGATCGCAGCATTCCTGTCATCGGCATTCACCAGGGCTTTGGCATTTTCACCCAGGTTATCGAAGAAGGATTTTTTGGCTTTGATGTAATCAGTGAAGGTTTTATGGTAATCAAGATGATCATGTGTAATATTACTAAAGACAGCCAGGTCGAAATCAAGTCCAGCCACACGGTTCTGATGAATGGCATGTGAACTCACCTCCATGAAAGCATATTCACAACCGGCCTTCACCATCTTCTTCAGGTACATGTTTATGGCAATTGCATCAGGAGTAGTATGAGTGGCATCAGCGGTTTCGTCATCGATATAAACACGAACAGTTGAGAGCAGACCACACTTGATGCCCATAGCTTTAAACAGCCTGTAAAGCAGCGTGGCAATGGTGGTTTTCCCGTTGGTTCCGGTAATACCTACCAAACTCAGTTCCTCAGAAGGGTCATCATAAAAAGCAGAAGCCATAACAGAAAGGGCCTTACTACTGTCTTCCACCAGTATCCAGCACACATTAGCGTTTTTCTGCTCCGGAAACCTCTGGCAAACCACGGCAGCCACCCCCTGCTCCACAGCTTGCTGTATGAACCTGTGCCCGTCAATCTGGGTTCCGGGCACCGCCACAAATACATCCCCGGGGGCCAGCTTGCGGGAATCGAATTCTATTTTCCCAATCTCCCTTTCAGGATCACCGGCTATTTCCACTATGGGAACTTTGGTTAATATGTCGCTTAATATCCTGCTCATACGTGTAATTCTATCATAATTTTTCTGCCATTAACAGCTCTTGTGCCAGGCCTTACAGATTGCTTTACAACTCTGCCCCGACCGAACAACTGCACCTGCAAGCCTTCACGCCTGAGCAGATACACCGCATCGCGGGCACCCATTCCCCTTACATCCGGCACATATCCGGAGCGCAGCTTCCTGGGCATCAGATTAAAGCTGTCATCATTCTGCCGTGTATCAACAAACTCAGAAACAGGATCTACCGAGCTTAATTTCACTCCCAGTAATTCGGCTATGCTGGCAAAGTCACCCTGGTATCCGGAGATCATATCAGCATTTAAAGCCGGCAATGAATCCCTGTAATCCTCATGCATATCCAGCTGAGTAGCATAAACCTTGTCCGCTATTTCCTTGAAAACCGGGGCTGCCACCGAGCCGCCGTAGTACAAGCCTCTGGCAGGTTTGTTAACTACCACTATGCAGGAATATCGTGGATTATCCGCGGGGAAATATCCCACGAAAGAGGCTTTGTGACCGGTGTACTCGTAGCCGGCACTGCCACTGGCGATCTGGGCCGTTCCGGTCTTGCCGGCTATTTTATATACAGTGTTGAAAAGGTTTTTAGCTGTTCCTTCTTCCACTACTCCTTCCAGCATCCTGCGGGCTTTATCAATGGTTTCCCGGGAAGCAACAGACTGCTTTATAACCTGGGGTTTAATTTCTTCAAGCCTTATACCCGCATTGCGAATTTCCTTCACAAACATCGGCTTCATCATTTTGCCGTTGTTTGCAATGGCATTGTATAAGGTGAGAACCTGCAACGGTGTCATCTCCACCTCGTAACCAATCGACATCCAGGGCAGGGTAACCTTGGACCAGGAGGAATTCTGCGGTGTTTTGATCAGAGGCTTGCCTTCACCTTTGATCTCAATACCCAGCGGTTCTGTAATGCCCATTTCCTTAAGGCCTTTAATAAATTCCTGCGGATTGGAGCCATAGGCTTTGTAAATAAGTTTTGATATGGCAACGTTGGATGAAACCTCCAAAGACCGGCCAACGCTAATCACCCCATACCCGCCTTCATGGGAATCCTCCATTTTTTGCCCGAAAAAATCTGTCACCCCTTTCTCAGTATCGACAGAATCATCAATATCGAATTTCCCCTGCTCCAGACCAACCATCAGAGAGGCAATTTTGAAAGTAGAGCCAGGCTCGGTGTTTTCGCCTATGGCATAATTGTAGGCCTCACGATATTCGCCGGTGGCTGTATCCCTTTTGAGGTTGGCAATGGCTTTTATCTCTCCTGTGGCCACTTCCATCAATACAGCGCAGCCATGGTCAGCCTGGTGAAAACGCAAATGCTCTTCCAGGGAACTTTCGGCCACATCCTGAATATTAACATCAAGAGTGGTAACGATATCGTGTCCGTTTTTAGGTTCCACGAGATTACCCTGATCCACGGGCATCCAGAAATTGCGTGCCACGCGCTGCATCAGCTGCTTGCCACTGTCGCCCTCCAGCACATTGTTATATGCACCTTCCAGCCCCACCTGATAACCGGTTCTGGAATAACCAATAGTACGAGCAGCCAGCTTACGGAAAGGTCTTTCGCGCCGGTTTTTTTCAATTACAATAAGCCCGCCTTTATATTTCCCGCGACGCAATATAGGCAGTTCGCGTAATTTTTTCAGATCATTATAGGTGACATTCCTCTTGATAAGCAGATAACGGTTGCCTGAACTTCTTGCCGCCATGAGTTCGGCACGGTAGGTGCGATAATGCCTGTCTTTGAAGATGTTTGCCAGCCCATGAGCCAGCGAATCAAGCTTATCGCTGAACAGCTCATCAGAGATGTGCCCTGAGGCAACATCCATGCGAATATCAAAGATGGGTACGGAAGTAGCCAGCAGCCTGCCATTTTCATCATGGATGGACCCGCGTACAGCTTCCACGTTGCGGTAAGCCATCGTGATTTCGCGGGCTTTTTGCTCCAGTTCTTCACCCTTTACCACCTGCAAATAGACGATCTTTCCCAGGATGGCCAATCCGCCCATCAACAGGAAAACATAAAGTATGTAAACACGAATCAATATTTGTTTACGTCCTTCTTCCATTTTCTATTCACCTGGTTTTGTTTATAAAACAACTTTTTTGGAGGCTCGGTACTTTCCTCTACTCCTGTTCCTTTCAGCTTTCTTGCAACTTCCGACTGCTTGCTTTCAAACATCAGAAATGAATTGGTTGAGCGGTATTCAAACCGCAGTTCCTTCATTTGGTTTTCCACCATATTCATTTCGCGGATTTTCCGCTGGGCATAGTAGTTGTTAGCGATATAGACCATGGCCAGACCGGTGAGAAACAGAATAAACGGAAGAGAAACCACATTACGCCCGTTGGTAAGCACGGAACCATCGAGCACCGACTGGAAATGCCGCCCGATACTTGTTCCGGAAAACCAGCTTTTAGCAGATGAAGCAGCCTCATTACGGTGCTTCATGCGGTTTGCTTTACCCTGGTTCTTTCTCTTATGCCTGTTTCCCAACTTCATATTTTTTGTGCTATTCTAAGTTTTGCACTACGAGCTCTTGGATTCTCCTCCACTTCTTCAGCGGATGGGATAATTACCTTACGATTGACGGCTAGCAGGGGCTTTTGCACATTTCCAAAAAAATCCTTCTCAATCCTGCCCCCGGTATTCCCTGACCGGATAAGGTTTTTCACCATCCTGTCCTCCAGGCTGTGATATGAGATCACCACCAGCCTGCCTCCGGGCTTAAGTGCTTCAACAGCTGCCATGAGCATCTCTTCCAGCGCTTCCATTTCCCTATTCACCTCTATCCTGACAGCCTGAAAAACCCTGGCCAGGTACTTTTGCTCTGCCCGGGGAGGTGCATATTTTTCCACCACTTTTTTAAACTGCCCGGTAGAAGAAAGCCGCTGTTCACTGCGCGCTTTCAGAATTCCCTTTGCCAGCGCACCGGCATTTTTCACTTCACCATATTCTTTCAGCATTACTTTAAGCTGATCTTCGTCATATTCATTGAGCACATCTTCACCGGTAAGCTCCCGGGATTTATTCATCCTGAAATCGAGCGGGCCCTCAAAGCGGACAGATAAACCCCGCTCAGGATCATCAATCTGATGAGAAGAAATACCCAGGTCAGCCAGTATGCCGTCACAGGGCCAGGCGCTGTAATATTTCAGATAGTTTTTGAGGTACCTGAAATTGCCCTGCACCAGAATCAACCTCTCATCCTCAATGGCATTCCTGTGCGCGTCCACATCCTGATCAAAGGCTATCAGGGTTCCGCCGTCCATCATTTCAAGGATCTTTTTTGAATGGCCACCGCCACCGAAGGTCAAATCCACGTATGTTTTTCCGGGCTGAATATTAAGCCCTTCCACACTTTCCTTTAGCAATACCGGCCTATGATAAATCTTCTCCATCACCGCTCTCCTGTTTATCTCCCATGACTTCTTCCGCGAGGTTTGCAAAATCCTCGGGCTCGTCAGTGAGAAGGTTTTCATAGGTTTTTCTGTCCCATATCTCCACATGGTCGCCGTAGGCAAAAAGCACCACATCATGAGATATTCCGGCATAACCTGCCAGGTTTTTTGGCAGCAGTATCCTGCCGTTTGAATCCATTCCGAGGTTGGTGGCACCGCGATAGAAGTATCGCTGGAATTCCCGGTTCTTCCTGTTAAACCGGTTGAGTTTGTTGATATCATTCACAATAGCATCCCACTCATTCTTCGGATAAAGGGCAATACATTTTTCAAAACCCCGGTTTACAACGAATTGCTCGTTTGCCTCCGGCGGCAACTGCTTTTTCAAGGCAGCAGGAATCATCACTCTTCCCTTAGCGTCTAACTTACAGTAATATTCACCTATTAAATTGCCCATGGTTGTTCAAACCTTTTGTCGATGTAAATATAATACATTTTATCCCACAATTTACCACTTTTTACCACATTGTTGATAACTTTTCACACCTAAAAGCCACCAACTTACCGAATGGCGCATAAAACGGGCATTTTAAGAAAGATGCAATGTTTATAAATTGGTGGGAGAAAAGTGGGATAAACAGGGCGGTAAATGCCTTCTGGATAATCTGCCTGGAGGAGGAATATTCAGAAGAGTTGGTAGCCAGTGGGTATTTTTGCCGGTGCCGGTGCGTATTCTTTTTGGTTATGTGCCATTCAGCATGGAATGATAGAAGCGGACTGCCGCGGAGCGTGCGGCCCGGCGGAGGCGGAAATCCCCGTGGCGGCGAAGGCATAGTGGCTGCTTGGTGGCAACAGCGACCAACGGAAGCTCGTTGCCACGGTTGCAGCCACTGCCTGAGCCGGTGCGGGATTGGAGCCGCAGACGGATAAGCCGCCCAAATAAATATCCGCCTATGGGCCACCCAATTATTACTGCTTTAGCATGAGATTAGCGAAAATGGCGTACACAGCTCAAAAAACAATGGCTGTATTTTCTGATCTACTGACTGATACAGGAATTACCAGGTGGCTGTGTTTTTCAAAATGATGAATGATGCTGCCGGAAATTGCTTTGCTGTGCCGATATTACGTAAATTTGCAGCAGAAACCATTTAGCATTAGTGATGGTACAGGAAGAACGCCAACATATAGGCCGGAACTTCATCGATCTGGATAAGGTAATTGCATCAAAGAGTGAGAAACTGGCTAAAAGCTTACCCGGTTTTGTGATGCGTTATCTGAAAAATATTATTCACCAGGAGGAAATAAATGAGTTTCTTTACAAAAATCGCGATCAATACGGGCTGGATTTTGTGGATAAGGTAATCGCGTATTTCAACCTTGATATTAGGGTTACGGGCATGGAGAATCTACCTGAGTCGGGCAGGTATATCCTGGTGTCGAATCATCCGCTGGGCGGGCTTGACGGCATAGCTCTGATGCACTCCATCGGCAAAAAGCGCAGGGATTTTATTTTTCCGGTGAATGACCTGTTGCTGTTTATGCCTAATGTGAGGGAGCTGTTTATCCCGATCAACAAGCATGGGCGGAACACTGAGAATATTCGCCTGTTTGATGAAACATTTAAGTCGGATAAGCTGATTTTGTTTTTTCCTGCCGGCCTGGTCAGCCGTAAGCGGAAGGGCGTGATCAGGGATCCGGAATGGAAGAAGACATTTCTTAGCAAGGCGAGGAAATATGACCGCGATATTATTCCGGTTCATATTGGAGGAAGGAATTCTAATTTTTTCTATAATCTGGCTAACCTACGTAAGGCATTAAATATCAAGGCTAATATTGAGATGCTCTACCTTCCCAATGAAATGTTTAAGCAGTTTGACAGGGAGATTCCGATAACCATCGGTCAGCCGGTTCCGGTGGAATATTTCGATCGCAAACGTAAAAATGACAAAGAGTGGGCTGCAGTGGTAAAAGAACATGTTTATGCCCTGGGCAATAAGCAGCCATTACCCATTAACCCATAAAAGCATTGATTATGAAAGATATAATTGCACCAGTCGAAAGATCACTGATTAAGAAGGAGCTGACAGAGGAAACCTTTGTAAGGGAGGCTAATAATGGGAACCGGGATATTCATATTATAGATGCTCACAATGCACCAAACACATTACGCGAGATCGGGCGCCTGCGCGAAATAAGTTTTAGAGAGCCCGGTGGAGGCACAGGGAAGGAATGTGACCTGGATGCATATGACCTGCAGAAGAATCCTTTTAAGCAACTGATCGTATGGGACAGGAATGATGAGGAAATAGTGGGTGGATATCGTTTTCTGGAAGGGAAAAACATTCACCTGGATAACGAAGGTGTTCCGCAAAGTCCCACTTCCAGATTGTTCCGGTTCAGTGATCAGTTCATCAGCGAATATCTGCCGCGGGTGATAGAGCTGGGCCGTTCATTTGTGCAGCCTGACTATCAACCGCTATACAATATCAGAAAAGGGATATATTCGCTTGACAATTTATGGGACGGCCTTGGGGCTTTACTGGTGGATCATCCGGAGGTGGATTACTTTTTTGGTAAGATAACCATGTATCCCCGCTATAATATCACAGCCAGGGATTTGATCCTGTATTTTCTTCATAAATATTTCCCGGACCCTGAAGGGCTGTTGCGGCCCTATCATCCGGTTGACCTGGCAACTCCTGAAACAGAACTGGAGCGGATATTTTCAGGTGACAGTTATGAGGAAAACTATAAGCTGCTGATAAAGCACGTTCGCCGGTATGGTGAAAACATTCCACCCATGGTGAATGCCTATATGAATTTATCCTCCACCATGAAGACTTTCGGCACATCCGTTAATCCGCATTTTGGCCGGGTGGAGGAAACAGGTATTTTAATTACGATTTCTGATATTTATGAACAGAAGAAGGAGCGTCATGTATCCAGGTACAAAGGCCGCACAAATTAATGAGTTATGCAGGTAAAAAGTGCAGAGTATATCATCAGCAGTCCGTCCATCCATAAGTGTCCGCCAGCAGACCGGGCGGAATATGCATTCATTGGCAGGTCGAATGTGGGGAAATCATCGCTGATAAACCGGCTGACGAATAAGAAAAAACTGGCACTCACCTCTTCCACTCCTGGCAAAACCATTATGATCAATCATTTTGGCATCAACGGCAATAAAATGTACTGGGTGGATCTGCCGGGATACGGGTATGCAAAGCGATCAAAAAAAATGGTCAAACAACTGGAAACCATGATCTATACCTACCTGAAGCAGCGAGAGAACCTGCTCACAACGTTTGTACTGATAGACAGCCGGCATGAACCACAAAGCATTGATCTGCGGTTTATAGGCTGGTGTGGCGAAAACCAGGTGCCGATAGCCATTGTTTTTACCAAGACTGATAAGCAGGGAAAAGAAAAGACCCTGGCGCACATCCACAGGTTCCAGGATCTGCTGTTTCAGGAGTGGGAAGAATTGCCGCCGGTATTTCTCACTTCAGCAAAAACAGGAGAGGGGCTGGATGATGTGCTGGGCTTTATCGGCTACACAAATCAGTTTTTCACGCAAAAAGATTAACGGCGAGCTTTTTGAGCCGGTTTATAGCGTGATTTTTTCAAAATTTCCATATGGTTGGTGTTGCGGATCAGCTCCTGTATGCTCACCCCGGTATTTTCATCCATATATTTCCTTATGAGTTGCCATCCCAGCCATTCAGCCAGGCGCGGAGGAGCCTCTTTGGATATGGTGCTTGTAAATGGTGCATCATCAATAAAGCTCTTGATTTTGGGCCGCTCTTTTGAGAAAAGCAGATCCTTGTCAACGATAAGCCCCCAAACGTAAACTTCGTATTCTTCTATCCACTTTATCTGGGCATCGGTATATCTGATCTTATACTTATCGGCTTTTTGCGGCATCATGGCATCCATGAGATACAGCAGTTTTCCTTTCTGCACCATATAGTCGAGCAGCGAAGGGTTCTGCGCTTGGGGGATCAAAGGCGAAACCATGGCGTTACAGGCAGCAGGCACTATCCTTTCGCTGACAAACCACCTTGAAACATAGCGTGGAAAACCGGCCATGTTGTAGAAAGAAGCCTCCTTACCCAGAAACATATCCAGGCCGATCACCATTACGGAGTCTCTGTATATCATAGAATTGTCGTAACTGAGAGAGGAAACATACGAATAAACCGTTGGAGGCTTGAATCGCGGAAAATAATATTTCATATGCCTGAACATATCCCGCAGTTGGTTTTCCAGATCACTGGTTTCAGGGTATTTTTCTTTCACAGCCAGGTAAAGATCCCGGTTTACCGGATCATTCACATATTCTCTTAGCGCGTAAAGCTCAGCTGAATCAACATGCTCATCTACAAAAAAAGGAAATTCCTCATGTAATGAAACCACATCGCCGGCAGTAAAATCAGGATTAAGTTTAAAAACTGCTTTTTCATACCGGCGGATTTCCACAGCATCAACTTCCGTTTGGCTAACATCCACATCAAGGTCACGTGATGATTGACAGGCGGTTAATAAAGCCGTAAACACCAAAAGCAACAACCATTTTCGATTCATATCTTAAATATTTTACTGCAAAAATATCATATCCCTGAGTTATCACCAACACGTTCTTAATAACATTTTTATTATGCTGCTGTTTTATATGAATTTATTGCATAAATTTGTATTGTTCATTACGGAGCTAAAAAACAGAGATGACATGAAAAAAGCAGTATTAGCATTTTTGATCGTTCTGATGACCTGGTCATTCGGAAAAATTAACGCCCAGGAGTATAAACCTTTCAGATTCGGATTACACGCATCGCCGTCCATAGCATGGGTAAAACCCGATGTACAGGAATATGAATCAGCAGGGGCCAAGCTGGGCTTTTCATACGGATTGCTGGCAGAATTCAACTTTTCAGAGAATTATGCATTCTCTACCGGTCTTGACATCAGTTATTTTGGAGGCAAACTGGAGTATATGGATTATCCTGACGTGTATTTTGAAACTGAAGATACCATCGCAGGAGATATAAGCAGCCGCTACAGTCTGCAGTATGTTCAAATTCCGCTTATGCTGAAGATGTCAACCAATGAAATCGGCTATATCACCTATTTCGCCAATGTGGGACTTGGTACAGCTATCAGAATCGGTGCTTCTGTGAAAGACCAATACGGCAATAATTCCAGAGAGACTGACGATATAAGCAGTGATGTGGCATTTTTCAGAGAATCGTTTATCATCGGACTCGGGGCAGAGTATTCGCTGGGAGGAAATACATCGGTTATCGGAACTCTCAACTTCAATAACGGATTTACCACCACTATAAAAAGGGAGAACAAACTCTACAACATACAGGGTAACGCCATCGCCAATTATATAGAATTAAAGGTAGGTGTGATGTTTTAGATTAAAGAATTGTATTTTTGAAGGTGTATTAAAATGGAATGACAGGCATTTTAATACACCTTTTTTCATTTTGAAATTCATAGATTATGAAGATAGCACTGGCACAACTTAATTTCCATATTGGCAATTTTGAGCAGAACACGGCGCGGATAAAAGGTGCAGTTCATCAGGCCCTGCAACAAGAAGCCGACCTGGTGGTTTTTCCTGAGCTGGCAGTTTCAGGTTATCCTCCGCGTGATTTTCTGGAGTTTGATGATTTCATTGAGAAGTGCAAAACATCCGTGGAAAGTATTGCTGAAGAATGCCAGGGGATAGCAGCCGTGCTGGGGGCACCGGTAAAAAACGAAAGCGGGCGTGGAAAACGCTTGTATAACGCGGCCTGCTTCCTGAATAACGGAGGTGTGGAAAAAATTATCCGTAAGACATTGCTGCCGACTTATGACGTGTTTGATGAATACCGCTACTTTGAACCGAACACAGAATTCTCAATCATTGAATACAAAGGCAAAAAGCTGGCTGTTACCATCTGTGAAGACCTATGGGGCCTGGGTGACAATCCAATATATGCTGTAAATCCAATGGACAGGCTGGCAAGCGAGAATCCTGATATGATCATCAATATAGCGGCTTCACCCTATGATCACCAGCAAATTGGCAGGCGAAGAAGAATACTTCAAACCAACGCCTTACAATACAAACTGCCTGTGATATATGTGAATCACGTGGGCGCACAAACCGAACTTATTTTCGACGGCGGGTCTTGTGTAATGGATGCCGCAGGGAGGATCATCAAAAAGCTTCCGCACTTTGAGCAGAAGCAGGAGATCATAAACCTGGAGGCTGATCATGAACCACTGGATGCTGAAAAGACCGAACCCGGTAAGATCAGCAGCATGTATGATGCGTTGGTACTGGGGGTGAGAAATTATTTCCGGAAGCTTGGATTTACAAAGGCTGTACTGGGGTTATCAGGAGGTATCGACTCAGCTGTGAGCCTGGCAATAGCAACGGAGGCCCTTGGTGCAGAAAATGTATTGTCAGTTATGATGCCTTCCCAGTTTTCCAGCGATCATTCAGTATCTGATTCAGAACAAATGGTAAAAAACCTGGGCAGCCCATCTGAAAAAATAACAATCAGGGAGATTTATGAAGTTTTTGAAGAAAAGCTCAGGCCTCATTTTAAAGGCAGCGGTTTTGACATCACAGAGGAAAATATACAGGCACGTGTCAGGGCGATTCTTTTGATGGCTTTTAGCAATAAATTCGGGCATATATTACTGAACACTTCAAACAAGAGTGAGGCTGCCGTGGGATACGGTACGCTCTACGGTGATATGAGTGGTGGCTTATCAGTGATAGGAGATGTGTATAAAACTGAGGTTTATGAACTGGCACGCTACATTAACCGCAACCGTGAAATAATACCCGAAAGCATTATCCGCAAACCACCATCAGCTGAACTCCGTCCTGATCAAAAGGACAGCGACTCGCTGCCGCCCTATGATATCCTGGACAGCATTCTTTATATGTATATCGAACAGCAGCGGGATCCTGCTGATATCCTGTCAGCAGGTTTTGAGCCTTCCACGGTTAGGAAAGTGCTGCGGCTGGTTAACATCAGCGAACACAAAAGGAAGCAGGCGCCGCCCGTCCTGCGTGTTTCCCCTAAAGCATTCGGAATGGGCAGAAGAATGCCCATTGTAGCCAGGTACCTTACATAAAAAGAGCCTTAGCAAGATAAAAATATCCAGCTAAAGCTCTTTTGGCGACATCAAATAAACCCTGCCCTGTTATCCGGTATGCGACATGCGGCCGGGTATGTTAACTGCCTCCACAGAGCGGATCTGTGGCAAAGCTTTAATCATAGCCTGCTCAACACCCTGTTTCAGCGTCATAATGCTCATCGGACAGGTGGCACATGCTCCCTGTAGTTCCACATTTACAACATTGTCATCAGTAAGATTAACGAATTCTATATTGCCTCCGTCTGCTTCCAGGTAAGGCCTTATTTGATCGATTACGTTCTTTACTTTGTTTTCAAGCTCTTTTTTTTCCATAACTATTAGCATTAATTGCAGGTAAAAATACAATTTAATTTAATTCAGTCTTTATATGAATACCCGTTTTCTTATTTTTAACGGTTTAACTTAGCAAAAATTATACTGAGAAAATTATGATTCTCATTAACTACAGCCTTTGGCGTCAGGGTCAATCTTTACAGTGGATGTGGGATTCTGATTCTGATTTCTGATTTCAATCTGTTTCACAATATTTGCAGCAATTTCCCTGAATGCCCTGCCTGTTTTTGAATTCCAGTCAAGTGCCTGAGGTCTTCCTGACTCACCACCCTGCATAATCTTTTCATCTATGGGAATTTCGCCCAGCAGGGGAACATTCATTTCTTCAGCCATTCTTTTACCACCCTGTTTTCCGAAGATATAATATTTTTTCTCCGGCATGTCTTCAGGGGTAAAAAAGGACATATTCTCAACCACACCCAGCACCGGTACATTAATCTGCTCCTGCCTGAACATAGCCACACCTTTACGTGCATCGGCCAGTGCCATTTGCTGAGGGGTGGTAACAATAATCACACCCGTTACAGCCAGCGACTGCACCAGGGTAAGATGAATATCCCCGGTTCCCGGAGGCATATCCAGCACAAGGTAGTCCGCCTGGCCCCACTCGGCTTCTGTAAATAATTGCTTCATGGCATTCGAAGCCATTGGGCCTCGCCAGATTAATGCCTGTCCGGGATCCACGAAAAATCCGATGGAAAGTATTTTTATCCCGTATTTTTGCAGTGGCAGCACCTTATTTTTCCCGTTCACCTGCGTTCCTTCGGGCTTTTCATTTTCCGCGCCAAACATCTTCGGAACTGAAGGCCCGTAGATATCAGCATCCACCAGTGCTACTTTCGCACCTGTCTGGGCCAGGCTAACTGCCAGGTTGGAAGCTACCATTGATTTTCCAACACCACCTTTTCCTGACGCTACTGCTATGATATTTTTCACACCGGGCAGTTGGATTTCCTGCTCCTGCTTTTCCTGAGTACCGGCCCCTTCACCTTTTTCGCGGGATAAAACATGAATATTGCCTTCAATCTGTGCATCTTCTCCAACATTTTCCTTTATGCTTTGTACACTTGCCTTTTTTAATGAGCGAATAAAGGGATCATTGGGGCGATCAAAGATTAATGAAAAATGGATTTCTTTATCCTTCACTTCAAGATCACTGACCATCTCCAGCTCTACTATGTTTTTCTTCTTCCCGGGATGGGTTACTTTACGCAGTGCATCCAGCACTTGTTCCTTATTATAACTCATATTCAATCTTTTAGTACTGAAATTATTTGTCTATTTATCTTTATTTAGATTTTGTAAAATTAGCAAAAGTCTTTTAAACATCCTGCTGCATAGAACATTTTTTTAAACAGATTATGAACCATTCTATTGCTGCCATTAAAATTTATACTGTAAATTAGTAAAGCTCTATGTACTTTTGTACCTTTACAGATTGTGAAACTTTTCACAGGAATCTTTGTTATAGTTTTGCATTATTTAAAACAGAATACAGATAACCTTTGGTTATGGGAAAGGTAGTAAAAATCAAACGCGGGCTTGATATCCCGCTGAAAGGAGAGGCCGAAAAGATCATATCTGCGCTTGAGTCGTCAGATTATGCCTTAAGGCCCACCAATTTCACGGGAGTTTTCCCAAAATTGCTGATGAAAGAAGGAGGCCAGGTAAAGGCAGGCACAGCGGTTTTCTACGACAAGTACAATGAAAAAGTGAAGTTCACTTCTCCTGTCAGCGGCACTATTCAGGCAATTAACAGAGGCAGGAAACGGGTGATTGAGGAAATTGTCATTAAACCGGACGGGCACAACACCTACGAAGAGTTTAAAATCGCCGATCCGCTGGAGCTAAGTGTAGAAGAAATAAAGGAACAATTGTTCAGCAGTGGTTTGTGGCCTGCTATCCGCCGCCGTCCGTTTGAAGTAATTGCCAGGCCGGAGGACAAGCCAAAATCCATTTTTATTTCTGGTTTCGATTCAGCACCACTCGCCCCTGATCTGAGCTTCATTGCTCACGGGAAAGGTGAAGAATTTCAAACCGGCTTAAATGCCCTTAGTAAACTCACCGAAGGAACCGTACACCTTAATATAAATGGTGCAGAAAAAAACTCAGGTGTGCTTACAAATTCAAAAAATGTACAGATTAATGAATTTTCAGGGCCGCATCCCGCAGGTACTGTGGGAGTTCAGATCAACAAAATTGATCCTGTAAATCGTGGTGAAGTGGTATGGCATGTGGGCGTGCAGGATGTAATTCTAATTGGCAGACTATTCCGCACAGGAAAGTACGATGCCACAAAAATGGTTGCACTCACCGGTTCCGAAGTAAAAAAACCCAGGTATTACAAGCTTATTTCCGGAGCTTCCATTGAAAACATGGTAACTGATAATCTGATCAATGAACATGTGCGCTACATCAGCGGCAATCCGCTCACCGGTGATAAGATTTACAGGAAAGGCTATATCGGCTATTACGACCATCAGGTGACTGTAATTCCCGAAGGAGATCATTACGAGTTCATGGGATGGGCCAATCCCGGTTTCAACAAATTCAGTTTTCACCATTCCTTCTTTTCCTGGCTGATGCCTAAAAAACGCTTCAGAATAGATACCAATCTGAAAGGCGGTCCGCGGGCGTTTGTAATGACAGGAAAATTTGAGCAGGTATTCCCCATGGATATTTATCCGCTTCAGCTGATCAAATCAATTATGATTGATGACATCGAAGAGATGGAGAAGCTGGGAATATACGAAGTAGCTCCGGAGGATTTTGCCCTGTGTGAATTTATTGATATATCAAAAACCGAGATACAGCATGTGGTTCATGAAGGCCTTGAGAGCGCCCGTAAAGAGCTCATGTAGAATCATCACAATAATAACAACAAAAAGCTGATCAATGAAAGCTTTAAGAAAATATCTGGATAAAATAAAGCCGCACTTTGAGGAAGGGGGAAAGTTTGAAAAGCTTCATTCAACCTTTGAAGGATTTGAAACTTTTCTTTTTGTGCCCAATACCGTAACAAAAAAAGGCAGCCATATACGGGATGCCGTGGATATGAAGCGGACTATGATCATAGTAGTGCTGGCCATGGTTCCTGCATTGTTATTTGGGATATGGAACGTTGGTTATCAACATTATTTATCCCAGGGATTGACACCAGATTTCTGGCCCATGGCAGGGTATGGCCTGATAAAAGTTCTTCCAATTATCGTGGTTTCATACGTAACAGGACTGGCCATTGAGTTTTTCTTTGCCCAGATACGTGGTCATGAAATCAATGAAGGGTTTCTTGTAACCGGGATGCTAATCCCATTAATCGTACCACCTACGATTCCGCTTTGGATGGTAGCTTTGGCCACCGCATTTGCCGTTTTGATCGGGAAAGAAGTATTTGGCGGCACAGGGATGAACATTCTCAATCCTGCCCTGACCGCGCGTGCTTTCCTGTTTTTCGCCTATCCGGCGTTTATGTCAGGCGACAAGGTATGGATAGCCGGAAAAGCGGACACATATTCCGGGGCCACTCCCCTGGCAGAAGCAGCAGTGAACGGCAGCGAAGCAGTTCCGGGATTCCTGGACATGTTTTATGGATTTATGCCCGGTTCAATCGGGGAAACCTCTACACTGGCCATAATGTTAGGCGCGGGGCTGCTGCTGTTTACAGGAGTAGGAAGCTGGAAGATAATGCTATCAGCACTTATAGGCGGATACGGCATGGGGCTTCTTTTCAATCTGTGGGGCGCCAATGAATTCATGATGATCCCTGCACATAATCACCTGGTAATGGGTGGATTTATGTTTGGAATTGTTTTCATGGCTACCGATCCGGTTACGGCCACCCAAACCAACAGGGGGAAATATATTTACGGCTTCCTGGTAGGCCTGCTTGGGGTACTTATCAGGGTATTCAACCCTGCCTATCCTGAGGGAATCATGCTTGCCATTTTATTTATGAATGTAATGGCACCTTTGATCGATCATTATATAATCCGTGCCAACGTGAAAAAACGAATGAAGCGGGCCAAAATAAAAACTGCATAAACAGTAAAATAAAGAAAGATGTCAAATTCATACATATTCCGTTTTGCCACCATAATGGTGATCCTGGTTGCCGCCATACTAACAGCAGTGGCAACCGTTTTGAAACCATTACAGGAAGCTAACAGAAAAGCTGAAAAGATGCAGGCCATTCTGAGTTCTGCAGGCATAGAAGTTGAACGCGACCAGGCCATAGAGAAATATAACCAGCAACTGCTGGTCGAGATTGTTATTGATATGGATGGTAACGTCATCAGTACCTACAAAGGAGAAGAGCAAAGTGATGAAAGAGCGTTCAATATTGATATGAAAAAGTTGCTTGACCGGCTGAAAAGGTACGACAACGGCACACTGAAAGAGCAACCCCATCTTCCCATGTATGTACTGAAGGGCACCGAAAGCGATTCTTTGTATATCATTCCGGTAAGGGGAAAAGGGCTGTGGGGCCCTGTCTGGGGTAATATCGCCCTGAAATCTGACCTTAACACCATCAAAGGTGCAAGCTTTGACCATAAAGGCGAAACACCCGGGCTGGGAGCTGAAATCAACACACCGGTTTTTGAAGATCAGTTCAGGGATAAAAAAATATTTAATGAACAGGGAGAGTTTGTATCGGTTGAAGTAGTAAAGGGTGGTGTTGAAAACAGTAAAATACCTGCTGAACATGGTGTGGATGCCATTTCAGGAGGCACCATCACCAGTAATGGAGTGAATGATATGATCGAGTATTGTTTAAAGAATTATGTTCCGTATTTCAAAAAACACAAATAAATATGGCTGAACACAAAGAAAAAGAGCCTTTGTTTTCAACGAAGAACAAAAAGCTGCTGTCTGACCCAATGGTAAAGAACAATCCCATAACCGTTCAGGTGCTGGGCATTTGTTCGGCCCTTGCGATCACAGTAAAGCTTGAACCTTCGCTGGTAATGGCCATCAGCGTGGTGGTTATCATGGGCATATCCAATGTGATCATCTCGTTGATCAGAAAACTTATACCGCCAAGAATCCGGATTATCGTGATGCTCACAGTAATTGCATCTTTGGTAGTACTGACAGATGAGGTACTGGAAGCCTTCCTGTATGATGTGAGCAAACAGTTATCGGTGTTTGTGGGACTAATCATTACCAACTGTATCATTATGGGGCGCCTGGAGGCTTTTGCATCCAACAACAAACCCTGGCCTTCGTTTCTTGATGGCATTGGAAATGCTGCCGGTTACGGTTGGATACTTATTGTGGTTGGATTTTTCCGTGAGCTTTTCGGATCAGGTGAGGTATTCGGATACCCGGTTTTTGAAATGATCGGGCTTTATCAGATCGGATACGAGGATAACGGACTGATGATCCTGCCCCCGGCCGCATTGTTTGTAGTGGGCATTATCATCTGGGTGCAACGCTCGCGTCATCCTGAATTGATTGATATAACCTAATATTAACCGTCAAGATTAATTGTCATGGACTTAGAATTATTCAACATATTCATCAAAGCAGTTTTCATCGAGAACATGATCTTTGCCTATTTCCTGGGCATGTGTTCTTATCTGGCTGTGTCCAAAACCGTGGAAACCTCCACCGGATTGGGGTTGGCAGTAATTTTCGTGCTGGGTATCACCGTGCCGGTTGATTACCTGATCAATGAATTTCTGCTGGCTGACGGAGCACTGAGCTGGCTTGGCCCTCAATTTGCCGACATAGACCTCAGCTTCCTCTCCTTCATCATGTTTATAGCTGTAATTGCTTCCATGGTGCAACTGGTGGAAATGGTTATCGAGAAGTTTTCGCCAACGCTCTACGCCAACCTGGGTATATTCCTTCCATTGATTGCCGTTAACTGCGCCATCCTTGGAGGATCACTGTTTATGCAGGAAAGGGAATATAACAATATAGCTGAAGCCACTTCATTCGGGCTTGGTTCGGGTGCAGGCTGGTTCCTGGCTATCGTTGCCATAGCCGCTATCCGTGAAAAAATAAGGTATTCCAATGTGCCCGCCCCATTGCGCGGGCTTGGCATTACCTTTATCATTACCGGGCTAATGGGTATAGCTTTTATGGCTTTTATGGGTATTGAAGTTTAAAACTAAAAATTCAGAATTATGATATTGCTTGATGCATCCATAACAACTATCATACTGTCCAGTGTAGCAGTTTTTCTTTTTGTGATACTGCTGCTGGTAGCCATCCTTTTGTATGCCAAGAAAAAGCTGACGCCACAGGGCGAAGTTCAGCTGACTATCAACAAAGAAAAAGAGATTACGGTTAAACCGGGCGACACATTGCTCACTACCTTAACCAATAATGAAATATATCTCCCTTCTGCCTGCGGTGGACAGGGAACCTGCGGTACCTGCAGCTGCCAGATTCATGAAGGTGCCGGAGATATCCTGCCCACAGAAAAAGGATTTTTTAGCCGTAAAGAACAGCAAAACGACTGGCGACTCAGCTGCCAGGTGAAGGTTAAGGATAATCTGGATATTTCTATACCGGAAGAAATCTTTGGTATCCAGAAATGGGAATGTGAAGTGGTTTCCAATGATAACGTTGCTACTTTTATTAAGGAATTTGTAGTGAAGCTTCCCGAAGGCGAAACGCTTGATTTCAAGCCGGGAGGATATATTCAGATTGACATTCCCAAATATGAACTTGATTTTGCCGAAGATATTCAAATTGATGAAGAGTACCGGGATGACTGGGAAAGCTCCAATCTGTTTGATCTGAAAGTGAAGAACTCCGAAGAGATTTACAGGGCCTATTCCATGGCAAATTATCCGGCTGAAGGGAACATAGTAAAGCTGAACATCAGGATTGCCACTCCACCGTGGGATCGCGAAAAAAACCGCTTTATGAATGTACCACCCGGAATTGCCTCTTCATGGATTTTCTCGAAAAAGCCCGGAGACAAGGTTACTGTATCAGGCCCTTATGGCGAGTTTTTTATCAAAGAAACCGAACGCGAGATGGTTTATATCGGAGGTGGTGCAGGAATGGCTCCGCTGCGGTCTCATATCTTCCACCTCTTTAAAACCCTGGGAACCGACAGGAAGGTTTCCTACTGGTATGGGGCAAGATCAAAACGTGAGATTTTCTACGAAGACGAATTTGAGGAAATTGAAAAGAATAATCCGAATTTTAACTTTAATATCGCACTGTCCGATCCCCTGCCCGAAGATAACTGGGAAGGTTACAAAGGGTTTATTCACCAGGTAGTGCTGGATGAATACCTGAGCAAACATGAGGAGCCGGAAGAAGTTGAATATTACCTTTGCGGCCCTCCTGTGATGAATGAAGCCGTGCTGAGAATGCTGGACGAACTTGGCGTACCCGAAGAGAATATTGACCTTGATGATTTTGGAGGATAGAATTTTTTCTGATGCATAATTCAAGTTGGCGGCTTCTGTAAAAAGAAGCCGTTTTTTTTGTCCGTTTACAGGTTGGGCAAGCACTCATATATCCCTGATGCATCGCCCTAATACAAACAAAAACCGCTGCAGAATTTCTGCAGCGGTGCATAGTTTATTCCTGCCGGAATTTTACTCCATCATGCTTACAAACATCCATACCAGTTTTTCCTGTTCAGCGATAAATCCAGCCATCAGGTCGGTGGTCCCCTGGTCGCCTGCTTCATCTGCTACAGCCAGTATTTCACGCTGCCTGTTAAGCACATGCCTCATATTATCAAGCACAACCTTCATACTTCCTTCGGCATCCGAAATGTTTTTGGCTTCCTTTATATCGGCCATTTCAATAAAATCAGAATATGCATGCACCGGAGCTTCCCCTATAGTAAGGATGCGTTCGGCTATATCATCGATCTTTTCAAAAAGATCATCATACAGCTCCTCAAATTTTTCATGCAACACAAAAAATTGCTTTCCTTTTATGTTCCAGTGTAAACCACGCATGTTTTGATAAAAAATGTGGTAATCTGCCAGCAGCTTGTTCAGGTCGTTTGCAATTTCTGCTGATTTTTTGCTATCTAATCCAATTTGATTCAAATTACTCATAATACTTTTTTTTGATTAATAAACTATTTGTTTTTTATGAATTTACCATTGATATAAAGCTGTATATCATCAACTTCAAAATCCGGTAACGTCGATTTCTCCAGGTATTGCTTAATCATTTGAGTCAGATCCTGATCAAAAAAATCTTTAATCTGACCACTTTCCCTGTCAAGAAGATGATGGTGATCTTTTTCTTCCACATCATAAAGCATTGCACCCTTTTCGGTTTTCACCCTGCTTATCAATCCGTTTTCCACAAAGCTTTCCAGGATATTATATATGGTTCCAACCGAGATGCTTGGATGATCAGTCTGCACTTCCTTTACAATTTCATCCACATTTGGGTGATGTTTCAATTTACCCAGGATACTGTAAACGGCGATGCGCTGCGAAGTCACCTTAAGCCCCGATTCTTTCAGTTTCTGATATGCTTTATCCTTTTTCATTATTATTCCTACTTAGGAATTTTTATTACTTAGTAAACACTCACCTTAAGGTATTGTTCATGACCATAACACAATTTCACTAAAAATTTTTAAATTTGAACAAAAAAATCATGCAGAAATATATTGCACTGTCGGTACTGATACTCTCCTGCTTAACCGCCTTCAGTCAGGATCAGTTTGAGGCCCTACGTATCGATTACATACATAGTGGAGACGCTAAAACCCAGGAGTTCAGCATATACCGCCTGGTTGCTGAGCCATACTTCAGCGGAAACCAGAATCACCTGATCTATCCATTCAATTATGGCAATTACAAGCTTGAGGTACGCAGCACTGTAACCGGTGCTCTTAAATACAGCTATCATTACAACACCTTATTTAACGAGTGGCAGGCCACCAGCATGGCAAAAACGGAAACAAGAAGTTATCAGGAATCGGTAAAAATTCCTTTCCCCGGTGAGGAGTCCACCATAACGTTTTACTCCAGGGATGCCGGGCTGAACTGGCGTGAAGAATACAGCTATAATATCGACCCTGACTCAAAATTCATTATCAGGGAAAAGGCACAGAGTTTAGCCCACGATAAAATCCATGATTCAGGCAACTATAAAAACAAGATGGACCTTGTAATCCTGCCGGATGGATATACCGAAGAAGAAATGGATAAATTCCATGATGACGCTAAACGTTTTAAGAACTATTTGCTCAAATGCGCACCATTTAACAAGCACAATAACAAGATCAACATCTGGACTGTGGATGTCATTTCTGAGGAATCAGGTACAGATAAGCCCACAAAAAACCAGTGGAGGCAAACCGCCTTAAATACCAGCTTCAACACCCTCGGTTCACAGCGTTACCTCACTCCTTTTGATCATTATTTATTGCGTGAAAAAGCTGCCGTAACACCTTACGATCTGATCTTCATCCTGGTGAACGATGATCTTTATGGTGGCGGCGGAATTTTCAACTTCTACTCCATCAGCAGTTCCGATGATAAGTATGCCGATTTCCTGCTGGTACATGAATTCGGACATCATTTTGCCTGCCTGGGGGATGAATATTATACGTCGGAAGTAGCTGTGGAAGATTATCATAAAACAGATGTGGAGCCTTTAGAACCAAACCTTACCACCCTGGTGGATTTTGATTCCAAATGGAAAGATATGATGGACCCTGAAACTCCGGTACCTACACCTGTCAAACAATCAAATCACGATGTACTGGGAGTATATGAGGGCGGCGGTTACGTGGCAAAAGGTGTTTATCGCCCATATATCGATTGCACCATGAAATCGGCTAAGTATGACAATTTTTGCCCGGTGTGCAGCAAAGCCATCGTGGAAATGCTGAAGTATTATACCGGCGACGAATTGTAAAAGCGGCTGCATTAATATGTTTTAATAGTTCCTCAACTGTTAGAGTTTAGTATATTCTGTGCAGCAGCTAAAATTGCCGGCCGCTGCCAGGGATAATCATTGGATATTGCGTCCGGTTTTACTATTTTTGTTCTCCAAAATTCAGGAATAACAAAAACTTCAGATATGATCAAAAAGTTATCGGAATTGGTTGAGATGGCAAAAAACAAGCCTACTCAGCGTCTGGCAGTAGCTGCAGCTGCTGATAAAGCAGTATTGCAGGCAGTAAAAAGTGCTACTGAAAATGATATTGTTTCACCTGTACTGGTGGGCAATGAGGAAAACATTAAAAAAATAGCCGAAGAGATTAGCTTTGATCTTTCAGGCATAAAAATACATGATGAATCAAATCCTGCTGTAGCAGCAAAGAAAGCAGTTGCACTGATCAAAAACGGAGAAGCCGATGTATTGATGAAAGGGCTGGTGAGTACGGGACCCTTATTGAAGGCAGTACTTGACAAGGAAAATGGCCTGAGAAAAGGCGGAACACTGAGCCACATAGCATTCATCGAATCACCATATTACCACAAGGTTTTAGGAGTTACCGATGCAGCCATGAACATTGCACCGGAACTGGCCGAAAAAGTTGACATCATTAAAAATGCCGTTGAGGGTTATCACCGCCTTGGCGTGAAAAATCCCAAGGTTGCTGTTATAGGAGCAGTGGAGGTGGTTAATCCGAAGATGGAAGCCACTACCGATGCGGCCATCCTCACCGCCATGAACCGCCGCGGACAAATTAAAGGCTGCGAAATTGACGGACCGCTGGCCATTGATAATGCCGTTTCAAAAGAAGCGGCAGAGCATAAAGGAATACACAGCAATGTTGCCGGCGACGCTGATATTATCATGCTTCCGGATATCAATGCAGGAAATGTGATGTATAAAACCATGAACTTCCTTGGCGGAGGAATGTCAGCTGCCGTTATTATGGGTGCTGCCGTACCGGTGGTTCTCACTTCACGCGCCGACAGCGAAAAAAGCAAAATGCTTTCCATTGCACTGGCTGCTGCCATGGACTAATTGCAAAACATAAAAATAACAGATATGAGCTCCAATCTAATCTTAGCTATCAATCCGGGTTCGACTTCAACCAAGATAGCTGTTTTTGAAAATGACAAAGAAGTATTTCTTAAAAATATCAAGCACAGCAGTGAATCTCTCAAGGACTTCAAAGAAATTACGGATCAGTATGAATTCCGTAAGCGAATCATCCTTGATGAGCTGGAGGCAGCAGGCATAGAGCTAAATGAAATTGCTGCTATTGTAGGCCGTGGCGGGCTTATCAAACCGATCAAATCGGGTGTTTACAGTGTCAACCAAAAAATGACCGATGATCTGAAAGTTGGGATTTTAGGGCAACATGCCTCAAATCTTGGCGGCCTGATCGCTGACGACATCGCCAAAAGCCTGCCCAGGGCGAAAGCTTTCATAGCTGATCCGGTAGTGGTGGATGAGATGGACGATGTGGCCCGCATAGCCGGACATCCCAACTTCAAGCGCATTTCAATATTCCATGCCCTGAATCAAAAAGCCATAGCACGCACCCATGCCAAGCAGCAGGATCAGGAATACGAAAACCTGAACCTTATTGTTGCTCATATGGGTGGCGGAGTTAGTGTGGGCGCTCACCGAAAGGGTCGCGTGGTTGATGTAAACAACGCCCTGGACGGTGATGGACCATTCTCACCCGAAAGAAGCGGTACTTTGCCAACAGGCCAGCTTGTGAAACTGTGTTTCAGCGGTGATTATTCAATGAATGAAATAAAGCAGATGCTGAAAGGAAACGGCGGGCTGGTAGCTTATCTCGGCACTAATGACGCCTATGAGGTTGAGAAGCGCGCTGAGGCAGGCGACAAGGAAGCGGCTCTCATACAGGATGCCATGGCCTATCAGGTTGCCAAGGAAATTGGTGCATTGTCAGCAGTTCTTGAAGGTGAAGTGGACGCTATCCTGCTCACAGGTGGCATAGCCTATGGCAAGCCGGTAGTGGAAGCTATCAAGAAGCGTGTTAAGCATCTTGCGCCTGTTTATGTTTACGCCGGCGAAGATGAGATGAAAGCACTTGCCATGAATGGCCTGCGTGTACTTAAAGGCGACACCGAAGCATTGAAGTACGAATAAGTAACCTAACCTCTTATGATCACAAAAAAACCGGCCTTAAAGCCGGTTTTTTTTGTCCAGGTATTTTTTGTCGATATCCACCAATATGGATTGTCCTGTGTGTTCAACTTCCACTCTAACCTTATTTCTATTCCGGTAGGTCACCAGGGTTCCATGCAATCCTTGCAAAGGCCCTGCCCTGACAATTATTTCATCGCCTTCATCAAATTTTTCAGAAGTTACTTCGAGCTCACTATCACTGGCCAGCAGCATTTTAATAGCCTGCACCTGTTCGTCCCTGACGGGAGCAGCTTTACCTTCAAAACGCACAAAGCAAACAACACCATCGGTGCGCAAAACCTCCATATACTCTTTGTCATTACCAATTTTAACAAACAGGTAGGAATTAATCAAAGGCACTTCCACCCACTTCCTCCTGTCTTTCCATATGCGCATTTTCTTCTGTAATGGCAGGAAAGATTCCACCCCGATCTCGTCCAGCCACTCCTTTATTACCTTTTCCTGACGCGATTTGGTGTATATAACGTACCAGCGTTTATTCATTGTTGCAAATATAAAAAACAGCCTGTACCGTATATGTTATCTGCAAATGAAATTACAACTTAGCACAGGCTGAAAAAAAATAAAAAAAACTCTTATAAGCTCCAGTAGGTCATCTTATTAATCTTACCACGATAAAGACCTTTCACATCAATTAAAATCGGTCTTTCACCACAAAGCTTCAGAAAATCGCTTTCATTCATTTTGGTGTATTGCTCATGAGAAACTGCCAGAACAACAGCATCATATCCAACATCAGGCTTTTCGCTCATCTCTAAGTTGTATTCTTCCTTAACTTCATCTGCCGAAGCCCATTCATCCACAACATCAACATTGACACCGTAATCCTTTAATTCGTGTATAACATCCACCACCTTGGAGTTACGAATATCGCTTACATTTTCTTTGAAGGTGATACCCATCACGAGCACCCTTGAGCGAAGCACATTCTTATCACTGGCTATAAGCATCTTAACCAACTGCTTGGCCACATAGCGCCCCATAGAATCATTTACAAAGCGACCTGAGTCAATTATTTGTGGATGATACTTCAGCTCTTTGGCTTTATAGGTGAGATAATACGGGTCCACACCTATGCAGTGGCCACCCACCAAACCGGGATAGAATTTCAGGAAATTCCATTTGGTGCCGGCAGCTTCAATCACATCGTAGGTATTAATACCCATCCGGTTGAAAATAATGGAAAGCTCATTCATCAGCGCTATATTCACATCACGCTGTGTATTTTCAATGATCTTTCCTGCTTCAGCAACTTTAATACTCGGAGCCCTGTGAACACCAGCCGTAATAACCAGCTCATATGTTTTTGCAATATTTTCAAGAGCGATTTCATCATTACCCGACACAATTTTCATTGTATTGGTGAGTGTATGTACCTTATCACCGGGGTTAATCCGTTCAGGTGAAAAACCCACTTTGAAATCCTCCCCGCTTTTCAGGCCAGATATCTCTTCAAGCAGTGGCACGCAATCCTCTTCTGTAGCTCCGGGATAAACTGTGGATTCGTACACCACGTAGTCGCCTTTCTTCAGGTATTTTCCCACAGTGCGGGTAGCACCAAGCAATGGCCGCAGATCAGGCATGTTGGATTCATCGATCGGAGTAGGAACACCGATTATGTGAAAGTGTGCATCTTTAAGGTCTTGCGGATCAGCAGTAAAATGAATATCGCAGTTTTCAAAAGCTGAAGCCTCCAGCTCGCGGCTCGGGTCTTCCTTACGCTTCATCATTTCTACACGATCTTCCCTGATGTCAAATCCTATCACGCTGACTTTTCTTGCAAATTCTAAAGCTATGGGCAGTCCAACGTATCCCAGTCCTATAACTGACAACTTCGACTCGCCCTTCATTAATTTGTCGTAAATGTTCATTAGGGTTCTTTTTTTGTTTTGGCAAGCGAATATAAACATATTTCAGAAACCCCTGAAAAAACCAGCTGTAAATTAATGGCGTTTTGACTTAAATTATGATTAACAAAAACTGTGATAGGCGTATTATACTGATTTCCTGACAGGTATCAATTTAAGTCTATTCTTTGAATTTTTCTATAAAAATCCTTTAAAGGTGAAAATTCACAGATACAGCACCCACAGGACCAAAATTCATCACATTTCCGGTGAGATGCATGCTTTCAGTTACTTCGTCTTCGATGTTTACAGTTTCAGAATCCATGGTAAACCAGCGGAAGTTGAAAAAAGTTTCGGTGGAAAGAGATATTCTCCGACTAATAAAGTAACGTACGCCGATAAAAGGTCTGAAACCAAAAGCGCCCTTGTCAAAGGTTTCCTTTTTGTAATAGTGGGGTTTGCGGTCTGTGATGTATTCCGATTGCATGGATTCGTATATTAAATCCATGCCCATGTAAAAACAACTGCGCTTATGGTAGAAGCCATACTGGTAGCCCGCATAAAAAGCAAAACTGGAATATTCGTTTGTCTCCTGTGGATTAATTGTATCTTTTTCTGTTTGCGCAAAGCCAGAGGAAAAATTGAATCCGGTTCTGATGGCCGAATTATTGATATGATACCGGTATCCCACGGTAAATCCGGGTGGCATATAATTTACCAGAGAAGAATTTACCGTTGATCTTGCAGAAGCAGAGCTTGTGGAAATCTCACCAAACAGGTTCAGCACACCTGTGGATATCTCATGATCGGTGGGCCTGTATATAATATTCGGCTCTTTATTCTCCTGGGCCGGAGAATGCATCAAAGCTAATAACATGAATACTGCTAACAGTGTAAATCTTTTACGCATAAAATCCTGATTTTTTGGGTTTGTTTTTATGACACATCTAAGACCTGCCGGGTTTAATCTATTCCTATTCTATTTTCAACCCTTTAACTTTGGGTTTACCAGCAATAAAATTCTTTAGGTAAAACGGCTCAAAATAAGCTGTATCTTCAAAACTCTTATTATCAAGCTTCTTCTGCGCCAGCCTGTTCATATATTCTGCCGAAGGAAATCCACCATCATGGTAGATCATTTTTTGCTGTTCAGCAAAAGATTCACGGCATTTGGCTGCACCATCCCCAAAATAATAAATCTTTGCTTTTTCAAAATAACCTGAAAAGCTGTTCTGATCAATAATCTCGGCTGCTATTTTTTTCAGCGGCCTGCCACCAACATCATAAACCGAAGAATACACCTCCATGCGGCGGGCATCTATCATCGGTACATAAAAAGCGGCCATGTCTCCCAGTTCATCTATGGCGTGCATGGCCATTGACTGCAACGTACTGATGGCAATCAGAGGGATGCTGTTTGCATAGCAGATGCCCTTGGCAGCAGAAACACCTATTCTAAGACCGGTATATGATCCGGGGCCTTCGCTCACTGCAATAGCATCCAGCTCACTCCATTCATATCCACGCATCACATCACGAATAAAGGGATGTAATATTTTAGCATGCTCGAATGTTTCCGTTTTCTCCCGGCTCTCAATAATACTGTCACCGTCAGCCAGTGCAACTGAGCATATGCGGGTGGAAGTTTCAATATTCAATATCTTTCCCATACAGCTTGCAAAAGTACTATTTTTCAAGGATGAGTAACTGGCTCCTGTCCACTTTCTGCACCTGCATGCTGTCCTGCAGTGTTTCACTTATAACATTGTAAGGTGCGGTAATAACCTCATCCCCTTCTTTCACACCTGAAACTATCTGCAGGTAGCGATCGTCCTGTATCCCCGTATTCACTTCCTGCATCAAAGCAAGTCCATCTTTATAAACAAACACATACTTTATAAAGTCTTTATCCGTATCTGCTTTTGAAGTATCCTTTTGCTCATCCTCTTTAGCGATAACAGCCTGTATAGGTACAGCCACTGCATTAAAGACTTTCTCTGTCCGAATATCTACATTCGCCGACATGCCTGGCCGGAAAGGAAATCTTCCTGCACCTGCCGTATCAATAAGATCGCGGTATGATGAACGCAACATCTTTATTTTCACCTGGAAGTTAGTTACCTGATCATTTCCTCCCTGGGTTTGGTTGGCTGAATTGGCAATTTCGGTAACTATCCCACGAAAAACCCTGTCAGGATATGCATCAACATCTATATCGGCAGTATCCCGAATATCTACCAGGATAATATTGTTTTCACTCACATCCACATTCACTTCCATGTTTATCAGATCGGCAATTCTCATGATCTCAGTTCCTGCTGAGAATTGAGAGGCACCGGAAATACGCTCTCCTACTTCCTTGTTCAAGCGTGAAACTGTTCCACTCACAGGGGCAAACACTGTTGTTTTGCCAAGATTATCCCGTGCTTCTTTCAGGGAAGCTCCGGCACTTTTCACTGAATATTCGGCTGCCACCACATTCTGCTCTGCTGCTGTAACTTCTGCATTAGCAGATTCAAAGGCTGACAGCGCCTGATCGTATTCCGCCTGTGAAATCACGCCCTGATCAAACAATTTCTTATTTCGCTCATGGCTTGCCTTCGCATTAAAAAACTGTGCTTTCACCTGCGCCAGGCGTGCTTTCGAATTGGCCAGATTAGCTTTGCTGGTGTTCAGTGCTGCTTCCTGTCGTTCAACCGTAGATTGATAAACATCCGGATTAATCTTTAGCAGGGCCTCTCCCCTGCTTACCTGCTCACCCTCTTTCACATGTAATTCCACAATTTCACCTGAAACATCAGCCGTGATGATTACCTCAGTTTCCGGCTGAATCTTTCCGTTAGCATTGACAGTTTCAATGATATCACGGAGCTCAACTTTTTCCGTACTTACTTTCACTGCTTCTTCTTCTCCAATCCAACCCTGTTTCTTGGCAATAACCAGAAATATTAGCAGCAGGATTACAACTACTATAATTAAATTCCTTCTTCTTTTTTTACTCATGTCGTTATTCTATGGTCAATGGTTTGTCCAGATAAAAATCCAGCACTTTTGTGCGGAATATGTATTCGAATTTGGCCTGAAGCAGATCAGATTCTGCGCGTATCATACTATTCTTTGCATTGTTAAACTCCAATGCATTGATCAATCCAACATCAAATTTCTGTTGTGCATACTGAAAAGATAATCCGGAAGCATCCAGGGTTTTCCTCGCGGCATAATATTTTTTCAGCGCTGCTTTAGCATCGGCATAAGATTGCTCAATAGTTTTGCGAACAGCATTTTTCTCCTGCTCCAGATAAATTTTAGCCTGATCCACTGCAATTTTGGATGTTTGTATGCTTGTTCTTCTTTGCAGACCATTAAAAATTGGCACCGTAAGACTAAGCCCCAGAGAGTAATTGCTGTTCTGATCAATTTGCTCCTGATAAGGAATTACCTGATCATCGTAGTTAACAGTGGGTGCCAGCACCGAATCCCCAGCCTGTGTAATATTTCCGTTAGGTCTGTATCCATCGATGGAAACACCTGAAATTTCCCGCGCTGCTCCTGAGTATCCTGTACCGTAGGAACCTCTTAGCTCCAGGTTGGGATAAGCACTTCCGCGGGCGGCTGACAGGGCTTTTTCACTACTCTGAACCCTGAGTTCAGCGCTTTGAATAGCCGGCCTGTGATCTATGGCATACATGTATATCTGCAAAGGGTCGCGCTCGATCTGAGGATCATCTTCTATGGAAATATCCGGGATCGAAATACGAAAATCCTTTTCCTCGGGCAGCTCCAAAATCTGTTTTAAATCAAGATATGCAAGCTCCAACTGGTTAGTAGCCGTAACCAGGTTCAGCTCTTCAGTGGCCAGTTGCGACTGAACATTAAGCAAAGCGCCCTGAGCCAAAGCACCTGCTTCGACCTGTTTTTGTGTCTGGTCAAGCTGTTGACGCGTAATTTCTACCTGAGACTTTGTTATCTCTACCAGCTCCGTATTAAATATCACCTGCAGATAAGCACTTACAATGGCAAGCCTGATATCATCAAGAGTTTTCTCCACATCCATTCTGCTGGCCTGTAGCTCCAGCTGCCGTTGTTTTAGTTGATGCAGCAACCTCAAACCGTTGAAGACTGTGACGGAAGAGGACAGGTAAAAATTCTGTGATAATATCCTGGTATCTGCAAAATCGTTAGTAAAACGGTCAACCGTGCGGCCCCAGTTGTAATCATGATTGGCGTATGCATTTATACCGGGAGCCATTCCCGCTTTTTGCTGCAGCAGCATGGCTTCATTTTGTTCAACCGCCAGCTCCTGTAGCTTAATGCTCAGGTTGTGCTCTTCAGCGTATGCTATACATTGCTGGAGTGTCCAAACCTGACTATCCTCCTGCCCATAAAACATCAGGGACGATGTAACGAATAATAGTACGAAAATAAAATATCTCATCAATTAAAATTTATGGTGCTGATTTCTTCTCTGATAAAAATTCATGCCATTCAGCACTAAACATTACCTGTCAAACGTTTACCAACAGCACAAAGTTACACGCTGTCCGCAGATGAACTATAAAGAACGAAACCGGACAGATGTTTATATTTTGGAAATCTAAATTAGTTATAATTTTTATACTTTCACGGAATAATTGAAAGTATAATTGAGCCTGGCACCTGGCAGTCCTGGCTCAGGCACTAATATTTTAAAATCAAAGAATAAGCAGATGTACCGAATAATCACTGTTTTATTTATATTGGGGATACTTTGGAACCCGGCTAAAGCACAGCAATATCATACTGACAGTATGGATATAATCCGCTACAGTATCCATATGGATATTACTCATTTATCGAAAAAAGAAATTTCAGGATATGCTGAACTGCAACTGAAGGCCAGGCACCCCCAGCAAAAGAAGTTATATCTGGATCTGCTGAAACTGCAGGTGGACTCTGTTATAGTGGACGGAATTGCAGCCGGTTTTCAGTATAACGACACGCTGATCAGCTTTCAGCCTCCATCAGCAAATATGCAGGATACTTTAAGTGTAAAAGTTTTTTACCACGGCAAGCCGGTAGTGGAAAGTGCCAACTGGGGCGGATTTCATTTTCTCAACGACAGCAGCCTGGCCTATAACCTGGGAGTAGCCTTTGAAGCTAAACCTCATAATTACGGCAGGGTATGGTTCCCCTGTGCAGACAACTTCACTGACAGAGCCCTGTATGATTTTCACATCCGCACCAAAGCCGGAAACATGGCAGTATGCTCAGGAACTCAGGATTCCGTTTCACTGCATTCCAATGGTGATAAAACCTGGCACTGGAGTCTTAACCGGAGCATCCCTACCTATCTTGCTTCCGTGGCAGTTTCTGATTTTGCAGTGATTGAAGATGTGTATCAGGGACAGCAAGGCAGTATTCCTGTTACCCTGCATGTGTCCTCCGGCGATTCCGCTGATGCGGTTAATACTTTCATTCACCTGAAAGATATGCTGGCAGCTTATGAGCAGGCTTTCGGAGCTTACCGCTGGCCCAGGGCAGGATATGTAGGAACAGTAAAAGGCGCCATGGAGCATGCAACTTCGGTGGCTTTGCCCAAACATACCATCAACGGGACACTGGATTACGAAAATCTGATCGCGCACGAGCTTTCTCACCATTGGTTTGGCAACCTGGTAACCTGTGAAACAGCTGAAGACATGTGGCTTAATGAGGGCTGGGCGGTGTATTGCGAAGCTATATTTCAGGAAGCATTTTATGGCAGGAAGGCTTATAAAGATTTTATGCGTGACAAGCTGCACGAAGTGGTTCAAACGGCGCATCACACTGACAACGGTTACCGGGCACTCTATGGTATTCCTCACGAATACACCTACGGAGCTACTGTTTACGACAAGGGAGCAACAGTGGTACATTCACTGAGAAATTACCTTGGCGACAGCATTTTCTTCCCCACCATCAGGGCATATCTTGATAGCTTTGCATATAATCATGCATCCACAGCTGATTTAAACAACTTCATTAATAATCACTCGGGTGTAAATGTGGATGCATTCTTTAATGCCTGGGTTTACCGTCCCGGATTTTCTCACTTTTCTGTGGATTCATTTAATGTAACTCCCCTGAGTACACCTGAATACAAGGTAGAGGTTTTTCTTAAACAAAGGCTTTCAGGCACAAATCAGTATGCTGATGAAAACCGCATCCAACTGGCGTTTGTTTCTGATGCCCGGGAAATAGAATATCGCAATGTATTGTTTTCGGGAGAACAGGCTGGCAGAAGTTTCAATTTACCTTTTGCTCCTGTGGCAGTATTAATTGATCCTGAAGAACGTATCAGCGATGCCACAACCGATATGACCAGGGAAATTACTTCCGGCGGGCAGGTAAA
Organism: uncultured Bacteroidales bacterium; assembly: GCA_964477095.1. Lineage (GTDB taxonomy): Bacteria > Bacteroidota > Bacteroidia > Bacteroidales > PWNQ01 > PWNQ01. The sequence goes on along the minus strand of CAYZDA010000010.1, from coordinate 23,299 downwards.
TTTCAGCAACACCTACGCCGAAGTGGATGTTAAAAGCATAGCGGACACTGCATTACTGAGGATAACGCACAACTGGATCACTCCAGAGGGTCATCAATCCGATCCTTCTCTTTATCATTTATCACCAAAACGCTACTGGCAGGTGGAAGGGGTATTCCCCCCTGGTTTTCATGCTTCTGCATCCTTTGAATATAAAAAATTCGGATATCTGGATGAAGACCTCATTACATCGGTTAACGACTCTATTGCAATTCTGTATAAAGAGAATCTTTCCGGTAAATGGCAGCCGGTCAGCTTTACCCAAACGGGTTCGGTGTATTCAGGAAAGATCAAAACAGACACCCTCAGAAAGGGCTATTATGTACTTGCCAGGTACGATAAAAGCCTCGCTTCCGAAAATAAAGTAAAGCCAAATACTCTGTACAGTATCATGCCTAATCCGGCTGCGGATTATATCGAGATAATAAAACAGCAAAACCATGAGGTAATAATAACTGTTTTTAATACTGAAGGAAGGATGGTACTGAAAGAGGAATCTGAGCCTGGCATTAGCCTGATAAGGATGAATACATCAAATTTGAACCAGGGTGTTTACGTGCTAAGAATATATGATATAAAAACCGGCGCGGATTTTATGAAAAAAATAGTCATCAGTAAATAATCATATTATGCGGACAATCATCTCACTTACAGTATCTGTATTGATTTTCATTTCTGCTGTTCACGCACAGCAGAAAGAGCGTATTGGACCGGAGAATGCTGATTGTTCAGGAGCAATTTTTCTGACTGATACCGTTTTTGGCCCTACAACTGCTCCCACAGGCCCGGGCAGCATTATGGAGATCAGCGGGGCGCGCACCAGCCCCTATGCCTTCCACCGTGAACACCATACGGTATGGTATGAGTTTATTGCTCCCGGAACAGGAACTTTTACTTTCACGGTAGTCCCAGAATCAGTGAAAGATGACTATGACTTTTTGTTATTTCACAAAAATGAAGATGATTTTTGCAGAAAGATCCGCAACAGGGAGATAAAACCTGTGCGGACTAATATTTCCAGAAATAATGAAAATATTCACAGCAAAACAGGCTTACGAAAGGATGCAACCAAATCATTTGTGAATCAGGGCCCCGGCGATGATTTCAGCAAGGCATTGCAGGTGCAAAAAGGCGATACCATGCTGTTGGTTCTCGATAATGTGTATGAAGGCGGAAAAGGACACACACTGCTATTACATTTTGATTACCAGAGAGAAAAAAAAGAGCAACCCTCAGAAAAGCCTAAAAAACAAGAACCTCAGCATCACATTACTGTTACTGTTGAAGACAAAAGTTCGGGCGAGCCGGTTAATGCCGCCATCAGTCTTGGATATGCCAACAGCAGCAAAAAACTCGTGGAGAAGGACAATATCAGCCAGCTTACCAAAAAAGTTGAACCACAAAGCGAATACGAGATCGTGGTGAGTGCTGACAAATATTTCAGAGAGATTATTCATGCAGAAACTTCTGCCAGGGATACCTCAGTAAACCTGAAGGTGGAAATGACCAAAATAGAAAAAGGCTCAAAGCTGACGCTGAAAAACCTCCATTTTTATTCCGGCTCTGCCAGTTTTTTGCGCGAATCATATCCCACATTAAGGAATCTACTGCAGATAATGAAAGATCATCCCAATTTAAAGATTGCCATATACGGCCATGTGAACCAGCCATTGCAGTGGAAGCAGCGCAACCGTGAGGATTTTTTGCAGGAATTATCCGAACGAAGAGCCGAAGCGGTGGCCAGGTATCTTCAGCGGCGCGGCATAAGTGCAGACAGGATGAAAACCGAAGGCCTGAGCAACCGGGAAATGATCTATCCGTATGCAAAAACTGAGGAAGAGCAAAGTGCCAACCGCAGGGTGGAAATTGTGGTACTGGGTATCTGATGTAACAAGAGAATACAGAATGCCTGTTGGTAGGATCATTTAGTGTAACTTTGTATCTTTTATTAATCCATTTCATGAATTCATCACGAAACCCAAACAGATGAAAAAGAAAGACAGTCTGCTGCGAAGATCACTTTATCGCTTATTACCATTTAAAAATTACCTGTGGGTACTTAGTAAGATCTACCTTTATTCCTACAGGGCAGGCATGTTAAAATCAAACAGCTTTTTCGAATATCAGCATTTCCTTGATAAAATCATCAAAAAGGGCGACACCTGCATTGACATTGGTGCAAATTTGGGGTATTTCACAGTACCCTTATCAAAACTTGCTGGTAGAGAAGGGCATGTTTATTCGGTAGAACCAGTAAAACCTGTATTGAGTGTGTTAAGATCAAATGCCGGCCAACTGAAAAATGTCACCATCATGCCTTATGCACTGGGGCAGGAAAATAAAACCATACGCCTGGGAAATAACTCACTTAGCAGGAAAGGATATATAGCCTCAGGTTCGCATTTTGTGCTGGACAAAGATAAAGCGGGAGAAGTGGAAACTGATATTGAATTTGAAGCAGAGATGCGCCGACCAGGTGAGCTTTTCTCGGGACTTGACCGCCTCGATTTCATTAAATGTGATGTGGAGGGATATGAGATTTATATCCTGCCTGAAATGGAACCATTGATCATGAAACACCGCCCCCTGCTGATGGTGGAAACCAGCGGCGAGAAGCGTGTAAAACTTCTGGATTTCTTCGATAAGTGCAATTATGTACCTTTTATCCTTAAAGACGGACTAATGCATAAGGCCGGAGAACATGAAAAGCGCGATCTGATTTTTATTCCTTCGGAAAAAACCGGTTCCTTCCGGGATTACATCAGCAATTAGCTTTTTGCTAACCTCTAATTTCCGCCTGAAGTTTTTCTTCAAAGCTTTTCTGAAGCTTCTGCATCACCTTGTCGATCTGCTTATCATTGAGTGTTTTTTGTGGATCCTGCAGCACAAAACTTACTGCATATGACTTTTTGCCTTCAGGAATATTGCTTCCTTCATAAACATCAAACAGGTTAACTGATCTAAGTAACTTCCGCTCCTTTTCAAAAGCCAGCTTTCTGATATCTTCAAACACTACATCCCGGTTTAATATCATAGCCAGATCACGCCTCACCTCAGGGAATTTTGGAACTGCCCTGTATTTTATTTCCCCGGAATCTGACATCTCTAAAATACTATCCCAGTTTAAATCGGCAAAATACACATCCTGCCCGATATCAAACTGTTTAAGCAGCCTACTATTCACTTTGCCCAATACGGCTACGGCTGTTTTTCCTTTTCTGTATTCCAGCCCCTGAAGCAAATAATCCCTGTCTGCCTCCCTCATTTTAAGAGTTCCCATGTCAATCCCGAGCCTTTCAAGCAATAACTTAACCCAATGATGCAAATCATAAAAACTAAAATGCTCATCAGTGGTATTCCAGTTTTCGTGGTATTTGCGCCCTGTCAGAAATATGCTTAAATGATGCTCCTCTCTAAACCTGCCGCGTACGTTTTCATTCTTTTCCACTTCAGGATTTAAACGATAGGTTTTCCCCATCTCATAAAACATCATATCCGCTGTTTGCCTGTTGAGGTTATATATTACATTTTCCAGCCCGCTGGTAAGCAGGCTTTGGCGCATAACATTCAGGTCGCGACTCAAAGGATTAAGCAGTTTAACATGTGCATCCGGCTGCATTTCGTTGCTAAGCTCAGCATAACGTTCGGCGGTAAGTGAATTATTTATTACCTCGGCAAAACCGTTGGCGCTCAGAAAATCAGACGCCAGATTAGTGAGCTTATCCCTGTCGGGTTTTTCTGAAAATGAAAGGGAAATCTTCATCCTGTCCGGCAACGGGATTTGGTTATAACCGTATATCCTGAGGATTTCTTCAATCAGGTCCACATCACGTTTCACATCCACCTTGAATGTGGGAACAGAAACTGTGAGCTCTTCATCTGTATCCTTCAATACTTCCATACCGAGGTCCTTCAATATTCCGGTTGCCGTTTTCCTCCCGATATCAGTGCCTGCCAGGCGGTTAAGCCTGTCATAGGCCAAATTAACCTCCCAGGGTTTCAGATCACCGGGATTTTCATCCACGATATCCGAAGATATTTCACCGCCGGCCAGCTGCTTAATAAGCATAGCGGCCCTCTTCAGTGCATAAACTGTAACAGCCGGATCAGCGCCTCTTTCAAAGCGAAACGAAGCATCGGTTTTCAGCTGATGCTTCTTTGAAGATTTCCGGACGCCTGCCGGATCAAAATAAGCGCTTTCCAGGAATATATTTTTGGTATTTTCTTTTACGCCGGAGTCGATTCCGCCAAATACTCCTGCTATACACATAGGCCCTTCAGCATCGCATATCATCAGGTCATTCTCACCTAATTTACGTTCCACTCCATCCAGGGTAGTAAAGGCAGTTGCTTCCGGCATCTTTTTAACAATCACTCTGTCTTTGATCCTATCAGCATTGAAAGGATGCAGCGGATGACCTGTTTCGAGCATCACGTAATTGGTGGCATCAACCACATTATTTACAGGCCGGAGGCCTGCAGCTTTCAGCTTGTTTTTAAGCCAGGAGGGTGATTCTTTCACTTCTACTCCTGATATGGTAAGTGCCGAATATCTGGGACATGCTTCTTTATCTGCAATCTGCACAGGAATATGCAAATCGTCATTATCCGGACTAAAGCCATCAACAGAAGGGACTTTAAGCCTTGCATCTGCCTCAGGGTTCATTCTGTTGATATAAGCTACCACATCACGGGCCACTCCAATATGAGATGTGGCATCAGCACGGTTAGGTGTAAGATCTATTTCCAGGGTCCAGTCTTCTTTAATGTCAAACAGATCAGATGCCGGCCGCCCTGTTTCAGCATCATTATCAAGCACCATAATGCCGGCATGAGACGTTCCCAGCCCCAGTTCATCCTCTGCACAGATCATACCTTCGGAAACTTCTCCCCTGATCTTTGCCTTCTTTATGGGCAAAGGTTTTTCAGGATCCGGATAAATGACGGATCCGACAGTAGCTACCAGCACCTTCTGTCCTTTTGCAACATTTGGTGCTCCGCAAACCACAGGCAGCGGGTCGCCCTGCCCGGTATCAACAGTAGTAACACTGAGCTTATCGGCATTGGGATGCTTCTTACAACTAAGCACTTCACCCACAAATACACCTTCCAGTCCTCCTTTAACCGATTCGAATTTTTCAATTCCCCCGGTTTCAAGACCAGTAGCTGTTAGGATTTTTGCCAGTTCCTGCGGTGAATAATCAAAATCCACATATTCTTTCAACCAGTTATAAGATATTTTCATGCCTGCCTGGGTATTTTATTTTGAGAGGCAAAAGTAAGGATAAATTCAAAATCAGCCAGTGCAGGCTGCCCATAAAAAACGGTTCAGCTTATCCGGCTCCAGTCTTCCATATTTTGTCCTGAGAATTTTAGGTATTGCACAATCCTGTTGTTTTTATCTTTGTTAAGCAAAGGATCATCCGCCAGTATATCCGCGGCTTTATCACGTGCAGCCCTCAGTATTTTTTCATCATGGATAATGTCTGATATTTTCAGGTTAAGTATGCCGCTTTGCCGGGTACCTTCCAGATCACCGGGGCCGCGCAGTTTCATATCTTCTTCAGCCACTTTAAATCCGTCATTTGTACGCACCATGGTTGCAATCCGCTGCCGCCCGTCAGCGGTAAGCTTTTCTTTTGTCATCAGGATGCAGTGCGACTGCTCAGCTCCCCGCCCAACTCTTCCTCTAAGCTGGTGCAACTGCGACAGTCCGAAGCGTTCGGCATTTTCTATTACCATCACTGAAGCATTGGGCACATCCACCCCCACCTCAATCACAGTGGTAGCTACCAGTATCTGAGTTTCTCCTTTCACGAATCGCTGCATTTCATAGTCCTTGTCACCGGGTTTCATCTGCCCATGAACGATGGATATAGCATAATCCGGGAGCGGAAACTCACGGACAATGCTTTCATAGCCATCCATCAGGTCTTTCAGGTCCATTTTTTGCGATTCGTGGATAAGAGGATAAACTACATACACCTGTCGACCTTTTTTGATTTGATCCTTCATAAAGCCAAAAACCTTAAGCCTTCCGGAATCGGTGAAATGATATGTTTTAATTTCTTTGCGCCCGGGAGGAAGCTCATCAATCACCGAAGTTTCAAGATCACCATACACGGTCATGGCCAGTGTGCGCGGAATGGGTGTGGCTGTCATTACAAGCACATGCGGCGGGATAGTGTTTTTCTTCCAGAGCTTTGCCCTTTGCGCCACTCCAAACCGGTGTTGCTCGTCAATAACCACAAATCCGAGGTTTTTGAACTGCACCTTTGCCTCTATTAATGCATGAGTTCCAATGAGTATGTCCACAGTACCATCCAACAGTCCACGGTGGATTATTGTCCGCTCAGCCTGTTTGGTTGAACCTGTTAGCAGTTCCACTCTCACCGGAAGCCCTTCCAGCATCTTAGTGATGGTTTTGAAATGCTGGGAAGCCAGGATTTCAGTGGGTGCCATCAAAGATGCCTGCACACCATTATCAAGTGCTATCAACATGCTCATAAGAGCTACCAGGGTTTTTCCACTTCCCACATCACCCTGCAGCAGGCGGTTCATCTGGTGACCGTCAGCCATATTTTTACGAATCTCCTTAATCACCCGCTTCTGTGCACCGGTAAGCTCAAAAGGCAGCTTGTGCCTGTAGAAATCATTCAGGTGCTCTCCCACCTGTTTAAAAACGTGCCCCTTTATTTTGTGATTCTTTTTTCTGATGCCCTGTATCCTCATCTGGATAAAGAATAGCTCTTCAAACTTAAGGCGGCGCCTGGCCTTTTCCAGCTTTTGATGACTCTCAGGAAAATGAATATTACGTAAAGCCTGATTGCGTGGCATTAATTTAAATTCCTCCAACAGGTAGTCCGGCAGGTTTTCAGGTATGCTTCCGTCTGCTGACTCCATAAGATTTCGCATTATCTTTTCAATGCCTTTGGAATTCAAGCCCCGGTTTTTAAGCTTCTCTGAACTGCTGTATAATGGCTGAAACCCTCCACGTGATTTCAATTGCTCATCCGAAATAAAAGGTTCAAAATCCGGATGGGCAATATTCCAGCTGTTTTTAAACAAACCGGGCCGGCCAAAAACAAGATACTTCTTACCCTTCTGGACTTTCTCTTTGATCCATTTCAATCCTTTAAACCAAACCAGCTCTATCATTCCTGTTTCATCCGCAAGCATCACCGATAAACGCTGACTCCTTCCTGCACCAATTGTTTCCATTGCCTTTACTTCACCAACGATCTGAACAAAAGACATATCCGAAGTAATTTCACTAATTTTATGAAATTTGCTCCTGTCGATATAGCGAAAAGGATAATATTCCAACAACTGATGGAAGAAAAAGATCCCCAGCTCCTTTTGCAGCAGCTCAGCACGTACGGGGCCCATGCCCTTTAGGTATGTGACAGGGGTTTTCAGGAAGTTGAAACTCATAAAACAAAAATAGAAAAAATCAAGATGCCTGATGCATGGAAATAT
>CAYZDA010000010.1:0-15681 GCA_964477095.1 uncultured Bacteroidales bacterium | reverse complement strand
TGAAACTCATAAAACAAAAATAGAAAAAATCAAGATGCCTGATGCATGGAAATATCAGTATTCCCAAAGATCCATTTCCAGCCCGCGGATATTCCTTTTTATACGCTGTGACTCTATAAGTGCTTCAATTCCTACAGCATAATCTGATATAAGTCGATCATAGACATTTGATTCTTTATAAATGTAACTGTCAAACATCCTTTTAGCAAATAGGTCATCATAGGATAAACGCTCAACATCATTGTGCCTGTTGAAGACATAGGAGTTAACCAGCACTTTGCGTGCCGCAGGGTAATAAATCCAGAATAAGGGTTTCCTGACAGGCTGTGGGCTGTTGGCATCAGGTAACTGATACCACACCGGGCAAATACCAATGATGCGGACATCAAGTACTGATCGTTCTCTGTCGAGAAACCATATCTCCTTTATATCCAGTTCATAAATATCCTGTGTTTCTGCCTGAACCAGCTTTCTTACAGTAATCTCATTTCCAAATTTGTCCACATCTTTGATGGTTATTGAATCGGCAAATGCAGCCAGTGCATCTTCAATTGAAAGGGGCACAGAAAAGTGGTCATCAATAAGGTTGTACTCATAAACTGTGAGGAAGTCCGATTTAATGGCTTCTTTAATCACCGTTATAAAATTCTTTCTCCCGTTTTTTGGAATAAACGGATAATAAAAAGGAAGATTGAATTTTTGCCTCATATCTATCCTTCTCCAGATAACTTTGCTCCACACCACATCTGCTTCTCTTATATGAGGATAAGGTAGAGGATCACGCGGATAAGGATCAGGAGGAGGTTGAGCAGGTGATTCCTTCGTGCCACCAGGCTCATCCTGGGCAAATAATTGCATCGCGCAGGAAATGAACCAAAGAATGATACAAACCTTAACTGCTTTCATAAAGGTGAGATTATATATCCTTCTATATATAAACAGATTAAGACTGATATTATTTTATATGCAAAAAAAAACTCCCGGCAACAATTACCGGGAGCTTTTTATATTTCTTGATTATGAGACTTATTCTTAGTATTCCCAGAGATCCATTTCCATTTCACGCATATCTTCTTTGATTCTCTCGGCTTCAATTAAGGCATCAATGCCCAGAGCATAATCCTGAATTGCACGGTCATACACATTTGATTCCTTGTAGATATAACTGTCAAACATCCTTTTGGCAAAAATATCTTCATAGGTCAAACGCTGTGCATCATTATGCCGGTTGTAAACAGGGGCATTTATCAGCACATCCCTTGCATCAGGATAATAGATCCAGAACATGGGTTTCCTTGTCGGCTCAGGATTATCAGCCGTTGGTGGCTGAAACCAAACCGGGCAAATGCCAATTATCCTTACTTCCATTACTGAACGTTCGCGGTCGAAAAACCACTGCTCTTTGATATCCAGTTCATAGATATCCTGCTGTTCTGCGTCAACTGCTTCACGCATGGTAATGGGGTTACCATCATCATCATAATCCGTAAAAGTAATTGAATCCTGAAACGTCTTTAAAGCTTCTTCTATGGATAAAGGCTCGGAAAAATTATCATCAATCAGGCTGTATTCATATACTGTAAGCTCGCCCTTTTCTATAGCTTCTTTCACGACAGTTACGAAGTTTTTACGCCCGTTTTTGGGTATAAACGGATAATAAAAAGGCAGGTTGAATTTTTGCCTCATATCCACACGCCTCCATATTGTTTTGTGCCACATCACGTCAGCTTCTCTAACATGAGGATAGCCCAAAACCTGCCTGGTTTTGTTTTCCTGCCGTTCATATACATCATGATCAGGTGCATCAACAACTCCGCCCTGGGCAAAGACCCCTGACAAAGGCAACATCATGAGTATTAAGATGAAAAATTTAACAAAAGGTCTCATAATCAATCAGTTTTTTTTTTATTGTATCGTATAGAATACCCCGGAAATTGGTCTTGATCCATCAGGACCTTCTACCGTGATATTCTTAAATCCAACGGTTGAACCACGGTTAAGATTGTTTACGATGTTTTTCATTTCACCGGACAACCTGTCTCCAGTAGTGGTATATGATCTTGTATTCGGGCCAACTGTAACATTCATGGTAAAGCGGGTAACCCTGTAACTTACATCAAACAATGCACCCTGCATATCAGGATACAAACGTGCACCCCTCAGCTCTGCCTTCAGGATACTGCTACCAGATTGTTTACCGGCTATTTTCACTTCCGGATCAGGCAAACGCCTTACACGGAAATTCATCTCACCCATAAAACGGGATTCACCACCGATGTCAGCAGAAACACGAACAGTAGTTTCGTTACCACTACCAGGCCGCAATTGATAAGAGCCACCGCTACCTTTAACACTGGCATTGGAGGCCGTTACCGATAGATTGGCAGTAGCCACACCAGGTGCTGATACTTCTACGGGGTTATCAACGCCACGGTACAGTACATTCACTGCTGTAGCAGAAATAACCGCTGTTGGTTCAGCAACCACATAACTGGATTTAAAAGGATAATACTTGAAGTCATCCGGGTCTTCGCCACTTCTGCCTGGTTTCCGCATCTTGATAACTCCAACATACTGCTTTTCACCAAGGCCGTCAGGGCTAATTATATACTTTGACATACCTTCTGATGCGGAATCTATTCTGGTTCCCTCTTCAAGTATCTTTTCCCTGGAGGTCGTAGAATCTCCACCCTGGAAAACATAAACATCAGGTTGCTGAGTCTTACTTATAGCAGCTACAAAAATATCTGCCTTATATTTTTCTCCTGAAAGAATGTAGTTAGATTCAGGTACTACTTTTGCAACAACTTCATCAAACTTAAAATCTGTAATACTAATCATTGAAAGCAACCGGCTGACAACATCAGCCTCTGCATTGCGTACTTCAGCAATAATCTTATTAAGCATTACAATATCAGCAGCAAGAATAGAATGATAAAAGTTATAGGTTTGCCAGCTTAATTCCTTTTCCTCTCTCCGGGAATGTATATTTTCCGTTTTGAGGCCAAGAGACAAGTCACCTTCTACCTCTTCCATATCATCTCCCTCGAAAATGCCACGCATTTCATCCTTGTACTTTTCAATGCGCTTTTTTAGCTTGTACCCATAGCCTTTTTCAGGATTAATATCTCCTTTAGGTACCAACAAATTTGTTGGTTTATCATAGTTATCCTTCTTTCTTAGCAGGATAAGAGGCTTATCTTTCCATTCTCCACTAACTTCCTCGCCATCCTCGGTCTCCCAGGTAGTGTTAAGATTAGTAGTATCACCGGATTCCGTCCATGCAATGAGAACATTTTTAAGATGATCAATATACTCCACCAACTCATCAGCATGATGCTTGGCCTCCTGTGTTTTATCATAATATTTCTGCACCTTCGCAGTATCGAGGCTGTGTTGCATCGTCATTTGACCATACAACAGCTCGGTTTTTCGTGTAAAGTTCTCATTGGTCTCCTCAAGGCCTTTATTTACTACGATAAAAGCATTCAGGATCTCTTTGGACACGTTCAGTGCGAGCATGGCCGTAAGCACAAGGTACATCATGTTGATCATCCTTTGCCGCGGGCTAAGAGCACCAGGACTATTTCCACCCATAGATCAATTGTTTTAATCTGTTAATAATCATGATTAATTAACCCTGCTGAACGTTCATGGCAGCCAGCATATTACCATACACCTTATTGAGGCGCGCAACATTCTGACTAAGCATTTCAGCATTTTGTTTGTAATTTTCCGTCTGTTTTACTGAGTCGCCAAGATTAGTTACAAACTGATCCATGTTTGATTTAAGCTTTTGATTCATATCAGCCTGATCCTTGCTTGTCTGCAGCTGTAATTCATAAGCTGAATTAAGAGCAGCGAGGTTATCTGATACCTTTTTAAGCTCGTTTTTGTATGCTGATGTGTCCACATCGGAGAAATCGATTGAAGAAAGTGATTTCTGCAATTGCTCTGAAGATTTCTCCAGAAGCTGTGTAGATTTCTGATAAGTGCTGGACATTTCACTGACATTTTTTGCAGCATTTTCCAGGTTCTGAACATAGTTGTTGGTAGCAACGGCAGCATCTGATATTTCACCCATTTTACTGGCGTTATCACTTAATTTGCGTAAACCGGCTCCCAGGCTTTCAATAAGTTCGGGGCCAATTTTTGCTTCTTCCAGCATTTTATCAAGCTCCTGTGTGGATGAAGTAATACCACGCTGTGTGCTGCCTGAAGTTTTTGGCTCGGGCAGTTCATCTACTTTATCAGGATGATACAGGCCTGCCAGTTCAGGATATACCAGACTCCAGTCCGGTTCCACATGCTCCGGTTCAAAAGCAGAGAAGAAAAAGATGACACACTCGGTACCCATTCCGAGGATCAACATAAGCTCTGCTCCGGGATAGTGGTTAATTTTAAAGAGGGCCCCTGCAATTACCAGTGCGGCACCCCAGCCATAGAGTTTGGCCATGAAATTTTTAAAACCTCTACTTCTTACTAGACTATTAATACCCATGATTTTAATTATTGATTGTTGTTATTGTTCTATTTTTCCGGTTTAATTATAAACGTTTGATGATTGCGGCCCGTCTCCTTTGGAACGGCCCAGGTAGGTCTGAACATTTCTGAAACCGATGTACGACTTGGCAGTATCGGCATACTCAAAAGTTCTTACTCCGTTTTGAATGTAATATCCGAAATCCTTCCATGATCCGCCACGAATTACTTTACGTTTCATAGCCGGCGTATCGTCGGTCTTAGCATGATATGATACGGATGGATTAAAATCGGATGCGTAGTTGTAACCAGACTCCTGAAAAGCATCTGAGGTCCATTCCGCTACATTTCCGGCCATATCATAAAGCCCCCAGTCGTTTGGTGCAAAGTGGCCCACTATAAGCGTATGAAAACCTCCGTCATCTACCAGATTGCCTCGCAGTGGTTTATAATTGGCAAGGAAACAACCGTTACTGTTTCTCACATAAGGCCCGCCCCAGGGATATTTGTTCAGGTTCAGGCCTCCGCGTGCAGCCCACTCCCATTCTGATTCTGTAGGCAGGCGGTAATCGTTGATATATGCAACCTTGTTACTTTCAAGATATCCGTTATGCAACTGGGTTCGCCAGATAGAAAAAGCGCGAGCCTGGTACCAGTTAACACCAACCACAGGATAGTGGTCATAGGCAGGATGCCAGAAATACATCTTGGTCATTGGCTCGTTATAGGAATATGCAAAGTCTCTCACCCAAACAAGGGTATCAGGATACACATTAATAGGTTCGGGATGAATAATAAATGCCGAGCGGTCTTTTAGCCCCTGTTCGCGATTACTACGGGCTGCAGCCGCTTTGTAATCGATCCAGTAATAGTCGTAATTAATCTTTCTCCAGTCGAATTTACTGCGATAGTAGAACTGCTCATTCTCCGGTAACATGTATCCTTCCTGCTCCAAAAACAGTTTTACTTCCGGGTTGTCCCATTCAATATCTTGCGACCAGTCGATCACATAACACTCACCGCCACTGTTAAAGCAACGGTTAACGAACATATCATCTTCATCTCTGACAAAGTGTTCGCCATACATTTCAGGATCATCCATCATACCCAGAGCCCGATGAACAATAGAGTCACGAACCCAATGTACAAACTGGCGGTACTCATTGTTGGTAATTTCTGTTTCATCCATGTAAAAAGCCTGGACTGAAACAGTCTTTGACTGGGAAACATGGGCATATGGAACATCCTGATCATTTACTCCCATGTTATAGCTTCCCATTGGAATAAAAACCATACCATAAGGATCTGGCTGATACCAGTCGGGACGGTCCTGTACTCCAACCAGCTGACCGTTGCCGCCACCACTGCAGCCGGCAAGGACGATCAACCCAAGTGCAAAGAACAATAATTTTCTAATTTTCTCTCCTGTGTGCACAATCATATTTGTTCGTTTTATCATATCTGTTTCTTTAACGAAAGAAACTTTACTCGGGTTACAAATTTAATCATTTATAAGAACCGAACAGTTTCGTGACTATCCAGTTCTTTCGGGATCTCAATATTAAAACAGTATTTCATATATATTTCAAAAGTCCCGGCACTACGGCCCATAGCTCCCAGCGGGGATGTAGTAACATCATAACTCACCCCAAGAAGGCTTTGCTCACCTCCAATAATCCCTCTCATACCAACTAAAACGGAAACTGCATCAGTGGGCCGGTATGTCAATCCGCCATAGAACCTGTTTCTATACCAAACGAGTGTGCTGATGTCATATTGTGTAGCCGCGATATCTGATTTGACCAATAAGGTGGGTTGCAGCATAAAATCGGGGTGGGGCAGCCGGAAGAAATATCCACCGGTCAGGTAATAATGACGTCGCAGCTTATAATCTGCAACATCAGGGTTACCCTGTACATCAATATCTACCGTACTTTCTATAATTCTGGAACTGGACAGGCCGGCATACCACATATCCGTTACCCGGTAAAAGGCACCAAATGAAAGATCAAAAACCATGTCAGACTCCTGATTACCCATAAGCAGAGGGTCATTAGGTTGATTTGGCTTGAAATAACTGAAGTCGATCTTCTGATCCATCATACCTCCCATTAATCCCAGTCCAAGCTTACCCGGGCCGATATTACGGTGATAGGAATATCCAAGCTGAACCATGGTGTTGGTAAAAGCTCCTATCTGATCCTGCTGAAAATTAAGACCGATACCGCCATATATGGGATGTACCGCTGCATCTATGGAAAAGAATGAAGTAACCGGGCTAATGCTCACGGCATTACCCTCTTTGTCAACACCTTCCAGCCCCATCCATTGCTGCCTGTGATCACCGTTGAGGCAAATGGCATCATCCAGTCCGAGATATCCCGGATTATATGCAGGGTGCAGGAACATATAATGGCTGAACTGAGCCTCCTGCTGTGCGTATGCGTGTAGCGCAAACACTGCAAATATCAGAGTAAAGATTCGTTTATTCATAGGTACACACTTTCTGCTAAATTGGCGCTAAAATATGAATAATTTTTAATACTAACAAGTACTTGTAAATAAGCAGCCAATATTGTTGGTTTTTAGCGCAATTCAGCATTATTTTTTAAATGTTCAATATATCTTGCTGTTACATTAAATTCATGCAAATATAACATACAAAATAATCCGGTAATTTATTTGCTTTCTAAATTAAACAGACAGCATAAATAGGAATATCGTTGCATTACACCATCAGCTTACGGAAAGCATTCCACCATTTTTCAGGAATTTCGTTTTCCCGGGCAGCAAGTAAATAATCCTCATAGGAACACGGTATCCATATATTCCGTTTTATCCCTGAACTGTCAATAGGCGTGGCTGGAAGCATCATCCACCAGCGATCACTTTTAATACTTTTGTAGAACTCAATGATTTGACCATATTCATCCAGCGGTACGATATATTTTTTGTATTTGCTTTGATCCCTCACGGGCACATCGTCTTTTCTGCCATAAAACCCGTCAATAAAATACCAGATCATCTGAGCCACGAGATGAGCGGTTTGCCCGTGGTTATCTCTTTCAGGGTTTAGTTCATAAAACCCTACGGAGGATATTTTGTCGCTCATGCCTGCATAACGTGTTATACGGCAGGCTTCTTCTCCATAAAATCCGTTGGGTGAAGCGTTGTGATTGCCCGGGGCATCCGATTGCCTGATGGCTGAAACATCAAATGTGAGCATATCTGCATTGCGCACCAGGGGTTCTGTTTCTTTCAGATCCTCCCGGATGTTGCCAAGACGGTAGGTATCGAAGTGGAGCTTATGCATCAGCCTAAGAGCTTCCTGATCTACGAAATAGGTCTGGTAGCCTATATTTGTATAATTAAACAGGTAATTGGGCTGTTGAAGGATTATTTTACTCAGATAGGACCTTGAATCAAAGCGCTGCTCCGAATTTCCCAGATCAAAGCCGTAGTCGATAGCGGTCATATTAATAATACGTCCAAGCTCCTCATAAGCTTTATACTGCGCAAATGTGAGATCCTGGCTTCCGCCCAGTATTACCGGGATAGTGTTCATTTCAACCAGCTCGGCCACCACAGCAGACAACGCAAAATAAGTGTCCTCCACATTATTGCCTGCCTTAATATTACCAAGGTCAATGATCTTTGCATTTTTGTTGTGGCTGTAAAGGTAATACAGTTTGCGGCGGATATGATCAGGAGCCAGTGCACAGCCTTTGTTGAAATACGCGTTGCGATCTTCACGCACACCCATAATGGCAATGTGATACCCGGAAGGATCAGGGAAGCCCTCACCTGCCCTGTATGTTTTAATCTCATCACCAATACGGGTCTCAGGCAGGGCCTGGCTGCCATCCGTCATCTCAATGGAAACGGGCTCAAAATAGATTGAAAGGTCCATCAGGTTGCAGTTATTTTAGCTTTTTTTACCTGAAGACTTTTTAGCCGAAGGTTTCTTTTTTGCAGTCGGTTTTCCGGTTTTTGATTTTCCGGAAGTCGTCTTTTTTGCTGCAGTGGATTTCTTCGCTGAAGTCTTCTTACCGCTGCTTTTACGGGGAGATTTACCGGAAGTTTCAATGATTTTCATGCAATCTTTATAGCTCAGGTTTTCAGGGTCCTGCCCTTTTGGAATCCTGAAGTTGCTTCTTCCCATGGAAATATAAGGCCCGTATCTGCCTTTGAGTATTTTAACCTTCTCGTCTTCAGGAAATTCCCGGATAGTTTTTTCTCTGTCGCGTTGCCGTTTTTCTTCTATCAGCTCTATGGCACGTTCCCTGGTCACATCCATGGGTTCTTCCCCTTTGGGGATGGAAAAGAACTTTGACTTATGCCGCACATAGGGTCCGAAACGCCCTATGGACACCACCATTTCTTCACCCTCATACTCACCAATGCTTTTGGGAAATTTAAACAACTCCAGAGCCTCTTCCAGTGTGATGGTCTGTACACTCTGATCCTTTCTGAGGCCGGCAAAGCGGGGTTTTTCATCACTTTCTGTGTCACCGATCTGGATCATTGGCCCATACCTGCCAATCTTGGCAAACACATTTTCACCTGTTTTCGGATCCTGGCCTAACAAACGCTCGCCCCTGAATTTCTCAGCTGTTTCTTCGGTTTCCTTTATCTTTTGATGGAATTTTCCGTAGAATTCATCAATCATCTGGTTCCACTCTTCCTGCCCCTCGGCTATCCTGTCGAATTTCTGCTCCACCTGAGCAGTAAAACTGTAGTCCACAATGTATTCAAAATAGCTCAGTAGAAACTTGTTCACCAATACCCCGATATCAGTGGGAAACAATTTGCTTTTCTCATATCCGGTCTTTTCTTTCTTCTGATTCTCTGATATCTTTCCACTGCGTAGTGTCAGGTGCGTGTATTCGCGCTCATATCCGTCACGATCCTCTTTCACCACATATCCACGTTTCTGGATGGTGGAAATTGTAGGTGCATAGGTAGATGGACGGCCAATTCCCAGGTCTTCCATCTTTTTCACCAGTGCTGCTTCGGTGTATCTGGGCGGATGCTTGGTAAACTTCTGAACAGCGTCTATGGAAGCAGGCTGCATCTGCTCTCCTTTTTCTATGGGAGGCAGCATCCCTTTCTGTTCTTCCTGATTGTCATCATCATCCGTTGACTCAAAATAGACCTTGAGGAATCCGTCGAATTTTATCACTTCTCCCCTGCCTATAAATTTTTCATTTCTCCCGGAAATATCAATGTAAACATTGGTTTTTTCCAGCTGTGCATCGCTCATCTGCGAAGCAATGGTTCTTTTCCAGATCAGCTCGTAAAGGCGCTTCATATCCCTGTCGCCCGAGGCGATCCGCTTGTTGATGTATGTAGGACGTATGGCCTCGTGCGCTTCCTGGGCACCTTTTGATTTTGTGGTATAATTCCTGGCTTTATGATATTTTTCGCCAAAATCACCTATAATTTCTTCCTTCGCCATCCCAATAGCTGTTTTGGAAAGATTTACAGAATCAGTACGCATATAAGTAATTTGCCCTGATTCATAAAGCTTCTGAGCTACCATCATGGTTTTTGATACGGAAAAGCTGAGCTTCCGGCTCGCTTCCTGTTGCAGGGTGGAGGTAGTAAAAGGTGGTGCCGGTGTTTTCTTTCCAGGCTTCTTTTCCACCTTTGACACTGTGAATTCTGCGCCTTTGCAGTGCTCCAGCAATTCGCGGGCCTTTTCTTTTTCTGATATTTTTGATGAGAGTTCTGTATGAAGAATCTTACCTTTTGTTTTAAAATCCCCGGTTACCCGAAAACTTCCCCCGGGAGTGAAGTTTGTTATCTCGTCTTCACGCTCCACTATGAGCCTCACTGCAACCGACTGCACCCGGCCTGCTGATAATGCAGGCTTTACCTTTTTCCAGAGCAGTGGCGACAGCTCATATCCCACCAGGCGGTCGAGCACACGCCTTGCCTGCTGAGCATTCACCAGATTGTAATCAATCGAACGGGGATTTTCTATGGCCTTTGTTATGGCATTTTTGGTAATCTCATGAAACACAATGCGCTGAGTCTTCTCCATATCAAGATCCAGTGCCTCAGCCAGATGCCATGATATAGCCTCTCCTTCACGGTCTTCATCCGATGCAAGTAACACCCGCCCGGATTTTTTTGCACTCTTTTTCAGTTCTGCAACTATCTTCTTCTTGTCAGGCGACACAACATAGTTTGGTTTATATCCATGTTCCAGGTCCACACCAAGTTTGTTTTTCTCCAGGTCACGCACATGTCCGAAACTTGACATCACGGTATAGTCCTTTCCGAGAAATCCTTCAATTGTTTTAGCTTTTGCGGGCGACTCCACGATCACCAGGTTCTTTGCCATATATCATCAGGTTTATTCGTCAAAAAAAAATTGGCCACAAAGGTAAAACAATATTAAGACCATTTTCAATTAAAAAGTTTCAGGAATGAGCCCTTAACACTCATTACACATGAAAAGCCCGGCAGGTGTACAATGCTGCCTGCGCTTATTGTTGAAAATGCGTATAAAAAATCCTTTATACTTTTACAGCAGATTTTAAGTTTATAACTATCAGCATGAGCAAAAAACTATATATAGAAACCTATGGATGCCAGATGAATTTCTCCGACAGTGAGATCATTGCTTCCGTTATGAAAGATAATGATTATGAACTAACTTCCACCATGGAAGAAGCCGACATAATACTCGTCAACACCTGTGCTATACGCGACAATGCTGAAAAAAGAGTAACCGGCAGGCTGCAGGAGTTCAAAAAAGCCAGGCGCAACAAACCGGGTACGGCTATAGGAATGGTGGGCTGCATGGCAGAACGGCTGAAGGAGGATCTGCTGAAACAGCACCCGGATATCGACCTAATTGCCGGCCCCGATTCCTACCGCAAACTGCCTGAAATGCTTGAAGGAATTGCGGAAGGAAGGCAAATGGCCGATGTAATACTTTCGGAAGAAGAAACCTACGAGAACATCGAGCCGGTGAGGCTGGATGAGAAAGGTATTTCGGCCTTCATTTCCATCATGCGCGGATGCAATAATTTTTGTTCTTATTGTGTGGTGCCATACACCCGCGGAAGAGAACGCAGCCGGAGCCCGGAAACTATCATTTCCGAGGCAACAAAACTTCTTAAACAGGGCTATCGCGAAATCACACTGCTCGGGCAAAATGTAAATTCTTACAACTTTTCAGAAAACGGCAATATGGTGGATTTCCCTGAGCTTCTTTCCAGGGTTTCCGGGATCAGCAGCCAGCTCAGGCTGAGGTTTGCCACATCTCACCCAAAGGATATTTCCGATAAGCTGATACGTACAATAGCAGAAACTGAAAACATAGCCAATGCCATTCACCTGCCTGTACAGTCGGGCAGCAACATTGTGCTAAAACGGATGAACAGAAAATATACCAGGGAGTGGTATCTCGACAGGGTGTCGGCTATCAAAAAACATATGCCCGGATGCGGCATCACCACAGACATCATTGCCGGCTTCAGCAGCGAAACAGAGGAAGATCATCAACAAACCCTGTCACTGATGAAAGAAGTGGGTTATGATTTTGCTTTTATGTTTAAATACTCGGAAAGGCCTGGAACCGCCGCCGGAAAGAACCTTGAAGATAATGTGCCGGAAGACGTAAAAAGCCGCCGCCTGCAGGAAATCATCAGGCTGCAACAGGAACTTTCGGATAGCAGTAACGCCCGTGATATGGGTAAAATATTTTCAGTACTGGTTGAAGGCCCGTCAAAAAAAGACAGCAAGAAAATGATGGGCCGTAATGAGCAGAACAAGGTCATTGTGTTTTCTGGCAAACAGCAGCTCAAAGGCTGCTATGTAAAGGTGAAAGTTACCGGACATACTTCCGCCACCTTACTGGGTGAACTAATCAGGAATTAGACGTTGGAAAGCATGTTTCTAAGATTATCAAACTTGTGATTATAATCATCCATGGAACGCCGGATCACTTCATGCGCCTCTTTTATATCAAAGGTGTGAGTAATTTCCACATTACTTTCACTGCCGGGCAGGTCCTTATAGGTTAGAAAATAATGCTTGAGTCTTTCCACCACCAGCTCATTCATATCAGATATATCCTGATAATCTCCGTAAACAGCATCATTGAACAGCACGGCCACAATCTTATCATCGGCCTCGTTCCCGTCCAGCAGACGAAAACCGCCTATAGGTCTTACCATGGCCAGGATATCCCCATGGGTGATCTGCTTCTCGGTAAGTACACAGATATCAATCGGGTCGCCATCTCCCTTAATATCTGATCTTCCAGTTTTTTCCATGCAGTATTCCGCCACTTTTTCCGAACTGAAAGTTTGCGGCACAAAGCCATACAGGGCCGGAACAACATTGGAATACTTCTGCGGACGGTCGATCATCAGAAAACCACTCTGCTTGTCAATTTCATACTTCACGGTATCGGTGGTGGTCATTTCTATATATGCTGTCACCACATCCGGTGCATTTTTCCCGATATCGATTCCATGCCAGGGATGCGACTTGTACCTCAGGCCGATAAGCCTGCCTATGGGGTCCATTAATGTATTACTGCTCATATTTTTGTTTATTTAACGTAGCCTGAATTCTTCTACTTTATGAAACGTTTCCGGGTTAACAACTTCCAGCTTAATATGTTTACCATCAACATGGAACAATGCCAGGGCATTTTGGGTGGAGGATACCTGCACAAAATCCCCCCAGGGCAGCTTCTGCTGAGCATAATCAGGGGTACCTGAATTCCCGTTAGTAATCTGCCATAATTCTCTTTCCAGCGTCAGCTTAGGCTTATCGTAGCCCTCAGGATAACGGGGCATGCTGTCATTGATCAGCATACGGCTGTAGTTATGTTCATCGCCGCATAAAAGTGCCACAGTTTTGTTGCTTTTATTTATTACCACATCCAGAAATTCATCCCTTCTTTCGATTATCCCCTTCTGATGGGCTTCACCTGCAATGTACGGGCGAACATCATTAGTGCCGCCATACCACATATCATTCCCGTCATTACCACCGCTGGGGAAAGCAGCGCTGTGCAGGGTAACGAAAACATGGTCCACGTTCTCATCCTGCTCCAGCATTTCCAGCTCTTCCTTCAGCCATGCCAGCTGGTTATCCATAATATAGGAATGTGGATTACCGGAAGTGATTGGAATAAACTTATGATCCGGCGCTAACCAGTAATTAGAGTTAAGCACGATCATAGCCACGTTATCCCAGGTGTAGGAATAAACATTTTCCTTATAGGATGGGAAATTCATGGGGGCGCCTTTTTTCATCACCGGATCATACCAGGCACCGTCCTCGGAGCGGGGGCCGTTTTCAAAATTCACAAACTCACTCCCAAAAACTGCCTCAGATGAATGGGTATCAAATGGAAAGCGGTCAACAGCGGCACCGTATTCTCCGTCAGTTCTGGCAAAATTCATGCTAACAGTTTCATGATCACCCGTTCCCACAAATACGGGTGTCTGATGAGCGAAAGGCTCCACTGTTCTTTTCCAGTTGGCATATTGCAATCTGGTTTCACCGGGATGCTGCAGATACCCGTCAATGAGGTCACCGGTGAACTGCCAGAAATCAAGTTTGCGGAAAGCTGCATAAGCGGCCATCCTTTTCATCATGTATGCCTTAACTCCATAAACATCACCCTCCCCGCCTGATTTACCTGTGCGGCTGCCGGAGGTAAAGCCGAAAGTGAATGCCTGCCTGCTGCCTGGCAGGGGTGCAGTTCGAAAAGAAGAAGTGAATTTATAATCGCCGCAAAGCAGGTGATAAACATAGGATGAATCAGGTTGCAGGTTTTCCACTGCTATTTCATGGTGCAATTGCCTGGCTTTGCTGTCAAGGATAAGTCCGTTAACCGCAAGTTTACATATAACCGGCTTGCTGGTGGAAAAAGAAACAACCGCCTGATTGTGGGTTACCTTATTTATGAATGGCCCTTCAACAATTGCAGGAACTACCTTAAAAGGCCCTCTCCCTTCTATTACAAGCCTTCCCTCGTATATGATCCTGCCCTTTTCATCAAGCACACGGTAGGCCAATTCGCTGATCCCTTTTTGCTGACCGTCAACCATATCATATTTCCCTGAGAACATTTCTGTAATGCTGACCTCAGCGCGACCATCGTTAATATTAACTGCTTCTCTATAAGAAACCGGCAGGGAGGTGGAGTTCTCTGAACGCTTTATAAAACCGAAATACAGTTTACCATTAAAGTTACCACCGAAGTTAAACCGCACCCCGTGCTCATAACCCTGGGCTGCATTAACAAACTGATCCAGAGTGTAAGAAGGACTGTAGCGCACCGCCGGCCATTCTTTCACTTCTCCGTCAATCATAACCAGATTATTATCTGAACTTTGAATATTGGAATATATCTCCGGCACTGCAGGAAGCTCAACCTCTGCCTGCCGGGAAAAGCGTTCCATTAATTTACCTACTCCGTATATAGCAATTAAAAGTATCAGCAAATAAACGACATACATGTATTTCTTCATGAGTTGCATGCTTTAAATTGGTTTCTCATGCAAATGTAATGTATTCCTGATACTTTTAGTGCAAGCCCGGTAACCGCCTGTTGAATTCGCTAAACTTCCATTATTGCGACATTTAACACAGGACCGTTAAAAACTTTCAGGAATTTTTATCACAAATCAATATCAGGCCTTATATTTGCCTGGTAAGATCATGAAAAAACTACTCGATAAAATACCGCCTGTTCTAAAGAATAAATACTTCCTCACCGGGATGGGTTTTCTCATCTGGATGATGTTTTTCGATCAGAATAATCTGATTTCCCAGTGGAGGCTCACCAGCAAAGTGAATGAGCTGAAACAGGAACAGCAGTTTTACGTAACTGAAATAGAAAAAGACCAACAGGCCGTTATGGAACTCAACACCAACCTGAAAACCCTGGAAAAATACGCCCGCGAAAAATATCTTATGAAACGAAAGAGTGAGGATATTTTTCTGATCGTGGAGGAATAAACCGGGGTTAACCGGTATAAAAAAGACGGCTTTTTAGCATATTTTCATTATACATTTGTTATGATTCCCGGAGTTTGATATGTTAATTTCCGGCTGAATTTGGCCGGATTTCTGCCATACCTTATTCTTGTTTCGTTCTTGTTTTGTTCTTGTTTCCTTCTTGTTTCGTTCTAAGTTAACAAGGAGAAGTTAAGACGAAAA
>CAYZDA010000009.1:0-68609 GCA_964477095.1 uncultured Bacteroidales bacterium | reverse complement strand
CGGAGTTTACAGGACAGTTTCTAATGGGTAAATAGCTGTAAATATGTCGCTGTTCCGCAGCTTATCTATGAATGAAGGCCGGGAATACCAACCATTCAATCACGATCATCCCATCAATGATGCTCATGGAATATTTTCAGCCGTTGCTCCAGGGCCGGGAACTGATCACGAGAAACCAATGACACACACGCACGAAGACCTTCAGTGCGTTCACTGCCTGTAACAGCCAGTGAAATGGCACTTATTCCGTAATAAACCAGTTTATGGATAAGCTCCTCACCACTTAGTCCGGGATAGGAAACAGTGAAATAAAAGCCATCGGCTATGGGTTTATCCTCATCCTTGTCATAGACGATTTTGAAGCCGTTGGCGGTAAACAATTCCTTCATGATGGCGGCTTTTCGCCCATATTCTTTCACCACTTCCACAAAATCATATTCGCCGTCGTTCACTGCCTTCAGCATAGCTGCCAGCCCGTATTGCGGGGCGTGAGCCGTTCCAGCGCTTAGCGGGTAGATGGTACCGAACAGCATGCTGTGGCCAAAGCTTTCAGTGGGATAGTATCGCTTTAATCCCGGGCATTTCTTTTGAAACAGCCCGTCAGATATAATAAACATACCCACGCGCTGGCCGGCATAGCTGAATGATTTGGAAGATGATATCAGCAAAATGTAATTATCAGTGTACTGTGCCACTGTATCCTGATATGGCGGTTGGCCGGGTTTGGATAAGTCCTTGCGAAAATCCATGGCAATATAAGCCAGGTCTTCCACTACCACGGCCTCGTATTTATTTGCCAGGCGGCCAATTATCTCCAGTTCCTTTGGGGTGAAACATATCCACGATGGATTATTTGGGTTGGAATATACGATAGTGGAGATGTTTCCTCTTGACAGGTATGATTCCAGTTTGTCCTCCAGCTTTTCCCCGCGGTAATTATATACATCAAACGTTTCGTAGGGAATACCCAGTACCTTGCACTGCATCTTCTGAACCGGGAAACCGGGATCAATGAACAAAACAGTATCTTTCTTTTCATACATGCGGGTGGTGGTCATAAAAGCTGCAAAACCTCCCTGCATGGAACCCACTGTCGGAAGACAATGTTCCGGCTGAACATCCACATTAAGGAAATTCTTTACAAAACGCGACATCTCATGCTTAAGCGGTGGGATGCCCTGTATGTCGGGGTATATGGAAGCTACTCCGCTTTTCAGAGCTTTGATCTCTGCATCTATGCCCACTTCTGCAGCAGGAAGCCCGGGGATGCCCATTTCCATGCGCACAAACCGTTCGCCGGTTTCTTTTTCTATATCATCCACCAGTTTTTTTATCTCACGGATGGAAGCTTTTCCTACGCTGTCAATATTGTTTTTCTTCAGCTTGCTGTCCACTACAGCAGCATTTATCGGTGTTTCTTTCTTCATTCTGATAGATTTTTGCGTCTAAAATTTTCAAATCTCACATCTGGTTTCCATGCCAAATATCGGGATATTCGATCAATTATCAAAGAACTATTGGCTTTTTCCCTTAATGCTGGCTATGGCCAGTATAATTCCCAGTGCAATACTTAGAAGGGCTGCGAAAAGCACCTGCATATGAGCAGGCAGCAAAAAAGTGATGGTATGAGCAGGAAACCAGAACAGCGGGATGGTTTTCCTGAAAACGAAATTCCACTGAACCTTCCAGTTGATGCTTTGGGTGATACCTGCCAGATCAATGGGCCTGAAAAGGCCTCTGAGTGTACCGCCATTGTTTACTATATGAGTGTCAGTGATCTTGTGCATGGTCATCATAACCGGTGCGTAGATCACATTCATGGCCACACTGATGCAAAAAGCAATGAGCGCCCTGGTGAAGGTAAGTTCCATTTCACCGAAGGCAGTGGCATTGTCCAGGCCTGCGATCTTTTCCAGAAACACAGGTGTTCCTGAGGCGAAGATCACAAATGCCAGCTTTATGGTAAGTCCGATCAGGCCCCACACTATAGCACGCGGTAACAGCCCAAAGCCTTTATAGCTATACCTGCCTTCACGTATGCGTAAACCAATGGTTTCGCCAAAGGTGGCCAGTATGGCAAATTTGATAAAGCTCATGATCATAGGGTGATCCTGATTGAAGCTGTCGTAAAAAGAATAAAAACTGCTAAAAAGGAAAAAAGGCCCGAAAACTATGATAACACCCAATAATACAAACAGATCGTTTTTCTTCATGCTGTTATATTTTTACGGAAACCCGACCCGGTTTTCAGGCTGGCTTCCCGGATTAAACGGATTTGATTTTTGGCGCTGCAAATCTACTTTATTTCATTGAAGGGGGGAAATGTTTTTTGAAACATGCAATTGCCTCCATTTGTGATTTTAAAATAAGAACCCACTGTAAAAAGCATGAATAAATCAATAGATCAAAACCGGTTTTGACTCCGGTTTGTCTGAGACAAATGCCGCATTTTTAGCGCTTTCCCTGTGCAGGGCTCAGGGTAAGAAAAAGATTGAAAATGATTAAGTATAAATCAGTTTCACCCGGCCTTACTCAGCTGGCAGCCTTGTTTTTAATGTTTACCCCTGAGGGTTAGGGTGCTTCATCTCAAATATTGGTTCCACAAGGGGATTGGCAATTGGGGAAATACTACTTTATGTATAATTAACTTGATTAAACCCTGTGCTTCTTTGTATATTTACCGATTATTTTAAAAAATGGCACAAGAAGAAACATTCGTTATTGAGCATAAGGAGGTTGACGGGCAACTGGAGGTTATTTGCAGCGGAGAAGTGGAATTTGGCAGGATCAACTCCTTTCACAGGAAGCTGTTGCAGCTGACATCCGGATACAGGCAGGTAAACATCCTGATGAAGGAGCTTACGGAGGTGAATCCCGGTATTGCCCAGGTATTGATATCAGCAAAAAAACAGAAAGATATGAAACTAACCGTACATCTGCAAACAGGAAGAGAACAGCTGCAGGTGCTGGAAAATTCGGGCTTGAATATATTTTTTGACAAAATAACTTTATATGAATAAGGAAATTCTGGTTGTGGACGATAGTAACAGTGTACGTGATATAGTTAGTGATACGCTGGCCGGTGCAGGTTATCAGGTTGATACGGCTGTGGATGGGGGTGATGCACTGGACAAATTAAAACAAAAGCAGTACCGGCTGATCCTTACTGATTTGTACATGCCGGGTATTGACGGCCTTGGTCTGATCAAAGAAGCCAGAAAAATGGAAAATTACAGGCACATACCTATTTTGTTTTTGACAACAGAGTCTCACCTCGATATGAAAAAGCAGGCAAAAGAAGCCGGGGCAACCGGCTGGATAGTGAAACCCTTTGTGCCTGAAAAACTGGTTAAAACAGTAAAAAAAGTACTGCGTTAATGGACCTGGGCAAATTCAGAGATACTTTTATTGATGAAGCACAGGAATATCTTGACGCTATCGAAAAAGGGCTGCTGGAACTTGAGAGAAATACCGGCAACCGGCAGGCGATTAATGATATATTCCGGGCCATGCATTCGCTTAAGGGCAATGGCGGAATGTTTGGTTTTGAAAATCTCAGTGCTTTTACCCATGACCTGGAAACGCTGTATGACCTGATCAGGGAAGGCAGGCATGCATTTACTGAAGAAATCGCCTCCGCCACTTTACAGTCGGTGGATATTATTAAAACCATGCTTCAGCGTGATGATGAGCCAGCCGCAATGGATCAGTTCGAAAGCTTGTGGAAGCAGATAAAAGAAATGGCCGGGGCAGGAGACCGGCAACAGCAGTATGGTAAAGCCGCAAAGGCGGGCCTCAGAAAATATCGCATTCAGTTTATACCAGATGAGGACATTCTTCAAAATGGTGCTAACCCGCTATACATGCTGGATGAGCTGGCTGAGTTAGGCGAAATTGCTGTGATAGCTGATACGGCTGATCTTCCTGAGCTGGAAATGATGCATCCTGAAAAATGTTATCTCAGATGGGAGGCAGAGCTCAAAACAGCGGCCTCGGAGGCTGAAATCAAAGATGTTTTTCTGTTTGTGGAAGATGAAGCACAGATCAATATCGAACTTCAGCAGGAAGACATCCCCACAGGGGTGCCGGATGAAAGCGCAACTTTTATACCGGATGTCACACCCGGCATGCATTCCATTAAGGTGGATTCTGACAGGATTGATATGCTGAATAACCTTGTGGGCGAGCTGGTAACCTATGATTCAAGGCTGAGCATGCTCAGTGAGCAGCTTGCTGATCCGGAGCTGACTATGCTTGGCGAACAAATGAAAAAACTCATCGATCAGCTTAAGGAGCTTACCTTCGAGATCTCCCTTGTTCCTCTTGAAGCCGTTACCCTGAGATTTGAACGCCTGGTGCGGGATATTGCCCTGGAGCAGGGCAGAAAGATAATATTCAAAACGGAAGGAGCCGGCACCCAGCTGGATAAAACCATCATAGAACATCTTATTGATCCTGTGATGCACATCCTCCGCAACAGTATCAGCCACGGGATTGAACCGGCTGATGAAAGGCTGGCCAAAGGAAAAAGTGCTGAAGGAAATGTTTTGTTGAAGGCATGGTATTCGGGTGCAAATGTGCGCATAGACATCAGTGATGACGGCAGAGGTTTTGATACGGAGAAAATCCGCAGAAAGGCAGTCGCACAGGGGCTTATCAGCAGTGATGAACCAATGAGCCGGGAAGATATACTGGCACTTACCTTCAGAGCCGGTTTTTCCACCGCCGGTGATGTCAGCGACCTGAGCGGTCGCGGGGTTGGAATGGATGTGATCAGAAAAAACCTGGAGGCAGTACATGGCGAGGTGATGATCGACAGTACAGCCGGCAGGGGATCTGTTATCTCACTGATTATTCCGCTCACACTCTCCATTGTCGATGGATTGCTGGTGACTTCAGGAAAATCAAAGATCATCATACCGGCAGCTATGGTGGAACGGGTGGATTCCGTTTCGGCTGATGTGCTGCTGAACGGTAGCAGAATTCATTCCTTTCAGAAGGAAAGCATTCCACTCATACCCGTATTTTTTATTCCTGATGAAACAATGCGGGGAAAGGCACTGCCGGTGGTTATCGTCAGTTCCGACAATAAAAAATATGGCCTGGTGGTAAACGAACTGTCAGGAAAATATCAAACCGTACTGAAACCCCTGGGAAATTACCTGGAAATGAAGGATGAGTTCAGTGGAGGGTCGGTGCTTGGAGACGGGTCAGTGGCTTTTGTGCTGGATGTGAGGAAATTTCTGAAATACCGCCGTGAAGACCTGAAAACTCAATATAAGGAAAAGAAATGAACGGGCATGATTCACCTCTGGCAAACACAGCCTGGAATGATCCATCTCAGGCGGACCCTGCAGGCGGGTTTTACCGCAACCATGGCGGGATAATAAAGTACCAGTAAATTAAATCTGAACAGATGAATATGGAAAATACAGAATCACAGTCTTGTTTTATTTTTCAGTTGATGAATGATAATTATGCTATACCGGTAAAACGCGTGGAACATATACTGGAATATCAGCAGGCTACCAGGGTACCGGAAACCCCGGATTACCTGGAGGGTATTATAAATGTGAGGGGTAAGCTGATCCCGCTGATAAATACCAGGCTGAAATTTGGACTTCCGCAGGAGGAGCTGCCTGACGAGGCATGCATCCTGATTACCGAAGTAAAGGCTGAGCAGGGTGAACTAAAGCTGGGACTGCTGGTTGACCGGGCAAGGGATGTTATCAGTATTGCTGACGATAAGCTGGAGGATGTACCGGACCTCGGTCTTAACCTAAATCCGGAATATGTGAGAAAGGTGGCTAATATACGTGAGGAGATTTTTTTATTGCTGAACCTTGACAGGGTCTTCAGCACCAAAGAAATTACGCGTATCAGGGAAAAAAGTGAAAATAAATAAAAAAAACCAGGAAATATGACAATATTTGATAATCAGGCTGTAGCATTTGCGTTGATATTGTTTATCGTAATTGCACCGGTGGCTATTCTGCTGCTGAAGTTAATTTTTAAGAATTCCATTGTTTACAGGTTTGGGCTTTATGCCACACCTCCCATACTGGTGATCGTGTACCTGGCATATATTGTAGGTCACTTTGGTATCACTCATCTTATCTGGGCCGCACCCCTGGGAATAATTGCCAATATCAGTATCTACTGGTTTATTTCCCTGGCCATTCAAAAACCGTTGCAGGTTTTTTCTTCCAGGCTGAAAGAGATCAGCAGCGGAAATATCAATATCCATATTGACGAGGAGTTCAGAAAAAACAAGGATGAATTTGGCTCCATAGCCAGGTCTATGCAGGAAATGCTGGATAAACTCACCGAAATTACCGGAACTGTTGTGGCCAGTGCTGATAATGTGAGGGTAGCCAGCCAGGAGTTGAATACCAGCTCGCAGCAACTATCACAGGGCGCTTCCGAGCAGGCCTCCTCTGCTGAAGAGGTTTCCTCATCCATGGAGGAAATGGCCTCTTCCATTGAGCTGAACACGGCAAATGCTAAAGAAACAGAAAAAGTAGCCAATCATATTTCTTCCAATATTGATAACCTGAGTAATTCTTCCAAAGAAAGCCTTGAGGCCATTCAGAATATTTCCAATCGCATAACGATAATCAATGAAATAGCTTATCAGACAAATATCCTGGCTTTGAATGCTTCAGTGGAAGCAGCCCGTGCCGGTGAACATGGACGCGGCTTTTCGGTGGTTGCAGGTGAAGTTCGCAAGCTGTCCGAGCAAAGCAAGAAGGCCGCAGCGGAAATTGGGCAACTGGCTGCTTCCAGCGTGGATATTACCTATAAAACGCGTAAGCTGCTGGAGGAAATGCTCCCTGAAGTGGAAAAGATCATCGCTATGGTGCGGGAAGTGGCTTCTGCCAGTATGGAGCAAAGCAGTGCCGGTGACCAGATCAATGACACCATACAGCAACTGAACCAGATAGCACAGGAAAACGCCGCATCTTCCGAAGAAATGGCTACCAGCTCTGAAGAACTCGATTCACAGGCCCAGCAATTGTATGAAATTATCCGATTCTTTAAAGTGAATGAAAGCCTGCTGAGTGAAATGAAGAAAAATCTTCACTCGCAGCAAAAAAGCAAAGGCAGGGAGATGAGTATGAAGCAGGCAGGCAGGCACACAGGATACCGCTATGACCTTGACAGTGAAGATAAGCTGGATCAGGAATACGAAAAATACTGATGCAGATGAACAATTTGCTGGAGAAAATACATGGAGAAACCATTGGTGGACATGATTTCCGGCGCATAGGA
Source organism: uncultured Bacteroidales bacterium (assembly GCA_964477095.1). Lineage (GTDB taxonomy): Bacteria > Bacteroidota > Bacteroidia > Bacteroidales > PWNQ01 > PWNQ01. The sequence continues at coordinate 61,337 of CAYZDA010000009.1, read as the reverse complement.
AAGCTCATTGAAGAAAGCAGCGGGATTAAAATGCCGCTGCATAAAAAGGCAATGTTGCAAAGCCGGTTACGAAAAAGAATGGTTCAACTTCAGATAACTTCCTTTAAGCAATATGTGGATTTTGTTCTGGATGATAAAAACAGGAATACCGAACTAATACATCTTTTAAATGTAGTAAGTACAAACAAAACGGAATTCTTTCGCGAACCTGTTCATTTCAGTATCCTGCGCAGGCAGGTTATCCCGGAGCTGGTTCAGCAGAAAAAGGAGATTAAGATATGGAGCGCGGGCTGTTCAAGTGGAGAAGAGATATACTCCCTGGCTATGATAATGGAAGAAGCCCAAAGGTATGCAGCATTCCGTTATCATATAACCGGAACTGATATATCCGAACCGGTGTTGCAAAAAGCTGCAAGGGCAGTTTATCCCGAAGCTGCTGTGGAGAATATTCCGCTGGATTTGCGAAAGCGATATCTGCTCAGGAATAAGGATAAATCAAGGAAGCTGGTAAGGATATGCCAGGCGCTGAGGCAACAAGTGAGGATAAGTTACCTGAATTTTATGGATGAAAAATACGAACTACCGGCAGACTTTGATGTTGTTTTTTTTAGGAATGTTTTGATTTACTATAATAAAGAAACACAAAAAAGAGTACTGGAAAACATTTGCCGCCATATCCGTAAACAGGGATATCTGTTTATCGGGTTATCGGAAAACCTGATGGATATCTCACTGCCCTTGCAGAGGGTAGGATCCAACGTATATCAGAAAGTAAATAAACCGTCATGACAAAAAAGGATTACAGCAATATACTGGTGGTGGACGACAGCCCGTCAGCACTGGAAATGATCACTTCCATAATTGATAATGAAGGTGTTCGGATTGCTACTGCCAGGAGTGGTGATGCTGCTTTAAAGAAAGTGAAAACCATTCCTTTTGATCTTATACTGATGGACATATTGATGCCGGAAATGGATGGTTTTGAGGTGATCCGGCAGCTTCGCAACAACAAGGCGACCAGGGATATCCCCATACTGATTATTACCGCCAGGGATGATGAACTTAGCGTACTGGAAGGCTTCGAGCAGGGTGCAATTGATTATGTAACCAAACCGTTTCGTGAAGCTGAACTAAGAGCCCGGGTAAATAACGTACTGGAACTGAGGCGCTCAAGGGAGGAGCTGGTGAAGGCCAGGGTGCTGGCTGAGAAACATTCCAGGGCAAAAAGTGAGTTTCTGGCCAATATGAGCCACGAAATAAGAACTCCTATTTCCGGGATACTGGGGGTAGTGGATATTTTCAGGAAAACTGATCTGGATCAATATCAGATGGAGCTGATGGACATTATTGAATCATCCACAGACTTGCTTCTGACCATAATAAATGATATCCTGGACCTGTCGAAGATTGAGGAAGGAAAGATGAAGCTGGAAAAGATTGCCTTTAATCTGAAAAAGGAAGTAAATGATGTCATTGCTCTTTTCGGGAAAAAAGCGCAGGAAAAAGGCCTTAATCTGCATGTTTCATTTGATCCAGGTATTCCGGATGCAGTTGTTGGTGATCCGGTGAGGTTCAAGCAGGTTTTGATGAACCTGGTGTCCAATTCTTTGAAGTTTACCGCGGAAGGCAGCATCAGCGTGAGGCTGCGCGTAGAATTAAAGGAAGAAAAAAACATCAAAATTTTCTGTGAGGTGGAAGATACCGGTATCGGCATTAGTGAGGAAGGACAGAAGCGCCTGTTTGAAACCTTCAGCCAGGTGGACGATTCCACTACCAGACTCTATGGTGGTAGCGGGCTCGGGCTCACTATTTCCAGAAACCTTGTGCATATGATGCACGGGCAGATAGGTGTGGAGAGTGATCCGGGCAAAGGTTCCCGATTTTACTTCACCGTGATCCTCAGCACTGCTGATGGCGGTGCTGCATCACAGCAGCAAATGAGCAGTGAGGAACTCAGGCTTCTTAAGGACAGAGATATCAGATTATTGCTGGTGGAGGATAATCCGGTTAACCAGAAGGTGTCGGAGCTGATGTTGCGCGATTGGAATGTGGAGGTTTCTATTGCCGGCAACGGTAAGCAGGCTGTTAGTATGTATCAGGAGGTAAAACCGGATATAATTTTTATGGATGTGCAGATGCCGCTGATGGATGGATATGAGGCAACTGAAATGATCAGAAATATCGAAAAGCAGAATGATATGAAACCGGCATATATAGTGGCTGTTACTGCCAGTGTCACCTCCGGTGACAGAAAGCGTAGCCTGGAAGCAGGCATGGATGAATATATTACAAAACCATTCACGAAAGAAGACCTGGTAAGGATGATGAATCTTTTTCTTAAAAAACAGGATTAGATTTCCTTGCCCCCCCAATTGAAAAGAACTATGCAAAGCGATACACAAAATCTAAAGAAGGAAAATGAGCAGTTGCAGGAACAGCTGGTAAAGCTGGCAGGAAAACTCGAAGAGTCGGAAAAGTTTAAGAGCCATTTCATAGCCAGGATTTCAAATGAAATTGTAAATCCGTTTACAGCCATTTTGGCCATGTCATCTTCCATCATGAAAACTGCTGCGGAGGATTCTGAAAAGGTGCTGAAAATGGCTGCTCATATCAACAGAGAAGCCCGGTTGCTGGAATTTCAGTTAAATAACCTGTTTGCGGCGGCCTACATTGAATCGGGTGAGATTAACCTGGCACCGGTGCTCACGGATCCCGGGGCAATGATAGATACCTGTATCAGTGTGTTAAAAGACTTTGCAGATGAAAAAGATGTGAACATACATCTTGAATCATCACTGCAGGACAACAGCTCTTTTATAACCGATTCAGCCAGTTTGAAACTCATTATAAGGAATCTGCTGGATAATGCAGTTAAATACAGCAACAAGGGCAGTGAGATCAGGGTGGAGGCTGCCATAGAGGATAATGTTTTTTATTTCAGAGTTGAAAATGAAGGTGAGAAGTTAAGTGCAGAGCATCAGCAGCTAATGTTCGACCGCTTTAAAAGGCTGAATGATAAGATCCATTCCCTTAATCCTGGCTCAGGGCTGGGCTTATCGGTAGCGGCTGAACTTACCGAACTTATGAAAGGAAGCCTTGAAAGCTTTGAAACCGGAGATGGAATGGGATTTCAACTGCAGGTCCCCGAATCCGGAGAAGTGGCCTCGGGAGTGGATTACAATGGTGATGAGTTGTTTTTTGATGATAATGAAGACGAGCAAATTTTGTAGATGAAGGGAGAGCCTAAATATTATTTGTTTCCTTCCAACATTAAGATTTCGGAACAGCAGCTTTTTATCCATACTATTCTGGGATCATGTGTGGCTGTATGCATGTATGACGAAACCACCGGCACCGGGGGTATGAACCATTATATGCTGCCGGTGTGGAATGGTAGCGGCCTGGCCACTCCGAAATATGGCAATATTGCCATTCAGCGTTTGTATGATAATATGCTGAAGGCAGGGGCATCTGCTGTCAACATCAGGGCAAAGATATTTGGAGGTGCAAGTGTTCTGGGGCAGGATACTGATTTCCACAAAATAGGAAAACGCAATACAGGCCTGGCTTTTCAGAAACTGGAGCAGCTTAATGTGGAGGTGATAAGCTACAGCGTGGGAGGAAATAAAGGAAGAAAAATTATTTTTGATACTTCAACCGGTGTAATCAGGCAACGCTTTATTGACCGCAGCAGGATGAAAAACATGCCGGTTGCTGAAACAAAACTGAAAAATGTATAACAAAAAGCGCAGGATATTGATAGTGGATGACTCTCTTGCAGCACGCACGATGTTGGAGGAGATATTTGGTTCTGATGAGCGCTTTTCGTTGATGAACTCAGCTGAAGATCCCTATATGGCTGTTCAACGAATAGCTGAGGAAACCCCGGATGTTATTACCCTTGACATAGAAATGCCCCGCATGAACGGCTTGATCTTTCTGCGAAAGATAATGCGGCAAAGGCCTGTACCGGTCGTTATTATTACCGGAAAAAACACTGAGCAGGTGGAGCAAAGTATACAGGCACTTTACGATGGAGCCGTGGATGTAATTGCCAAAAGCGATATCAATCAGCTTGATAAGGATGGCATAAAGCGCATTACGGATAAGGTTTACCAGATTTCCTTTTCTAGAATGCGCCGCCTGCCGCGCTTTCCTGCTAAAAAGGCAGGCAGGCATAAATCTCCTCCGCAGAAAGTGGAAAAAGTAGTGCTGATGGGTGCGTCTTCCGGTGGCACACGGGTATTTTCAGATATTATATGTGAGCTGAAGGACGATATTCCTCCGCTGGTTATTGTTCAGCATATGTCAGCCAGTTTCACCAAAACGTTTGCGTCGCAGCTGGATATGCGCGTGAATTTTATGGTGAAGGAAGCTGAGGAAGGGGAGTATCTGCAAAACGGGGTGGTGTATGTAGCGCCCGGAGATAAGCATTTGCAAATACAGAAAAAGCCCGGCAGGATAAGCCTGCACCTGAATGAGGGGCCGCCTGTCAATCATGTAAGGCCTTCGGTGGATGTGCTGTTCTCTTCCATGGCCCGCTACATGGTGAATGATGTTTATGCATTCCTTCTCACGGGCATGGGTAAAGATGGAGCACAGGGAATGAAAGAGCTTTATGATAAAGGCGCCTTCACGGTTGCTCAGGATGAGGAATCCAGTGTTATTTACGGCATGCCGAAAGAGGCCCTCCAAATGGGTGCTGTCAGGCAGGTTATGAATATCAGGCAGATAGTGAATTTTATTAATGGATTATGATCCGGAATATCATGGGTGTTTTCACGGCAGACTGGAAGTGATCCCGGGCTGGAGGGGTGTTCAGCAGGCAGAGATCAACAGGCACCCGGTGAACCATGAAATTGGGTTTACGGGTAAACAATCAACAGATAGCAGAGACAAACCATATTACCGTCTGCGGGGGACATAACTTCGTGCGTTGTTGCCATATTGCACTGCAGAAAGCAGGACTGAAGGTCAGGACAATTAGTTTTCCCGGTATTCAACGGGCAATATGCTGTGTATCATTCATAATTACTCAATCACCTGGCGGGTTTACATTTCGTTCTCATAAAAGAGCTGATAGTAATTCAGGCCGCTTTCTTCGTCATATCCCCGGTTAACACGGCTTTTATCGCCATGAATATAGATGTGGAAATTTTTGTCGAGTTTTATTACACTTTTGAAAAATTTCGACTGCTTTTTCACCGCAGGCGCTGAAATATCAAAACTTTCAGGAAATTCTGTTTCATGATCCTCACTGTATTCCTGCCGGAATTTGTTAAAACTTTCAATAACTTCAGGTTGCTCAATTACCTCTTGTGAGAACTCTTCCATATCAAAAGTTTCCTTTTCTTTAAAATATTTAGCCGAACGGTTCAGCATATCTGCCTGGGAGGCTTTGTCGGCCTCAAACTCGCCGGGGAGTTGTTGTGTTACGAAATTCCGGCACATTTGTATAGCCTGGTTTGTCTGAAAGTATTCATCCCTGCGGTTGATTACTCCCAGAAATTCGTCAAACCAGTAATGCGCATCAGTGTTTTTATTGCGATTATCAATAACCTCCAGCAGGTACCCGTTTTCCTTTTCCAGATTATAGATAATGCATCCCTTATCCAGCTTATTTATGTTTACCCCGTCATCATGGTCTATTTCAAAGCTTTGGCCGCTGGGGTACACCGTAAGGAAGGTTTCCTTTGATTCGGATTTAAACAGTCCGACAGCATCAACCAGCTGATCATTAAGCATGCAATGGTTGAAATAGACAGTATAGAATTCACCTGGGATGATTCTGGGGTGATCCGACTTTTCATAAAGGCGTTTGGCCAGTTTCACGGATACTTCATGTACATTATCCGGGTCGTCAAATATTTCGGTTGCATATTGATATACCTCGTTAAACTTAAGATCATTATCATGAGTAAAATGATAGAACTCCAGCTTTTTAAACGGTGAAAGGAAGTATTGCATCAGCAGCTCGTGTATGGTTTCACTTACCTTAAGCGGTGCTTTGGAGAATGTGATCCCTTCCTCCTCAGCTTTGTTTCCTACCTTATGAAGGCTGATGGATTCTATGATGGTGTCTTTACGGAAATCATCCATGAATGTAATGATTTAAAAAACCAGTATCCCGGTTCCGGAATACTGGTTTCAGCTGTTTGTTGTATTTATTTTTTGATCCGGATGCGTGCATCCACCGCTGTAACATGTTGCTGTGTTCCCAGCAGCGGGTTCAGGTCCATTTCCATAATCTCAGGAGCTGCTTCCAGCAGTGCCGATAACCTGGACACTGTTTGGGCAAACATCTTTTCATTAGCTCCTTCCTCTCCGCGTACACCTTCGATGAGTTTATAGCTCTTCAGGTTTCTGATCATGTTCAGTGCTTCTTCTTCACTCACAGGGGCCAGGGCGTTTTGAACATCTTTCAGCACTTCGATAAAAATACCGCCTATGCCACACAGCACCATATGCCCGAAGCCGGGTTCAAATTTGGCGCCGGCAAAAAGCTCTCTGCCGCTTAGCATGGGCTGCAATAATATCCCGGTGGTATCTTTGATCTGCATCATGCGCTCAAATTCTTTTATCACGGTAGTGTCACCGGTTACATTCAGCACCACTCCTCCCACATCTGATTTGTGCACCGGGCCAACTACTTTCATCACCAGTGGATAACCCAGTTCTTTTGCCTGCATCAATGCTTCGTCAGCACTGCTTACCACAGCTTCACCTGCCCTTGGGATACCGGCAGCATCCAGCAGTGCCTGTACATCCACTGGTTTAAGATAACCGTCACCGGCATTGTCAATCACTGCACGTATTTTTGCGGTATCCACGGCCGGAACATCTACTTTTTCCGGCCCGGGCCCGGAGGTGTAAAACACTCTGGATAATGCATTGCCAAGGCCTACTTCATCAGGGAAGTTAACCCGGCCTTTCCCAAGAAATTCCTTCACTTCTTCTTTGGCTGTCAGGGTGGAGGGAAGTACAGGAAAAATTGGTTTCCCTGCCTGTTTCATTTTTTCATCCAACACACGGTAGGCATCAAAGATAGGGAATAGCCCGGGAGTTCCGAAAATAACCACCATACCGTCAATATGGTCGAATTCCTTATCGCAGTAATCTATGATGATTCCCAGTTGTTCTGCAGTACCGGTGGCAAGAAAGTCAATTGGATTTGCCACTGATGAACCGGGGAACAGTTCTGCTTTCAAAGCTTCGGCCTTTTCACCTTCAATAGCCGGTACATTCAAGCCGCCGTTTGAAAGTGCATCGGTGAGCATAACGGCGGGCCCGCCGGCATGGGTAATCACAGCGATATTTTTGCCCTTAAGAACGGGATGCATGAAAACAGACGCTATATTTACCAGGTCTTCACGACCATAGCAACGTACAATACCTGCTTTTTTGAAAAGAGCATCAACTGCGGTGTCAGAACTGGCCAGTGCTCCCGTGTGTGAAGAAGCAGCACGGCTTCCTGCATCAGAGCTTCCGGCTTTTACAGCTGCAATTTTGCAGCCTTTCCTGATAAGACTGGACGCGTGCTTCAGCAGCATTTGCGGCTTGTCGATATTTTCTATGTAAAGAAGTTTTACTTTGGAGTCTTTTTCCGGATCGAAATTCTCATCCATATGCTTCAATACTTCTTCCACGCCCATCTGGGCACTATTGCCAACGGAATACAGGCTGGAAAACTTCAAACCCTTGGGAATTCCTGCCTCAAGGATAAATACTGCCGTGGCTCCTGATCCTGAGATGAAATCAACTCCTTCAGGATCCAGCTCAGGGATGGGTTCGGTGAATACCGAATGATGATGCGGGGTGAGTATTCCAATGCAGTTGGGGCCGATCAGAGCGCCGTTAACTTTGTTAATTGTTTCCACAACTTTTTGCTCCAGTCTGGCGCCTTCTTCACTTTCCTCACTGTAACCGGCTGAAAGGATAATAAATGCCCTGGTGTTTTTTTCCCGGGTAAGGGTTTCTATCACCGGTAGCGTGTATTTAGCTGCAATGGCAATGATGGCAAGTTCAACTTCCGGAAGGTCTTTTGCCTCTTTATAGCTCTTTACGCCCTGCACTTCATCCAGCTTGGGATTCAATACATAAAGGTCGCCGGAAAAATTTCCGTCTATGATGTTTTTAAGCACTTTGCCGCCCGGTTTTTGGATATCATTTGACCCGCCAACCACGACTATGCTTTTGGGATTGGTTAACTGTTGGTTTATCATGTGATTAGATTTTTTTCTTTCGGCTTGCTAAAATATAAAATAAAAAAGACTTGCAGACTACTGCTGGCTGGTTTGTCATGCAATATTGATGTAAATTTATTGTTATTTTATGCAGGTTCTCTTTTTTTTATATCCCATTTGTAGTATTTTTAGCCTGTTAAATTGTGATTTTAATGGTTGTAACAATTAAAGGAACGAAGAAAGGAAAGGTATGAGAAAGGTATTATTTTTTTCTTTGCTTTTATTTTTAGCTGCATCCTGTACCGAGCGCGAGCTGGATAACCAGGCTGCAGGTGAAGTGGAAGGATACAGACCTGTTTACTTGCAGGCTTCTGAAGCATTGAAAGTGGAGGTAAAAGGCGTTCAGCAACTTACTGACCCCGGTAAGATTTACTGGCATTACGGCTACATGATGCTGACCGACAAGGGTAATGGTGTTCATGTTATTGATATTTCTAATCCGGCCAGTCCTAAAAAAATTGCTTTTATCAGCATTCCGGGTGTTAGCGATGTTGCGGCCACCGGAAATTATTTATTTGCAGATAATGTGACTGATCTGGTGGTGTTTAATATTGCCGATGTGCAGAATATCCAGCTCGTTGACCGGGTAGAGGATGTATATCCACAGGACAATCAGATGTATCCGGCCCATGCCACGGGATACTTTGAATGTGTGGACACTACCAGGGGATTAGTAACAGGATGGCAAAAAGTAATACTGGAGGATCCAAAATGTCGAAGATAAAAAAGATACTTTCGCACAAGAGCCTGCTGCTGCTTGCCGGGCTGGTATTTGTCGCCTTTGCCTGTGATACCGGCGATTTTAGTCAATCTGATAATATTGGAACTGAAAAAAGTGCCGGGCCCGGTAAAGGCGGTTCCATGGCCAGAATGACTATTGTTAAAAATCATCTGTATGCTGTGGATGTCAATAATCTGAAGGTTTTTGATGTTTCCAGCCCCGATAATCCCGTGTTTAAAAATGATGTGAAAATCGGCAGGAATATTGAAACCATATTTGGCTTTAAAAATCATCTTTATATCGGTTCCACCGAAGCTGTTTATATCTATAATATTGATGATCCCCTTAATCCCAAACAGCTTACTATGATACAGCATGTGCTGAGCTGCGACCCTGTGGTGGCAAACGATACCATTGCATTTTCCACCATCAGGAGCACAAGTGCCTGCCGCTGGAATGATTGGTGGGCCAACGAATTGCTGGTACTGGATGTGTCAAATATGAATAACGTGGTGCAAACGCATAATTATCAACTGGACTTTAGCCCTTACGGTCTTGGCCTTAAGGATACAACCCTGTTCCTTTGTAAGGGAGATGAAGGTATTGCTCTGTATGATATACGTGATGTTGCTGACTCAAAGAACTGGAGCCTCAGCAGCTTTAATACCATTACGGGTATAGATGCATTTGATGTGATCATTCACGGTGATCTGCTAATGGTGGTTGGTGAAGATGGTCTGCTGCTGTATGATATCACTGACCTGATGAATATTCAAAAATTGTCAGAAATAAACCCGGATTAAAGAAGTTATGAGGAAATTATTATTGGTATTCACTGTTTGCCTGTGTTTTGCCTTTCCGGCTAACGCACAGCAAACACAGAGAGCAACGTTTTCAGATACTGTAAATCTGAATTCATATTTTAAAATAAACCTGACAACCCTATTTGAATTTGAGCCGGCGCTGCAATTTGCTTATTCCTATCCGGTAAAGGCAGGGCGCGCACAGCTCCAGCACGAAATAGGCTATATTACATGGAACCGTTCTTATATGGTGTCCTCTGACAGGGATGATATCTCCTATCACGGATTCCGTATCAGAAATCATTACCGGCATTATTATCTGACAAAGCAGGCTGTAGAAAGAAGGGAGAAAGAAGAGCAGGACTTTAAACGGAATTATTTCGGACTGGATGTTATGTATAAATATGGAAATATCTGGCAAATATATGAGATTGATCACGCGGGGTATTTTGAAAGTGTGGGAATGGTCACACATAAGCATGTGGGTGCTGTACATATCATGATAGGCAGGGAAAGTGAATTTTTAGCCGGCAGCGAAAACATACTTGATTATTACTTTGGATTTGGCATACGATATAAGGGGTTTGGTTCAAAATATGATGACGTGGTGCGGGAGAATGATCTATCTCCGTTTTTCTATGACAGTATTTCCCGGGCTTCACTGAGTTTTGTGGCGGGCGTGCGTCTCGGATTTAAACTGTGAAAAGTAATAATAAACGGGCTGTATAATCTGGAACAGGGTCTCATGACTTTCAGCCAGGCAGCGGGCCGGCGTAAATTCCCCCGAATCTTCCTCTTATTTCTTTTTCAATCGTTACAAAATAGCTCTTTTCTATACTGTAAGCGGTAATATGAAAAGCAAAGTTCCCATTTTCTTCTTCTTCAAGGCGGATAACAGGATCCTTGATCATTGAAGTCCAGGGAAGAGAGAGAAGGGCAGCACGTATATCCAAAATGGTTTGTTCGGCTGATTTTTCTTTGGGGGTTACCAGGCTGAAGCTGTGGCTTTGAATCTTATCAGCCGGATGAGAACGCACAATCTCCCGCTTTATCAGCATGGTATATGGTATATAAATATTCTTGCCGCTTTCAGTTTCCATTATCAGGTTGCGAAAACCAAAGCGTACTATCTTTCCATGATAATTGCCCACATCCACGGTTTCATTTACCTGTAGGTCGCGATTGGATTTTATGATAATACCAGCAATAAGATCGCGTAATGCATACCAGGCAAACCAGATCATCGACAGCAGTACAATAGCACCCAGGCCGATGGCAAAATACATATTGTACTTCACAAAATAATTGATCCCCCATATAAAAAACACGAACCAGCACAAAAACTCTATCAATGGCATTGCTTTGCGAATACCCATTTTATATTCTGTTTTCACAGGCAAAACAGGCACAAAGAAATTAATAAGGCGGAAAGCTATGGCTATCAGCACGGCAATCAGCAGGAAAAAATACACTGCCGAATATGAAAAATGGTCTTGTATTTCAGGCATAATCAAATAATTTTCATTTCATTCAACTTAACCATTAGATGCGGATAAAGAACAGGATTTATTTCATAAACGTTTTTACCGTTTTCAATGATCAGTCCTGAAAGGTATAAAGTTTCCAGTTGCCTCACAGCTTCTTCTTTTTCCACCCTCAGCACCCTGGCCAGTTTTTCTGCTGTAATTCTCCGGTGCAATAAGATCTGAAGCAGTGTAATGTACCAGAATGTCTCCAGGTAATTCAGCTTATCCAGGTCTGGTGTTTTAGGTTCAGCTATGGTGATTACACCATTTTCAAATTTATTGATAAAGTTGATCCATGAGTGCAGTGTGATACCGATGTTGCCACGCGAGTAATTGAAATGTCTTAAGAAAAGACGGGCCTGTCGCCAGGGCCTGATGTTTTTGTCGGTATGCTTTCCAAGACGCAGCTTAAGGTTTCCTGATTCATGGCGTTGAATAACAGCCTTGCGCAACTCTCCGGCACTCATAGGGCCGCATTCAATGAGGCTGAGAAAGTGACGTTCTATCTTCTCTATTTTATTGATCAGTGTGAATGCGTGCTTATTCACCGTTACCAGAAACATATAATCACCGGAATATTTTCTGATGATCTTCATGATCATATTAATGATAGTCATTCCATCAGCGGTTTTTTCCCACCACAGATCCAGGTCTTCAAAAAGGATCACCGAATTCGACGGCATGTCGCTGAAGATATCATCATAATCTCCACTGCGGTCAGTGGCGGATATCACAGCCTGCTTAAAGTCATTACGGTTTACCGAACCCGGGTGGGGAGGGCTGATGATCACCAGATTGCTTCTGTAGAGTAGTTTGTTTACTATGTGTTGCGACAGGAAGGTTTTTCCTGAGTATCTCTCTCCCAGGATCAGTATTCCGCCTTTGTGCCCCGATTGGTGGCGTTTCAGCGCGATTTCAGCTTTTTTCATTTCCTGTTCACGGCCTACCCAGAAGTCAATCAGATAGTTTTGCCTGCGCAGAAACAACTGACGGTAGTAAAATGGCAGGCTGTTGGTCACCTCGGGTGTACCATCCACCGATTCCACTATGTCCAGGATGTCCTCTACGCGTGCCTGCTTTTCATCCAGTTTCTGTCGAAGCTGCTGAGTGAGTATGAGCCCGCGGCTGCGACGGTAATACAGTTTGCTGATCTGGTGAAGCATGATTTCCCAGCCCGAACTGAAGTATCTGCGCAAACGCTTTATTACAGGTTCCTTTTCGGATGTCTTGATGTACTGGCGGGAATGAAAAGCCTTATGGCGAAAAACGGAATACTGAAGGTTATCAGAAAACATGCTGATCCTTTCCTTCAGCTGTAGCATGGATTCGTTTCTGAGGATTTTAGTGCTCTCAAGGATATCCCGGATATCCTTGCTCTTCTTGTAGATGAAGTCCGTAAGCTGATCCTCAGTGAAATCATTTTTCTTTTCACTGATGGTGAAATCCATTACCCTTACAATTTCACGTATGGATTTGTTATTGCGGGTAATATCTTCCGGTAGTCTTTTGGTTAGGTTTTGCAGTGGGGCAATTAATTCATTCTGAATAAGGTAGTCCAAAAAGTGGTTGACTGAAAGCTTAATGCTGACAATCCGGGAAAACTGCCTTTCGTGAAACTCATTAAAGCTGTCCTCGCTCATCAGGTTAATGCTGGCAGGAAACAAACGGGAGCCCAGTCGTATGCGCTTGCTGGCAGAATCAAGCACCGCACTGAAAAATGTATAGTAATTGGTGTCAGGTTCAAAATCCAGGTTTTCTTCAAGCGAATGCTCTTTTTCCGGCTTGTGGATCATCATATCATTCACCTGATCCAGTATCTTTTGTTGCTTATGCTCTGTTTGTTTGCTCAGTTTGATCTCAATTTCATGCCCGATATCATTGAAAATGGTTTGTATGCGGGTTGAAAATGTTAGCAGATAGGTTTCCAGCAGGGCGCCATTAAGGAAAAGCTCCTGATTGCGTTGCCATTTTTCCGGTATGGATGACAGCCAGCGTGTGGTCTTCTTGAGTATCTTATGCTTGTCATCAAGCTCATCCTCAGGTTTTACACGGCACTGCAGTGGTTTCAGCCTGGCAGATACTTCACTCAGGCTTTTAATTATCATGGTTTGTGCCCCGGGGAGTATGCTCTCCATGGATTCCTGCTGTGCCTCTGAAAGATTATTCACCGTTTCCAGTGCGCTTTTCAGAATCTGTGTCCGCAGTTTCTCATCGCTGTTGTTATCCTCTTTTTCTTTATTGATAAAGCCTTTGAAGCTGCTTTCAATCTTCTCAATGGTTTTTTGGAGTTCCACCACAAACTGCCCGGTAATTAATCCCCATTTTTCAAACGTAACATTCAATAACTTATGGATGGTAAGCGGGAAGTACTCTTCAAGAAGGGTGCGATAATATATATCACATCCGGGTCTTATGCCGAACATTTTCCTCAGCAGCAATTTCTGCCGCTTCATCATTTTCACCCTGAAAGGATCGTTGGGGGATACCCTGAGGTCATCCTCCGAAAGATTTATCCTGATCCTGTGTGGCTGTTTTTTGATGATCCGACCGGATTCTTCAAGTAATCCTGCTATGGCTCTTTCGATGCGCTCCCGCTGGTTCTCCAGCTGATCATCTTTGATCCTGATCAGCTCGTTGCTGATGGAGGTCAGCATATTTTGCTTGATCTTGAGCAGTTTTTTAGTTCTGTCGTAGGTGTCTTCTGATTTAACCTCAGTTACTTTACGAGCGGTTTCATGGATAATCTTCTTAAGATTTTCCAGCACCTGCTGGTTTTCCTTAAACAGGTCTGTCAGAGCATCAGTTTTAATCCGGTTTACGGATTGCACCAGTTCATCCCTGGTTTTTTTCAGTTCATCAGCCAAAGCACGATTAGCTGGCAGGTCGAGTTCCGGTACACTCTTCGACAGTTTCACAATGCGGGCCACTTTGGTGGAAGTGCCTGAGGTTTCCAGTGATTGGATGTTGGCTTTTAACTCAATGGGTTTGATTCGGGTGGACGCTCTCAATAATACCACAGTGCCAATATCTTCGCATAAACTGTTGATATTTTGTATGAATTTCACCTCCATTCCTTCTTTCAGGAATGGTAAGCCAAGAAAGATCAGATCAGAGTTCACTGATTCAATGCGAACAATATCATAGAGTGGCTTATTCTCAATTTCGTTATTCAGTATTCTTATTTCCGCGCGTATTCTAAGGCTGTCGAGGATTTCTTTGGTTTCCTTATAGATGATGTCCCTCTGATTATTGATTGGATTAATGATCATGAGGCGTAATTTGGAATCACTCCATTTTTCCGACAGCCAGAGGAATTTTACCAGCTGAATGGCCAGGTGGCTGTTGTTTGCACCGCCACGCCACCAGATATCGATTGTTTTATAATTGCCAAAGCCTTTTCTTTTATCATAATCAATCAGCAGGATGTTCATATCCAGGCGATGGAGTGTTTTTAGCATCTCCAGGAATTTTGGAGGCTCTTTGGTATGTCTGCCCCAGCCCATCAATACCGTATTGGGCTCTACACCCGAAAATCCATAATTCTGAGCTATATCCTCAATTCCTTCATAAACATTTGTACAGGTGTGCCTTCTGGAAAAGATTCCCTCTGTTTCCAGGCTTTTATCCTCCGATGTTTCTGCCTGTTTATGCTTCGGTAATATCTCACCTTTGGGGTCTTTAGTTTCCACCAGGTGAAAGTTGGATAACAAGCCATGTTTTCCCACCAGTGATTTACCAAATTCAATAAGGTGCGGACGGTTTTTAGTACCGCCACTAAAGAGGATGATATTCGGTCTCCAGTTTCTTTCTTCCAGCCCTTTTCTGTCCATCCGGTAAAGGGATGAACGCATCAGGGATGACCATACACTTTGCCACACATCACCCGGATCAAGTTGCAATTCACGGCGCTTAAGCAGCAGGTATATTCCCAGCATCAGTATCATGGAAATGATCATAGCCAGGGGGTTAAGCTGAAACATGATGGCAAACGTGGCGATAAAACCAATTATTCCCACCCAGTGAGGTATTCGTAGTGAAGGTCTGAAGTCGCTACTGGCCCAGCCTTCCAGAACATAAGCCAGGTTAATAAAGCCGTAGGAAGTGAGGTAGAACATGGATACCAGCCCTGCGATAGCATTCAGGTCACCTATCAGAATGCCGGCTTCAGCTATAAGGAATGTGAAAATGATGGCATTGCGGGGTTCGTTGTTTCTTCCCTGTCCTTTGGCCAGAAAACGCGGCAGTATCTTATCCAGGGCTATGGCCTGAATGATCCTGGGGGCTCCCAGCATGCCACTCAGTGCGGAAGAGAGCGTGGCCCCCCAGATACCGGCTACAACCAGGCCGCCAACCCAGGCGGCTTTCATCAGGAAGTTTTTGTCGTTAAGCAATATATCCCGGGGCATGAAAATAGCCATCACCAGTGTAAGTCCTATGTATACTGCCAGGCCTGTGAGGATGGAGGCTATGGTTCCCCTGGGAATATCTTTTCTGGGGTTACGCAAATCCCCGGACATGGCTACACCTGCTGTGAAGCCGGTAACTGCCGGGAAAAATACCGCAAATACTGCTGCCATGGGTAATGAATCTGCAGCCGGAAACATCAGTATGGTATCAGGGTTGGAAGCCGGGTCCCATAAAAATCCAACAAAAACGGATATCAGCGACAGTCCTATGGCTCCTAAAATAAAGTACTGGGCTTTGATTACCAAAGAGGTGGATATAAGCCCGAGAACAGTCAGCAGAATTGCGACTCCGGTTCCTACAATACGGATATCGTTAAGGCTGGTTCCCAACCCAAGGAATTCACGTATGGCAGGAATTCCCAGGAAGTTTTCAGAAAAACCTACGATATACAATGAAATCCCCAGCGCTGTTCCAACAAACAAAGCCAGCCCGATGGCGCCTCCCATAGGCAATCCAAGGCTGCGCGAGAGCATATAATAAATACCGCCTTTTTCCACCTGCTTGTCGGTGGCAATAGATGAGATACTTAAACCAGTGGTGACGGATACCACATGTGCAAGCAATACGATGAGAATAGTGCCGATAAGCCCTGCCTGGCCTACTACCCAGCCAAGCCTCATATACATGATCACACCCAGTATTGTCAATATGGATGGAGTGAATACTCCTGAAAATGCACCAAATTTTTTCCGATTCTCCATGTTTCGCTACTTCATAATCTTACTACAACGAAAAAAACAGCATGAGGTTTTATTTTTCTTAGGTATCTTCGGGTATATCCTGCTTCTTCCTGTTTGCTTTTTTAGTCCGAAGCATCGAAGGTAACATTAGCAAAAGGCTGGTTAAAGCTCCAGCCAAAAACGATACAAAGATAACCAGGATTAGTGATGCGCTAAACTCCCAGGCAATAAAATTCACAAAAACCGCTCTGCTGTTCTGAATGGTTACAACAATCAGCAATGCTATCAGTGCCAGCGCAAGTATAATGTAGGCAGGTTTTTTCATGATATATCTTGTTTTTAAAGGGTTTAACGGATTCTTATTCTGATGTAAAGTATTTGGGCCCGGTTTTTAATACCAGTGTTGCAAGCCGGTTTTCATAGCCAAATACCGGCGATACCAGGAAAAGATACCCGTTTTCGCGGTATGATCCTGCTTCAGAGGTTTGCAGGTATTCCTTTTTATACAAGTCAGCAAAGGATTTATCCTGGTTCTTTTTGTTTGTGCTGATCATTATTTTACCATCAGGATCAGCAAGGATAATTTCTATAATCTCCTCCTCCTTCACCAGAATATTAAAATAATCATTTACCGGCTGCAGGTTTTCCCTGAGCATTTCCTGTCTTACCAGCCAGCTTAGCGTTTTAGTGAGCAGTTCATAATTCCGGGTGTAATGTTCCAGGGTGTGCTCCCGGAAGTCCTGTTTCAGGTTCTCCACTTCATCCTGATGCAGGCTCTCTAATTCGTTTTTTTCAGAATTGAAATCAAAGAAAATCCATATCAGCCCCACCAGCAAAATTAGGGAAAGTACAATGGCCCAATGCAGATTTCTTTGTTTTGTGCCGGGAGTATCTTTTGTTTTTTCCATGGTTTTGATTTTTTGTAAATATACACAGTGCGTTATCGGTTTTCAAGCCAGGGTATGTATAACAAACTAACCCGGATTTTATTCAATTAACGATTACATATATTGCGAAAATCACAGTATTCGCAATTGGCAGTTTCTTCGGTTTGTATAAAAGGTACATTTTTATCCAGTAGCTTGTTCACTTCCACCGTTAAAGCTTCTTCAAATTGTTGCCTTACCTGCTGTGTAATGCCATTGTTATTGTTCATTTTGAAGAATATGGAATGATCCTTTGGCCGGGCCAGCAGCATAATACCACCTTCTCGCTGTTCATCTGTGTTTTTCATCTTGCTGTAAAGCCAGTCGTAGAACAGCACCTGTATAGCCTCACCTGACTTTAGGTCTTCAATATGTTCGATTTCATTTTTTTGATGTAAGGCATTGGAATTCACATTACCTGTTTTATAATCAATTATGCGCGTAGTGCCATTAATCCGGTCTATGCGGTCGGCCAGACCATGGAAATATACCCCGGTGCCATTAATATTCATGGTATGTTTCAATTCTTCTTCCACGCTTAAAATCATTACTTCCTTTCTGCTTGCTGTAAGGATTTCTACCTGCAGAAAACGCCGGATCAAATTCTCTGCCAGCTCCACCATCAGACGGTTACGCCCATAATGAAGTAATTGCTCCGGGTATTCTCTGGAAAGGCTGCGGATAACATCCTGCTTAATATTTATCAGCTTCATCTTTAACAGCTCCGGGTCCACTTTTTCACCCACACCTTCTTTTGAAGGACGAAAGATGTCTTCGAGTATCTCATGTACTACATTACCAAATACATTCATGGGAATGGTTTCTTCAATCTCTTCCACTTCCTTTAGTTTTAGTACATAACGGAAATAATACTGCAGGCTGCAGTTGCTGAGTGTTCTTAGCCCTGAGGCTGATAAGCCTGAGCGGGACAAGACATCCTGCAATCCCTGCATCAGGCTGCCGGTTTTTTCTATCACTATCTTTTTCTCAGCAGCAACAGCAGGGGAGGGCAGTAAAAGCTTGTTGCTGATGCGAATCCGTGGATTATAAACAGGCAACTCATGCATGAGCTGCCTGATAAACCTGCTTTTCTCATTACCGCCCAGTGTGCCTGCCTGGGTGTTATAAACCAGGTGCACATTTTTGGCTCTTTGTAATAACCGGTAAAAGTGGTAGGCATAAATGCTGTCGTTATCAGAATAAGTCGGAAGCCCGTACTTTTTGCGTATGTCAAAAGGAATAAGTGAATTATATGTTTTGCCTGCCGGCAGATAACCTTCATTGACCGAAAGAATGATGAGGTTTTCAAAATCAAGGGCGCGGCTTTCGAGCATTCCCATTAACTGCAGACCTTTTAGCGGTTCCCCTGTGAAAGGCAGGCTAAGGTTAAGCACTGTCTTGCGCAACAGTTTGTCAAGATCATTGAAATTTGCAAGTACGTCCGTTTTTTGGATAATTTTTCTAACCTCTGTTAAGCGGTCGGTTATGGTAGTGGCACTGTGGCTTTCTACTTTCAGCTCACCGGTGCAAAGTTGCTGCCTCAGGTTATCCAACAGACTGATTAATTCATCCAGAAATTCAACCGGGCTGTAGTTTCTTTTCAGAATATTTATCAGAGATGACTCTGGCAGCTTTTCCAGGTCTTCCGGTTTATAGAAGACCTGCCTGTTGTTTAGCAGTAGTGAATGAATTTCATCAGCATGCGGACTAAGCGCAGCGATTACTGGCAGGTTAAATAGTTGCATCAGGTGATCCACGTGAACAGCATTACGCCTGTACCGCTCCTTTTCCATCGTGAGTTTTAGTAAAATCCTCAACAGGCTGGCTGTGGATGTATGCTTTACCGGGAATCCCATGGTGACATTAATTCCTGGTGTTTTCTCCGGCATGCTGTTTAATACAGGAAGTAACAAGCTTTCGTCAGCCAGGATAACTGCCAGCCGGCGTTCTGTATCTTCGTTTTCACCTTCGGGAAGCAGATCATTGATGAGTTGTCCGGCAAATCTAGCCTGTCCGGTGTTACCGGGTATGCCTGTAATTGTAATCCTGCCTTCTTTTTCCCTGTAAAAGTTTGAAAGCCATTTAAAATCCGGGTCTTTATACTTATTTCTTAAAAACCTGCCCGCTTCATGATAACTATTATCCATATAATACGGATCAGCATCAAAGAACCGGGTAACTTTACCTTCCTTCTGCAATGACTTTATCATTTCTTCTTCGGCCCGCGTGAGGGCATAGAAACCGGCAAAAATGAAATGCTGCCATTTATCATGATTTAGCAGTAATCCTGATTCATAAACAGCTCTCATTGCCATTCCCTGGTATGCTTTTCGCTGCTTAAGCAGGCTGACTCGTAATTTGCTGTAATAGGTTTTCAGCAGACGGAAAAAAGCCACGTATTGCTTCTCGTTTACGGTGAGGTTCTCCCTGTCGGGTCTCCATTTTTCCAGTGCTTTGGCTTCACTCAAAAAAGTAAATAATTGCCCGGCATCAGCCAGATTTTCATCAATGGAATTAAAATCCTGCATCATCATTGGCACCCAGCTCAAAAAGCTTTCAAACGAGGCTTTGTCACCGTGTTCAATCTCCTGGTGTATGCGGAATAATTCAATGATAAATGCCGTGGGGTCGATTTCCTCAAAACCTGAAGCTTCATAAATAAAGTCTTCTATGGAGAAAATGTCAGGCATCCACATAACTGCGGATTTGTTCTGCTCTTTGAGCTCCTTTTTCAGGTATGCCACTGCGCGGCGGCTGGGAAGCACCACCGCAAGGTGCTGGCTGTTTTCTGAATGCTTTTTAAGTATGTGATCTGCTACCTGTCCCAGAAATGTTTCCACGGCTTACGATTTTAAATGGGCTGATCAAAGCTACAAAAAAATTCGACATGAGGATATGCAGGAGAGTTCCGAAAGAAGAATAAGCGGGCCCGGCAGACATACATGAATGATGTCCTGCATCTTAAATCATATACCTCATAACGAATACCGGAAATTATTTTTCCTGATGTTTTAAAAATTCCTCTGCTTTGGTAAGTTTTTCCGGTGTGCCAAGGTCAAACCAGTAGTCCTCATCATGATTATAGCCTGCTATTACCTGATGAGGAGCCAACCGCAGGTAAACCTCTGTTATGGAAAACACCTCTTTAGCAGGCATATGGTCAAACAGAGCCGGCTCAATGATATGTATGCCGCTGAATGCCTGTGGTTTCAGTTTATGTGGAATGGTTGAGTGAATGATCTGTTCACCTGTTTTGGTATTCTCCCAGCCCTTCAGGTGGTTCTTTTTATCAAAGAGCAGGTAGCGGGAACTTTTACGGGATCTCACCGCCAGGGTAGCCAAAGCTTTTTTTTCTTCATGAAAATTTAGCATCTTACGCAGATCAATATCTGATATTACATCCACATTGTAGAGCAAAACGGGTTGGTCGTCTTTAAAAAACCGGGCTGCATGTTTTAATCCGCCACCGGTATCACGCAGCAAATCCATTTCATCAGAAATACTGAGTCGTACAGCGGGAAGATCATTAAAACTGGAAATGAAATCCTGGATCATGTTTCCCCGATAGTGAATATTGATGATAATATCATTTACACCGGCTGCGGATAATTTCCTTATGGCCCTTTCCAGCAGGGTCATTCCTGCTACTTCCACCAGGGCCTTGGGTTTTTGGTTTGTTAGTGGTTTAAGCCGGCTGCCGAGTCCGGCTGCGAATATCATTCCTTTGTTCATTAAATTTTATGGTTCTGTCAGTTTTATGAATCGCCACTTATTAAATGCCTTCCTGTTCACGGTGCTTCAATGTAACATTAACATCAAATTCATCCTTCAGCCGTTTGGCTGTATAATTGGCGCTGTAAACCGAGCGATGCTGCCCGCCGGTGCAGCCAAAGTTTATACTAAGGTGTTCAAAGCCACGTTCCAGATAATTCTCCACGGCCTGCTGCACCAGGGCATAGGTGTGATCAAGAAACTTTTGAACTTCAGGTTTTTCAATCAGGAAATTAATTACTTCAGCATCGCTACCGGTCATCTCCTTATAGGCAACATGCCTGCCGGGGTTTGGTAGCGCTCTGCAATCGAATACAAAACCACCTCCATGGCCGCTGGTGTCTACCGGAATTCCGCGTTTAAAGGAAAAGCTGTTAATTTCTATCTGCAGATCCTTTTTGCTTTTACTTATATTTAGAAGTTTTGGTGAGTGTGTGACAGCCCTCAGCGCATATTCGAGTTCTGGTATCTTCACAGGAATATCCTGAGTGTCCAGTACTCTGCTGAGGTTAGCAATGGCGAATGGGATACTTTGCAGAAAATGTTTCTTGCCTTCAAAAAAACCGCGATATCCATAAGCTCCCATGGCCTGCATGATCCTGATCAGTACAAAGCCGTAGAAGTGTTGCCGGAACTTTTGCCTGTTGAGTTTATTAATATACTTTTCCAGATTATTCATATAAACTTCCAGAAATGCCTCGCGTAGATTTTGAGGAATATTGGCCTTGGCATCATAGAGTAGTGAAGCTATGTCATACTGTAAAGCACCGCGGCGGCCTCCCTGGAAGTCGATAAAATACGGCTTGTCATCTTTGATCATAATATTTCTCGACTGGAAATCACGATACAGAAAATAGTGATCCGGAGTTTCCATTAGAAAATCTATAAATTTGTGGAAGTCATTTTCCAGCTTTTGTTCATCGAAAGGGATCCCGCCCAGCTTCAGAAAATAATATTTAAAATAATTCAGATCCCATAGCATGCTTTGCCTGTCGAAGCTTTGCCGTGGATAGCACATGGAATAGTCGATATCTTTAGATGCATCCACCTGGAATTGTGGCAGGTAGTCCAGCACACTCAGGTAATAATTCTTTAAGCGCTCACTGAATCCATTTTCCGTGTTGTCTGTTTCGATGTACGAGAACAACGTTTTATCACCCAGGTCCTCCTGCAGGTAAATGCTTTCATCAAGATTAGCGGCATAGATTTCAGGTACAGGCAAAGCCCTGGATTTAAAATGCTCAGCAAAGTACAGAAATGCTTCATTTTCCCGTCGGTCTTCATTATAAACCGCTACCACATCAGGATTACCACTTATTCTGAAATACTGGCGGTTTGATCCCGAGCCTGGTAAGGCCATTACTTTCAGCGGGTCGCTACCTGTGTAGGAGCGATAAAGACTGATTATTTTATCTTCTGTTTTTTTATTCATTGTTGTCTGATTATCCAAAGCAAAGATACATTTTATGGCAGAAGTAGAAGATGAGCAACAGCTGTTAAAACTTCCGGGCTGATTCTTTGTTGTAATTGCTGTACTAACCAAAACCTTGAGTTATGAAAGAATCAAGATCAGAAGAAATTTTAAAAATGGCCATTTTGCTGGAAAAACGGGGAAAAGCATTTTACGAGAAAGTGGCAGAAAACACCGATGATGAGGATGTAGCCAGCATTTTCAAGATCATGGCAAAAGAGGAACAGAAGCATATTGAAGAGTTGTCCGATCAGTTTAAATACTATAAAAACCATAATAAGTTCAAAGAGGATTCCTACGAGGCAAAAGATGAATCGAAGGATGCTATAGCCAACGTGGTGCTATCCGGGGATATGAAAAGCCGGATATCGGGGGCCGGTTTTGAGGCTGCAGCCATAAGTGCAGCTATTGATATGGAAACCAGGGCTATTGAGCTTTATTCCAAACAGGCAAAAGAATCGGATGATGAAAATGAGAAGAAACTGTTTCAGTGGCTTTCCGATTGGGAACAGGAACATCATAAAATCCTGGATGACCTGAATAAGGAATTAAAGGAAAAGATCTGGTATGATCATGACTTCTGGCCATTCTAAAAAAAAAGCAGATCTGTTTCGGATCTGCTTTTTTTTTATCTGTTCTTTATTTATTATAATAGATATCAGTAAAACTACCATTCGTAATTTCTACTGTATCCATTGGTGCAGCCAGTGTATCAACCAATGTAGCACTGAATGTACCGGTTATGGTTGAGTCCTGATAGGTAGAGTCAGTAACAGTAAATGTTGTGAATGTAACCGATGAGTGACTGGGATCGGTAAGAACATATTGATGTCCGGGAATACTGTATGTGGCACGTTTGAACGCGTAGGTTCCGGGGTGCCAGATGCCTTCATACACCAGCTGAATATTGGAAGAACCGTCCTTCCTGCTACCCTGGATGACTATTTCTGTACCCAGAAGGCGACCTTTAACTGAGAGTTGTTCGGCTTCCCAGTTATTGCCGTCAATGGTTGCCGACAAGTATTCACATTTCAGACAGGGACCACCGCAGTCAATGCCGGTTTCACCCTGGTTTTGAATGCCATCACTGCATGTGCCGGTGTCATTATTATTATTATTGTTGTTGTTATCATCATCGTCACCGTCACAGGCATAAAATGATAATGACAAACCCAGCAGCATTGCAGAAGCAAAGAGAAAAAACTTTCTTTTCATGTTTTACATTATTTTGGTTTCCGCAAATATATGGGAAAATATTACATTTAGGTTAATTAATTATAAACTTAATGGTTTTGTTGTCATTTTCCGTTCTGATATTCAGGAAATAAAACCCTCTTTCCAGTTCTGGCATATTGTATTTCCGGTTGAATGTTTTATCAGGGTCCAGAGTTTCTTCAAAAATCACTGCTCCATTCACAGCCACAATACGTATATGCAGTTTTTCCTTAATGTTCTCGCCTTCCAGGCTGAATCTTCCGTCACTCGGATTCGGATATAATCTGATAAAACCACCTGCAACTTCATTGCCTATGCCTGATGCATCAATAACATTCACAATTACAGTATCGCTGCTGCTACAAAGATTCTGGTCGGTAACCATTACCCAGAACGGGTAACTGCCCGCCTGGTAATTAATGCCTTCAACAGAGATAATCTGGTCAGTGCTGCCGGTATTCCATAAATAGGCTTCAAATCCGTTACCTGCATCAAGCTGCACTGTTTCTTTCCTGTTTATGGTTACATCAGCACCAAGGTCAACATCAGGTACCGGGAACTCTGCTACATTAA
The DNA here is from genome assembly GCA_964477095.1 of uncultured Bacteroidales bacterium. Taxonomy (GTDB): domain Bacteria; phylum Bacteroidota; class Bacteroidia; order Bacteroidales; family PWNQ01; genus PWNQ01. The sequence goes on along the minus strand of CAYZDA010000009.1, from coordinate 36,941 downwards.
AGGTATCGGTAGCAGTACAGCCCATCGAATCGGTTACTTTCAGCCAGTAGGTTCCGCCTGAGTGTATGGTAAAGGTAGGATTGGCAGTGCTGTCGCTCCAAAGGTAAAAGGCAAATACACCCGGATCAATATTCAGACTGTCATCTTCACACAAGGTGTAATTCGCCGGCATGTTAAGGTCAGCATTACCAACCTTTATGAACGCAGTGTCCAGTGATCCACAATATCCGCTGGTAACTGTTACCACAAACATGCTGTCAGTAGTCGGATAAACGGTTACTGAAGCGGTAGTGTCTCCTGAGCTCCACTGGTAGGAGGTTCCTCCACCGGCAGTAAGATTTACAGGCTGGCTCTGACATATCAGGGTATCTTTGGGTGTGACGGAAGCAGTTGGGCCTCCCGTTACATTCACCAGAACCTGATCATTGCTGGTGCAGCCCGTGGCTGTATTATTAACCTGTAGCTTATATGATGTTGTTACAGATGGAGATGCTGTGGGTTGCGCCAACGAAGTATCATTAAGTCCTGCCGATGGTGTCCAGGAGTATGTATGTCCTGGTTGTGCCACAGAACCTAAGAGCTGGCCGGGACTTCCACATGGCAAAGTGAGATCAGGTCCCGCATTTGCCACTGGTGAAGGATTAACACTTACTGTCATGGAAGTGTCAGAAGTGCAGCCGTTTCCTGTTGTAAATGTGTAGCTTATGGTATGGATACCTGCACCTGCTTTTTGCGGATCAAATAGATTGCCACTAACGCCCGGGCCGGAGTATGTTCCGCCTACCGGTGTTCCGGTCATGGTAATTGCTGCTTCGTTATCACAATATGATGAATTCAGGCCGGTAAAGCTAATGGCAGGTATATCATAAACAATAACCTGTTTGTATGATACTCCGGGGCATCCTGAAGAGTTTACCGTATAGGTAAGCATATGAGTACCCGGCCCTGCGGCTGCCGGGTCAAAGCTCATGCCGGTTACTCCCGGCCCAGCCAGTGTGCCACCTGCCGGTAAACCGGTAACGTTAACAGCTGCGTCATTTACACAATAGCTGCTGTCAAGATTACTGAGAGTCACTATTGGTGAGGATTTAACCAGTACTGAGAATGCTTTGCTGGCTACACATGATCCGCCGTAATTATATTCATAAGTTATCATGTGCCATCCTGCACCTGCCTGCATGGGATCAAAAACATTTCCTGACACTCCGTTACCGTAGAAATTTCCACCGGCAGGAGTTGCAAACAAGGTATCAGGCAGGTCTGAAGAGCAATAAGCAGTATCATATCCACTGATACTGATGGCCGGATTTTGCAGGACTTCCACTGTTTGATACGCCGTATCTGTACAGCCGGATGCATTGGTTACGATATACTCTATCTGATGAACACCACTACCTGCAGCAACAGGATCAAACGCAAAGCTAACTGCGCCGGCAGTTACTCCGTTACCAAGCATAATGCCGCCTGCGGGATGCCCGTTGAAATAATCTACAGGCCCATCATAGCAATGAATGGCATCCAGATTGGAAATAGAAGCTGATGGCTTTGCAAGCTCATATATATAAACTGAATCGGTCTCCACTGTCACTCCGTCGTTAACAGAAATTGCATAAGATCCGCCTCCGTCAACAGTGGTGATCTGGTTTGTATTCAGTGTTTGTCCACCGGGAGTGTACCATGTATATGTATAATTTCCGGTTCCTCCGGATGGATTTGCTTTAATAGTTGTACTTTCCCCTGCACATATACTGTCCTTATCTGCACTGGGATTAATAGCTAATGGTCCGCCAGTAATAAATATTTCCTTTGTATCCATGTTGGAACAACCACTTACTGTGTCAGTAACTGTTAATGTAAATGTTTGGCTGTTAGTTAAATTTACTGTTGGTGTACTGGCCTGATAAGGATTTGACACCAGCGATATTGGTGTCCAGTGGTAAGCGAGCAAAGCATTAGGAAGCCCGGCAGCAGTACCCTGCAGCAATGCATTGGTTCCGTATGCTATGCTGGAATCAGCACCAGCGTCCACTGTTGGTAGCTCAATAATATCGGTGTAAACTGTATCTTTTGCAACACAATTTCCACTGATGGTATAAACAACTCCGATAGTTCCGGTAGGTGCTTTAGACGGATAGAACATATTGCCTGTGAATGCTGCTGCACCCGAACCTGCTATGCTAAAAGAACCGCCTGCCGGTGAAGGCGTCAGGTTAACAGCTGCGGCATCGGCACAATAGCTTGTTGCCAGTCCGCTGAGGGAAATTACCGGAGTAGCTCTTACATAGATAGTCAATGAAGTGAGGCTGTCAACTGTAGTACATCCGTCAGGTGTAGTGTAAAAATAAGCGGTGTTATAATATCCTGGTGATAGAGCAGAAGGATTAAGTACATTTCCGGAGATGCCCGGGCCTTTAAATTTTCCACCTGCAGGAGTTGGATTGCCGTATCCTGTCAGGTCAACGGAAGCATCTGTATTACAAACCTCCAGGGTATCATTTCCTCCGGAAACCACCGGGATGTCATGCACGGTAACCGTTTGTGAAGTAGTATTTGAGCAGCCGTAAGTATCCGTAAAGCTATATGTAATTATATGATTGCCTGGTCCGGCTGTAGCAGGATTAAAGTTCAGTCCGTTAACCCCTGGCCCGCTCAGAGTTCCTCCGGAAGGAGAAACTGAAACAGGCACCACAGGTTCATTTTCACAATACTCTGTCTGTAGTCCGCTTAAAGTCAATACAGGCAGATCATGAACTGTTATTACTACGGAATCAACGGCCGTACATCCATTGGACCCTGAATACTCATAAGAAATAGTATGGGTTCCTGTACCTGCAAGAGCCGGTGAAAACCATGAGTTGCTAACTCCAGGGCCGGTAAGTATTCCGCCTGCAGGATTGACAGTAACAGAGTCTCCCTGGCTGTTTATACAGTAATCAGCTTGAACATTCGTAATGGTTACTGTAGGAACAGCTTTTACCTGCACCTGCTGTGAGCTGCTGTTTGAGCAGCCGTTAGTATCCGCATAAGTGTATACTATGCTGTGTACACCCGTGCCTGCCATTGCCGGATCAAATGTGTTTGAGTTAATGCCTGCACCGGAGAATGTACCTCCTGATGGTGTGCCGGTAAGCGTAACAGCCGCATCGCTTGCGCAGTAATCAGCATTTAATCCTGTAAAGGAAACTACCGGAAGTGCATAAACTGTTACATTTTCCTGAATCGTGCTTACACAGCCTGATGCATTAGTATAAGTATAGGTAATGACGTGATTACCGGCGCCTGCCTGGGAAGGAACAAACTGGGTGCCTTGCACTCCGGGGCCGCTAACAGAACCTGCCGGATGACTGAGGATAATGTTATCAGCCGGATCGTTTACGCAATATTCAGGCTGTATGCCGGAAAGTGTGATAGGAGTGGAGGTATTAACTGTCATCGTGATGTTGTCTGTTCCCGTACAACCACCGGCAGAGGTGTAGGTATATGTGATCACGTGGGTTCCGGCTCCTGCCACTGAAGGATCAAAAGATGTTCCGCTGATGCCGTTTCCACTCAAGGTTCCTCCTGCGGGTGATATATTCAGTGTCGCTGGAGCATCATCTGTACAGAAATTTGTGGAGGCAGCTGAAACGGAAACATTAGGAGCAGCATTAATTGTTGTGGTTTGGCTATGTGAGTTTTGACATCCATTTGCATCAGTATAAATGTAGTTAACTGAGATATTTCCCGTTGGTGCGGCAGAAGGGTCAAATAAATCACCACTTGTTCCCGGTCCTGAATATGTACCACCCGGTGGTGTACCGGAAAGTGAATCCACCGGATCATTGCTGCAATATGCGTTTTCCAGTCCTGTGAAGTTTACGGCGGGCAGCGGATTAACAGTTACCGTTTGTTCGGTGGAATCGGTACAGCCGTTAGCATCTGTATAGATATAACGGATGGTATGATTGCCGGTTCCCGCAACTGCGGGGCTCCAGCTATTACCTGTTATGCCGGCACCTGCAAAAGTACCGCCTGAAGGAGTGCCGGTAAGATTTACCAGGAGTGAATCTGCACAATGCTGCGCGTTTAGACCTGAGAAGCTAACCGCGGGTAACGCATTTACCGTAACATCATTGATGGAGGATGCGCTACAGCCGTTTGCATCGCTGTAGGTATAAGTGATGCTGTGTGTGCCTGCTGCGGCCAAAGAAGGATCAAATGAATTACCGCTTATTCCGTTGCCGGTGAAAGTTCCACCTGACGGTGTTCCTGATAAAGTCACGGCAGGTTCATTTTCACAATAAGGGCCATTTAAGCCGCTGAAATACACAACTGGAACAGACTGAACGGAAACAGATTGCGTATCCGTGCCCGTGCATCCATTAGCATCGGAATAGGTATATGATATTACATGAGTGCCAGCACCCGCCAGTGCAGGATCAAAAGTGTTTCCACCAGTTCCCGGCCCGCTGAAGTTTCCTCCTGACGGATTGCCTGTAAGGCTTACTGCAGCATCATTTTCGCAATAAACAGCGCTTAAGCCACTGAAGCTGACAGCAGGCTGATCATGTACAATAACATTCTGGTTGATGGTGTTGCTGCATCCCTGTGGGTCGGTATATGAATAACTTATGGCGTGACTGCCTGCGCCTGCCACTGCCGGATCAAAGGAGTCAGCGGAAATTCCCGGGCCGGAGAATGTTCCTCCTGAAGGAGAACCGTTGAGACTGGAAGCAGAACCATCAACGCAGTACGCTGAATTTAGTCCTGAAATACTCAGTGCCGGCAATGGGTGTACTGTTACAGAAAAGATAGTGCTGTCAGAACATCCGTTGGCATCGGTATAGAAATAAACCAGGTTATGTGTACCATTTCCGGCTGCAGCCGGATCGAATGTGGTGCCGCTTATCCCGTTACCGCTTAATGTACCGCCGGAAGGGCTTACATTAACTGTTACTGCAGTATCATTTTCACAGTAATTGGCAGATAAGCCTGAAATTGTGGCTACCGGGCCCGGAAAAACAGTTGTTGACACTGTAGTGGTGTTGGTGCATCCGTAGATATCCGAATAGGTATAACTAATTACATGATTACCTGTGCCAGCAGCTCCCGGATCAAATATGTTTGAATTAATTCCCGGGCCTGAAAAAATGCCTCCTGATGGAGATCCTGTTAATAAAGAGGCAGTTTCATTTTCGCAGTAGTGGGAATTGAGTCCTGAGATGGCAGGTGAAGGCAGATCATGGACCGTAATATCAGCAGTTGCGGTATTACTGCAGCCGTTTGCGTCTGTATAGGTATACGAAATTGTGTGAGTTCCCGTACCGGCTGTTTGCGGGTTAAATTTGTTGCTGCTTATACCTGTCCCGGAGAAAGTTCCTGAAGAAGGATCAGCCGTGAGTGTAATTGCAGTATCATTAATGCAAATATCTGTTGGCAGGTTGGTTATTGATACTGAAGGTAAGGGCATTACAGTGGTGTAGAGAGTGTCGTATCCGGTGCATCCATGGCTGTCAGAATAAACATAAATGATTTGGTGGTTGTCTGTTCCGGCTGAAACAGGATCAAAAGTATTGCCGCTAATTCCGGGGCCGGAGAATGTTCCGCCAGCCGGATTTCCGCTGAGACTAACTGCTGCATCATTCATGCAGTAAGAAGAAGCAAGTCCGCTGGCCGTTACAACCGGATTGTCATGTACTGTAACATCAGTAGTAGTACTGTTGGAACAGCCAAAAGCATCAGTATAGGTATAGGTTATGGTGTGAGTACCTGCAGATACAGAGGCCGGATCAAAAACATCACCACTGATGCCGGGTCCTGAGAATGTTCCACCGGCAGGTGAACCTGAAAGGGTTACTGCTGAAGCATCTGCGCAGTAATCTGAACTAAGGCCACTGATAGAAACATTAGGTAAGGCATGTACGCTAACAGTTTTTATGGTGCTATCATCACAGCCACCTGCATTCATGTAATAATAAATAATACTGTGTGTACCGGTGCCGGCCACTGAAGGATCAAAACTGGTACCTGTAATTCCCGGTCCCGACAATGTCCCACCGGCAGGTGAAACGTTAAGACTTACTGTTGGATCGTCTTCGCAATAATCAGTATCCAGTCCGGTGATGGAAGTTACCGGGCTGGTGGACACGGTGGTATTGGAGCTGGTGCTGTTACTGCAACCGAATGCATCGCTGTAGGAATAGGTGATGGTATGATTTCCTGTACCTGCTGAAACCGGATCGAAGGTATTTCCGCTGATGCCGGGGCCGCTGAAAGTACCACCTGCAGGTGTGCCTGTAAGAGTAACAGGGATGTCATTGTCACAATAATTACTTCCCAGTCCGCTCATACTGACCGCCGGAAGATCGTGAACAGTTATGGAAGCTGTGGATGAATTGCTGCAGCCGTTTGCGTCAGTGTAATTATAAGTGATAACATGATTTCCCGTTCCTGCAGCTGAAGGGTCAAAGGTGCTGCCTGATACTCCGGTTCCGCTGAATGTACCACCTGAAGGATTGCCACTCAGGCTGACGGACGTTTCGTCAACACATGCATCCGCAGGCACATTCATGCTAACTGCAGGCAAAGCATGTACAGTAGTGGTAGCATCATCTGTATTGGAACATCCGTATGTATCGGTATAAGTATATGTGATGGTATGATTGCCTGCACCGGCAACAGACGGATTAAAGCTGCTTCCACTAATGCCCTGCCCGGAAAAGGAGCCACCGGCAGGATTAGCAGTAAGGCTTACTGTAGTATCTTCCTCGCAATAGTCGGAAGCCAGACCGCTCAAGCTAACCACAGGTATATTGTGTACTGTGATGTCAACAGTAGATGAGTTGGTGCAGCCGTATGTAGTAACATACGTATAGGTTATGGTATGTGTGCCTGTTCCTGCACTTGTTGGATCAAAGGTGCTGCCTGAAATGCCGGGGCCTGTAAATGTGCCGCCGGAAGGGTTGCCGGTGAGTGAAACTGCAGCATCATTTAAGCACATGTCTGTACTCACCGGATCAATGCTTACTACCGGTATATCTTCTACCTCAGTAGTTTGATTATCTGTATTAGAACAACCATAGGAATCGGTGTAGTTATAGGTAATGGTATGTATGCCGGCAGCTGCCCCTGAAGGGTTGAACTGTGAACCGCTGATACCGGGGCCGCTGAAGGTACCGCCTGGCGGTGAACCAACGAGTGTTACAGGAGAATCAGTGATACAATACCCGTTAGCCAGCCCGCTGAATGAAACAACTGGCAATGGCCGTACTTCAACGGATTGGGTTTCGCTATTGGTGCAACCCCAGGCATCAGTATAGGTGTATGTAATGCTGTGGTTGCCTGTGCCTGCGGTGGCTGGGTCAAAACTGTCTCCTGATAACCCGGGACCTGAAAAAGTACCACCGGCAGGATTGCCGCTTAAACTAACAGCGGCATCATTTTCACACAGTGTGGAGGGTAATCCGCTGAAGGATACTGAAGGCACCGGATGTACAGTGACATCCTCTGTGGTGGAATTGGAGCAACCGTAAGTATCAGTGTAGAAATAGGTGATCGTATGTGTTCCGGTTCCGGCAGTGGCAGGGTCAAAGCTTCCTGCTGATACTCCTGTGCCGCTGAATGTACCACCGGCAGGGTTTCCTGTGAGAGTATGCGGGCTGCTGTTTTCACACATATCGGCAGGCAAATTTGTTATGGAAACGGAGGGGATATCATGAACGGTGATAACAAAATTCTCCGTATTTGTACATCCCCAGGTATCAGTATAAGTATAGGTGAGTGTAAAAGTTCCGGTACCGGCTGTAGCGGGATTGAAAATATTTCCGTTAAGTACCGGGGCTGTAAGCGTTCCACCCGCAGGACTAATGAATAGGGTATCCTGTGGGTCATTTAAGCAATAGTCATTTTTTAAACCGTTGAAACTGATGTCGGGTAATGCATGAACGGTAACGGTTTTTGTGTCGGTACCCAGGCAGCCCTGAGAATTAATGTAATTATACACAATATCGTGAGTTCCGGGGCCGGCAAGCGAAGGATTAAAAGAATATCCCACAGTACCTGGTCCGGTGAAATAGCCACCAACCGGATTCGGATTCAATCCCGTATTGCCGTCATCTTCACAATAGTCGGTAGCCAGTCCGGTAAAACTTACCTGGGGTTTGGGAAGTACCGATACTGTCAGATTATCAAAATCAGAATTACCATCATCATCAGAAACATAAATAGTATAGGTAGTGGTACTGGCAGGTGCTGATTTTGGGTTAAGCGTAGTGTTATCACTTAGGCCTTGTGAGGGATTCCAGAAAATATTGTATGGTGGAACTCCTCCTGATATAGTTGGTGTAAGCACTACAGAATCCCCGCCACAGGAAGAGATATCCGGCCCTGCATCTACTTTCATAGCGATGAATTTCACATCATCTAAGGCAATATCAGAACGAAAACCACTGCCGTAAATAGCCCTGAAGCGTAACTGAATTAATCCGGTGTAGGAAGAAAGATCTACCGTTGCCCGCTGCCAGGGTTCTGTCTGGCTTGTCTGTTGCTCACCAATAAGTGAGACAAGCCCCGTGTGCCAACTTCCATTGGAATAAACATCTAAGTATAGCTCCCCCATTTGATTCCCGTACATGAAATACCAGAATTCCAGTATTTTATTTGGCTGGGAAGACATATCTATGCATCCGCTTGTGAGGGTTGATACTTCATTGAATGGGATTGATCCTGAGGCTTCAGCGTAGACGTATGTTCCTGAGCCTGTTCCATAGGTATGGTCATTTTGCGGCCCTGTAGATGCAGATAAAGTTCCTCCCTTATTGGCCGTCCATTCGAAATCGCTGGCATTAGAGGTCCAGCCATTGGGGAAATTATTAATGGAACCGTTAGTGAAGCTTTCAAAATCTTCACCTCCCGGGGGGAAGGAAGAAAGCTCCATGTAAGTTGATTTTGTATTATTTGAAAGGTTAAAATCATCGGTCATATCTATAGAGGCTGTGAATTTGTAATTACCCAGTTGTGTCATATCATAATTACTGTTGATAGTAACTGTTTGAGTATTTCCGGGTGAAAGCACTCCTGAGTTGAGGGTTACCGTGGGGAAAGTGGTGGGGTTAGGCCCTGTTACACTTACATCAATTGTTACGGGTTTGGAGGCAAAATTGATTGGTGCTGCGCCTTCATTCTTGAGTTTCACGGCGACAAGCTCTGAGGAGCCCGGACATGCTTGTATTACTGGTGAGGTGAAACTTTGCACGGCTAAATCATAAGCAGGGGGAATAACATATTCCAACTTCATATTTGGGCGTGAATTACCCCCGTAATATGTGCTGGTGGAAGAAGGTTTTGAGTTGTAACCGGGGCGGCCGGCAGCCACATCAGACGAATAACTGGAATATGCCCAGGTTACTTCGTTATTGTATGCATTAGAGGAGCCAAGTCCTGAACCATTGTAATCCGTAAATATTTCCAAAGCCTGGCCAGAATAGGTGAATGAATTATCCAGAGGAAATGACACCCATCCTGAGGAAGACGGGAAATTATTATTCAGATTCCAGGTGCTTTGATGAACCTTCATCGCTCCCTGAAGCAAGGTGGTCCATCCCCCTGAGCTGAGTGAGGTATTGTTGCTGGATTTCATGTAAATTTCCATCACAGCATCACCGGTATCAGAAATCACAGTGGAATTTCCTTTGTAAAAGCAGAGATTTGTAATTTTTGCACCATACGGCAGGGCTGATGAACTGATCTCTGAGGAGGTGATCAGGTAATTATAAATAGCAAATTCATAATGATAAACGCTGGCTCCATACGTTCTTACATAAGTTGGGCCATTTACATAATCAGCATTTGTTCCGGTTCCAAAGATGAGCTCTTTGCTGACGTGGCGGTTGCCAAAGGGGTTTGTTACCGTGGGGGTATAGGTATTTGTTCCTATTTTTACCTCGGTGCATGTAGCATCCACGAAGTTGGCCGGATAGGCACTGTTGCTAATATCATAGGTGAGCCAGAAATAATTGGTTCCCGGTAAAAGTGCCTGTGATCCTGTTATGATAAATGAATCAGTTGGTGTAGCCACAGTTGATCCAAACTGGCTGGTTGGCGCAAACTGATCACTGGTATCGGTATAATAGATTTTTGCATTTGAAATATCGCTCAGCAGCGTGGTGCCGAACGTATGTATTTTTAAACTGGTGAGATTAATAGCGGCACCGCTTCCGCTGGTCTCGATTTCTATCCCAATAATCACTGCATTTTGTGTGCCGGCAGGCACACTGGTCAGGTTTTCCTGGGTAACCGTGCAGCTTTCATATGTTAATTGGGCTGTGGCAGTATTTACTATAAATACAGTAAAAACTATTCCTGTAAGGAAAATGTAGAATTGTTTCATATGGTTCGTTTTTGTGCTTCCTAAAAGACACCATTTTTATATAAAGTGTTGCATTTGAAACGTTATAATTACGAATATTTTCCCCCGGAAATCAAGTATTTATCGTCTCATATATGTTAAATAATTTCATTTATTATTGGAATCTCGCTGATATAAACCAGCATTTTCTTTACCGGCCTTTGATACATTGAATTCAGCTTATGCGCATATTCATTTATCTGAGTTTCATGTTTTTTTTCTATACTACCGGTTTTATATTCCACAATAGTGATTTCAGCCGGATCTATAATAATACGGTCAGGGCGTAATATCTCATCTTTGGCCAGGATATCCGCTTCGTTTCTAATGATCCTGTTTTCTGCCGTCCGGAAAAGCGGATTCAGTTTTTTATGCTCTACGGTATTGCTGATCATAGCTATGATTTGGCTGGCAAGCTTGTCATCATCGATTTCATTTCTGATGAGTGAAACTACCCTGGGCAAATGTCCCTGGTATATGATTTTAGATAAATAATGATGAGCCAGTGTACCCGTATGGGCAGGGGAATCGTCAGGAAGTATGTTTTTTGTAGCAGGTTTGCTTATATACAGTTTTTCCTGCCAGCTTCTTTGTCTTGCATATGAAATCTGATTAATATCTGCCCTGAATTCATTCTCGCGGGGAATGAATTTCCGTTGAACAGGTTTCGCCGGAAATTCAAGAGTGTTTCCTTCAATATTCTTATATCTGAAATATGATGTGAAAACATGTTTAAGCGACATAAACGGATCATCACCAGTATTATTCGCAAAGGAGCTGATAATGTATAATCGCTCTCTGGGTCTGGTCATGCATACATATAGTAAATTGATCATATCCAGTTTTCTGGCATGCATTTCTTTATTAAATACATCCGAAAAAACTGATTGGGACAGAGGTTTACGGGAAACCCGCACTACAGCTGACTTAAGTTTTTCTATCTTAAGCGGACGGGTTTCCACCCACTGGTAATCAGCAATGCTGCTGCCTCCTGAGTTCTCGGTGGCAAAGGGATAAATGACCACCGGAAACGCAAGCCCTTTCGACTTGTGGATGGTTTTCACCTGCACGGCATCCGTTCCTTCAGGTGAAATAATGGATTTATTCTTTCCTTTCTTATCCCACCATTTCAAAAACTCACGGATTACAGGTACCGATTTGCTTCTGCTGAAATCCAGCACCTCATCAAGAAAAAACTGAATATAGGGATCCTTTAGGGCATCCAACTTCATTGTCAGTGCTATATGCTCGAACAAGTTATACAGATCAAGATGATGCAGTTGCTCAAACCTGATATCATAACCATTATGGATAAGGTATTTAGCCGTTTTGTTGCCGTATTTAGAACGGAGATCCGTAAACCAGTCATGGAAATTCTGATCAGGGTTTTGCTGCTCATAAACAAAATGCATGATAGCCGCTAACTGCATGCTATCGTTTGGATTATCAATGAGTCGCGCAAATGCTATGAGATTATTAACAGCCGGTGACTGCTTCAGAGTCAGTGATTCATCAGAAATAACCCTGATTGGCTCCTGCGCTCCGCTCTGTGGATTCCGCAAAGTGTTTTTCATGAGAAATACCGCCACCTTCTGAGCTTCACTGTTCTTTCTGCACAGTATAGCTATATCCTTCAGATTGAAACCTTCGGTCAATAGTTGGCCGGTTATCTCCAGCACCCTTTGCAGGTGTTCGTCCTTTTCATTATACATGGAGATATTTACCAGTCCGCCTTCCCTGCCTGTAGACTTCTGTATGTGTTCATTGTAATAATCCTGCTGGCTCTCCTCCAGTTGGTCTTTTATAAATGAAAAGAAGTCATTGTTGAAATCCACAATTTCTTTTCTTGACCGGAAGTTTGTGTCAAGCTTATTGATCAGCGCACTTTGCCGTATTGCGTGATATCTGTTCAGGCTAAGGTCTGACACAATATCAGAAGGCGGTTCCGGCATTTTGCCCATTTGCTCTATGTTGCCCCCGCGAAAACGGTAAATAGCCTGTTTTACATCACCCACAAGCAGGTTAGCCTTGTTTTGTGCCAAAGCATTCTCTATTAATGGTAAAACGTTTTCCCACTGAAGCGTGGAGGTATCCTGAAATTCATCAATAAAGAAATGCTGGTACTTTTCGCCCAACCGCTCATATATATAAGGTATATCTTCGGTTAAAGTTACACGGGCAATACTTCTTGCAAATTCGGAAATAGGCAGCAATCCGTTTTCTTCTTTTACTTCCTCATATTTTTCTTTAATACTTTTCAGAACCGAAAGCACATGAAGATTACGCAACACTGACTCCCTGCCATAGAAAACTGCTGACTGATCTGTTATACTACAAAGTTTCTCATAGCAGCTTATTACATCAGTTGTGATCTCGTCAATTTGAGCTTTTAATTTATCGGGTTTGCTTTTACTGTACAGACATTGGTTTGATACAGCTGCCTCAGCATTTTTATTCCCTGAAAACACTTTATCCGGTTCAGTAGTGGCTATCTTTTGGATATATCCACCTATACCAGTTTTACCATGGGCCAGATCGTAGGGGGAGATGTTGTTGTTTTCCAGTATCCAGATGGCTTTTTGTGCAATGCTTTTTGCCTGTCTGAGCAGTGCCATGTTTTTTGCTGACAGGGATTTGCGGAGTTCTTCAATATCTTTGTTATCAGCTTCCAGTATATGCTGCATGTGGTGCGGACGCGCTTCCGATTCCAGTAGTTGTTTTGAAACCGACAGGATTTCTTTTTCGATCTTCCAACTGCGTCCCTCGTTCAGCTTGTCTTCCACCATTTCCAGCAGCTGACGCGTAAGGAATTCATCATGGCCAAAGTCTTCCATCAGCATATCAATGATCTCTGAAAACATCTCATCGGTATCCAGTTCCACATCAAAATCCCATGAAAGCTCGAGGTCTTTTGCAAAGCTGCGTATAATTCTGTAAACAAAACTGTCGATGGTGCTGACAGCAAAATCACTGTATGAGTGCAGAATTTTATTCAGGCATATTTCAGCCTGAATTTCAATGTCTTTATTTTCCGTTTTAAGGGATTCTTCGATCTGTTGCCTGAGACCGGCAGGCAGCTGCTCATTATGATCATCCGGCTTAATTATTCCCTGCAGGTAGGAAATAATACGTTGCTTCATTTCATTGGCTGCCTTGTTGGTGAAAGTTATAGCCAGGATGCGGCTAAACTTATCGGGCTGCGGCAAAATTATATTAAGATATTCGTAAACCAGGATAGTGGTTTTGCCTGATCCGGCTGATGATTTATATATTTTGAGCTTAGATTGTGTCATAAACATAAAAAGGTAAAAATATGAATTATTTTTTTACAAGAAAGAAAATATGTATAAGTTGCTGTTTGCCTTTATACCGGCTATTTGGAGAAATTTTTGGATGGGCAGTTTAATGTGATGTTAATATTAAATTATACAGGATGCTTGCTTTTTAGAAAATTATATTTACTTTTGTTTTCGTAAAGTTATTGTTTAATCCCTAAAAAGCAAAATTATGAAGAAAATTATTCTTGCACTTGTTGCACTGGTAATGGTGTGCAGCATTTCAAAAAGTTCATTTGCTCAGCTGAGCGATGAGGAGTACAATTATGTAACTATGGATCTGCGTGGTATCCTTAACCTTTCCATGACGACCGATCCTCAGGTTGACTTTGTATTCAAAACAATTCAGGAGTACGAGCTTGGAATTACCAAGTTTAACGCAACCCTTCTCGAAGTGGATGCTACTCTTGCATGGGACCTGTTTGCGTATGCTTCAACCGACACACTGGTGCAGGTAGAAAGCTATTCAACCAACGGAAACCCAACACTTCCAGCAGAGGTGCTTGAGCTGCAATCAGATGTTGTATCTTCAGCTCCTGAAAACTTCAACACATTCGTTTCTCTGAAAGGACTGGCGAATTCAGGTGTTACCGGTGGTGTACCTACTGCCAACACTCAGTTTCTTGCAGGTGAATTTGGTACTGTAAGTGCCGGTGGTAGTGCTTTTGATCCTGGTACAGCTGCTGCTAACCCCAGTACTCACAAGTTCCGTATCGACATGCGTCTGAAGCCTGGTATTCCTGCTTCATTCCCTAACTCAACCGTTGCTCTTTCTGCAGGTGGTAACTCCGAGGACTATGCTCAGGCTGGTTATTACTATGTTGAAGTAGTTTACACTCTTGTTGAAGATTTATAAAAGAAATTTACTGAAAGTCCCTCTGTCAAACGGGGGACTTTTTTATTTTAGCCTGATGAAAATGAGGGATAAATTAGGAAGAAAAGCCCGGCTTTTGCTTCCTGTCCTCTTCGGGTTATTGCTAAATACAGCCGATGCGCAAACATTAAGTTTCGAGGCCAAAACGTCTCCATCAGTAGATTTTATCTTTAACTCTGTTCAGGACTACGAAAACGGGCTGGTTCAAATGTCGGCTATAACATTGAACATAGATGTTGCCGGAACCAATTGGGATTTATATGTCGGTGCTGAAACGACCAACTCCGGTTTGTGGAATGTTTCCTCTACCTATTCCGGAACAGGGCAGACGCCTACCGTTGATCTTGTGGAACTGCGTTTCAGAAATGTAAGCAATACTTCCCAGGTTAACGGGTTTTTTCACCTGACCGATATCTCTGCCCCTACATATATCATAGGTTCCGCATCAGCACCTGACCCCTCAGTTAGCTGCCCGGGAACCGGAACCAACCAACCGGGATCGTATCTCTCGGACCCTTCCTGCTATGAATTTGATGTGGATATCAGAATTAATCCGGATTTCAACTATCAGGCAGGACTCTATACCCTTACAATAAAATATGTGATAGTAGAAGATTTGTAGTATGAACGAAAGATTACACCTTAAGCTATTGTTACTTCTTATTATCAGCACCTGGATTGCCGTATCTGTGAATGCACAGTCGGATGCCGGTGGTGTGGAGTTTTCTTTTGTTCGGAATAGTAAAAGCCAAACTGTGGATCAGGTGGCTTCTAATGTGTTCAAGGTCGTAAATAATTCCGGGCTTGATAAAAAACTGATCCTTAAATATAATATTCCTGCCAATTGGAAAATGGTGGGAGAGCAGGAAAAAGGGATACTCATCTCCCGGGGCGATTCTGCCTTTATCCCCGTTAGGGTTATCCCGGATAAATCTGCTGAAGGAAATACCTCTTATAATGTAGGTGTGGTAGTTTCTGATAAAGGATTAACAGTGGGTGGTGCATTCTACACTGTCCGGATCAACCGTATCTCAAACTGGACTGTGGATATCCCGCAAAAGAAAGTATATTTTACCTCCGGTTCTGATACCTCCACCTTCAGGGTGAATCTGCATAATAAGGGTAATTCCACAGAAAACCTTCTGCTTACCCTTAAGCCGGATATGGATCTGAGCTTTTCTGATCTGGATGGAAGTGCCGGCCAGCCTTTATCACGTGAGGTGTCACTGGCGCCGGGACAGGATTCGGTGCTCGTATTTGTGCTGCGGCAAAAAGACGACGACAAAATGCTGAGAGCAGAAAGCCCGGATCCGCAAAGCATGACCACTAAAAGCTCCGGAGTACGCATACATGTGAAAGAAACCGATGCTGAATCAAAAAAACTTACCCGCACCTGGAATGGCGGTATTCATGCCTACACAGTTCCCTCGGATTATGATGTTGGTGAGGCGCTTCACGGTCACATCCCTGTTACCATCGACTGGAATACATACAACATCCTGAAACCAAATACCTATTCCCACCTCAGCATTTACGGTGATGCAATGCTGAAAAACCAACAAAGCATCGCTTATTATTATCAGGCCAATTTTGCCAGCAATTATTTGCTTGCAGAAACATATTTGGGGGATTATCATTACCTGGGTTACAATTCAAAATATTTTGGTGCAGAAATAGGCAACATTGGAGCACCGCGAAACAGTTATATGCTCAACGGCCAGGGTGTGAGAGCCCATGCCAACTACAGGGGGCACATGGTGGAAGGTATCTATGTGAGAAATCCTGAATTATTCGGTAATAGCAGGGTAACTGGTTATGGCGGTGGATATTCCTATATTCAGCAGGAGGGCCTGTTTAAGGTAAATACTTTTGTGCAGGAAAGGAATGACGAGATCAGAAAGGTTGATTCACGCCTGGCAAAAGTTGAGTCGCATGTCAGGATCAATAAAAATCATTTTTTGAGACTGGAACTTGGCGGCAGTGAGGAGTTACACTACTGGGACCCCACCGATGAGGTTAAGCTGCAGGGTTATTCCTACAAACTGGATTACCGTGGCGGTGTAAAGAGGTTACGGTATGATCTGAGGGCATATGTGGGATCAAAAACATATCTTTCATATCGCGGGATAGAAAATTATTCCGGACAGCTCCGTTATGGTTTCAACGAAGGATATGCTGTGGCTGCCGGCTACAACCATTTGAATTATGAACCGGAGCTGTATTCACAGGGTGAAATTGTCCAGCAGTCGGTTTTTACCGAACGGGATATCTACCAACTGAGATTCTCAAAGTCAAATTCAAACAGCAGTATTATCATCAGCCCGAGACATCAGGAAGTTCGTTCTGCCATAATCCATAGCCGCAAATCAGAAGTGGGCGTGGATTACCGTTACCGCCGTGATAAGTTCTTTACCATATCCACTAAAATGTTTGCCGGATATAATTACCTGCCCGCTTATAATGTAGATGATTTTTTTACAGCGCGCTTCATGGGTAATGTCAGGTACCGCTACTTTTCTGCCAATGTAAGATATTATTACGGGCCGTACCTTAGCCGTGAAAAAGTAGTCTTTGCTGAAACCGGAGACAATCCGCAGAAGTTATTTGCCAATATTTATTATGACTGGTGGTTTGGAAAGGATAAATTCCTACTGAAAACCAATCTGAATTATAATTATTCAACTTTATATGAGCGCTCCTTCTTAAGCACCCGTCCGGAATTATATTTTTACACCGAATCCAATTTCCGTTTCAGCGTTTACGGGCGCTTTGTAACGATGGAAGAAACCCGGCAACGCTTCAGTCAGGGTTATTATACTGACTTCGAACCGGAAAACATTCATCAGGTTAATTATGAATTTGGATTTGGTATCCGCAAGGATATTTTTATACCTGCGGGCTTCGGCAAAAACAGCGACCTTGAAATAATTGCATTTAAGGATGTGAATGGTAACGGCCGTCAGGACCCTGATGAGCCGGGCCTGGGTAATATGCTGTTAATCGTAAGGGAAGTGAATGAAGACAGTGTGCTTCAGGAAGATGATTTTGCTGTGAGGAAATATGAAACCATCACCAATGCCGCCGGACGCGCTGTCTTTTCCAATATGCCACAGGGAGAGTATATATTGAAGGCGATCCCGCTGGAGTCGATGGGCGGCTGGTATGATGGCAAAACCATGCATATATCGCTCACCGGGAACCGTAAGCTGAATCTTCCACTCAGTAAAGGAGGCAGAATAAGCGGGCAGCTTTCAGTGGAAAAAGCCAGTTTCACCCGCTTTGACAATAAGGTGAATGTATCCAACATCAGGGTTACGGCTTTTCGTGATAATGGCAAGGCATTCAGTACACTTACTGACGGGCAGGGCCGCTTTAACCTTTATGTACCCTCAGGCTCGTATGTGGTTACCCTTAATGAAGCTGCTCTGGGGAATTCTTTCAGTGTAGTCCAGAACAATCAGGCGGCTGAGCTCACAGGCCTGGTGGATAATATCAATGTGAACTTTTATGTGGTGGAAAAACAGCGGAAGATCAACGTTAAAAAATTCGATAAGGTAGGAGGAATACCTACCGGCAATAAGGACAAGAAAACCCGCAAGACTGGCGATGATACCATTCCGGCAGACAATACTCCGCAAGATACCATGCAGCTGAACACCAGCCCACAACCGGCAGATACCATGGGCCTGCAGCAGGACACCATAACCCCTGGCGGTGAATTGCCGGAGAACACCACGGACACAAATCAGGATGGACTGCAAGGTGCAGAAAGTTCTTCAGGTGCATCAGAAGCAGATGATACCGTAAATACTGAAGGCTATATAGCTGTAGAAGAATTTGATGAAGAAGGAAAAGTTTATACTGTGCAGTTAATACCGGTGCAGCAAGATAGAAAGAAACCGGAGGATTTTAAGGAAGCTGTGGAAATTGCTGGACAGGATCAGATATTTTGTATTCCAAATCCTGAAGGGAATTATATTTTTGTAGCCGGAAAATTTGAAAAGAAGAGGAAAGCATCCCGCTTGCGAAAGAAACTGAAAGATGCTTATCCTCAGGTGAAAATGATAGAAGTAGTAGAAGGTAACCTGATAAAAGAGATATAATTATGAAGCGATCACTGATTTTTACATTCAGCCTGCTGCTGCTAATTGCAGCCGGTAAGTCACTGCGGGGGCAGAGCGCATCTGTATCACCATCCCGGTTGTATTACGATGTTCCTCTGGGGGAGTATAAGACCCAATCTGTGAAAGTGACCAATAATTCACAACAAGCACAGGCTTTTCAGATTTCATTTGCTGATTTTGAGTCTCCCGGAGTAGAAGGAAAAACCAAGATGATGAAACCCGGTGAAAGCGAGCATTCCTGCTCACAGTGGCTCAGCGCCAATCCGTCATTCTTCGAGCTTCAGCCAGGGGAGAGTAAGGATATAAATATCCTGATGCAGGTTCCAAATACAGCGGAGGCCAACAAGGCGAAATGGGCCACGATGATGGTTAAACTGGCCAGGGAGCGGAAGGATGATCAGAGCATGAGCGAAGGATATGGATTTGGTATCAACCAGACTTTCCAGTTTGTGGTACACGTGTTTCAACAGCCACCTACCGTGCAGCTTAAAAGCGGGGAAATTCATAGTTTTAAGCAGATAGAAAGTGCCGGTGACAGCATTCGTCAGTTGGAACTGCAGTTTATGAATACAGGCGAAGCCATTCTTGACTGTGCTTCCTATGTTGAGATGACTGATTTATCTGACGGAACCACAAGGCGGTTGGATATCCGTGCATTCACAGTGCTTCCTGATGGTGTCAGGCACGTGGTTTTCGACCTGCCGGAAAATGTTGCACCCGGAAGATATTCGTTGCTGGGCGTGGTTGATTATGGTTCGGATGAAGAAGTACAGGCAGCAGAAATCACCATAGAAATCCCTAATAAATAAAGTAAACAAAGGGATAGATTTATTACCTTTGCCGGTTAAAATTTCCCTGTAAAATGAATATGGCCTCTCTGTTGAGAAGAATTTTAATATGGAGAGTGAGACATATCTCCAATTATAATTTCATATTAATATTAAGTGTTCTGGTAGGCCTGGTTGTCGGGCTGGCCGCTATGGTGATTAAGAATTCAGTACATTTGATACAGGCCGGCTTAACTCACTATTTTAATAAGGAATATGCTAACTATCTTTATTTTGCTTATCCTGCCATAGGCATTTTGCTTGCGGTGCTTTTTATCAACTATGTGGTGAAGCAGCGCGTAGGCCACGGCATTCCCAGTGTTCTTGCCGCCATAGCCACGAATAAAGGCAGGATACCACGGCATAATATGTATTCCTCCGTCGTTACCAGTGCGCTCACCGTGGGTTTTGGAGGTTCAGTGGGGCTGGAGGGACCTACAGTGGCCACGGGAGCAGCTTATGGCTCTAATATAGCCGGGCTTGCACACGTGGAATATAAGGACCGCCTGCTGCTTATCGCCTGTGCTACGGCAGGGGCCATGTCGGCGATCTTCAAATCGCCAATTGCCGCCGTGGTATTCAGTATGGAAGTGATCATGCTCGATCTTACCATGCGGCGCCTGGTGCCACTGATTATGGCATCCGCAACAGCCGCCCTTACTTCCTATTTTTTCCTCGGACAGGACGTTATCTATCATTTTGAACTTCAGGAAACCTTTACGTTTGGTGATATACCTTTTTATATTTTGCTGGGGATTTTTGCCGGTTTCGCATCGGTGTATTTTACCGAAGTATATATTAAAATAGGGAAAATATTCGACCGCTATTCAAATATCTATAGAAAACTGATAGTAGGAGGAATAGCACTCGGCTTGCTGATATTTCTCGTGCCATCACTCTACGGTGAGGGATATGATGCCGTTAATGCCTGCCTGAGAGGGGATTTCAGTTACCTGTTTAACAACAGTATCTTTTATGATTACCGTAACAGCATGGTGGCCGTGATTCTTCTTTTGCTGGTGGTTGTTCTGTTAAAGGTGGTGGCTACATCACTCACTTTCGGTATTGGGGGAGTAGGTGGAATTTTTGCCCCGACCCTGTTTATGGGTGCCAATCTTGGCCTTTTATTTGCTGTGATGGTTAATTACCTGGGAATTTATGATATAAACCTGAGCAATTTCGCACTGGTGGGAATGGCAGGAATGATTGCCGGAGTATTGCACGGGCCCCTTACTGCAATCTTTCTCATAGCTGAACTCACCAGCGGTTACCATCTTTTTATGCCCCTGATGATAACTGCCGCTATTTCCTATGTCACTGTAAAGATTTTTGAGAGTAATTCAGTCTATACCATACAGCTTGCTAAAAGAGGCGAACTGATTACCCACCATAAGGACAAGCATGTTCTAAGGCTTATGACAGTGAAACCGTTGATTGAAAAAGATTTCAGTACCATCAGTATTGACGGGAAATTATCTGATCTTGTTAAGGTTATTGCTAAAGCCAAACGTAATATCTTTCCGGTGATTGATGAAAATGGGAAGTTTTACGGCATTATCAGAATGGATGATATCCGCGACATTATGTTTAAACCCGAGCTGTATGATAAGGTGCTGGTTAAAGATCTGATGGTGATGCCCACTGCCAGTATTACGCCATCGGAAAATATGGAAAGCGTAACTGAAAAATTCTCCCGCACGGGTAATTTTAATATGGTAGTGCTCAATAAGGATGAATATGTGGGCTTTGTTTCCCGTGCCAGGGTGTTTTCAACCTATCGCAGGCTGCTCAAGCAGTTTTCTGAAGACTGATATTATTGCCGCAGTTTTGCCAACTGATATAGTGGCTTTGGAATTAAAAGCTAATAAGCTTGTAGCTTTGTTACCTGATGTTGATTTGGGAAATCAGACTTTTGAGCTAACCAACCCGTATGATAATTTACAGGCATAAGCGCAGTATGTGGTATGTCAGGGTATTACCGGCCTTATCTAATTCTCTATATGTATTCTTTCTTTTAGAATTGATATCCTGTCTTTGGAATAATCCATCAGTTCGATATTGGCAGTGTCATATTCGGCCAGATATTGCTTGTAATAATTCAGGGCAATTTTTTTATCGCGGTAATAAATGTCGCAGTTCCTGGCCAGGAAATACAGCAGGATTTTCTCTTTTGAACTGTCATAGGCAGCTTTATAAGCATCAATGGCCTCCCTGTGCTTTCCTTCATCTTCATAAATAATGGCCAGATTTTTATAATAATCAGAAATATTATCGGATATGCCTGATTCAATGGCTTTTTTTAAGTGAAAAATACATCTTTCGTTGTCACCATAGTTTTTATAGGAAAGGCCAAGGTAGTAGTGAATGAGTTCAGGTTTTGAGGTTCCATCAAGGGCCCGGTTAAGCATACTGATAGCCATTACGTAATTTCCTGTATGATAAAAGGAAGCGCCAAGCAGTTTCGCGTGCAGAATGGTGGTGTCTTCAGCTGAGGACAGATAGTCCTTTAATGTGGATATAACTTCAGGGTACTTTCCCTGCTTATATGCCAGTAATGCTTTCTGATTCACCAGCTTTGGGTTGTCAGGATCAAAGGATAAGCCCATATTAAGGAGTGTGTCAGCCTGGCTAAAGATCTTCAGTCCCTGGTAAATATTTATCAGTTTACTGATTACTTCAATATCTTCAGGATTCTGCATTAGCGATACTTCATACTCAGCGAGAGCCCGTTGGAAGTCTCCCAGCTTCACTTTAACATCAGCATATTTTTTGTGGTAATAGCCGTTGGAATAATCTATCCGGATTAGTTTTTTGTATTGCCTGCCCGCCATTTCATAGTTTTCTGTCATCATGTATATTGCAGCCAGATTATTCCTTGCGGTAATATCTTCAGGCTTTTGATCTAGCAGTTTCAGATAAGCTTTTTCTGCCTGCGGGTAATGACCCAGGCGATAATGACATATAGCAATTTTCGCAAGAATATCCGTGTTTTGTGTATCTGTGGCAAAACATTGCTGGTAATACTTCAATGCTTCATCAAATTTGAATTGAGAAAAAAACTGATCAGCTTTTGTGCATTTGACAGTGTCTTCAGGCGTATTCTGCCCGTAATTCTGAAGAGAGAGAAGGGTAAAAAGAATAAGGATGAGGTGTTTCATAATCAGAAATATTTTATTCCTTTCAAATATATTAAATAATCTTGTACGATCAAAATTTATGTTTGGTATTAAGCCAAAAAAAGCCGCTCCTGATTGGGAGCGGCCATAAGGCTTTAGCTGAAACACTTTATTTAAAAGAAGGCTCAATATCCATATTGTAGAAGATAAATGCCAGCTTATCTGCTGTTTCTTCGATGATCTTTTTTGTGGGTTTTCCGGCGCCGTGCCCTGCACTGGTTTCAATGCGGATGAGTACCGGATTGTTACCTCTGTGTTTTTCCTGCAGTGTAGCAATAAATTTAAAGCTGTGAGCAGGTACCACGCGATCGTCATGATCGGCAGTGGTTACCAGGGTAGCCGGATATTCCACACCTTCTTTCAGGTTATGGATTGGGGAATATTTATAGAGATATTCAAACATCTCTTTTGATTCTTCGCTTGTTCCGTAATCACCGGCCCAATGCCATCCGATAGTATATTTGTGATAGCGGAGCATATCCATCACTCCAACAGCAGGCAATGCAACTCCAAAAAGCTCGGGGCGCTGTGTCATGCAGGCACCTACCAGCAGTCCGCCGTTAGAACCTCCAGCTATGGCAATGCGCCCGGGGTTTGTATATTCATTATCGATCAGATGTTCGGCTGCCGCGATGAAGTCATCAAAAACATTTTGCTTTTTCATTTTGGTGCCTGCATCATGCCAGGCTTTTCCATATTCGCCGCCACCACGCAGGTTGGCAACAGCATAAATTCCGCCATTTTCCAAAAATGGAATCATGGGAGTGCTGAAACCCGGTGTAAGGCTGATGTTAAATCCACCGTAACCATACAGGTAAACCGGATTGTTGCCGTTCATTTTCAGTCCTTTTTTATGAGTGATGAACATCGGAATTTTTGTGCCGTCTTTGCTGGCGTAAAATATCTGTTTGGTTTCATATTCATCAGAGTTGAACTTGATCTCAGGTTTGCGGAAAACCTCTGATTTGTTGTTTTCAATATCATATCTGAAAATGGTAGGAGGCATGGTGTAAGATGAAAATGTGTAGAAAGCTTCATTATCTTCTTTGTCACCACGGAAACTTCCCATGGAGCCTATACCCGGCAGTACAATCTCATGTATACGTTCACCTTCCAGTGAATATACATAGGCTTTGCTGCTGGCATCCACCATATATGTGGTGATGAGTTTTTTTCCGGCGATGGTGGCCATCTGCAATACGGATTCTTTTTCCGGGATCAGGTCTTTCCAGTTTTCCGGCTCCGGATTTTCAGGATCGATAAGCACCAGGCGATATCGGGGTGCATCATAGTTGGTCTTTACAATGAATTCACCATCAATGTGATCAACCACGCTGTGCTGGTATTCAAATCCTTCAGCTAGCTGGTGGAATTTATCATTTTCTTTTTCCAGGTCTTTGTAAAACAATGCATTGCCCTGGCTGGCAGCTGATTCTTGCATAATCAGGAAGCGCTCGTCTTCAGTAGTTCCCACGGCATAGTTCCTGTTGGGCTTTTGAGGATTCCAGTAAACCAGTTTGTCTTCTGACTGGGGAGTACCCACTTTATGATAATATACCTTGTGGAATTCATTCTTTGCTGATAACTCTGAACCTTTGGGCTCATCATAGCGGCTGTAATAGAAGCCATCATCTTTCCATGAAATTCCGGAGAATTTCACCCATTCCAGGTGGTCATCCAGTTTTTCCTTTGTTTCCACATCCATAACGAAGATCTCATTCCAGTCTGATCCGCCGTGTGAAATTCCATAGGCGAGATATTTACCGTTGTCTGACACTCCCATACTTGACAAGGATACTGTACCGTCCTCGCTGAGTTTGTTAGGGTCGAGCAATACTTCTCCTTCTTTTTCCGGGTCTTCCGTCATATAAAGAACGCTCTGGTTTTGCAGCCCGTCATTTTTAAAATAAAAATACACGGATTCTTTTTTAGAAGGTGCGGAATATTTGGGATAATTCCATACTTCTTTCAAACGATTCTGAATGTCTTCGCGGAAAGGAATATCTTTCAGGTATGAAAACGTCACTTCATTTTGTTTCTTTACCCAATGCTTCACAGCCGTGGAAGTGTCATCCTCCAGCCAACGGTATGGATCGGCAACTTCAGTATCAAAATACACATCCGAGGTGTCCATCTTTTTTGTTTCAGGATACTCCATTTTTTCCTGGTTTTTGTTGTTGCAGCCAAATGTAAGGGCCAGCAATACGCTCATTGTGATCAAAAAATTTTTTTTCATGATTCTTTTGAATTAATTCAACACTATTTTTAAGTTTAGGTTTGCGCTGATAAAAATACAATATTTGCGGCATTTGGAAAAATCTTTTTAAATTGCAGCTTCTAAAAAACCCGGAATTTATGAAGAAAAAATTATTGAAAGAAACATCTTATCGTTCAGACTATCAGTATAAAGGCAAGGATGAGCCTCCTGTTGAAATCTCTTCGTACCAAACCAGTTACCGGGAATTTAATGAAGCCGGACAGGTTACCCTGGATATTACCTTTCTTGATGACGGAAGTGTGGACAGAAAATATATTTACGAGTATGAAGATGGTAAGCTGGTGGATGAAAAGCTATATTTTGGCGGGGACGAGCTGACAGAACATTATTCCTATGTGTATGAGGGCGATCGCCTGGTAAAGTCATATGTTCATTACCAGGATGGCAGCAAGGATACGGTGAGCTATGATTATGACGACAGTGGCTTGCTGATTAAAAAGACCAGCAGGGATGAAGATGGTGCCATAGAAGAAATGGAAGAGCGGACATACGACAACGGAAATCTTACCGGGCTTAAACGTTTTGAGTATGGTGATATGGAAACACCGGTGCTGGAAGAGCATAATAAATATGATGAAAATGGGATGCTGATTGAACATATTGTACATGATCATCAGGAGGAGAAAGTAGTTAAAGAAGTGCTGGAGTATGATGAAAACGGCAATGAGAATCTGCTAAAAACCTATGTGAATGACCAGCTGCAGGAAAAGGCCGCTTTCGCTAGAAATGACCAGGGGCGTGCAACGGAAATTATTGAGGAAAAGCCCGGGCAGCGAATTAAAATCCTGCAGGAATATGATGAGCGTGGTAATCCTGTGAAGCAGGAGGTTTACGACCGGTTTGACAATCAGCTTTACAGGGCAGACCGGAAATTTGATGAGATGAATAACCTGCAGGAAGCAGTTGTGCTGCGCGACGACAAAGGGATAGGCGTTTTTTCGATGTATAAAGTATTCGTTGACCTGGAATATCAGTAATAATATGAAGGCCGGAAACTGCCGGCCTTCATATTATTACTGGCAGTCATGGATTCTTCACGGAGAAAGTAACAGTTTCATGTGGTTTCAGTTCCTTTTTATCGCCATTGTAATTAATATAAAAGGGTTCCGAATAGTCCGATAGCGACTTCACACTGAACTCATCAGCAAAAAAGTTGAATTCAAAGGTTCTGTTCCTGTGGTGAATCCGGAAGCTGGTATGCCGCCAGTGGGCAGGGAAGGAGGGCTTCAGGTCAAATTTGTTGCTAAACATCTCAATGCCCGCGAAACTTTCCACTATGATATCAAGGGTACCTGCCATAACTCCGGTATGAATCCCTTCTTTAGTAGTGCCTCCCTGAGAATCGTAGATGTCGCTTTCAAGTGCCTGCTTAAAGCACGAATAGCTGGCATCTTTACCATTCTTGAGATATTTTAAAATGGCCGCATGCACCACATAGCTCAGCGTTGATCCGTGGCTGGTGCGCCTGATATAATACTCGTAATTCTTTTTTAGGAATTCAGTTGGATCACCTACATCATATCCCATCTGTGACAGCACTTTTTTAACCTGCACCGGGGAGAGGGTATAGAAGAGCATCAATGTGTCTGCCTGTTTGGCTACTTTATATTTGTCGGGTGAATCCCCTTCTGCTTTCAGGATGCGATCCATCCTATTGCTATCTTTATATTTGCGATTGTATTTATCCCAGTCAAGTTCTTCCAGATCGAAATATCCTTTAAACTGCGCCAGGATACCATCATCATTAAATTCAACGTAAAGCTTATCGCGAATATCTTTCCATTTTTCCACCTCCTGATCGTTAATGCCTGTTTTTTCCTTTATGTCATTTAGTTCTGATTTATCAAAATTACGATATAAATGAATCATTTTATTTAATAACCAGCTGGTCATAACATTGGTGTAAGCATTGTCGTCAATACCACCTTCATCAGCACCGGGATATTTTTCCTGAAACTCGTCAGGGCCCATCACTTTTCTAATGTGGTAGCGGTTGTCTTCATCTGATTTTTGTGCGATGCTGGCCCAGAACCTTGCTATTTCAAACATCATTTCGGCACCGTATTTATGCATGAATTCCCTGTCGTGTGTTGAGCGGCAGTAGTTTAAAACATTATAAGCGATTGCAAGCGAAACATGCTTCTGTTTTCTGCTCAGATCAGGGTCCCATTCACCCGACACGGGATTGTAATGGATCTTTTGTGTTTCCTCGTATCCATCATTGGCGGTTTGCCAGGGATACATGGCTCCTTCGTATCCGTGTTCGCGGGCATAATCGCGCGCCGCATCAAGCCTGCGGTAACGATACATCAATGCCGCTTTCGAAATTTCAGGAAAGTGGAGATTGTAAAACGGTAGCACGAAGAGTTCATCCCAGAAGATATGTCCGCGATATGCTTCGCCGTGCAGGCCGCGCGCCGGAATACCCGCATCAATGTTTTTATTATGAAGGGAAGCCGTTACCAGCAAATGATAAATGTGCAGGCGTACAGCTTTCTGGGCGAAACGGTCACCGTTTATGACGAAATCAGCCATCGACCATAAGGCACTCCATTGTTTTTTATGTTTATCAAGCTCACTATCAAAGCTACCTGCTCTTTTTATCCTGTCAAGACCTTCCTGTTCAGGATCATTACTGTTCATATCCTGAGAGGTGGAGATGCTCACGATCTTTTCCAGGGAAACCGCCTGGTTTTGTTTCGCCTCAAATGATAATTTTTGTTTCACAGCCTCTATGGTTTGCTCTACTTTTCCAACAGCCTCTATTTTTTCGCCATCACGGTACAGATTGTGTTTGCTATACATGAAAATATCAACCCTGGACTGGTTTGTTTTCACGTGCAGAAACAGGTTTCCATCCCTCACTTCCTGCTTTTCGGCATCAAGATGGTTCGAGCTAAGTGACCGGTAGCGCGGTACTCCGTCGTTGATTATTGTACCGTCAAGGAAGGAGCGCAGATAAATGGGTTCATAATAATTATGGGGTGTAATAGTATATCTTAGCAGTGCCAGGTGCGGATCGTTCATGCTGGCAAATCGTTCGCTTTCAATGGTGGTAATGTTTCCATGATCATCTTCGAACTTTATTTTCCGGCGCATCACTGCCTCTTTCATGTTCAGTTCATGGTGATAGAAAAGGATATTTGTTTTCAGGATATCCAGGTAAGTTCCATCTCCTATCCTGAAATCAATACGCAGCCAATTGGGGACATTTACAAAATCATTGTTATAGATTTTTTTGCCATGAATTACTGTGGGAACCTTATTAAACAGGCCTGCTATATATGTTCCGGGGTAATGGACATCCTTATAGGCCTTTTCCCCTTCCAGACAGCCCCTGGTAGCGAAGTAACCATTTCCTATCGTGGTGAGGGTTTCCCTTAGTTTTTCTTCGGACTGGATAAAACCGAAATACTTTATCCTCCAGTTATCTTCATACAATCCTTTTTCGTACCACTCTTTCAGGTCGTTCCAGCTGAGTTCGCTCAGGTCGTTTACAATAAAATCACCGCCATATCGACGCAGGTCGAAGCGATTATCCTCACGCGAAACCGCTATGATGCATGAAAAATTCCCTTTTTCCCCGGCCTTAACACCTGAGATGGCATCTTCAACCATAATGCATTCATTGGGGTTGAGGCCCATCTCCTCAGCGGCTGTTATAAAAATGTCCGGTTCGGGCTTGCCCTTCAATTGTTTTTCCTTTGCCTTGATGCCGCCTACCACGGTTTCGAACTTCTCGAGCAGCCCTGTTTTCTCAAGGATAAATCTGCAGTTGATGCTGGAAGATGCCACACTGACTCTTATCCCTTTTTCGATCAGTTGATTAACGAAATCAACTGATGAATCGTAAATCTTTACACCTTCTTCATCCACGAGCTTACGAAATTCCTGATTCTTTCTGTTCCCAATTCCCGTGATGGTGTTTTTGTCCGGTTTGTCGGTTTCATCACCGTATGGCAGTTCGATGCCACGGGAATCAAGAAAAGCCATCACCCCCTTGTATCTTGGCTTACCATCCACATAAACAAGGTAATCATTTTTGGTGAATTCCTCAAACCTGTGTTCAGGGTTAACCTTTTCCCTCTCTTTCAGATATTCGTCAAATGTTGTCTTCCAGGCCTTAAAATGCGTGGCTGCAGTTTGCGTTATCACGCCGTCAAGATCGAAAATAGCTCCTTTAAAATTCTCTATAGACATATGATTATAACGTTTTTAGGTTCAGAATAGTTATTAAAGTATCAGGATTATCCACAAATAAAACTTTCTTGCATGCTTTTTTTACTTTTTTCTTCAGACGCTTATCAGTAGTAACAAATATGGTCATGGTATCTGATGACAATTTCATGGCCTGTTCCACCATGGGTACATCAGAGTTGGTATCTCCGCAGATGAGATTAGGACCGGTCTGCAGGTCCAGTTTCAGTTCATCATTCAGGAATAGAATACCATCACCCTTGTCAAAATCTTTCAAACCATCATTATCTCCTTCGATGGTAAGGATTATTTCGATATCCAGACCGGTATCTTCAATCCGGAAGTCCTGCTGCACGGGATCCAGTTCGTTTACCAGCAATTTGATTTTTTTTAGAAAGTCTTCGGAAGTTTGCTCATCTATGGAGTGATTGATATCCTGCCGGGCTACGGTTGTTTGACCGAATTTGAATTGCAGCCCGGAGCCAATGCGGGCAAACACCTCGTATTCGCTTTTCCCAAGCAGTTTTTTCAGCTTGCTGTTAAGCTCATCCAGTAATTGCTGTTTATGCGGTTCTATAGGATAATTCCCTTTATTGCCCTGCCGGTCTTCATATTCACGCCCCTTTGATCCGGCAAAAACAAACTGGTCTCGCGGAACCACACTAATGTCTTTCAGTCCTTTGTTTTCAAGCGGTGCTGAAGTAAGCAAAACCGGATTCTCAACCGTGGAGGCAAAGCGCGTTAGAAAAATGGCGTTATAGGCAGATTGCACGGAGGTGTTGTATCGGGCGCAATAGTTATTTACCGTCCCATCGCGATCAGTGATAAAGTTTTTAATGCTGATTCCGCTGAGAAATTCGCGCCCTTGTTTTACCTGTTTTCTAAAATTATCCATTACATCATCCAGGAAGTCCAGAAACTTATCTTCATTCTCCTTAAAATAGATCAGATCCTTTTCCAGTTCCGCGATTTCGTAATCAGCACCGGCTTCTATTCTGCTGCCACTGTCAGTATTCAGTAAAAGTTTGCCGTTTTCCCCTGTTGATTCATTAAGACTGTTGAAGGTTTCCTGCAGTTTACTGATATTCTCCGCTTGCGGAAGTTTTCCTTTAAGATGATCTCTGGTAAGCTGCCGTCGTGGAGTAACGGTGTTGTCGATCAGTTCGATATACTGCTGAAGGGTTTCGATTTTCATACTATCGCAGGTTGTAGTTCTAAGAGAACAACCAGGAAAGTACGGACACTGTTCAAAATATATGGTCTAATATACAGCCTGCATTATATCACATAATGGGGTAGTTGCAGCAGCTGCTTAGCTCCGCGTTATGCATCAGGATATCATATCAAGGATTTTGTTAAGCTCTTCTTCTTTCACCGGCTTTCCTACAATGGCGTCCATGCCGGCATCACAGCACTTTTGCTTTATCCCGGGCGTAATGCCGGCTGTCATGGCTACAACAGGTACAGGTTTCCAGTTATTTTGCTTTTCTATCTCCCTGATCTTTATGGTAGCCTGGAATCCATCCATTTCGGGCATCATCAGATCGGTAACCACCATGTTGAATTTGCCGCTGCGGAATTTATCCACTGCTTCTCTGCCGTTGGAAGCCACTGCAACTTTCACACCTTTTTCACCAAAGATTATTCTCGCTACCTTTTGATTAACAGGGTCGTCTTCTGCCAGAAGTATGCTTATGTGGTGATTGCTTTCAGTTTTCTCCTGCTTTTGTACGTTTTGCTTCTCAACTTCATCTGTGTTGCCTTGTTCTAACTTTAAAGTGAACCAGAACGTTGATCCCTCATTAAAAGTACTTTCAACCCCGATCTCGCCATTCATGGCTTCAACCAGCATTTTGGAAATAGCCAGTCCAAGGCCGGTGCCCCCGTATTTTCCGGTAAAAGCATTCTCCGCTGGTGTAAATTCACTGAACAGGAGTTTATGGTTGTCTGCTTTGATCCCGATTCCTGTATCTTCCACCTCAATGAGTAAGGTAAGTTGTTCGCTTTGGCGCTCTTTCACTGAGGCTCTTATTTCTATATGTCCTTCATAGGTGAACTTCAGGGCATTACTCACAAGATTAATGATGATCTGGCGGATGCGTGTTTTGTCACCGCTGATATATTTTGGAATATCTTCAGAAACGGCCAGTTTTAGCTCTACATTTTTATTACTGCTTCTGATGTTCGGCATATTAATTACAGATTCGATTTCCTTGCGGAGGTCAAAGGGGCGATTTTCCAGCGATAGTTGCCCGGATTCGATTTTTGAAAAGTCCAGCACATCGGTGATAATCTTTAGCAGATTATCACCGCTGGTGGATATGGATTCCAAATACTCCTGCTGCTCGATGTTGAGGGGGGTATCTTTCATGATATCAGCCATTCCAATAATGCCATTTAGCGGCGTTCTTATTTCATGGGACATATTCGCCAGAAACCTGGCCCTGGATTTGATGGCTTCTCCGGCTTTTTTGCGCGCCAGGATTTCTTGTTCTTTCAGGCGTTTCAGTTCCCTGCTCAGCTTTTTCTGGTTTTCCAGCAGTACTTCCACTTTTTTGCGCTGGCTGTATAACTCCAGAAATACCTGCACTTTTCCTTTCAGTATTTCTGGCCGGATGGGTTTGGCGATAAAATCAACCGTTCCTTGTTTAATTCCCTTCAACACATTTTCTTCTTCCCTGCAATTTGGCAAGACGAATATTACGGGCAGGTATCCTGAATCTTTTGATTGCCTGAGCAGCTCCATGATCTCAAAACCATCCATATCCGGCTTCTGTACATCCAGTATAGCAAGAGCGAAATCATGTTTTAATGTCATTGACAGTGCTTCCTGCCCGGAGCTGGCCATGTGTATATCAGCATCAAATCCGGACAATCGCTTTTTTAATGCCGGTAAAGTGGCATACCTGTCATCAACTATCAGTATTTTTGGTCTGTCGTTCATAAGCTTAAATCTTTTGTAGCCGGTTTTCAATATCCGAACCGTAGATTTCTGACGCAGTTATTGTTTCGCTGGTCGCGGTTCATTTAAGCAAAGCTGTCGCAGCTGTTGATCAGCGAATGACCAGATACGCCGTTTTCGCTTAGGGGCTGATATACCATAACCCCATCCTAATTGCAAAAATACTATGGTGCACTACCAAATGTAAAGCATTTAATGACTAAGTTTGGTATTTCTCAGTTGAACAGAAGGGTACGCGGGTATAAGCAGCTGTTGGAATAAGCGTGTTAAAAGACAGGAGGAGAGGATTATAACAATGAAATATTATTGCAATAGTTCTTTTTTCTTCTCGTCATATTCTTCTTTGGTTATTTCACCTTTGCTATACCGCTCTTTAAGAATTTGAACAGGTGTTTTTTCCCCCGAAGGATTTTTTCGGGAATATTTAATGCTTCTGCTTATGAACAACCATGCAATAATAAGCAAAATAAGCACTCCGGTGAAAGCAGGCCAGGTCATTCCCCATGCATGAATCCCAAAAGTATCCATAAAAATTTGTTTTTGCTTTACTATGGATAACCAATTTACCGGCTGCGGTGTTCAAAAAGCATTTGTTATTTGTGCTGTTCCATATATTTTTCCTGTTTCTCCATTTCTTTAAGATATACCATCCGGGCACCTAAATGCCCGGCCAGGGATACAGTAAGTGCAGAGGCTGTTATTATCAGAAATATAACGATATCAGCCCAGGTTTTATTTCTAAAGATGAAATGACTAATGACTTTTAAAATAAATGCCGTACCGGCCAGCCATGTGGTGATATCTGCAAACAGCCGGTGTTTTGCAAATATATCATAGGTTGATTCCGGCAACTCCGCTAACTGGGGATAGTACACCTGTGAAGCCAGGATGGCACCTGCAAAACCACCAGCAAGTAATGTCAAAGTAACCCAGCTTAACGGGGTACGGTAAACAAACAGTCCGGCAGCCATGGAGAAAAATGAAAGAAGCAGCAAAACGACGGGAAAATGTATAACAAGGGGGTGGAGGTTTGGAAACTCGCTAAAGTCAGAAAAGAGTATTTTAGCGCGATTATTCAGCTGCTTATCACCTTCTGATGATGATGTTTGTTGCTGAATATCAGCTTTAGCTCCAGAAGAGGTGTCACTTCTGATTCCCTGAGCAAATAATACAACAGAAAATAAAAGCAGCAGACTGCATATGATTATTTTTTTATACATAGATTATTATCGTACTCGCCGGTCATCACAGATATTGCCTGATTTGTAGCCAAAAACGATAATGTTAAGGATATATTGTCTTATTTGATCTCTTCTTTGGTTTCTCCGCATTTTAACATGGATTCACCAAAATAAGGATTCCTGATCTCTTTGGAATTACTGAACCAGTATGCTCCTTCATCATCAAATGCCATGGGGCAATACTGATAATAGGTGAGTTTATTACTTAGTCCGAATGTTTTAAGTGAATGATAAAAGGCATTATTGAAGTTGGAGAAGGCTTTCCTTTGTTTTTCAATGGAATCTTCTTCCTTCATAATGTTTATATTCTTTTTCAGTATATCCAGCTGATCCATCCATTTCATATGGGCACTGCCTTGAAGCAATTCCATATCCACTTTTGCCAGCACATCAGAAAGGTCTTTCGCTTTCAGTTTTACTTTTTCAGGGTCTGAATCCACGAAAGCATCCTTTAGCTTTATATACTGGTCATAAACATGTGTAAGCTGCTTTTTAAAGGCATTGGGTGTACTGCCGGCTCGCACGGGCCTTTCAGTATCACTTTGACTTTTACCATAGTTATGAGCTACAGCAGCTTCATCATCAGGATTCATCATGCTGGTTTTTCCTTCCAGTTGGGCAGCAGCATCAATTTTAAACACCCCATTGGTGGCTATTATTTCATCTTCCTGAAGGCCATCATTAACTACATAATAATTGCCGGCCCGTGGCCCAAGCTCTACTTCACGGTACAGAAAAGCGGGAGATTCTGTATCAGGCGACTTTACATAAACCACGGCTTTTTTTCCTGTCCATAAAATGGCTGAAGCAGGTATAAGCAACTTGTCCCCGGCACCTGCTGCTTCAGAATACAAGCGGGCGGTGGCAAACATTTCAGGCTTAAGTTTTCTGCCGGGGTTACTTACTTCCACGCGCACTTTTGCTATGCGTGTTTCCGGATCAATAAAGGGATCAATAAACCGGACTTTTGCCTGGTACGTCTTGGCTGGTACCGAGCGCACGGTAAATTCGATCAGATCGCCCGTCCTGATCCACGGCAAATCATCTTCATAAGCATCAAACATCACCCAAATGCTGGAGAGATTAGCGATCCGAAACAGCGGATCACCTTGCTTCACATAATTGCCTTTGGCTACATGCCGCTGCATCACAGTGCCGCTGATGGGAGAGAGCACATCAAAATAAAGCTTCGGTTCGCCCTGTTCCACGATCTTGTTGATCTGAGCATCAGTAAGGTCCCAGAGCTTAAGCCTGGTTATGGCGGCATTATATAGCGAAGGACGGCTTTCCTTAAGGGCCGCGACTTCCAGCAGCTCCCGCTGAGCAGTTACCAGCTCAGGAGAATAAATGTTTGCCAGCTTTTGACCTTTACTTACATCCTGTCCGGTAAAGTTAATAAAAAGTTGTTCTATCCGGCCGCCAAACCGGGCAGTGAGTTCGGCTATATTCCGCTCGTCTGCTTTTACTTTTCCCTGCAGAAAAATGACTTTCTCGGGGCTTCCTCTTTCTACTCTGCTTGTTTGAATGTTCGCCAAACTAACAGCTTCTTCCGTCATCCTGACAGCCTCGGCATTAGTAGGGTCTCCATCATTATCAACGCTGGAAAGTGGAATAAGATCCATACCACAGATGGGGCAATCCCCGGCTTCTTCTTCCCGTATTTGTGGATGCATGGAGCAGGTCCAGGTTGTTTCTTCTGCCGCCTGTTCATGTTCAGCATGTTCTTCGGTTTTTTGCTGTGTTTCTGCTTCATCACCTGAGGGCCTGAATAATATCCCGCCGAGCACTATGCCAATCACCAGTACACCAATGAGCAGCTTGTAATTTGATTTTATGTCATTAATAATCTTTTTCATGGTCATATTATTTTATTTTCCCATTAAATAATAGATGAATGCAATGGCCGCCTGTTTGTCGGCTTTGGCTTTTTCAAATTCCAGATTATATTTCAGAAGTTTCCTTTCCATCCGTAATATCTCTTCAAAATTATTTCCGGCAGTGGTATATTCTGATTCCAGCAGTTTGAGAGATTTGCGGGCCAATTCCATCTGAACTTCGTTGAGTCTTATTTTCCTGTTTGCATCCAGATATTCCTTCCAGGATTTTTCCAGCAGGCTTTCCAGTGAGTTAATGGTGCTTTGTGTCCTGCTTTGGTTAGCTGCCTCTTCATATGCCACTTTTTGTACCATGGCTTTGTATTTAATCTGGTATAGAGGCACACTGATGCCAATTTTTGGGAACATAAAGGCATCTTTCCCGGAAAGATTGTTTTCGCCTTCACCAATGAAGGTGTAATCAAGTCCGATATTTATCTGAGGCATCCCGTCCAGTTTTGCAGCTTCTTTCTTATAAGCCAGGGCAGCCTGGTTCATTTCCAGTTGAAGCAGGCGGTGATTTTGTTGCCGGATGGAGTCCATTATATTTTCTTTGCTGAGGGGAATATCATCCCGCCATAAAGAATCGGGAACCTGAACATTTATAGTTTCTTGAAGGTTCAGCAAGCTGGCAAATTCAGCTTCCAGGACATCCTGCCTGTCAAGCAGCAGGGCAATCTGATTTTCCAGCTCGTTAATTTCCATCATCAGCCTGTATTCGTCAGCCATAGATACTTTGCCTGCCTTTATTTTTACGTTTACTACTTTCCTGATGGATTTTAGCAACATGAGGTTTTCATTGATGATGTCGATGGATTTACTATTAAAATACAGATTATAATACATGGATTTTACATCCCTGAATAATTCTGACTTAGACTCCATGAATTGCTGATGCTTCGCTTTAGCTTTTTGTGCTGCTGCGTTTTCACGGGCTTCAAGTGTTCCAAACCACGGGAACATCTGCGAAGCAGAGATACTGAACTGCTGTGGGCCAACACGAGTTTCCACCGGGCTGATGAAATATCCG
The DNA here is from genome assembly GCA_964477095.1 of uncultured Bacteroidales bacterium. Taxonomy (GTDB): domain Bacteria; phylum Bacteroidota; class Bacteroidia; order Bacteroidales; family PWNQ01; genus PWNQ01. The sequence continues at coordinate 639 of CAYZDA010000009.1, read as the reverse complement.
AAGGCAAGCTGAGGGTCGGGTAGTGCTTTCACCTGGGGTACCAGTTCTAGTGCAGCCATATACTCGCTGAAGTCAGCTTTGAGCCCGGGGTTGTTTTGTGCTGCTGTTTCCAGGTATCTGTTCAGTTGCTCCTGTGCTAAAAGCCAGGAACCTGTCAGCAGGAGAGCAGCTGTAAATATCAGTTTTAGTTTATGCATGGCTTTTCTCCTTTCGTTTTTGTTCTTTTTTGATCTTTTTTTCCTGCCACATGGCATAAAGCACAGGCACCACAAACATGGTGAGTACCTCGATAAACATACCGCCAAACAGTGGTATGGCCATGGGCACCATAATATCAGATCCTTTACCTGTTGAAGTAAGTACCGGCAATAATGCTATCAGAGTGGTAGCAGTGGTCATCATGGCCGGTCTGACGCGCTTTGCCCCGGCCTGCCGGATTATCTCCCTTAGTTCGCTCACTGATGAAGGTTTATTCTTAGCCATGAGCTGCCGTATGTATGTGGTAATTAGTACACCATCATCTGTTGCAATACCAAAGAGTGCAATAAAGCCTACCCACACCGCCACACTAAGGTTGATGGTTTTTATCTGGAAAAGATCCCTTAGTTGAATACCGGCCAGGCTGCCTTCCAGGAACCA
>CAYZDA010000008.1:0-70307 GCA_964477095.1 uncultured Bacteroidales bacterium | reverse complement strand
CTAAGCCTTCGCCACCACGGGGATTTCCGCCTACGCCCTGCCGCGTCCCGCCTCAATTCATTTTTTCTCACCTCTGATTCCAGGGCACTGAAGCCATGATTGTTACCGGTGCTCCGCACCTGGTTCAAGGTGTATTTCATTTTTCCGCAGCAGCGGCAGAGCCGCCGGCTCATCCTCTTCCAGCCAGGAGTCCATGGCTTTCCATTCAAAAGCAATGTAGTTCTCCAGGTTCTCCGGGGCCTCATCTGATGGTTTCTCATAAACCCAGGCGGCATTATCCTGCTGTCGCTCACCCGATTTCACATGATAAAACACCTTCTTACCCCGGTCATCTTTCTCTGATCTATCAGAATTCTCCAGCAGGTCCTGATCCACATCTTCCAACTGGAAATAATAAAACAGCGGGAAACCACGCTTCAGCATAACACGCCGGCTGTTAGCAATCAGCTTATTATCAAATCTGACCCTGATCCACTTAGCTACCGGCACCCATGAAGATGCTGATGGTGGCGGTGTCTGAAAAAAATCACGCTCATAGTTTTACTCTATTACTCCCGTTTGACTTTCAAACATTCTTCTTTTACCTTTATCCACTGAAATATATGTGATTTACAAAATTCCTGATAATATATATGCGCAGCATCCTACTCTTTTTATCCATTGTACTTCCGCTATCTGCCACCGGACAAAGCTATACTACCTGGCGAACCGGGAACCCGGCTGATACTGTATGCTCACCTTCCGCAGGAATTTGCATGATGGGAGGAGGCGCAGAAAATGATCAGGCTATGAAGTGGTTTCTGGCGAATGCTAATGGCGGGGATGTAGTGGTGCTTAGAACCAGTGGATCCGACGGGTACAACAGCTATATGTTTAATATGCCGGGGATAAAAATTAATTCGGTGGAAACTATCCTGTTTCATTCAGCCGCCGCAAGTTATGACCCTTATGTTTTAATGCGGATCAGCCAGGCTGAAGCTATCTGGTTTGCCGGTGGAGATCAGTGGGATTACATTTCTTACTGGAGAAACACAGCCGTGGATAGCATTATCAGGACTTCCGTTATAGCCCGAAATGTCGTTTTGGGAGGCACCAGCGCAGGAATGGCAATACTGGGCGGTTTCTATTTCACTGCACAAAACGGTACGCTTACATCCGCGCAAGCTCTTTCAAATCCCTATAATAATGCCGTTACTGTGGACTCAGCCACTTTTTTACGAATCCCTTTTCTATCAGAAGTAATTACCGATACCCATTATGATAATCCATTGCGAAAAGGCAGGCACATGGTTTTTCTGGCCAGAATACTACAGGATTACAGTCATGAAGCCAAAGGAATTGCATGTGATGAATACACTGCCGTTTGTATTGATTCGATGGGAACAGCTCGTGTATTCGGTCAATACCCCGATTATGATGACAACGCCTGGTTTATTCAGACTAACTGTGAACTAACGGACATCCAACCCGAGCAATGTACAGCAGGGAAACCTCTGGTCTGGAACCTCGACCATAGAGCAGTTAAGGCCTACCGTGTGAAAGGCACAACTAACGGAACCAATAGCTTTAATCTTAGCGACTGGGAATCAGGAACGGGCGGAAGCTGGTTCAACTGGCATGTGGATAGCAGCGGAACTTTTCACGAAGCACCCGGTTCAGCCATTAACTGCCCTCCGGATGTTGTTCAACAAAACAAATCAGTCAGCCATTTACACCTCTATCCAAATCCGGCTGAGAATTACATCAGAATTTCTGCCAGTCATAAAAGCATATCCACTCTCATAATCCGCGATAACCAGGGACGGATCATTAGAAATATAGAGACATTTTCAAATGAAATAAGTTTGGATATCAATGATTTTCTTCCAGGATTGTATATCCTGCAGGCTAACTGTGAAGATGGAACATTTGCAATTCAAAAGTTTCTTAAACAGTAATGGCCTGATAACTACCAAACCATTAAACATTCGGCAATTAATAGGGGATTTCTACCGGAAGAGCTGTTTCTGGATGAGCATTTCGGATTACGTCTGGGGACTACTTTGAGGCTTTAATGATAATTCAATGCTACAGACCCCTGGCCGGAACAATATGATAATGGTAGAAAACCCCGGAAATACCTCAGAAAGCCACCTAATAATTGATGGCCAGCCGCACCACAGAGCATCACTCTGAACTTTTTTTCTATTTTGTGGTTTATTATCCGGTATCAATGTTGACGCTCGCAGTTTTAATCTGGAATTCAAATCAAATAATAATCAATATTTAATTAAACCATGTCACTATGAAAAAGAAAATGATTAAAAAGACAAACTTTGGAATTTTTATTTTGCTGATCCTCACCGGATTTGCATTTACCAGCTGTGATTCAACTCCTTCCGATCCGGATAAGAACAAAGCTGCAGAAACAAAAAAAACAGAAACTGAAAACGTTACTATCACAAAACAGGAAGTTTTGGATGCTCAAAAAGAGTGGGCTGAGGGAATTGTAAAAATTGGAGAGGTTTATTCAGATGATGGCGATTATGTAGCTGCAGCACGCAAGCACATTGAAGACTTGTACGGATATGATATGGGTAAAGTTTTATTTAAGCCCACACTGGCGGCCGAAAAACAATTCAGAACCAACTTTGAAGGCGCCCTGTCTTATTTTGTGGGTGACAATGAGGATTATCCCGAGGACCACGGTTTTGCTATCAAGCCATGGACAGATGTTCGCTGGGAAAGCACCGGAATAATCACAAAGGGTAACATGGCAGTAGCCATGGGCAATTATTACTTTACTCCTGCTGATGGCTCAGATGAAGTAAAAGTTGAGTACAGCTTTGGTTACACCAAAGACGATGAAGACAATTTGAAAATCATTCTTCATGATTCCCATCTGCCATACTCAGGTAATTAATAGTGACATCGCTAAATAGATTCACAAAGGCCGGTTCTTCTTCCGGCCTTATTTTATAAATCTATATAAGTATTGTCCACCTATACTTTTCCTTGCAAATACTTCCCGGTATAACTGTTGTGCTGTTTCACCAGCTCTTCCGGTGTTCCTTCGAACACAACATTTCCACCCTGTTCTCCGCCTTCGGGGCCAAGGTCTATCACATGATCAGCACATTTGATCACATCCATATTATGCTCAATCACCAGCACCGTGTGCCCTTTCTTTATCAGTGCCCCAAAAGAAGCATAAAGCTTATTGATGTCATGAAAATGCAGGCCGGTTGTGGGTTCATCAAAGACAAAAAACAATGGCTTGTCTGTAAATCCGCGTGAGAGGAAAAACGCCAGTTTGATGCGCTGTGCTTCCCCACCCGACAGGGTGCTCGAAGGTTGACCCAGTTTCACATAACCCAGCCCCACATCATCCAGTGACTGCAGCTTCTCCACAATGCGTTTTTCTGCAGCTGTATTTTTGTTACTACTGAAAAACTCCATGGCTTCACTTACTGAAAGGTCAAGTATCTCGCTGATATGTTTACCATGGTATTCAATATCCAACACCTCTTCCTTAAAACGCCGGCCTTTACATTCCTCACAGGTGAGTTCGATATCTGCCATAAACTGCATTTCGATTTTCACCTTACCCTCACCTTTACATACCTCACAACGTCCGCCTTCCACATTAAAAGAGAAAAAGCCGGGCTTATAACCACGATTTTTTGCCAGGGCCTGCGATGCATAAAGGCTGCGGATTTCATCATAGGCTTTCACGTAAGTTACCGGATTCGATCGTGATGATTTTCCGATTGGATTCTGATCCACCATTTCCACATCCGAAATCATACTAATATCACCACTTATGGATTTGTGATGTCCTGTTTTACCGGCATATCCGCCCAGGCGTTTTTTCACGGCAGGATAAAAAACATCCTTTATCAGAGATGTTTTCCCGCTGCCTGATACCCCGGTAACCACCGTGAGCACGTTCAGGGGAATCTTCACATCTATGTTTTTCAGATTATTCTGGAAAGCCCCTTCCACCAGTATATAATCCTTCCATTTACGGCGGGTACCCGGCACAGGTATTTCCATTTCCCCTGACAGGTACCGGGCAGTGTAACTGCTTTTATGCTTCAACAATTCATTAAAACTACCCTGTGCCACCAGTTCGCCTCCATGAACTCCGGCATCAGGCCCAATATCAATCAGCTGATCTGATTCTTTCATTATATCTTCATCGTGCTCTACCACGATCACTGTATTTCCCAAATGCTTGAGTTTCTTCAGTACACCTATAAGACGATGGTTATCTCTCGGGTGCAAACCTATACTAGGTTCATCCAGGATGTACATGGAGCCTACCAAACTGCTTCCCAGTGAGGTGGCCAGATTAATCCGCTGTGATTCTCCCCCGGACAGGCTTGACGACAGCCTGTTCAGAGTAAGGTATCCCAAACCGACATCCGCCAGAAAATCAAGACGATTCCTGACTTCAATCAACAGGCGTTTTGCGATCTCAAAATCATGGCGGCTCAGTTCAAGCTCCTTAAAGAAATTAATCAGGTCCTGCACGGGCATCAGCACCAGATCAATGATCGACTTTCCGTTCAGCTTCACCCAGGAAGCATCCTTACGCAAGCGGCTTCCACGGCAGTCGGGACAGGAGGTTTTTCCGCGATAGCGGGAAAGCATCACCCGGTACTGGATCTTATATGCTTTCCGCTCCACATACTCAAAGAATTCATTGATGCCCTCGAAATAAGAGTTACCTGTCCAGAGCAGTTCCTTCTGCTCCTGGCTTAATTCTGCGTAAGGCTTATGCACCGGGAAATCAAAATAATGAGCATTCCTGATAAGTTTATTTTTCCATTTGCTCATCTTTTCGCCTTTCCAGGGTGCCACAGCTTCTTCATATACTGACAGCCTCTTGTCTGGTACCACCAGGTCCTCATCAATTCCTATGACACTGCCATATCCTTCGCAGCGCTTACACGCTCCATAGGGATTGTTAAAACTGAAAAAATTTGCAGACGGCTCTTCGAACTCAATATCGTCAAGTTCAAATTTATTGGAAAAGTGTTGTATGTCTGCTCTTCCGTTGCGAATCACCTCCAGCTTACAGGTCCCCTGCCCTTCATAAAAAGCAGTCTGCACTGAATCTGCCACACGGCTGTCCCAGTCCTTATCGTCATAATGTACTTTCACACGGTCAATTACCAGACAAAGCTCCGTCAGCTTGCTGTATTTTCCCACCTCCTCAAGCATATCGCTTATCCGCAGGATATCGCCATTGATCTTTACGCGGGCAAAACCCTGCTGCTGCATGATCTCCAGGGCATCTTTCACTGTACGCCCTTTTTTGATAACTACAGGTGCCAGAACCAGTATTTTCGTTTGCTCCTGCTGCTGCTTCATAAAATCCAGCACGTCAGAAACCGTATGTCGCTTAACCAGCTTACCGCTTATGGGTGAGTAAGTTTTGCCTGCGCGGGCAAAGAGCAGTTTCAGATACTCGTATATTTCCGTAGTTGTTCCTACTGTAGAGCGCGGGTTGCGCGTATTCACCTTTTGCTCTATGGCAATGGCCGGTGCTATGCCTTTAATGTCGTCCACCTCCGGCTTTTCCATACGGCCGAGAAACTGCCTGGCATACGAGCTAAGACTTTCCACGTAACGCCTTTGACCTTCAGCATAAAGCGTGTCAAAAGCAAGTGAGGATTTCCCGGAACCCGAAACACCAGTAATCACCACGAATTTATTACGTGGAATGGCTACACTCAGGTTTTTCAGATTATGAACCCGTGTCCCTTTTATTATGATAGATTTTTTTGGATCGATATTTGTAGTAGTTGTGTCCATTTGTAAAACCGGCACTTATATTACCGTTCTTTAACAACAAAATTAGCTGAATTTAAATTGTATAATTTGTCTGAATTGTAAGGAATACGCAGCTTTCAACAAATTGTTTTTTATAAGCGGACAAAATTACTTAAATTTCACTTGTTTTTTATTTTTTACATACTTATATTTGTGTCAGAGTAATAAAAATAATTTCTTCACCAAAAATTAAACAGGAGGACCGACTATAGACATAATTTACCCTTAAGTTATTAAACAAGAAAGGTGAATTTTATGCAGAACCATTTAAGCGATCAGCAACTGATCCGCCAATACTTAGATGGTAATCAGTCGGCTCTTGGAAAAATCATCCAAAAGCATCAGAACAAGGTATTTGGTTATATCCTAATGATGGTCAAGGATAAAAACCTCGCTGAGGATTTATTTCAGGACACGTTCATTAAGGTGGTTAAAAAACTCCAGTCCGGCTCTTACCAGGAAGAAGGAAAATTCCTGCAGTGGGTAATGCGAATCGCGCATAACCTGGTGATCGATCATTTTCGTCAGGCAAAGCGAGTATCTATGGCCCGTGGTACGGACGAGTACGACATCTTTGATACCATCGACATGATGGAAGGTTCAGTTGAAGATCAAATCATCACCAGGCAAATCCATGATGATGTGCGTAAGCTTATCCAACATTTGCCTGAGGAGCAAAAACGGGTGCTCATCATGCGTCACTATGGCGATATGAGCTTTAAAGAAATCGCTGAGAAAACGAACGTAAGTATTAATACCGCTCTCGGACGTATGCGTTACGCGCTGATCAATCTTCGCAAACTCATTGACGAGAAGAAGCTTGTACTTACAACCGATTAATGTAATTTTTTTTTAGAGTTTCAATAATAAGCCGATTTCTCTTCCGTTTGCTATAGACATAAACCAATTGATGTCTATGAATACAACATTTACTCTTGAAGAGATTTCTCACTTCTCAGATGCTGAAATCGACCGTTTTATTGATGAATTCCTCATCAACGGTAATCATCAGCAACAACCCGGCAGTTCTGTGATAAACAATATCCTGAACTTTTCCAGGGTATATGCACATCCCCTGGCGCCGAAAAATTATCCGGGTATCATCCATAATTGATGTGCCCGTGTTTGCATATCTTTGCAACAAATAACAGGATATGCAAAAGAAAGAACGATTTGAGAAGGTTTTAGGTTATTTCTCTGAACAGCAACCAGTAGCTGAAACGGAGCTGGTATATGCCAATCCGTACCAGTTACTGGTTGCTGTTATTTTATCCGCACAATGCACGGATAAACGCGTTAACTTGCTTACTCCTCCTTTTTTTGCACGCTTTCCCGAACCCGCATCACTGGCAGCAGCTTCACAGGATGAGGTATATTCCTATATAAAGAGCTGCTCATACCCCAATAATAAAGCAAAGCACCTACTGGGTATGGCTAAAACCCTGCTGGAGGAATTTGATGGTGTGGTACCACCGGATGTGAAAGAACTACAGAAATTGCCCGGTGTAGGACGGAAAACCGCCAATGTTATAGCATCAGTGGTTTACAACAAGCCAGCCCTTGCCGTGGATACCCATGTTTTCCGTGTAGCAGACAGAATCGGGTTGACTACCAGGGCCAGAAATCCACTACAGGCCGAAAAGCAACTCGTACGTTATATTCCCGAAGAAAAAATCCCGCTCGCCCATCACTGGCTTATCCTTCACGGACGGTATATCTGTACTGCGAGAAATCCCAAATGCAGCGAATGTCCCATCAGTGAGTATTGCCGTTACAATGAAAAATATCACGCCACTGATTAAAACTAATTCCAAATGATTTCCATGCTCTATCCGGGTGTATATCCGATGCGATCCTGCACTTTCGGGCGGGCTGGAAACAGCGACATAATCAAGATATTTTTCGGAAACACTCCTCTATATTATGGTATCTCGCGAGGTGCATCATTTTAGGGTTATTCGCTGTACGAAAAGATTGACAAAGCACAATAAGCTTTAACCCTGGCGAGCAGTGCGGCAGGGCGTAGGCGGTTAGCCTGGTGCCGGCAGGCTGCATGGGGTTTGTGCTATGGCAACAGCGACCAAAGGAAGCTCGTTGTCCATAGCTTACAAACCCGCGGCCTGCCGGGGCCAGCTAATAGCCGCAGACCGTCCCGCCTTTTCGGCGGGGCCGCCCTTATCGTTTCTTTTCTACTTTTCTTCTTTGATCCGGAAAAGAACGGCAGAAACTTTTTTTAATATTTCTTTGTTTATTTCCAATATTTTTTTATAATTTTATTACAGAAAACAAATTTACGATGACACATTTAAAAGAAGGTGAAAAGGCGCCACGGTTTTCGGCGCAGGATGAACAGGGGAACGTAGTTAAACTTGATGATTATAAAGGAAGAAAGCTGATCGTTTTTTTCTACCCGAAAGCATCTACTCCCGGTTGCACGGCTGAGGCCTGTAACCTTAGGGATTACAACCGTGAATTACAGCAAAAGGGATATGCACTTTTGGGTGTAAGCGCTGATTCGACAAAACGGCAGCAAAATTTCAAGGCTAAAAACGATCTGCCCTATCCGTTAATCCCCGATACAGAAAAAGAAGTGATCAATGCATTTGGGGTGTGGGGACCAAAGAAATTTATGGGTCGTGAATTTGATGGCATTCACCGGACCACTTTCGTTATTAACGGTGAGGGAATTATTGAAAAAATCTTCACAAAAGTGAAAACCAAAAGCCATGCTGAACAAATCCTGGACAGCATGAAATCGTAAAAAAATGAATATCTTTGAACACTAATAAAACAAGGAACTATGGCAAAACAAACCAAAGAAAACCAGGAGAAAGCTGCTGTGAATAAAGAGAAATTGCAGGCACTGGAACGGACAATCAGTAATATTGAGAAATCATATGGTAAGGGCACGATCATGAAGCTGGGTGATGATGCCGTTGAAGACCTACCGCATATATCCACGGGTTCTCTGGGCCTGGATATGGCACTTGGCATTGGTGGATTACCACGTGGACGCGTTGTGGAGATCTACGGCCCGGAATCATCAGGTAAAACCACCCTGGCCATCCATGCCATAGCTGAAGCCCAAAAAGCAGGCGGCATAGCTGCTTTTATTGATGCCGAGCATGCTTTTGACCGATTCTATGCCAAAAAACTGGGTGTGGATATTGAAAATCTGCTGGTTTCACAGCCTGATAATGGCGAGCAGGCACTGGAAATTACCGATAATCTGATCCGCTCCGGCGCTATTGATATTATTGTAATTGACTCGGTAGCTGCTCTTACACCAAAGAGTGAGCTGGAAGGCGAAATGGGCGACTCCAAAATGGGATTGCAGGCCCGCCTGATGTCACAGGCGTTGCGTAAGCTTACTTCCACCATCAGTAAAACCGGTGCTACCTGCATATTCATCAACCAGCTGCGCGAAAAGATCGGTGTGATGTTTGGTAATCCTGAAACAACTACCGGTGGTAACGCGCTGAAGTTCTATGCTTCAGTAAGGATTGATATTCGCAGAATAAGCCAGATCAAGAATGGTGATAACGTGGCTGGAAACCGCATCCGTACCAAGGTGGTGAAAAACAAAGTAGCTCCACCTTTCCGCAAAGCGGAATTCGACATTATGTATGGCGAAGGTATCTCAAAGGTTGGTGAAATTGTCGATCTGGGAGTGGAAGCCAATGTGATCCGAAAAAGCGGTTCGTGGTTTTCCTATGGAGAAACCAAACTGGGCCAGGGCCGCGATGCAGTAAAGCAGTTGCTGATGGATAATCCTGAGCTGGCCGAGGAGCTTGAAAAGAAAATTATGGAATTCTACAGTGATGCCGAAAAGGAAGCGGTTTAGCTGATAAGCCTGGCACCGGAACCAAAAAATCAATTTACTCCTGCCGGGAGTAAATTGATTTTTTATTTTTGCACTGTAAATAAAACTGAAGAGTTAAAATATAATATGATACTAATATGAATATAAAACTCCGGATCATGGTTTTAATGCTTTTCATTATTCCGGCTATGGCCTGTAATAATGATAAAAGCAAAAAAAAGGAACCACCAAAGCAGGACACCACAGAGGTGAGTGAAATGGAAGCGGTCAATCGCCGAATAAAAGCCACGCCCGATGATGCAGACCTTTATCACAAGCGGGCCGAATTGCATATGGAAAATGCCAGAATCAACAAAGCACTTTCGGATATCAACACGGCCATAGAAAAGGGTGGCCGCAAAGCGGATTATATCATCACGCTTTCGGATATATATTTTGCCATGGGACAGGTTACCAAAACCGAGCAGGCATTGCAGTCTGTGCTTATTGAAGATAACGATCACCTGGATGCGCTGCTGAAGATGGCGCAGCTGCATTTGTACCGGGGCAACCATAATCAGGCTTTTAGTTTTTTAAACCGTGCACTGAGTTTTGCTCCCGGTGATGAGCGGATTTATTTCATCAGCGGAATGATTAATAAAGATAAAGGTGATACGGATAAAGCTATTCGTGATTTCCACCGGGCCACTGAACAGGACCAGGAATTTTATGATGCTTTCATACAATTGGGGATAATTGCAGCTGAACAAGACGACAGCCTGGCAGTGCTGTATTATGAAAATGCCCTGGATGCCCGGCCTGAAAGTCAGGAGGCACTTTACAACCTTGGTTTCTTTTACCAGGATCAGGAAAGATATGAAAAAGCCATTGACACATACAATCGCTTGCTGGATGTGAATCCGCAAAATATCAATGCTTATTACAACCTTGGGTATATCAACCTCACTGTGATGGAAAACTATCAGAAAGCGGAGGAATACTTCAGCCGGGTACTGGATATAGATCCGCAAAACGTAAATGCTGTTTATAATCTGGGATATGCACTGGAGCTCCAGGGAGACATCGAAGAAGCAAGAAAACACTACCGGCAAACGCTTGAGATGGAAGAAAACTTCCGTCTGGGAATTCAAGGCCTGAACCGTCTGGATCAAAAGTAAGGTACCAGAATTAAACAATTAACGCCCTTACTGTTGGAACCGTCCGGTTTTCATTTTATATTTCGGACGTAAAAATGTTGTATTACAATTTAAAAACCTGATGATATGAAAAAATGGACGTTGTTGATCCTGTCTGCATTAATTACAGGCCTGTGGAGCTGCAAGCAGGAAGACAAAAAACGGGAGGAAGCTGAAAAAAAAGAAGCTGAAACCCTATCAGAACAAGAGGAAAAGATATCTACAAACGTGATGAGCGCCGAACTGCTCTGGAAGCTGGGACGTGTGAATGCTGATGTACAGGTATCTCCCGATGGTAAAAAAGTATTATATGGTGTTAGCAGATATAAGCTGGAGGAAAACTCAGGCCAAAGCGACCTGTTTCTGGTTGATGTGGAAACCGGGGAAAGTAAAAATATCACCTCAACAGAAGATGAATCAGAGAGTAATGCACGCTGGAGGCCTGATGGTGAAAAAATAGGATTTCTGGCGAAGGATGACAATGACCATATGCAGCTTTGGGAAATGGATGCTGAGGGAGGTGGCAAAACCATGATCTCAGAAGTGGAAGGTGGTATCAAAGGTTTTGAATACTCTCCCGGCCTGAAACATATACTGTACATAAAAGATGTGAAGCTGGATGAGACAGCTAATGAAAAATATCCAGACCTGCCAAAAGCCAATGCCAGGATTATTGATGATATGATGTACCGTCACTGGGATGCCTGGCACGACTACAAATACAGCCACGTTTTTTATGCCTCCTATAAAGATGGAGGATTGACAGAACACAAGGATATTATGGAAGGCGAACGGTTTGACAGCCCGCTAAACCCATGGGGAGGCATGGAGCAGATCACCTGGAGCCCTGATGGCAGCAAAATAGCCTACGTGGCAAAAAAACTTACCGGAAAGGAATACACGGTAAGCACCAATTCAGAGATATATATTTATGATCTGGAAACCGGTGAAACCGAAAACCTCACAAAAGAGAAATTCGATGGATATGATCACGATCCGGTTTATTCTCCTGATGGAAAAATGATCGCCTGGAAAAGCATGGCAACCCCGGGTTTTGAATCAGACAAGGAGCGAATTATAGTCAAAAACCTGGAAACAGGTGAAATTAATGACATGAGTGAAAAATTTGATCAAAGTTCACATGGCTTTGTTTGGAGTGAAGACGCAAGTAAGCTGTATTTCATCAGTGGAATACATGCCACCTATCAGATTTACGAGCTGGATGTCAAAAGCGGAGAAATCAGACAGATCACGGAAGGAAAACATAATTACGTGAGTGTAGCGCCTGCAGGCGACAAACTGATCGGAGCCAAGCAGTCCATGGCGCTGCCCACAGAGATTTTTACCATTACAATGGGGGGACAGGAAGAGCAACTGAGTCATGTAAATGATGATATGCTTGAAGAGATCACTTTAGCCCACAGCGAGGAGCGCTGGGTGGAAACCACTGACGGTAAAAAGATGCTGGTATGGGTGATCTATCCACCTAACTTTGATAAAAACAAAAAATATCCGGCGTTACTTTATTGCCAGGGTGGTCCGCAAAGTGCCGTTAGCCAGTTTTTCAGCTATCGCTGGAATTTCCAGATGATGGCTGCTCACGATTATATTGTAGTAGCGCCAAACCGTCGTGGTCTTCCTTCATTCGGACAGGAATGGAACGATCAGATCAGCGGGGACTATGGCGGCCAAAACATCCGGGACTATATGTCGGCGATTAATGCTTTGGCTGAAGAGCCTTACGTTGATGAAAACAAGCTGGGTGCCGTGGGAGCCAGTTACGGCGGTTTTTCAGTATTCTATCTGGCCGGAAAACACAGCGACCGCTTTGCCTGCTTTATCTCTCATTGTGGTATGTTCAACCTGGAAAGCCAGTATGGCGCCACAGAAGAATACTGGTTTGTGAACCAGGACCTGGAAGGGCCTTACTGGCAGGAGCCAAAGCCAAAGAGCTACACTGAATTCTCCCCTCATCTGTATGTTGATAATTGGGATACTCCGATTATGATAATAACAGGGGCAAACGACTTCAGGATTCCATATACTGAAAGCCTGCAGGCGTTTAATGCAGCCCAGCTGCGTGATGTGCCAAGTAAATTGTTGTTCTTTCCGGATGAATCGCACTTTGTACTAAAGCCTCAAAATTCGGTACTATGGCACCGGGAGTTTTATGCCTGGCTGGATAAATATCTCAAATAATTCTGAATAACCAGGATTTTCTACATAAAAGAGATGCAAATTATTCAGCATCTCTTTTTTTTTACTCCTACCTATTTGTAAAATAATAACATCCATGCCACTACTGCCACATCAGTTATAAAGCTGCTTATACATGACCTACACAGGTTATTAACAACGCTTTTTTAATAAGTTTTGAATATTTCTCCATAATTATTGTTTTTATAAATCAATTTTTATACTTTCGTTATTTAATAAAAATGTTTTGTGGGAAAGCCGAAACCCATTATTAAAAAAAGAGGCAAAACAAAAAAACCCAATCAAAATGAAAAAAGTATTTCTGGCTTTAAGCGTAGTTGCTCTTTTTGCTTTAAGTAGCTGCAACAAAGAAATCGAATGTGAATGTGATACGATTTCGAACGGCAATGTAGTTGATACTAACACCTTCACTATTGAAGAAGACGACTGTAGCAGTTTGGAAAAAGACATGGGCACTTCTAAAATTGAATGCAAAGAAATTTAGTATCTTCTTTTATTCAAAAACAGGGTATATTAGCGACAATCAACAAGTAATATACCCTTTTTTTTATTTAGCTGAATTATGTTGCGAATTCCGTTCATCACAAAAGTTCTAACAGGGACTATTTTCATTATTTCAGCAGTCCTTAAACTATTGTCCCTGGACACTTTTGAATTATATGTTTACAGCTTTGGCATACTCAGCCTGGATGCGACAATGATATTAGCCAGGCTCCTTGTAGCTGCAGAACTTTTATTAGGGCTGTTACTGACCACGGGCATATTTTCAAAGTTTGCTATTAAGGTTTCAATACTTATGCTCGTGATATTCACTGCTTTTATTGGTTTTCTTATGATCAGCAATAACAATGAGCACTGTCACTGCTTTGGAGATGCCGTGGAGATATCACATCCTCTCTCCATTATTAAGAATATAATACTTATTATATTTCTGATCATTGCTGCAAAATCAGCAGATATGATCAAGCGATACCGTCCGGCAATTTTCAGTCTGCTTTTGCTCTTATCCATAGCGTTAGTATTCATTGTTTCGCCTCCAGACTCTTTGAGAAGAAATAACTACAAAAACAAAACATCATTCAATAAAGAGAAGCTTGAAGCATTCATCAGTAAACATCAGCTTCAAAATAAAAAGAAGGTGGCTTTTTTCTTTGGTGCTTCATGCAGATTCTGCAAAATGGCGGCGCAAAAGCTATCAGTCATTCAAGATAAAACTGATCACAAGCAAGCCTTCTTAATCGTTTTTATGGGTGACAACAAAAAAGCAAATGAGACATTTATCACTGAATACGGGCTGGAAGAGATCGAGAACATATCCATAGATCCCATGGAGTTTCTTAAAATAACAGATGGGTCACTTCCGGTGATATTTATACTGGACAAGGGAAAAATACTTGAATCATACAGCTACCGTAGTTTTGAAGAGCAGCGTATTTTAGAATTCACCAGGAAATAAGCAGAGTCCTTGCAGCACAATAGCTATGAAAGTATTGCATTCAGCTGACAAACCTGCTATATTTACATCCGCAACCCAAACCCGATTGCTATGGCTCTTATTGAATCCGGCAGTATTCTCGATTTCGATGCCACACTGGAAGACGAAGCTTTAAGCCATCTGTACTTTAACAAAGTCAGGGACCTTGAGCAAATGAAGCGAACCTTCAAAAGTAAAAAAATCAGACCGAAGGTTTCGGAGCATAACAGAGGACTTACATTAAAGTCATTATCCATTAAGAAAAATTTCGATGGTTTCCTGGGTGGTTTTTTCGACAGGCACAGTGAGATTTATTTCTTTTCCTACGCCTGGGATCTAAGTGGTGCTGGACCATTCATCAACAATAATCCCGACAATTATTTTGTGATGAAAAAAGGTGAGCAACGTGAGTTTATGGGCGCCGGCAAGCTTTTATATCCTGCACAAAAGGTGCACGGCGGCATAAATCTGGAAATTAAAATTTTCGAGACCGATAAGAAAAGCAGGGATATCGGAAAAACCATGCAGTCAATCGGTGAAACCATACAAACATCAGAACTAAGCAATCTTTTAAACCTGATATCTGTTGCCGGAGGAATCCAAATGGCCTTATTGAACAGTATCAGAACTGCCGCATCTGAGCTGTCTGTGATGATAGGATCAATACTGGAAGGAAATTCGGATGATTATGTTGACTATTATTCCGGCTATTTTCCCGCGAATGAGAAATGGAGAACCCAGTATAACACTCCACTGACATCTATTGAACTTACTGAACTTAAGTAATAAAAAAACAGGCTTACGCCTGTAAAAATAAGAAAGGTTGCCTCAGGGCAAGGAGGTGGGACCTCCGAGGATTAATTGCGTGTAAAAGTTACTGTTATCCCTAAAAAGCTACCCGGAACGAGGCAACCTTATTTATTAACATTCAAAACCTTGTATTGTTGCTCAGAGTATTTTATAAATAACGAAATTTAATTCATTAAATTATCCTGAACCCTATACGTAGAATAAAGGTAACACATTTTTTTTTGTAAGTAAAGGATTTTTAGTCTTTTTCTCATTTTTATTTCCTTATTTGTGTTTTGAAATCCATAATTAAAGCTTCAAATACCAACAATCTTTTAATTTTGTATCAGAATTAAAAACTTCTTAGCATGAAAATAGTAGCTGTAGAGCCCCTGGGCATTTCTTTAATGGCATTCAACAGTATTAAAAGTGAATTTGAAAATGCAGGACATGAGTTTATTATGTTCAGCAACCGTGTGGAAGATAGTAAAGTTATTACAGAAAGGGCAAAAGATGCAGATATAATGGTAGTTTCAAACATTCCGGTCACCAGGGAACTGTTAGAGTCCCTGCCAAAACTAAAATTACTCAATATAGCATTTACGGGTGTTGACCATGTGGATATACAGGCGTGTGAAGAACTGCAAATAACAGTGTGTAACGCTGCAGGCTACAGCACCACAGGAGTATCAGAACTGACAATAGGATTAATACTGGATGTTTACCGAAAGATTACCACAAATGATGCAAAAGTGCGTCAACAGAAGACCCGTGAAGGCTTTCTTGGCAGGGAGATATCAGGAAAAACCGCGGCAATAATAGGCACAGGAGCCATTGGAATGAGAACCGCTTCTATTCTTAATGCAATGGGAGCTGAAGTAATAGCATACAGCCGCAGTAGAAAAGAGGAAGCGAAAGAAAAAGGTATCAGATACCTGGGGCTGGATGAATTGCTGAGAAAATCGGACATCATAAGCCTGCATGTGCCTTATACAGAAGACACCCGGCACATGATAAGCGAAGACCGGCTAATGGCGATGAAATCATCTGCTATACTTATCAATACAGCCCGCGGGCAGATTGTTGATTATAAGGCGCTGGCATCTGCCCTAAAAGAAGGAAAGATTGCGGGTGCAGGAATTGATGTGTATGAACATGAACCACCAATCCCGGCTGATCACCCACTGATGGATGCTCCGAATCTTGTGATGCTACCACATATCGGCTATGCCACAGCGGAAGCCATGGAGAACAGGGCAGCAATTGTGAAGGAAAATGTATTCAAATGGCTGGAAGGAAAGCCGCAGAATCTTATTCATCTGGCAGGCGCCTGAATATCGCAGGCTTAATAATAACAGTGGCTCAATAGCGTTTTTGATTCGTATAAACCGCGGATAAATGGAATAAAAATGAAGAATAAACGTTAGCTGAGGCTGAAAAGAAAAAGATGGGAAGACTCCACAGGATATGGCTGTTAGTTATTACAGGGCTATTGTTGCTTTGCACACAAAATGTCCGGGCAGACGAAGAAAAGCTACTTTTTTCCGATTCCTTGCATCTAACAGTGGAGCATCGTAAATACCGGCGGATAGATAACATTAACGACCAGCGGATTACCGATAAGTTTTTAGAAGCCTTCTCCAAAAGTATTCCCAGGATACTTGCTTACACCAAATTCAGCATTCACTGGCAGCAGGATATATACCTCAGCGGCAATAAGTTGGTGACCCAAATAAAAGGCATACACATCAGGGGATATGAGCATTACCGCGGCTTTCCTGTGGAAAAGCAAATGATCCCATCAAAAATAGCATATAGCATCTTCCTTGAGGCAGCAGGCAAACAAGCAGTGATAAATGATACCATTGATCTTTCGCATGACAGGAAAGTTATACCATTAGCCGATTCACTTTCAGAATACAACCTTCAGTTCAATGATATCAGTTACACTCTGATGTATACTGAAGAACAATCGGAAGCTTTTCAACGCAAAACCGAAGCCATCGATCAGTATTATCTTGATTTTCCACTTCTTAAAGAGGCCCTTATAAAAGTAGGGGGCATTACAATTGGCAACCTTAATATGCTGCCGATTTACAGTGCCAATTTACGGGAGGCAGAGGCAATCCTTGATCAATTGCAGGAAAGTGATTATCTGCAAATCCTTGATCTCGAAAAAAATGATCCCCTGAAATTCCTTCCCCGTTTCAAAAATTTAAAAAGCGGAATAGCTTTTAAGCGGGCAAAGATAAACCGCCAGATGCAGAACCTTGAGCGGCTGTATTACCAGGAAGGCCTTAGTTATTTAAGTACTGACACAGCCATCTCCCGTGGTTATTTCGAAAAATCCATACAGGCAAACCCATATTTTTCCCCGGCCTGGCTGGAGCTGGCCAGGCTGGACCTGCAACAGGGCAGGCTTGATGCATCTGCCGGTAAAACTGAGCACCTGCTCATGGAACTCAAACCTGACACCCAAACCTACCAGCAGGCAATACTCTTCAGTGATACCCTGGTAGCAGCCTTTATCAGCAAAGCACGCGAACTCATGGCTGAGGAAGAATTTAACTGGGCCATAGAAATAATGGAACGTGCTGCGGCTTTTTGCCGGAACACTCCGCGGTATAAATGCAGTCCTGAAGTACAGAAATACTTGTCGAAGGCCAGATATGGCATCTATAATGCTTATGTTGCAGTGGCACGGCAGGCGCTTAATGCCAACCGGCCTGACCTTGCTCTGCAGTATATCAAAATGGTGGACAGGTTTCAGAAAGAACACAGCAGCTCTATTATATCCGACCGGGCCATCAAACTGTTGTATGACGAGGTGGCTGAGCTTTTTGTTGAACAGGCCGGACACCTTATCGAAAACAAGGATTACGAACAGGCATTCTCCCATTATGACAATGCTGCTGAACTATGCCGGACTGAAGACTGCCGGAACATGATCAGGAAACATGCAATTGAAGCTCATCAGGGTGTGTATGATCAGAAAGTAAAAAAGGCAGCCAGTGAATACAGGGATGAGAATTACCATAAAGCTGATGAATTATTTTCAGAAGCTGAAAACTATCGAAAAAAACATCAGCTGCACGTTAACAGAACAGAAAAGGCAGCAGAACTTCAGGAAAAAATCGATAAAGAAATTTATCTGCTTCACTTGCAAAAAGGTTTTGCTTTTCTCAACTACGAGCGTTTCGAAATTGCACTGAAAGAATTTACTGATGCCCGGAAATTGCTAAAACATTATCAGTTTGGCACTAATGACACCCTTGATTCTCTTACCCGGCGTGCAGCCGAACCCCTGGTTTTAGCCGAAATCAAACGAGCTGATATGAAGGTTTGGGGGGCCCGCTTTAGTAATGCAAATGATATTTTAGAAGAAGTGAAAGAGGACACTGCTGAATACAATCTTGGTAATTCGAAGATCATTCAACTAAAAATACAAGAACTGTCACACAAGCTGCAGGCAAAAGTATGCGAAGCAGCCCGCGATACTTTCCGCCACCATAGCGAAAAGGGTAGCCTGGGAATTACCAGCACTGATTATCTTTCGGCCAGGACACACTACAGGCGGGCACTTCAGATTGCCCGAAGATATGCTTTCTGTAAGTTTGACACGCTGAAAGCAGCCAATAAGCTGGAGCAATACCGCCACATATTCAGGTTTGCCGAACTACACAAATCAGTGGACAGCCTTTATAAAAACAACAACATAACAGCCCTTATCACGAAACTGGAAAGTGCTGAACATTTTTTTAAGCAACATAAGCTGAGTGATGAAGGATTGGTAGTTTTAAGTCCGCTGACATTTGCAAAACGGCAGGGTGATGATGAACTTAAGCTAAAGTTTATCCGTTATTATCTTAAACAGCAGGATGGCAGGAAAGCGCTGGAGCTTCTTAAGTCGCTACGAAACAGCCAGGTTGATTATTCCATCATTAAGAACCTTCAGAAAAAAACCGGTCGCATACTTGCAAAAAAAGATGCAGGCAGGAAGGGCAGTATCAATTACAAAAAACAGGCGATAAGATATTCAGATAATGACTACTGGCTCAGACACCTGGAACAGTCATACAAGTCGGCATACCGCAAAGCCGAAGGAATATTTCCCTGGTTTTTCTGAGGTTTTGTTATTTTTGACAAACAATAAAAAACACATTTAAACCAAAATCATATGAAACGTTTATTATTGATCAGTAATTCAACCATGGCTGGTGACGCCTATCTGAACTGGCCAAAAAATCACATCAAGGATTTCCTGAAGGAAGATGTAAAAAAAGTCTTATTCATCCCTTATGCAGGGGTGGCTTTATCAGATGAAGGATTACAGGCTTCTTATGATGCCTATGAAGAAAAAGTGAAACATGTTTACTCCGAACTTGGCTATGAGATATATTCCATCCATAAAGAAAATGATCCTGTGAAAGCTGTTCAGGAAGCAGAAAGCATTGCAGTAGGCGGAGGAAACACCTTCCACCTGGTGGGCATGCTTCACAAAAACAAGCTTATAGAGCCTATTCGCGAAAAAGTAGAAAACGGTATGCCTTACATGGGATGGAGTGCCGGCTCCAATGTGGCCTGTCCTACCCTTATGACCACGAACGATATGCCGATTTACGAACCGGAAAGCTTCAAAACTATGAATCTTATCCCGTTTCAGATCAACCCGCATTATTTGGATGCAAATCCTGACGGACACGCAGGTGAAACGCGCGAACAGCGTATTGATGAATTCCTGAAGATTAACACCAATACCACTGTAGTTGGCTTGCGTGAAGGCTGCCTGCTGCTACTGGAGGGTGAACGCCTGATACTTAAAGGCAAACACAGCCTCAGGATATTCAAACACGGCGAAGAACCCAAAGAACTAAATACTAATGACATTCTTGATTTCCTGATGAAATAGACCGGGAAGCAGAACTCTTTCAGAAATGTGTTGTTTTTTTATTGAAAAAAGCAACACATTTTTTATGAAAGAATTCTGGGACAGCCGCTATTCCTCAAAGGAATATACATATGGAAAGACAGCCAATGGCTTTTTCCGCGAAAACCTTGACAGCCTGAAGCCTGGCAGCATTTTACTGCCCGGTGAGGGTGAAGGCCGCAATGCAGTATATGCAGCAAAAACCGGCTGGACAGTAACCGCCGTTGATTACAGTGGCGAAGGAAGGAAAAAAGCCTTGAAACTGGCCTCAGAAGAAAAGGTTTCCATCCGATATATTCATTCTGATATTTGCAGCTGGGCGGCTCCAGAACAAGAATTTGATGCCGTGGCCCTGATTTTTGTACATCTGCCCCGTGAACAAACTGCCGTTTTTTTCAGGAAAATGATTAAAAGCCTTAAACCCGGAGGCAGGTTCTTCGGGCAACTCTACAGCCGGGAACAACTTGCATATGGCACCGGAGGCCCCCGCAACCCGGATTTACTTTACAGCACCGAAGATATCGCCGGATACCTGAAGGGAACAAACATCCTGCTGTTGAATCAGCATATAAAAAAAATTACGGAGGGCGATATGCATACCGGTGATTCCTCCGTAATTGATTTTCTTGCAGTAAAACAACAAATCTAAGATACCAGCTCCTTAACCAGCACGGCAGCCTCCTGAAGTTTTATGGCTGAATATACCTTCAGCCCTGAACTGTCGATAATCTCTTTTCCTTTGTCAGCATTCGTTCCCTGAAGACGCACAATGATGGGCACTTTAATTTCACCGATGTTTTTGTAAGCATCCACAATTCCGTTGGCCACCCTGTCACAGCGAACAATGCCTCCGAAAATATTGATCAGGATAGCTTCAACATTCGGATCTTTAAGAATAATCCTGAAGGCCTCTTCCACTCTTTTGGCATCGGCTGATCCACCCACATCAAGGAAGTTGGCAGGTTCTCCTCCAGACTGTTTGATGATGTCCATGGTAGCCATTGCAAGACCGGCACCATTTACCATACAGCCCACATTACCATCAAGCTTAACAAAGTTAAGGCCATGCTTTCCGGCTTCCACTTCCATGGGATCCTCCTCTTCCAGGTCGCGCATTTCCGCTATGTCCTTATGACGAAACAGAGCATTATTATCAACGGTTACCTTGGAGTCTGCCGCGAAAAATTTATCATCAGAGGTTTTAATCACCGGATTAATTTCAAACAGAGAGGCATCAGAGCCAACAAAAGCATTATACAATGCCCTGGAGAATCTGATCATGTTTTTAAACGCCTCAGCTTTAAGACCGAAATTAAAGGCAATATTGCGGCACTGAAAGTCTGTGAGCCCTACTTTTGGATCGATTTCTTCTTTAAATATCTGATCAGGTGTTTCTTCAGCCACTTTTTCTATATCCATCCCGCCCCTGGGCGAATACATGATCATGTGCCTGCCGGTTTGCCGGTTGAGCAAAACGCTCATGTAAAACTCCAGTATTTCCGATGGGCCATCATAATAAACGTTTTGTTCAATATAGATTTTACGCACCAGCTTACCTTTCTCACTGGTTTGTGGGGTCACCAGGTGCATCCCAAGGATGTCACCGGCATATTTATGAACTTCCTCCAGACTGTTGGCGATTTTCACACCTCCGCCTTTTCCCCTTCCACCTGCATGAATCTGGGCTTTAACCGCCCATTTACTGAAGCCTGTTTTATTCTCAATTTCAATGGCTGCTTTCACTGCTTCCTCCTGACCATAGGCTACTTTGCCTTCAGGTACCGGTACATTAAACGATTTCAGGATCTGTTTGCCCTGATATTCATGTAAATTCATATTTTTATTTTTATAAACAATATAATCTTCAAAAGTAGCATTTTTAAAGAGAACTTCAAAAAGGGAAAGATATATTGATCAAGAAAACAACATCAGCAGAAAAAAACGGCTATGCTAATTCCAACGTTACGACCAATGATTTTACTATCAACATAACAATATTCGTTTTCGTTATAAAAATCGCTAATTTTGCAGTATAAACTGAGGAAGCATTTTGAAGAAGCTATATTCATATATAATCAAATCCTATATCGGGCCGTTTGTTGCCACGTTCTTTATAGCATTGTTCATTTTGCTGATGCAGTTTTTGTGGAAATACATTGATGATCTGGTGGGAAAAGGATTCGACTGGGGCATTATTGCACGCTTACTGTTTTTTGCCTCCTCTACTTTTGTTCCCATGGCGGTACCATTGGCTGTGCTGCTTTCCTCTCTGATGTCTTTCGGAAACCTGGGTGAGAGGTATGAGCTGGTAGCATTGAAAGCTGCGGGTATTTCACTGAGGTCTGTTATGAAACCTATGGCGGTTTTCATTGCCATTCTGAGCATAGTGGCTTTTCTTTTCTCCAACAATATCATGCCAGTGGCTAATCTTAAAATGCGCACCCTGCTACACGACGTGCGAAAACAAAAACCGGCGGTTTCCATCCAACCCGGAGTCTTCTATGATGAGATCGAGAATTATACCATCAAAATAGGTGGGAAAGATAATGATGGAAAAACCATCCGGGATGTGGTAATCTATGACCATACCAAAAAGCAGGGAAATGTGAGCGTTACAGTTGCTGACTCAGGAACCATGCAGGTAACCAAAGACAAGCGTTTCCTTGTTTTCCAGCTGTTCAATGGCAAAAACTATATGGAGCGCATTGAAAAGCATTCTGAAAAATATTCACGCCCCCTTCAGATTACAAAATTCCGGGAGGAACTGCGCAGGATCGACCTCGCTTCCTTCAGTTTTGAACAAACCAATGAGGAATTTTATAAAAATCATTATGAAATGATGAACCTCACGCAGTTGGTGAGCTCTAAAGATTCTATTCTGGAGCATGTGAGCAAGCGAAAGAATGACTATTCGACCTCTCAGATAAACCATTTCAGTTATTATAATTCTCTGATCAAACAAAGTTCTACCGAAGGTATCACGGGCAAGAAAGCTGACAGCGCAAAAGCATTGACAGCAAACAGCGGCAAAGCAAAGCAGGCTCAATCCGGGCCCGGCAGTGCTGGCAATACATCAGACACGCTCCGGGAATCCGCTGTAAAACCAGAACACGACAGTATAACCTATGCGGTTTTAAGTAATATGTTCCCTCCGGAATTACTAATAACTGAATCAGGAGCAGACAACAACAGGCAGGCCAATACTTTGAGGGAGCATAACATAAGGCGGAGGATGAAAGCACAACAAAAAGAACAGCTGGAACCCGGCACCTTATCTCTTCGCGGCAGAAAACAGTTATCGAAAGGATATACCATACATGGTTTAAGGAAAAAGGCAAAAGAGATAGGCCTCGACCTGGATTCACTGATGAAAAACGACCCGGACTTTCCCACCATAATTACCAGTGATACAGAACTTGATCGTGATCTGCTGGAAAATTTCAAGCCCGGTGAGAGGGCGAAGATCGTGGAATATGCCATTAATGATGTGCGAAATATCATCAGCCGGACCGATTACACCACCAACGTGCTGAGGCACAAGCGGGAACTCATTGCCCGCCACGACATAGAATGGCACCGGAAGTTCACCCTGTCATTTGCATGCATCGTGCTGTTTTTTATCGGAGCTCCCCTGGGAGCACTCATCAGGAAAGGAGGTTTCGGCTTCCCGGTTGTGGTGTCTGTGCTTTTGTTTGTGATCTATCATGTAATCTCCATGACGGGTGAAAAATTTGCACGCGAGGGGGTGATCGAGCCCTGGTGGGGAATGTGGATATCAGCACTGGTACTGCTTCCGCTGGGAATTTTCCTCACACTTAAAGCTACCACTGATGCTCCGTTTCTTAATTCAGAAACATATCTGCGATTATTTAGGAAATTACGTAACCAATTTTTCAGAAGGGATTAATTATGCGAGTGTTGCAATTATGTAGCAAATCGCCGTGGCCGCCGGTTGAAGGTGGTTCCATAGCAATGAAGGCAATGACTGACAGCATGCTCCGGCAAGGGCACGTGGTGAAGGTGTTAGCTATGAGTACCAGCAAATGTCCTGTAAAAACCGAGGACATCCCTGATAACTTCAGAGAGCAGACACGGTTTTCAACCGGCAGGGTGGATCTTACGGTGAGGCCTATCAAAGCCTTTTTCAACCTTTTTAACCGCAACAGTTATATAGTAAAGCGCTTTGAAAGTGATGATTTCAGAAATGCGCTTAGAAATACACTCCTGGCCCGGCAGTTCGACATCATTATCCTCGAAACTTTATATCTTACTCCCTACATGGAAGATATCAGGGAAATGAGTAATGCTGCTGTTGTATTACGGGCGCACAACGTGGAGCATAAAATCTGGGAAAGATATGCAGCAAATTCGCACGTTCCATTAAAAAGATGGTATTTGAAAAAGCTCAGTAAAGAACTGGAGCGTTATGAGAAAAGCCATATCAATGATTATGACGGCATCCTCCCCATCACCTCTGTCGACAAAGAATTTTACGAAAATCAGGGCGCCCGCGGCCTTATTATGGCTCATCCATTTGCTCTGGATACTGAAAATCATCAGCAAAAAATAAAAAACAGGGATAATAACTGCCTGTTTCACCTTGGCTCAATGGACTGGCTTCCCAATCAGGAAGGGATTAGCTGGTTTCTTGACAAGGTATGGCAGAATGTGAAAAAGCAGCATCCCGGGCTTAACTTTTGTTTGGCCGGGCGCAATATCCCATTATGGATGATGCGCAGGCAGGAACCGGGTCTTGTGATCGACGGCGAAGTACCCGATGCGCATGATTATATGCAAAGTAAAAATATCATGGTCGTCCCCCTTTTTTCCGGCTCCGGAATTCGAATTAAAATTGTGGAAGGAATGCTTAATAAAAATGCAATCATCACCACTGCCATCGGTGCAGAGGGAATTGACTGTGAACCCGGAAAACATCTGCTTATAGCCAATAATGAGGCTGAATTTGAAGAAAAGATAAACTGGTGCATGGATAATCCGGAAGAAACCAGGCTGATAGGTGAAGCCGCTTCGCAGCTTGTTAAAGAAAAATATAATATACAGGAAAGCTCCCTGCGCCTTACGGAATACTTTCAGCAACTGAACAATAGGAACAACAACTGAACCTGGATGCAGAATCCACATCTTATCATAGATTTTTACCTTAATTTTACAGCCAAAATACATTTTAGCTGTGCAGTTGTTAGTTATTCTTCCCCGCATTCCTTATCCGCTTGAAAAAGGAGATAAGCTTCGTGCCTTCCACCAGATCAGGATTTTGTCCGGGGAATTTGATATTGTGCTGATAGCTACGGGTAGAAAAAAAGAGATCACCGAAGAAGCATACCGGCAACTTGATCCTTACTGCAAAGAGGTTCATTTTCTTACACAAAGCAGTTTCAGGCGCATCATCAATACTTTGTGGTTTTTCCTCAAAGGCAAACCTCTCCAAAGCGGCTATTTTTACTCCGCGAAAGCTAAGCGGCTGATAAAACAGAAGGCTGATGCAAAACAGGCTGATCATGTTTATTGCCAGCTCTTTCGCACGGCTGAAATGGTGCGAACAATTCCCCTGCCCAAATCCATCGACTATCAGGATGCTTTTGCAGCCAGTATGAAGAAAAGGATGAAAGCAACTTCAGGTATAAAAAAATGGCTGCTTTCACTGGAATATAAACGGATCAGCCGCTATGAAAAAGATATCCACAATGATTTTGACCTGCATACGGTTATTTCAGAAACCGACCGGCAACTGATGGATTTGCCCGATATCCATATTGTCAGAAATGGTGTGGATACTGATTTCTTCAAACCAATGGAAGAGGAATCAGAATATGATCTGATATTCTCCGGAAATATGTCATATCTACCCAATGTTCACACTGCTATTTATATTGTCCGCGAGATAATGCCTTTAATATGGAAAATTAAGCCCGGTTGCAGGCTCATACTGGCGGGAGCAAACCCGGACAGGAGGGTGAGCATGCTGGCCGGGGAAAGAATTACCGTTACTGGCTGGATAGACGACATCAGAATAGCATACAGTAAAAGCAAAGTTTTCATTGCTCCCATGCAGATAGGCACCGGGCTCCAAAATAAAATACTGGAAGCCATGGCCATGGAGCTGCCATGTATCAGCTCCCAATCAGCATGGAAGCCCATAGGTGCTTCACCTGAAAAAGAAATAATGGTGGCCGGCAAAGCTGAGGATTTTTCAGATAAGGCACTTAAATTGCTGGATGATGAACATAAAAGACAAAACATGGGCAAAGCCGCGCGGCAATTTGTTATCAGTGAATTTAACTGGCAGGCCTGCACAGGGAAACTTACGACCCTGATAAAAAAGGTACCGATTAAAAACAGCTGAAAACAACAAATTCCAGGACGGCAAAAGAATTCATTTATCACAGGCTTAATAATTTCTGGTTCACGACCTTCATAATCCTCCCGCAACCATGTATCAGGATGCATTTTTATGATCCTTTCCACAATCATGTTCACCCCTTTCCGTGAGACTCAAGGCTCATAATGTATGTCAGACATGCAACCATTCTCTTTCCCTGAAATGACTGGGGTATTTCAGGGAATTCACCACCATGTTCAATATTATCAGCGACTTTCAAGATAAACACAGACAAAAACCAACATGAGAAAAACTGCAGCGAATAGTAATATCTGATTTCCCAACGCCTCATAACAGCTAAATTAAATCCTGATCATTTTCTTTCAGACTGAATAAAAACAGAGCTGTAAACAAAACAGCCGGCTGTTTGTTTCAGATAGAAATTCAGAACCTAAGAAACTCACAGAAGCTCTACCAACCGAAGGATACAGATTACAAAGAATTTATTTGTTATTTAGAATACCATAAATAAATGGAGCATGAATACTAAAATGCCATTTGCATTAGTGCTAAATTGCTTTATTTTTGAATCAAATAAGCCCGATGGCATGAATAATTAAACAAGAACGGCATGAAACAAAAGAAACCCAGTATTTTCAAACGCGTTTTTGACTTTTACTACCAGGGCTTTCGCGACATGCCCCTGTGGGGCATCAAGGCCTGGGCACTGATTCTCATCAAGCTTTTCCTCATGTTCGTTGTGCTTCGCTTATTTTTCTTTCCCAATATTATGTCGCAGAAGTTCAAGTCTGATGAAGAACGGGCGGAGCATATGATAGAACATTTAACCAAACCCATATCTTATGATTGAAAATATCCTCCTTACAGACCTGTCGCTGGTCAACTGGTCGCGGGGGCAGTTCGCACTCACAGCCATGTATCATTACATGTTTGTGCCGCTAACCCTGGGACTGTCCTTCATGATGGCGATCATGGAGACCTTTTATGTGAAGACAGGTAATCCGGTCTGGAAAAAGACCACCAAGTTTTGGATGATCCTGTTTGGCATCAATTTCGCCATCGGGGTAGCCACCGGGCTTATCCTGGAATTTGAATTCGGTACCAACTGGTCACGCTATTCCTGGTTTGTGGGCGACATATTTGGCGCACCACTGGCCATTGAAGGCATTATGGCCTTTTTCCTGGAGTCAACCTTTGTTGCCGTGATGTTCTTTGGATGGAACAAGGTTAGCAAGAAATTTCATTTGTTGTCCACCTGGCTGGTTGCATTGGGCGCCAGCCTGTCAGCCTTATGGATTCTGGTGGCCAATGCCTGGATGCAATATCCCACAGGCATGCAGTTTAATCCCGACACAGCGCGAAACGAGATGCTCAATTTCTGGGATGTTTTCCTTTCACCTGTGGCTGTCAACAAATTCCTGCACACCGTAACCTCTGCCTACACCCTTTCAGCCATCTTTGTGATAGGTGTGAGTGCATGGTTTATGATGAAAAAACGTCATATGGCTTTCGCCAAAAGAAGCATGGTGGTGGCTGCAGTATTCGGACTGATTACCGGACTCTACCTGATCTTTACCGGGGATGGGTCAGCATACCAGGTAGCACAGAAACAGCCCATGAAGCTGGCTGCCATGGAAGGACTCTATGAGGGTCAGAAAAGTGCCGGAATTCTGGTTGCCGGCGTTCTGAATCCCAACAAAAGATGGGACAATAATGAGGTGGATATTTATGCACGATTAGAAATTCCCAAGCTGTTGTCAATCCTCGGATATCGCTCCAAGGATGCTTTTGTTCCCGGTATTAAAGACCTTGTTTTAGGCGGATATGAATATACTGATGCAGAAGGCAACACCCAGGTAGCGTTGTCAGCAGAGCAGAAGATCAGCAAAGGACGGATTGCCAGAAAGGCACTGTCCGACTATAAAGATGCGCAAGAAGCCGGAGCCAGCCAGGAAGAACTGGACGGCTACCTGACTACCTTCCACGATAATTTTCGCTATTTTGGCTATGGATTCCTAAATGATGTTAATGATATCATACCCAATATACCGCTTACCTTCTACAGCTTTCACATTATGGTTGGGCTGGGTTTTTATTTCATCATGCTTTTTGTCCTCATCCTGATTTTCCTCTACAGGGACAGGCTTCATAAAAACAAGCTGATGCTATGGGTGGCGATCTTCTCTATTCCACTGCCCTACATCGCATCACAGGCCGGATGGATAGTGGCAGAGGTAGGCCGGCAGCCCTGGGCCATACAGGACCTGATGCCGGTTTCAGCAGCGGTTTCAAACATTGATGCATCCAGCGTGCAAATTACTTTCTGGATGTTTGCAGCCATTTTTACTGCACTGCTCATTGCAGAGATCAGCATACTTACCAGACAAATTAAGGTTGGACCAAAAACAGGAGGAAAATAACCATGTTTGAAACCTTTTCACACCTTGTACTCCAACAATACTGGTGGTTTATCATATCATTGCTTGCCAGCATGCTGGTCTTCCTGATGTTTGTGCAGGGCGGACAAACCATGATCTACACCCTGGGCAAAGATGAAACCGGTCGAAAGATTGTGGTCAATGCGCTTGGGCGTAAGTGGGAAGTAACCTTTACTACACTGGTAACTTTTGGCGGAGCATTTTTTGCATCCTTTCCTCTGTTTTACGCCACCAGCTTCGGTGGTGCCTACTGGGTATGGATCACCATCCTCTTCGCTTTCACCATACAGGCATTTTCTTATGAGTATCGCAATAAACCAGGCAATGTCTTGGGTAAACGAACATTTGAAACCTTCCTGTTTCTCAATGGTTTTGTGGGTACAACTCTGATCGGAACCGCCGTGGGTACCTTCTTCACTGGTGCGCAGTTTACCATCGACAAATACAATGCTGTGACATGGCAGGGTGCTGCCCGCGGCCTGGAGGCCGTGCTGGATATCGAAAATATAGCACTCGGACTGGCCATTTTCTTCCTGGCAAGAACTGTGGCAGCACTTTATTTTATTAAGATTGTAGATGAAGATAAAATCATTGAAAGATCACAAAAACAGATACTGGTGAATGGAATCCCCTTTCTGGTATTTTTTCTGTTTTTTGTTTTCAGACTGTTTACCATGGAAGGCTACACCTATAACATGGAAACCATGATAGTAGATAAGGTTGATAACAAATATTTCAATAATTTCATTGAAATGCCCTTGCTGGCGGTCATGTTTTTAACTGGCGTGATCCTGGTACTCTATGCCGGTATCCGCACTTATTACAAAGCGGGTTCACAAGGCTTTAATCTGGGATCGGCAGGAGTTGTGCTCACTGTTTTGGCTTTGATGCTCAACAGCGGTTATAATGGCACTCCATTTTATCCTTCTTCCACCGATATTCAAAGCTCTCTGACTATTCAAAATGCATCATCAAGTAAGCTTACACTAACAGTTATGTCATATGTCTCATTGCTGGTGCCTTTTGTTATCTGGTACACTTATTATGCCTGGAGAGCAATTGACTCCGGTAAGATCAACCGTGAGGAAATGGAAGATAAAGAAGGTCATTCATATTAAAAACAGGAGAAATTATGTATTCATATACTGCATCAATATTTTGGTACCTCAGCTGGCCCCTGCTTATTCTGGTTTCATTTCTGGCAATACGCTGGACGCTGAAAAAGTTTGAACGGGTCTTCAGCGCCACTGATGCTGAAGAAGCAGCTGAAAATCCGCCCGGGGGGCAGGATAACATAGAACAGCATAATAAAGAGCAAACAAGTAATTAAAATAAAGGCCGGGACATCCCGGCCTTTTTAATTATTGCTGGTAAAACTAAGAATATCAGGTGTAATTTGGGACTGCTGAAAAGCTCAGAAGTGCATATATTTTTTGATTTCTGAGTTGCAGATGTATATGAATTCTTCAAAACGAAGAAGTTATTTTTTTTTTCAGCAGACCCCACTTAGCTCAAAACAACCATGACAACATAAGGAGATAAACCGGGACCACTAATCACCTAACCGTGGAGAGCATAATCTCCTTTAATGGGAGAGCATGATCTCCTTTGATGGGAGAGCATAATCGGCGGCGCAGTTTTCTTTCAAACTGCCGGACATTTTTGCATTCGAGGCAAACAAAAAAGGGCATTGTTCATGCCCCCTTTATTCATGCTATATTTTTTTCCAGCAGATTACCGGATAATATCCACGCTGCGTTTAATAAAGCCTGTGAGATCCTCACCTTTAAGAAGATTTTGTGAAAGCAATGCAAGGTCGGTTAATTGCTTTACAGTTTTGGATTGTTTTTCCTCATCTTTTTCTTCCAGCAGATTATTTACCAGAGGATGATTTTCATTTACAATGAGGTTATAGCTCTCTGGCATATTACCCATGAATTGCATCCCACCGGTTTTTTGCATATCCATCATACGGCGCATAAACTCATCCCGGGTAATGATCACAGGCATATCTGTCTCACTCATGCTCTCGAATTTCACTCTGAATTTCGACTTATCAGTCTGTGATTCAAACAGGGGCTTAAGTTTATCCTTTTGCTCATCTGAAAGTTTTGATGGCAATGCATCATCCTTTTGCAGAATCAACTTGTCAATCACATCAGCATCCACGCGTTTAAAGGACGATTTTTCATACTTCTGTTCCAGCAGGTTGACAAAATGACTGTCTATCGGCCCGTCCAGGATCAACACATCATATCCCCTGTCTCTGGCAGCTTTGATGTAGGTATGTTGATTTTCCCTGTCAGTGGTATACAGATGGACAACATTCTTATCCTTATCAGTTTGAGTTTCCTTAATGTGATCCTTATACTCATCAAAGGTAAAATACTTACCATCAACATTTTTCAGCAGGGCATATTTTTTTGCACGATCGAAGAATTTCTCCTCTGAGATCATCCCGTATTCGATAAAGATTTTGACATCATCCCATTTCTTCTGAAAATCTTCGCGGTCATTTTTAAAGATTTCTTCCAGCTTGTCAGAAACCTTCTTCATGATATGTTTTGAGATTTTCTTCACACTGGAATCACTCTGCAGGTAGCTGCGTGATACGTTTAGCGGGATATCAGGCGAATCAAGCACACCGTGTAGCATAGTAAGGAATTCAGGAACAATTCCTTCCACAGAATCGGTAATAAATACCTGGTTCGAGTAGAGCTGGATTTTATTCCGCTGGATCTCGAAGTTTTCCTTGATCCTGGGGAAGTAAAGAATTCCAGTAAGCTTAAACGGATAGTCCACATTCAGGTGGATGTGGAACAACGGATCTTCAAAAGTGGCCGGATAAAGCTCACGATAGAAGTTCTTATAATCTTCATCTTTCAGATCAGCCGGAGCCTTTGTCCAGGCCGGTTCTGTGTTGTTAATGATCCTTGGCTTTTCAACTTTTTTAGTTTTAGGCTTGCCTTCCTTGTCCTTTTCGCCTTCAATTTCCTCTTCGTGTGTTTCAGTACCAAACTGTACCGGCACGGGTACAAATTTCGAGTATTTTTTCAAAAGCTCGAGCAGGCGGTACTCTTCCAGGAACTCCTTTCCGTCATCACCAATGTGCATGATCACATCTGTACCTCGCACATCTTTTTGATCATCCTCCAAAGTATATTCCGGTGAACCATCACAGGTCCACTTAACAGCCTTGCTGTCTTTTTTATAAGACCTGGTGCGAACCTCTACCTTATCGGCCACCATAAACGATGAATAAAATCCAAGCCCAAACTGACCGATGAGCTTATCGGAATCAGCTTCCTTGTACTTGTCAATAAAATCCTGAGCACTGGAAAGGGCTATCTGGTTGATGTACTTTTTCACTTCTTCCGCTGTCATTCCAATACCACGGTCGGATACTGTGATGGTTTTCTTTTTTTTATCAAAACTCACCTGTATGGTAAGATCACCCAGTTCCCCTTCAACCTTACCCTGACGGGCAAGAGTTTTTATTTTCTGCGTGGCATCCACAGCATTTGAAACAATTTCCCTCAGAAAGATTTCCTGATCGGAATACAGGAACTTTTTAATTACCGGAAAGATGTTTTCCGTTTGAACGTTGATTTTTCCTTTATGCATACCTGTTATATTTTTTTTTGCGGATTAGCGATAATAACCGGTATAGTGATATCATCCGGTTTTATAAACATCAGGGCTCTGTCAAAGTATGTGCCACAGAAAATGTCTCTGCCATTTTGACAACTCATAAGTTTAGCTTGATTTGAGCGGCAGTGAACATTGCCCGTTTTCACGATGTTCAAACACTCTTAAAACATCACACAAAATTAATGATAGTTTAAAAGTAACAATGAAGCAAAAATGATAAAAAATAATATTTTAGCAACAAACTATCTGAACATGAAAACCTTGTATCTTGTACGACATGCTAAATCTTCATGGGACAATTCTGAGCAGTCTGATCTTGAACGTCCTTTGCTTGAGAAAGGTAAAAAACGCACCAAACGGATGATTGATTACCTGTTGTCGAAAAATGTGAAGATTGACCTGATGATAAGCAGCCACGCCACACGTGCCAAAGCAACCGCGAAAATACTGGCTCATGCCTTTCAGCATCCTGCTGACCGGATAAAGATTGACCGCCTGATATATGAAGGCAGTGAACAGCAGATTGCCAACCAGTTTTTTGATCTTTCAAATGATATTAATAACCTTTGGATAATCGGTCATAATCCTACCATTACAAATTTCGCTAATCTCTTTCTTGACAACAAGCTTGACTACCTTCAAACCTCCGGTGTGGTATGCATAAATTTTCATACCGATAACTGGGAGGATGTATTGCAGGCAGAGCACACCACCGGCTTTGTTATGTATCCCCGAAAGCTGAAGCAGGAAGCAGAGCAGGGGGTGTAAAACATCCAGATCAGTTGGACTTTTGCGGAGTCTCTTTGATATAAATATCGGTTTGAGGAAAAGGAATTTTCACCTGGTTTTCCCTGAATTTTTTATCTATAGAAAAACGTAGATCACTTAGTACATTTTCCACCCTGAAAATATTATTACTCCAGAAAAGCAGGTCGAAGGTAAGCTGCGAATCACCAAAATCGTGAAACCGTGCAAACGGCCGCTTCTCCTTGCTCACTTCGGGATGCTCATTAGCTGCTTCTTCCAGCAGTTTTCTCACTTTATCCGTATCTGAACCATATGCCACCCCCACCTTAACATGAAATCGTGTCAGCCTGCTGCGAAACGACCAGTTAACCACCTTTTCCGATACAAATTTACTGTTGGGTATAATTATATTTATATCATCACGGGTAATAATCATTGATCTGCGGAAACCAATATCCGTTACCCGTCCGATCTCATCATCCACTTCCACCACATCGCCAATTGATATTGGCCTGCCAAAAAGCAGGATGAAACCCGAGATAACGTCATTAAACAAATGCTGGATACCCAGCCCTATGCCCACCAGCAAGGCGGCTGATGATGCGATTACAAAAGTGGTATCAATGCCTACGGCTTCCAAAATATAGGAAATTACCAATACTATGAGGATGTACTTTGTTATCTGCAATATTGCATAAGTTTTACCGGCTTCCATTTTTTGCTTTCTCTCCTGCAATCGCATAACCCTCCGCAGCACTGCAAATAACACAATACTGCCAAGAATTACTAAAGCAATAGTGATCAGGTCCCAGGTAGTTATCTGGACTTCTTCCACTTTAAGCAAAGTAACCTCCAAAAAATTTTTGACCTTTTTCATAGTGGCATCTTTTCAATAACGGCATAAGGATAAACAAAAAACACAGGCCGGCAGTTCGGGGTTCATCAAATATAAGCATTTCAGAATATGAAAATACTACATTCAAATGGTGTGGCATATAATTATTTTCTTCAGCACCAGCCTTACATTATGCAATCAGCGTACTGTGATTTTGTTTTCTTCAGGCCACATTTTTTCTTATATTAGCGATCGCAAAAATGTAAATCTAAAAACATAAATATTATGAAAGATATAAACTGGAAAGCATTGTCGTTCGCATATCAGAAAACCAATTACAATGTGCGTTGTTATTACCGCGATGGTAAATGGGGCGAGCTGGAAGCAACCTCTGACGAGTATATCAATATCCATATGGCTGCCACTGCCCTGCACTACGGTCAGGAAGCATTTGAAGGCATGAAAGCTTTTCGTGACAAAGAAGGCAGAATAAGATTGTTTCGCTGGGAAGATAATTACGAGCGGCTGAAAAACTCAGCTGAAGGTATTCTGATGGCTCCCGTACCCAAAGAAATATTCAGGGAGGCTATTTTTAAAGTGATCAAATTAAATGAAGATTATGTGCCACCCCATGGTACAGGTGCCTCTCTTTATCTGCGTCCGTTATTGTTTGGTTCCGGGCCGCGGGTTGGCGTAAAACCGGCAGATGAATATATGTTTGTGGTTTTTGTTATACCGGTGGGTCCTTATTTCAAGGAAGGATTCAAGCCTGTGAAAATGCAAATAGCCAAAGACTTCGACCGCGCAGCTCCGCAGGGTACCGGAAGATTAAAGGTAGGCGGCAACTACGCAGCCAGTTTACGGGCCGGTGAGCGTGCTCATGATGAAGGATTTGCAGCGCCCATCTTCCTGGATGCCAAAGAAAAGAAATATATAGATGAAGCAGGCCCCGCAAACTTCTTTGGTATCAGAAACAATACTTATATCACACCGAAATCAGAGTCCATCCTGCCATCCATCACGAATAAATCGCTGATGCAGCTTGCCGAAGACCTGGGCCTGAAAGTAGAGCGACGTCCGGTAGCAGTTGAAGAACTGGAAACTTTTGAGGAAGCAGGTGCATGCGGTACCGCAGCTGTTATCTCTCCCATCGGAACCATACAGGATCGGGCTACAGGAAAAGAATATGTGATTTCCAAAAACGGTGAGCCCGGTGAAATAACCACAAAACTTTTCAAACGTCTGCAGGATATTCAGTACGGCGATTATGAAGACAAACACGGCTGGATTACCATAGTGGAATAGAAAACGAATGCCAACAATATTAAGCTGCCTTCAAAAAGGCAGCTTTTTTTTGCCCAAAAAAATCTTTTTTTTAACCTGATGTAAATATCAGGCATAGCGGAAGAAGCTATTTTTAATTGCTCTAAGATTGATAATAATCAAGCCTGTTTTGCAGTGAATTATTAAACCCCAAATACAGTATGCTTGTTTATATCTTATGAATAATCGAACCCTAAAAACTATTATTATGCCTGAAAATTTTAATCTGCTTCCTATTCTTGACCGCGGCTTCATTAAAGATAAGCCTGAATATGAACGCGCTGTAAAAACCGAGCGGCGACTACGCCTTGACAGCACCAGGTCATCAGGAGTTAAAATACTACACATTAAGCTAAAGGATATTATTGCAGACTATGAGGATCGAACCTGGGATGATGGAGCAGGTATATCCGATGAATTACTATATCATGAAAAACTGGCAAACAGAGTAGCTATTGACAATCATGAAGGCCACTGACACTATCTGCGGACTGAAACCGGACATTACCATAAAAGTAATTAAGAGTGATAAGCCGGGCATATTGAATGCCGCCAGAATAGTACTAACCCACTTCAGCAGGATTGAATACAGGGATCCCCCCGCCCAGGCACTTTAGACAGGATTTGCTTAGAAGTTCCGGCTATCATACCCTTATGGAATTATTGATTACGAAGAACTCATCAAAAGAAATAACCGGAAAAATAAATCTTCCATCATAAAAAAAGTGAATTCATATTTACTTCTTATGTAAATTCGCGGGGCGAAAAATACTGCGAAATACAGGTGCAAAATATCTTCTGTTTGACGGCTATAAGCAGCTATTCTTTACGACTAATGTTTTATTGACGAAGAAAACCATGAATGCATATTTCAGTTACCTGAATGATTTGCTGAATGAGCATAAGACATTTTACAGGAACTATCCCGGAATTCGCTGGCTGAGCCCGTATGAAGCATCAGAATATCAGCAAAAACGGGATACACTGATGCTGGCTTTTGAAGGCAGTGCCTTATTCAAGGGAACCAAACCTTTTTTGAATCACATTTCACCGGGTTGCAGCCTGTGTGGACAGGGCAAATGGAGCTGCCTGTTTATCACAGGTAAATGCAACGCGGCCTGCTTCTATTGTCCGGCTCTGCAAAAAGCCGATCATTTACCCACCACGCAGGGATTGACTTTTAAAAATCCCCTGGCCTATGCAGAATATATTAATTATTTCGGCTTTCAGGGAGTGGCCTTCAGCGGAGGAGAACCATTGCTGGTGAAAGACAGAACACTGGCCTATTTAAAGGTACTTCGCGATAGCTGTTCACCGGAGCTCTATATCTGGATGTACACAAACGGCATCCTGGCTGATAAAACAATATTTAAGGATCTGGGCAGGGCGGGCCTGAATGAAGTAAGATTCGACATCGGTGCCAATGGCTTTAAACTTGATCGCGTGTATAATGCCATAGATGCCATTAAAAACATCACCATTGAAATACCCGCAGTACCGGAGGAGGCAGAGCGTCTTAAAAAAATGCTTCCTGAAATGATTAAAGCCGGAGTAACTAACCTAAATCTTCACCAGATGCGCCTTACGCCTTACAATGCAGCCAAACTCGCGAAGAAAGGCTATAGATTTATAGCGGCAGAAAGGCCAATTGTATTGGAATCAGAGCTGGCAGCGCTGGAAATAATGAATTACACGCGTGAGAAAGGGTTACCCATCGGAATAAATTACTGCTCGTTTTTCTTTAAATACCGCTTTCAGAAATCTGGCTTCCGGAATATTATACATACCAAACTGGCGCCGGATACGCGGCAAACAGAATGTAATTACATCAGAAACATCAACAACGGAACTGTATCATATGAAAACTACCTGTTTGCAGATGAAGGTAAGCTTCCTCTAAGTCCGCATAAACTTGAGTTGAAGTACAAGACTTACGAGTTCCATAAGGTTACATCATATACAACCCTCGCAGGAGAATCAGCCTGCGCTGGTGCCGGTAACCTGTCTTCACCACCTGAGGATAAAGACTGTTTTGAGATATGGAGACATGAAACTATTGAAAGCAAATTGAGAGAATATTAAAGCAGTATGAAGAATAATCGCAAACACCTGCTGCTTCATTAACTTTTTTAGTGTATTGCTTCCGCTGACAAATAAAATCCCGAAATGATACAAAGGCCGACATATTCTGCATGGGGGAAAGTTTTATCTGCAGTTACTTTTAACAGATCAGCTCACTGTTGGCCTGGTAAATCTTCACTTGCTGCAATCCGAATTATAATAAATGGCAATGTATTCCGGAAGGTATCGTGTAAAAAATTTATATTCAAACCATTCCTCTGACATGCATTGGAAACTACAAGCCTCTTAATAAAAAAAAACAAATAATGAGATGGAAATTAAATACTGTCTCTAGTAAATATCGATATCAAAAATGGAAATCTGATCGCCTGCTTTTTTGGGAGTAAATAAGGTGAGCTGGTTTTCTGAAACCTGGTTTTTCTTCTGTTCATCAAGTTGCTCCTTGTAAAGCGCAATTTTCTCACGTATGGCGGCTTTGATGAATTTATTCATGGTTGTTGCTTCCAGCTCTGAGCACTGTTCTATCAGATTTCTTTCTTTGTAAGAAACCTTGAAACTTACTGTTTTAAATTTTCTTCTTACCGGTTTGCGCTTGTCAGAAGTCATTAAAAAAAGATGATTTTGTTTGCTAACTTATTACATATCCTGGAAGGAATACCCCCAATATAAACAAAGTTATTGACGAATTTATTAACCATGCTGCAGTTTTAACAGTCTGGCTAAGATCAGGAAAAATTTCAGAACAGTGTGGGCTGCCGGTTCCTCCGGTTCCTTAGCTGTGCATCAATTTCACGTTTGATCAAAGCAAGATCACGCTCCTTAAGACCGGTATCGGAAAAAAAGGTGGCAAATTTCTTTATCTCATCATCATAAAATCTTTTAATCACACTTTTCACCAGGTTATGACGATAATCTTCCCTGCTCACCACAGGAAAATATACAAATCCTCTCCCCTGCTTTTGGTGGCCAACAAATCCTTTCTTATCCAGTATTCTTACGATTGTTGAAACAGTAGTAACAGCAGGCACTGGTTCTGTCATTTCTTCCAGTAGCTGCTTTACATTAGCAGTACCCAGCTTCCACATGATCTGCATTACCTGCTCCTCGGCCCTGGTTAGCTCTTTCATAGCTTAAGAGTTTAACTAATTAATTAGTAACAAAGATAGAATAAAGCTACCGGATTGTCAACACAAATAGCCGGATCACTTTCCTGCAAACTGCCTGATCTCACTGAGGAACTTATCCGCCAGCTGTATCGCCTTTTCAGCGGAGTTGCTTTCAGCATATATGCGGATAATGGGCTCTGTATTGGACTTTCTCATATGAACCCATTCGGAATCAAATTCTATCTTTATTCCATCTATGGTATTGATGGGATGCTCGCTGTATTTTTCTTTGATCTTATTCAGAATTCCATCAACATCCATTCCCTCTTCCAGCCTGATTTTGCTTTTTCTTATGACATAGGAAGGATATTGAGCTCTGATGCCACTGACCAGTTTTTCTGATTTAGCCATCATGGAAAGAAACAGGGCTATGCCCGCCAGTGCATCCCGGCCGTAATGGAGTTCAGGTAGGATAATTCCACCATTGCCTTCACCACCGATCACAGCATTCACTTCCTTCATTTTTTCCACCACATTCACTTCACCCACGGCAGAGGCATGGTACTCCACTCCAGCTTTTTCGCTGATATCACGCAACGCTCTGGAAGAAGACAGGTTTGAAACTGTATTGCCCTTCCTGTGCTTCAGCACATAATCAGCCACTGCCACCAGCGTATATTCCTCACCAAACATTTCACCGGTTTCACACACGATAGCCAGCCTGTCCACATCAGGGTCCACAACAAAACCAACATCCGCTTTTTTAGATACTACCCGTTTGGAAATTTCCTCAAGGTGTTCGGGTAAAGGTTCCGGATTATGAGCAAATTCACCTGTGGGATCACAATTTATCATTTCAATATTTTCAACCCCCAGCGATTTGAGTAATGGCGGCAGAGCTATGCCACCAGTGGAATTGATGCAATCAACCACCACGCGGAATCCGGCTTCCTGTATAGCTTTTTTATCCACCAGTTCCAGATTCAATATGCGATCGATGTGATCCTGAATGAAGCGCCCATAATAAGCATAGCGACCCAGGTTATCCACATCAGCAAAAACCATTTCATCCTTAGCTGCTATATCCAGCACAAGCCTACCTTCTTCCGCTGAAATAAACTCTCCTGAACCGTTGAGTAGCTTCAGTGCATTCCACTCCCTGGGATTATGACTTGCTGTTACTATAACACCTCCCTGTGCATGCATGGCCGGTACAGCCATTTCAACGGTAGGGGTAGTTGAAAGCCCAAGATCAACCACATCCACCCCCATACCTATCAGAGCGTTATTTACCAGACGGTTTACCATTTCACCGGATATTCTCGCATCACGTCCAACCACGATTTTCACCTTTTTATTATTATTCTGACGTTTTATGAACTCAGCATATGCTGATGCAAATCGAACGATGTCAACAGGTGATAATCCTTCACCCTGCTTTCCTCCAATTGTACCTCTTATCCCGGAAATAGATTTTATCAAGCTCATAGTTGTTGGTTTCATTTTAGCCTCGCAAAAGTAATCTTTTAACACTAAACTACCTTTATCTGTTTATAACTTAATATCAAATTGATGCTTAGTGCATTAATAATGAATAAAAAATTAGCTTTTTAGCCCGGAATTAATTGCTATTTTTGCCCCTTTGATCTTACTTTTGTAAAAAGCCGATATTTTTAAACATGGCAACCAAATATAATGAACACTAATAAAGATTTTTGGGAAGATAATGAATTTGATGAACTGGTGAAGCAGTTCGAGCAAAAACTGAAACAGAAAGAGAGTTTTTTCTTTGATGTAGATGACTTTGCGCTTATTATCGACTATTATATCGATAATGGGTCAATAGAAATGGCCAGGCAAGTCCTGCACCATGCCCTGAATCTTCATCCTGATTCCATTGTCTTTCAGGTGAAAAAAGCTCAGTTGCTTGCCATCACCAACAATACTGAGCAGGCATTATCAATGCTCAGCAAAGTGGAGCACCTGGAGCCATACAATACCGATATCATAAAGACCAAAGCCAATATTTTCAGCCAGCTGCAGCAATATGACAACGCTATCAGGGAATATAAGAAACTGACTGTGGAAGATGATGCTGAGGAAATATTTTCCAACATAGCATTTGAATATGAAAATATGGGTCAGTTCAACGAGGCCATCCGTTATTTAAAAAAAGTGCTGGCGATCAATCCCGCTAATGATAATGCCATGTATGAGCTTGCATATTGCTTTGAAGCTACTGGTGATATTACAGCCAGCATCAAATATTTTCAGGCTTACCTTGAGGAAAATCCGTTATCATCCATCGCATGGTTTAACCTGGGAGTTGCCTGTTCCACCGTTGACCGCTTTGAGGAAGCACTGGAAGCATTTGATTATTCCATTGCCCTTGAGCCGGATTATGCTTCGGCATATTTCAATAAAGCAACTGTATTGTGTAACCAGGAACGGTTTCATGAAGCCATAGAAGCCTATGGTGAAACGCTCAACCTGGAACAACCGGATGCTCTGACATATCAGTATATCGGTGAATGCTACGA
This sequence comes from uncultured Bacteroidales bacterium, assembly GCA_964477095.1. Lineage (GTDB taxonomy): Bacteria > Bacteroidota > Bacteroidia > Bacteroidales > PWNQ01 > PWNQ01. The sequence goes on along the minus strand of CAYZDA010000008.1, from coordinate 28,999 downwards.
AAAGCTGTGTGATTATGACACCGCCATAGAGCATTACCTGAAGGCCATAGAAATCAACGAAAACCTCAGCGAAGGCTGGGCAGGATTGGCATCCGTGTTTTATGAAACAGGAAATTATGAAAAGGCCATGAGCTTTATTCTCAAAGCCAGGAAAATGAATAACAACAACGCTGATTTTGCGCTCCTGCAGGGTGATATATACAAAGCCACGCAGGATTACGAAATGGCTGCCATTGCTTATCAGCGCGCCAGAGAACTCAATGAAGAAGACCATGAAGCATGGATGGATCTGGCAGAAGTAACCGCGCTGAGAGATGAGGATATCAGTGCAGGCATTGATATACTGTTGGAAGCTCATGCACGTTTCCCCGATAATGCTTCGCTGCTGTACCGCATCAGCTTTTATTTCATCACCAGCGATAGTGAAAAAGAAGGATTGGCTTTTCTGGAGGAAGCCTTATTCCTGGATTTTGAAAAACATACTGAATTCCTCAGCCTGGATGAATCCTTACTGGATCACCCGGGAATCCTCCAGTTGATTGAACAGGCAAAATTTTATTATCAGAACAGTTAATCCCCGATAAATATGAATTTCAACTTACCGTTTGTACCGGAAAGACCTTCTAAACCGAGAAGTGAAGGTATTGCCATGATTATGGATAAAGGATTAAGCATGAGAGAATCTGAAGACCTGATCCAAATAGCAGGACATCTGATTGATTATGTGAAACTCGGTTTTGGTACTTCAGCTGTAACACCCAAGCTGAAAGAAAAGATCAGACTATATCAGGATAACAATATAATTCCATATTTTGGAGGTACTTTGTTTGAAGCCTATGTGGTGCGTGATATCAGGGATCATTATAAAAAAGTGATTGAGGAATATGGTTTAACAGCACTGGAGATTTCCGATGGCAGTATAGTAGTGGACCATGATGAAAAACTCAGCTGGATTGAAGAATATTCCAAAGATTTCACTGTCTTGTCGGAGGTGGGTTCCAAGCAGGAAGGCATTATCATTGCTCCCAACAAGTGGATAAATATGATGAATACCGAGCTGGAAGCCGGCTCAAAACTCGTTATTGCTGAAGCCCGTGAGAGCGGAACAGTTGGTATTTACCGGCCCAGTGGAAATGCTCACGTGTCACTTGTTAATAAGATTATCAGCAGTGTGCCAGCGCAAAAGGTTATGTGGGAGGCTCCCAAAAAATCACAACAGGCCTGGTTTATTCAGGAAATCGGAGCCAATGTTAATTTGGGTAATATTGCTCCTGATGAAGTAATTGCACTGGAAACACTGCGCCTGGGCCTACGTGGGGACACGTTCTTTCAGTTCCTGCCCGAACAGATGAAAGAATCCTCCAATATCTGACAGATGAAGAGTACACTGTATTATTTCGTGCTGATGTTGAAAGGTTTTGGCATGGGTGCTGCCAATGTTATTCCTGGCGTATCCGGTGGCACCATCGCGCTAATCACCAACATCTACGAAGAACTGATCAATTCGCTGAAGTCCTTTGATCTGAAAGCGCTCAGATACCTGCTCACATTTAAGTGGAAAACATTCGCACTGCATACCAACCTGGTTTTTGTTATGGCGGTATTTCTGGGGGCAATCCTAAGCGTGTTTTCCATCGCCAGGCTGTTTGAATATTTGCTGGTGCATGAACCCATTGTCATCTGGTCGCTGTTTTTCGGGCTCATACTGGCCTCCGTTATTTTCATTGCCAGGCGAATTGAACAATGGAAAGCCGACCGCATCATCATGCTGGTTGTGGGGACAGCCATTGGTTTTGGAATGACATTCCTTGCTCATGCCGAACAAAATGAAAACTACTGGTATGTATTTATTTGCGGAATGATTGCCATGAGTGGAATGATCCTGCCCGGATTATCCGGCTCGTTTATTCTTATGCTAATGGGTAATTATGTGCTCTTGATGGTGAGTTCTGTCAATTCCCTTTCCACCTCGATTAAAGAACTGGCACAGGGAAACCTTGATTTCTTTGCCGCTAATCCTGAAGTTGTTACCCACCTTAAGTTACTGGGAATTTTTGGGGTGGGAGCTGTGGTCGGGGTCGTTGCTTTCTCCAATGTACTGGCGTGGATATTCAAGCATCAGAAAGATAATACCCTGGCTGTGTTATCCGGATTTATTTTTGGTTCGCTGGCCATTGTCTGGCCCTGGAAAAACGAAGTATTCCTGAATGAAAACGGCGCTGTGAAACTCGACCGTCATGGTGAGCCCATCATAATCGGTTATGAAAGATATCTTCCCGACCTTTCCATGGAGGTTGCCTACGCCATTTTCTGGATGGCTGCTGGATTTATACTGATCTGGGTGCTGGAAAAATACAGTGAAAAAAAACAGCAAGCATGATACTGGCCGGACTCACCGGCTACCCGCTGGGGCATTCCAAATCCCCGGAACTGTTTCAGAAGATTTTTGAAAAGCATGCACTGCCAAATGCCAGTTATGCGCTTTTTCCAATTAAAAAGCCGGAGCAGATAAGGGCAATTGTCAGAGATCATCCTCATTTGCTGGGGCTGAATGTTACCATCCCGCATAAGATCAGCATAGTGAAATATATGGATGAACTATCCACGGTAGCAAAAGCGACCGGATCAGTAAATACCATCGAGATTATCCGGACTCATGATCATCTTAAGTTGAAAGGCCACAATACAGATGCTGAAGGTTTCCAAAAAATGTTGCAGAAGTATTGTACAGAGAAGCCCGAAGGTGCTATGATACTCGGCAGTGGCGGAGTATCTAAAAGTGCACAGTATGTGCTTCAGAAAGAAAATATTCCCTGCTTAATTATAAGCAGAAAACCAACGGATGATTCCGTTTGCTATAACAAGCTAAATGCCACCCATTTCCGCGACTACCCATTGATTATTAACTGTACCCCACTGGGTATGTCGCCGGTAACTGACGCAGCTCCTCCTCTGCCCTTCCATATGATTTCAGAAAACAACATTCTTTTTGAGCTGATCTATAACCCTGCAAAAACTATGCTGATGCAGCAAGCCTCCAGGCAGGGCGCCAAAACCTATAATGGCATGCTCATGCTGCATGCCCAGGCCTGTGCCGCCTGGAATATCTGGAAGAAATGGTTGTAGCGATATTCATTTGTATTTGCTATTTCTAAATTGAAGTATACCTGGCCCAGATATTAATAACTAAAACGCACTTTTTGGGGCTCAAAATTTCTAATTATTAGGAGGAATCCCCAAAAAAACCTATCAAAAAACGTTAATTACAAAAAAGCGGGAGTTGAAAAAAACCTTCATAAGTATTCTTTATTTTTGCAGAAAAAACTATGGCTATTTTAACCGAATTTGCAATGTTTCCCACTGACAAAGGAGTGAGTGTGAGTAAATATGTAAGCAGGATAATAGAGATTTTCAAGCAATCAGACTATCCTTACCAATTAACCCCCATGGGAACTATTTTTGAAACAAACAGCATGGAGGATACACTGTCGGTGATACAGCGGGCATATGATGTGCTTGAACCGGATTGCGACAGGATTTATTCCACCATAAAATTTGATATCAAAAAAGATAAGGAGAATATGATGCAGCAAAAGATCGAATCCATTAAAAGGCACATAGGCGACGTTAATCATTAGGACATTGCCTGATTGCTTTTTCCCAGAAGTCAGATTTTTTAAGTTTCCTGTAGGTCTTCCTGTTATGCTGAGGGTTTTGAATCCAGCTCAGATTCTTGCAAAGGATATGTCCGAGCCCGTCGAGCCCTTTATGATTGTATAGCTTATCCACCAGGCATTTTGCCAGCGGGGCACTATACTTCTCAGTAGCCGTTAATCTTTTGGCAGCTTTTCTTTTCAATTCATTTATGGTTTCCAGGTTGGGATGATCAAGATCAATGATGCTGCGCCCGGGGTGTCTGGGATTGTACCACACCAGAAATTCATAATTTCTGAGCACAGGAATTCCTTTACCCGTAATTATACGCTTCTGCCCCAGCCGTGTGGCCCGTGATTCATGCTGGTAATACAACGAATCACCTACCATATATTTGTAGTGCAGGTTCCGGCTGTCATTATTAAAGCTAAGTGTGGAATACACCTGACCGATCGTTTTGGTATTGTGCTTCCGGATCACCAGATACCGCAGATCGTTAAACAGGAAAATGGTAAGAAACAGAATCATCAATGACAGGGTAGCAACCTGGAAATCCCTACGCTGATACAGAGCTTTCTTGTCTCTTTCCCTGGCCTGCTGGTAGTATCTGGCCCTGGTAACGGCCATACTTCTGGCCCGTTGGCGTTGTTGCTGCCTGAAATCGCGCCGCCGCTCATAAACTACACGCTTATTATCATACCAGGCCCGCCTGGATGGCACCGAGAGAATCTGATATGCCTTGGAAATCTTATTGAATAACTCACTCGAAGCATTGCTCCCGCCGCTGTCAGGATGATAGCGCATAGCAAGCTTGCGATAAGCCCGCTTGATATCCTGCTGCGATGCATTCCTTCCGATTCCAAGTATGGCATACAAATCAATCATGTAGTTAATCGCTTCTTAGATTATATAACGTTTATTCCTTCAGTAAGTGTTAGTTCTCAAAAAAAATAAGGGCTATTATATTCTCAGGCTTATAAAAGGAAACAAAATAGCAGGCCTGGCGTTTTTCTGGCACGTATAAAAAAGGTGCTTAAAAAAATTAAGACAGGAAGTTTTGTAATTTTGTATGCAATTATGGATGCAAGCAGAGTAAATATCAGAAACAAAAAAGCCTCTTTTCGTTATTTTTTAATAGAAGAGTTTACGGCGGGGCTGGAATTGATGGGTAGCGAGATAAAATCAATCCGCAAGGGAAAGGCCTCTATTTCTGAGGCATATTGTTCCTTTGATAAAAAAGGTGAATTGTATGTGCGCGAAATGCACATCTCGCCTTATGAAATGGCAACTCATTACACTCACGAACCCAGGCGTCCGCGCAAACTCCTGCTCACAAAAAGGGAGCTGAAGAAACTTCAGAATAAAACTAAGGAAAAAGGGTTTACTATTGTTCCGGTATTACTGCATATTAGCGAAGAAGGCTGGGCCAAGCTAGATATAGCTTTGGCCAAAGGAAAGCACAGCTTCGATAAAAAGCAGTCTATTAAGTCAAAAGATATCAGTCGGGACATGCAACGCAGCCTGCGGGATTATTAGTCGCTGTTTTTCTTTTTCCTGTGATAATGATAGCGGTACCGGATATTAATCTGCCGCGGGTCATGATCTTTTTCATCCACCATCCAATAAGGATATTCTTCTTCTTCCTCTTCTTCTTCATCCTCCCACCGGGGTACCGGCCGCTGAGGACCTTCCTTCCTGTAAAAAACGGCCAGGACGATCCCGGCAACCGTACCCATCAGGTGCCCTTCCCAGGATATGTTTCTCGTGGGGAAGAAGTCAGGAAACATGCCCCAGATCATACTTCCGTAAAGAAAAAACACCAACAGCATAAACGCCAGCACATGCCTTTCGCGCCTGATGAGGGCTGAAGTGATATGAAATGCTGCCAAAGCATATACAATGGTACTCGCGCCTATATGATAATTCTCGCGTGCGAAAACCCACACCCACAATCCGGAAAACAGCCATGAGAGGAAAAAAACCTGTAGCGCGACTTTGCGGTAAAAATAAAACAGCCCCCAGCCCAGTACGATCAAAGGAACACTGTTTGACATCAGGTGTTTCAAATCACCGTGGATCAGTGGAGAAAATAATATGCCAGGCAAACCATTAACCTGTAAAGGCAGAATCCCGAATCCGGAAAAATCAAATGAGAACTGCAGTTCAATGATTTTTATTATCCAGAGTATTATCACAAAAAGCACCGGAAAGATCATACTGCGCCATATTCTTTTCAGGTCATTGTCCATCTAGCATAAATGTTTGCTTAAGAAGGCAAAGGTAAAGTATATTTTGTTCAAATAAAGCCACGGGAAAGCAGGACAGCCACACTTCATCCATACAGCCGGGAATAATGCAGAGGTTGATGTCTTTTGAGGAACAGGACTTAACATAAACCGGTATTTTCATACATATGCAAGCATAGTGTAATAAGCTCATAAATAGAGAGTACATCCTGCAAGCTTACGACAAAGGCGGCCATGATGAGGACAGTTTTGATGGCATAGGGATGGAAAAGGAACCTGTAACTTCCCGCTCATGGTTAGCTTCCGTTTTTTAGTCTAACCCCATGAAAAGCTGCCAAAGCAGTGGCCTGTCTTTATAAAAATAATTAACGCTGCCCTGTAATACATATTCATATATCGCCGGCTTGATTAAATAATTTTTAAGACAAACAAAGTAAACATTACAATCGTTATTTTTGCATTTCAGAACTTATTCTTTATGAAGACAAATTATCTTATCTCAATTCTTATAGTCGTTATGCTTTGGGGCGTAGCCTGCAATAATTCCAGGGAATCCGGCGAACACTCATCTCCGGAGCCTTACGTTGTGATGCTTTCACTGGACGGTTTTCGCTGGGATTACCCGGACAGTATTCCAACTCCCAACCTGGACAGGATAGCAGCCATGGGGGTAAAAGCGAAATCACTGAAACCCTCCTTTCCCACCAACACATTTCCCAATCATTACTCCATGGCCACGGGGCTTTATCCTGATCATCATGGTATAGTGCAGAATAGCTTCTATGATCCGGAACTTGGGAGGTATTATCACATGAGAGATTCCAGCTCACGTAATGATCCGGTATTTTACCAGGGTGAGCCCATATGGCAAACTGCAGAAAAACAAGACATCACTGCAGCCACTTTCTTTTGGGTTGGATCGGATGTACTGGGCGCTGATAATCAGGCCAGCTACTGGAAACCATACGATCATGACCTGCCATTTGACCATAGGATCGATTCTGTGATCGCCTGGCTGAAGCTCCCGCAGGCAAAACGCCCTCGACTTATTATGTGGTACATGCATGAGCCTGATGCCACGGGACATTATGATGGCCCTTTCGCACCAAAAACGGATTCTGTAATCATGATGCTCGACAGCCTGGTGGGTGTATTTATGGATAAGATAGCAGAACTGCCGGACAGCGATAAGATTAATGTAATTGTCACTTCCGATCATGGCATGGGAAAGATCAGTCCTGACAAAATTGTTGATCTTTCTCAAAAAATAGATACCTCCTGGTTTGAAGTAATTGAAGGACATAATCCCATTTACACCCTGAAGGTAAAAGAAGGCCTCCTGGATACAGCTTATGCTGTTTTATCCGGGATAAAGCACATCAGCGTATGGAAACACGGTGAAGTTCCTGAAGAGCTGCATTATGGCACACACCCAAGAACCCTGGACCTGATCGTGCTGGCCGATTCTGCCTGGAGCGTAACTACGGGAAATGATCTGCATTACAAAGCCACGCATGGATATCATACAGCCAATACGGATATGCACGCCATTTTCTATGCTTACGGCCCTGCCTTCAAAAAGAATTATAGTGCCGCCACTTTCGAGAACGTGGACCTGTACAGCCTGATAGCCGAAATCATGCACATCAAACCAGCCAAAACTGACGGGCAGTTGGGCAGGGTGAAACCTATGCTTAAAGATGAATGACACAGCAAATTATGCTGAGCGTACAAGCTTTAATAGACAGGGTTTACATAAACATCATTCAACGGCCTTTTGAAACCAGATCATTTTTTAATAAGGATATGTTTAAAAGCTTCATGAGCATTAACATTTAATATATAATCTTCTGCACATTTTATATTAAATTTACCTGAAAAATAAGCCGGTTAACAAATATGCTTTGAAGAAAAGTTACTTCATCCTTAAGAAATGTACGCACATTTATTTTTACAACCACGGATATTAGCAGCTGCTCCAAATTATATTGAATATGGCTAACAAGCGATTATATCATTTTTTAACCCTGACAAAAAATAATTCCCGGCTTTATTTTGGAATCAGTATATTGGTATTTCTGTTTATCCTGTTTTTCCAACCCTTTGATATAGCAAAATTTGAGTTTGAAAACACGTTGATATTTATAACCGGATTTGGTTTAATTGTATTTGCTTTTGCTATTCTGAATCAAATTTTGTTTCATAACATTTTAATAGATACTGAAACAGATCGGCCCAGAAATGCCCTGCTTTTCCCGCTCTATTACATTAGCCTGCATGTTACTACCAGCCTTGCCTTTATCTTTTACATCCAATATGTTGGTCAATCGCAAATTACATTCAACACAGTGGTTAAGATAGGTTTTATTTGCGCGGCCCTGCCTGCAACAATATATGTAGAACGGCAGTTTTTAAATTACTCGAAAAGAATAACTGAACTTAAGCAATCGAACCAGCACCTGCAAAACAAGCTCAGGAAATTCACGGAAAGCTCAGCAAAAAAAATCATCGAAATAAAATCCAATAATGAAGTTGATGATTTCCGTGTATTTCTTTCAGAAATTGTATTTGTAAAATCTGCTGACAATTATGTTGAGCTGGCCTACAGGGATGGTGAGAAAATTAAAAAGACCATGCTGAGAAATACCTTGAAAAATGTGGAACTTCAGTTAAGTGAATATAATAATTTCATTCGTACGCATCGCAGCAGTATTATAAACCTGGATTTCGCTGATAAACTTAACAAAAAATATAACAAATACTGGTTAAGCCTTCATGAAACAGCAGATATCATTCCAGTTTCCCGCCAATACTTAATGTCTGTAAAAGAGGCCCTTTAAACAAAAGGGACGAATAGCATTCAGCCCAACTTTTCATTTTCATCCTGCCGGAGCGTCTCCTGTCCCTATGTCCGATTGATTTATCCCTTTTACTTTTGACAGGCACTGCGAATACTTATCTTTATCACAAATTAATCTGACAGAACCATGAAAATACTTTTAATATACCCCCGGTATCCGGATACATTCTGGAGTTTTAAGCATGTGCTTAAGTTTATTTCCAAAAAAGCTGCTGTGCCGCCTTTGGGGCTGCTAACGGTGTCTGCGATGCTCCCGGGGAACTGGAAGAAAAAACTGGTGGACCTGAACATTGAAAACCTGGAGGACAAAGAACTGGAATGGGCCGATCATGTTTTTATTAGCGGTATGGTCGTGCAAAAGGAGTCGATAGCTGAAATCCTGGAGCGTTGTAAAAGTTATAATGTGAAGGTAATTGCAGGGGGACCAATTTTCACTCAGGATCACAAGGATTATCCGCAAGTCAACCATTTTATATTAAATGAAGCAGAGATTACCCTGCCTGTCTTTTTGGCTGATCTGAAAAAGGGACAACCAAAAAGGCTCTATCAGACGGATAAATACGCCGACATGTCACTTTCACCAGTTCCGGATTATCATCTGCTCAACCTTAAGGCGTACGCTTTCATGAACCTTCAGGTATCACGGGGCTGCCCGTTTAACTGCGATTTTTGCGAGATAACGGCTTTACTGGGTCGTAAAGTAAGAATGAAAACCCGCCGGCAACTAGTGAACGAACTCCAGACATTGTATGAACTTAAATGGAGAGGACCTGTCAGTGTAGTGGATGACAATTTTATTGGAAACAGAAAATCCGTGAAAAATGATATCCTGCCTGCAATGATTAAATGGATGAGAGAACATAAATATCCTTTTAGTTTTAATGCCCAGACCTCCATCGACCTTGCAGACGACGATCAATTGCTTGAACTGATGAGCAGTGCGGGATTTAATTCCACTTTTATCGGAATTGAAACTCCGGATGAAGAATCCCTTCAAAGCTGTCATAAAGTTCAGAATGAAAACCGCAACCTGCTGGAAAGTGTGCAAAAAATACAGAGCAACGGGCTGATGGTATCCGGCGGTTTTATCGTGGGCTTCGACAGCGATAAACTTTCTGTATTTCAAAAGCAGATCGATTTCATCCAGCAAAGCGGGATAGTGTCTGCTATGGTGGGCCTTTTAAATGCTCCTAAAAATACCCGCCTGTATAAAAACCTGGAGAAGGAAAACAGGTTAACAATTGCTACCACTGGCAATAACACTGATTTTACCATGAATTTTATCCCTAAAATGAAAACCGGGGAACTATTACAGGGTTACCGGCATATCATCACAAGCATTTATCAAGAAAAAGCTTATTATAAACGAATTAGAAAGCTTCTACTGAACTATAAGCCAGTCAAAAACGGGAGAAGTAATGTGGATTTACCCAGGATCAAAGCTTTTCTAAGATCGGTTTTTGTGCTTGGAGTAGCATCCAAAGGCAGGCGTGAATACTGGAAATTCATATTCTGGTCGCTCATAAAAAAGCCCCGTTTATTCATAGAAGCAATTACCATGGCGGTTTATGGCTATCATTTCAGAACCATTTACGGCCTTAGGGATAAGTAAAGCCGGTACTTTCATCTCGTACTGCCATCTTAAATGATTATCACAGGCATCATAGCTTCTTTATTTTGAAAAGATATAAACAACAGGCCAAACATTAGGATATTTAAAATCAATCCTTAAATTTGTTGTCGCTATTGAAATCCGGAAATCAAAAAAGAAAAATATAATCGAAATGGCCAATCTGAAAACAAAATACCTGGGGCTGGAGTTGAAAAACCCAATAATCATAGGTAGTTCAGGACTCACCAGCACAGTAGAAAAGATCAGGGAAATTGAGCAAAAAGGTGCCGGGGCAGTGGTACTGAAGTCACTGTTTGAAGAACAGATAGAATATGAAGCGGAAATGACTGTGGACGAACAACAGACAAAAGGGTTCCATTATCAGGAAGCTGCTGACTACCTGAAGGGATATTCCCGCGACTTCAACGTGGGCAACTACCTGAAGCTGATCAAAGAAGCCAAAGCAGCAGTGGATATTCCTGTTATTGCCAGCGTAAACTGCATTTCGGCACGTGAATGGATTTCCTACGCCAAAAAATTTGAGGAAGCCGGTGCTGATGCCCTGGAGCTTAACATTTTTATCCTCCCCTCCGACCCGGCTACTGACGGACGCAGTAACGAGAAGGTATATTTCGAGATAGCCGAAAAAGTAAAGAAAACAGTGAAAATACCCGTAGCGCTTAAAATCAGCTACTACTTTTCAGGCGCTGCCAATACGTTCCGCGAACTTTCCTGGACCGGCGTAGAAGGGCTGGTGCTGTTCAACCGCTTTTTTTCTCCTGATATCGATATCGAAAAGATGAAGGTCACCTCCTCTTTTGTTTTCAGCACGCCTGAAGAAGTAACCATTTCATTACGCTGGATAGCTATGATGTCGGATCTGGTACATTGCGACCTCTGCGCCTCCACCGGCATACATGATGGCAAAGCAGTGGTTAAACAATTGCTGGCTGGTGCCAAAGCCACGCAAATTGCATCCGTTATCTACAAGGAAGGCCTTGACAAGATCGGGGAAATGCTGAACGAAATTCAAGAATGGATGGACAGGCACGGCTATGAAAACATTGAGGATTTCAGAGGAAAGATGAGCCAGAAGGAGCTTAAGAATCCTGCCGCTTATGAGCGCGTGCAATTTATGAAACACTTTTCAGGCATTGAATAATGCTCACCACTCAATCCACCAGGCGCGGATTTATTTGTCCGCGTCTTTTTTATTTCTGATGAACCGGACCATTACATGAAAAAGCAGCAGAAAATATGGATAGCCATTCCGGCCTTGAATGAAGCAGAATGGCTGCCTGCAACCATTGATGCTGTGCGTGATCAGGATTATCAGAACTACGAAATTGTGGTCTGCGTGAATCAGCCGGATGAATTTTCTTCATCGGATAAAAGTGAAGAAAAAGATATTTTTGACAACAACCGTCTGACACTGGAATATCTGCAAAAGCAAGAGGACATTCCCTTACATATACTGGATAAAAGCAGTTTGGATAAAGGCTGGAAGGACGGTAAAGGCAGCGTGGGAGCAGCCCGCAAATATCTAATGGACTATATTGCTGAGCAGGGAAATGCTGAGGATATTATTCTCAGCATGGATGCAGACACCTTGTTTGGCAGTAATTACCTGGCTTCAGTAAACGGGATATTCACTAATCACCCGGATATCAAAGGACTGTCCAATCCGTATTTTCACCGGCTAACGGGTAATGAAGCGGTTGACAGGGCAATGCTGCGTTACGAGATTTACATGCGAAACTATGTTCTGAATCTTTTCAGGATCGGTTCACCCTATTGCTTCACTGCTCTGGGTTCGGCTATTGCCACCAGCGTGAAGAGCTACCGCTTTGCCGGCGGTTTGACAGCTAAAAAAAGCGGTGAAGACTTTTATTTCCTTCAGAAGTTACTGAAGAGTGGTAAGCTATACCTGCACAATAATGAAGTGGTTTATCCCGCAGCCAGATTCTCCAGCCGCGTGTTTTTTGGCACCGGACCGGCCATGATCAAAGGAGATAAAGGCAACTGGGAGTCATATCCTGTTTACACATTCCGCTTGTTTGATCAGGTGAAGGAAACCACTGACAGTTTTCCACTACTGTGGAATCAGGATATAAGTACGCCCATGGATGAAACGCTTCAGGCAGACAAAACGGGCCTCTGGAAAAAACTACGCCAAAATGCTTCCACGCGACAGCAATTCATCAAAGCCTGTCATCAGAAAGTGGATGGCTTGAGAATATTGCAGTTCCTGAAATCAGAACAAAAAAAGCTGCCATATATGGAAAACAACATACTCCTGGAAAATCTTGACCAGCTGGGAATCAACGTAGGCAGCCTGGCAACCCACTGCCTGCATGAACATTCAATCCTCAGCAGGGTTTCCACATCAGTACTTGGAGAAATCCGCATGAGACTATTTGAAAAAGAAATACATTTTCAGGAATTAAAGCCGGAAACCAGCCTATGATAGCCATTATCGGCCCAACAGCCACGGGAAAAACAACCCTGGCCACCCACTTTGCATTGCGTAACAAGGGCGAAGTTATCAGCGCCGATTCGCGACAGGTGTATAAAGGTATGGACATCGGAACCGGCAAGGACCTGTCGGAATATGTAATTGACGGCCAAAAAGTCCCCTGCCATCTTATTGATATTGCCCTGCCGGGCGAGGAATATAACGTATTCCGCTACCAGCAGGATTTTTTGAATGCATGGAAGGATATTATTTCACGCGGAAAACTGCCGGTGCTTTGCGGCGGTACAGGATTGTATATAGAAGCGGTGCTGAAAGGATACCGGCTTTTGCAAGTGCCGGAAAATGAGCAGCTGCGTTATGAACTTCGGGAAAAATCAAAGGAAGAACTGCAGAATATACTGCACAGCTACACCACACCACATAATATCACCGATACAGAGGAACGCGATCGCTTATTGCGTGCCATTGAAATACAGGATTACTATCACCGGCATAATGAAAAAGCCACGGACTTCCCAAAGATCAGCACGATAATATTTGGTGTGCATTTCGACAGGAAAGTGATCCGCGAGAGGATTAGCCTGCGGCTTGCCGAACGATTACAAAACGGAATGATTGAAGAAGTGGAAAGCCTGATGGACAAGGGAGTGAGTCCTGATGCACTGAAGTTTTACGGGCTGGAATACCGCTACCTCACACGATATATTCAGGGTGAGATCAGCTATGATGAAATGTATGCCGGACTGAATACAGCTATTCATCAATTTGCAAAGCGACAAAGCACCTGGTTTCGCCGGATGGAACGGCAGGGATTCAATATCCACTGGATAGATGGCACATTACCACTGGAGGAAAAGCTGATGATTATGGAGCGGGAAACCAAGCCCCGCTGAGGTCCAGTGGCCGGAAGTCAGGATCAGGTAATATACCGGCTTAACTCAATAATTAAAAATAACACAGGTATTACTTTATCCGGATGACCACCTAAGGTTTCATCATAAGTATAACAAAACCGCACATCTTTTATCACCCCGGACTTAATAATTTTGGTTTTCTGATTTGCCGGAAAATCCAGATTAGATAAAATTTTCAATATGAAGATCAAATAAAACCATATGCTTACTGAACTGGCGTAAAGACATAGGAAATTGCCTGTCGTCACGCCAATTCAGTAGCACAAAATTCTGTCATTACATGTGTTCCTGTAATTTTTGCTGCAATTCCTGACTAGCCTGTATGGCTGCCGCTACCTCTTGATAACGTTGAATTGTTAAACCCTCTTCTGTAATTATCTCCTGCATCTTTTGCTGAGCTTGCCCTTGTATTTGCTCAAGTTCTTTTGAAACGGATTCATACTTATTCATCTCCTCACTGGTAGCATCAACTTCCTGATTAGGGTCCTGTTGTGCCTGTTGGATTTCATTGAAGCGCTGAACATCTATTCCTTCATCCTGAATGGCTTTAATCATTTTTTGTTGAGTTTGTTGATCAACTTCTTGTACTTTCTGGAATGCGGCGGCAAACTGCTTTATTTCCTGATCAGTTACCTCTTCTCCCGATTGAGCAAAAGCACTCAAACTGATAAAACTGAACAACATAATTAAACTTGTAATTCTTTTTAATGTAGGCATAATAAAATAAATTTTTATATTTAACAATTTATGATTCAGGTTATTTTGTTGTTGAATCTTTAGGAACGTAATCGTCATTAGAAAAAACAAATATTGAAGAATTTTCTACTTTCACAATATTATCCATGTACTAACAACAACCAATTGTCAAACATATTGTTCAAAATAACTATACCAACGCTTTTTAAGGTTTTTTAACGTAAATCTGGTTTAATTCTGGCTAAATCGGATCAAAGTGTCCCTCTCAAACCGGAGCAGGTTGTGCCTTTTTTACGGTTTTGTTGCATAACCAAGCTCAAAGATTATGGCCATTATGGGAGCATCATCAAGCCTGCGCGAGCCTGTTCACCACAGCATACAGCTGTATTGAAGATAGCGTAAAGGTGGTTTACCAACGTATTTTTTTTGATCTGTGCAGCAGGAGGTTCTCAAAAAAAAGCATTATTGTATGCATAGAAGTAATTTTAGTTGTGGTAAACCAAAATTACCGGGAGTGGGATGTACTCCGGGTCCTGCTTTTCCTATTTTTTACCGGACAACAGCGGATTGTAACCAGAAACTTATTTTATTTCAATTTTTTGTCCTAAGAATTTCGGCTTTTTACCAAATATCAGGTCGAGAACCATTTTTACCCTTGCAAGCCTTTCCCTTAAGCGGGTTTTCAGTCCATAATGCACATTAACGTCTTTGGCGTTAAATCCAATCGCGTTAATATCTTTCTGTTCAGCGATATAAATCGCTCTCTCATTATGAAATTGTTGAGAAATTACAGTAATACTGTTCTGCCCAAAAATCTCTTTGCAACGGACAACTGAATCCAGGGTCCGGAATCCTGCGTAATCAAGATATATTTTGTCTGAAGGAATCCCCCTTATAATCAAATCCTTTTTTATTGTTGATGGTTCATCATAATCTTTTGTTGAGTTGTCTCCGCTGACAAGGATAAAATCAACCTTTCCAGCTTTAAATAATTTAACGGCAGCTTCAATCCGATATTTATAGTACAGATTAATCCGTCCATTTGACAAAATTTTTCCTGTCCCTAAAAATAGACCAACTTTGTTATGCGGTATTTCTATAGCAGAATTGAAAACTTTATCAGAGGCTGATTTTTCAACAAGTCTATCTGCTCCAAAAATTCCAATCAAAGAAAGAATCCCGGTTAAAACTCCTATTTTCAGTATCCTTTTAACGTATCTCATTTATTTACAGTGCCGTTTTTTGAATTCTCCACAACATCAGTCCGTCTAAAAAAACTGCCGGTTATGTGTTTTATTGGTTGACCGGGTTGGTTTTGTAAAGATAGAAGAAATTCTTGTCCGGTTCAAATACTATTGCCATAAAAACACCCAGAGGCCATAAAAAAACGGAATATGCTCTATTTCCGTCAACGCGGCTTACGTTCCTGATTCAGGCTTCAGGAATCTGAATGTATCAGCGGCAAACAAAAAACCGCCGGATAAATTGTCCGGCGGTTTTTTGTTTGTTTTCCGGTATGTCCGGGAAAACTTATTTGTTGATCACCATTTTGCGTACTAAGCGATAACCATCAAAGGTGATGCTATAGTAGTAGACACCCGGAGACCAATGACTCACATCCAGGCTAAGACTATGATATCCGGCGGTAACTATTAGCTCGCGGCTTTCCAGTTCGCGGCCGAACAAGTCCACAACCATGAAGGATGCTATGCCCCCATAGGGTACTTCAAAATCGATCTCCGTAAGCTCCATAGCCGGATTCGGACGGTTCTGGTACAGAATAAAGCCCGGAAGCTCATGCGATTCTATCCCTACTATCCCTCGCCAGCCGTCACACACCTCATCATTGGACGCATCGGCATCGCCGGTAAGCTGCGTACGCCCGCACATATTATACGTTCCATAAGCTGATGTAAACGTCTGGTTAAAGATATAAGCAACTGTATCCCCGCTTTGCAGGCTACCGCTCCACGTCTCGCTAACCGGTGCATTCGAGCCAACCTGGTACTCAACATCCATGCTCGTTAGCTCATCGCTACCGTAATTGGTAAGCAACAGCTTCACTTTGGCCGGTCTATCACCATAGGTAGTATCCACAAAGGTGGTATCATTACCCAGATACTCAACAATGGGGATGATATCCACAGCCCCGGCATCCAGGGCCGGCTTTTTACTCATAATAAAGGCGCAGCTCGTATCGTTGGTCAGATCACCGTCCTGGTTCAGTTCCGTATAAGCACACAACTCATAGGCGGAACCGGGTGCCGTATAGGTCTGACTGAAGGTAAAGGTATCCACATCATAAGTACCCAGACTGCCCGTCCACGTCTCGCTTACGGAAGACTGCGTACCTGCCTGATAGGAAACAGGAATGCTCGTTAATGTATCTGTACCATAATTACGTATCTCTACGCTTACGCTGATATCACCACCCGTCACGGTACTATCCACCGGATTAACTATTGAGCGAATCCCCGCATCGTACTGCGACATCGGCACCTTAAGCATAAAGTCATCAATCGCCCAGCCATCACCGTTATTCCCGGTGCCATCCGAGGTGAATACAAAACGAAACTGCGTGATTCCCGCCATATTACTGATATGGGCGGTATCGATACAGATCGCGGAACGTATCCAGCCGCCACTGTTGCCTGAAAATCCGCCTGCCCCGCCGAGCGTTTCATTATACCAGTTCACGGCCGTAGTATCATTAATACTTCCCAGTATACTCCAATGACCGGTGGTATTGCGATATTGAACATATCCCCCGTCGCCCTGCTCCGTATCATAATAGTGCCAGAAAACCAGCGAGTCTACCCCATCTGGAGCCTGCGTGATCGCAAATTTCGGCGTGGTTAATATATCCCCCGTAACGGAATTGGCATAATCGGCCGTCAGATCCGTCATCCAGGCATCGCTGCCCGAATGGGCGCCGGTAATATTAAAGCCTGCGGGTGAGCCCTTCTCCCACATAGTCGATCTATCCGAGGCCGTATCTGCCATAAAGTAATCACTGACATCAAAATTATCCGTATAGGGCGGAGCCGTCGTTACCTCCCGGAAAACCGGCTTGCACATCCCGTCATTGATCAGGTTGCTGTCACCCGGAAGGTTGGTATAAGCGCAAAGCTCAGTATTGCCATTGGGCAGGCTTACAATCGGCATATCCACCGTATCTGTTGCGTTGGGAGCTATCGTGGCGGTATGCGTATAGGTATCACTCACATTGGCATAGCTATAGTCAATATCCACGCTGTGAATCGTATTCGTACCATAATTACGCACGACTGCGCGGAACTGCTGGTTGGGGTTCGTGTTGTAGAACTCCGGCAAAGGCATGGCTATCACCCCGGCATCTTCCGGAATCAGAGGAGTACCACAAGCCATAACCTCAAGCATATCCAGGGCCAGGTCGCTGTTATACGACGAGTTCGGGTTATCGTAATGGAACTCCAGGTAGATCGTTTGCCCCATAAAGGCGTTCAGGTTGGCAAAATCCTGCACATAAGGATCGCTTTCGCTGCTTTGCAACTGATCGGAAAAAGTGCGCGAATAGACCTGGGTAAACGGCCCGCCGGGATTCGTCCCCGCGCTGATGGTCAGCGTGGCCCCGGGAATATCATCGCCGTAGCCGTGCATCCAGAAGCTCAGTAAGGCTTCTCCGCTGGCCAGCGTAAGATCAATAGCCGGGGAGACCATAGTCGCCGAGCCCGGAGAACCTCCTCCTGAGGCTTCAAAGTAAATATACTGGCTGCCGTTGTGCGGGCCATCAGGGCCGGTGCTGGAGCTACCCGTTGTACCCGTCTCAAACTGCCATTCTCCGCTGGAAGTGCCGATATCGCCGGTCCAGTTGCCCTGGCCACCGTCCCAGTTTTCCGTAAGCAGCGTATCTACCATAGCGCCCGGGCAGTTTACACCGCCAAAGGGCGTGCTAAAGCTCAACGGTCCGGCCCAGGAAGAAGTATCGGTTCCCCCGGGGCAAACCTCCGCTACATACAGGTCATAGTCGGTAATATGGTTCAGGCTGCTGTCCGTAGCATTTTCCGTAGTGGAAGATACATAGGTGCCACTGCCGGGCGACTGACCCTGCGGGACTATCACATAAACCCAGCTATGCTGGCTCGAACCTCCGCTCCAGGAAAAACTGGCCCAGTAAGGAGCCACGCTATCCATAGTAAGATTGGCCGGAGCCGGAAGGTTGGATTTTATAACCGCCTGCAGGGTATCATTGGTATTCACCGTATCCGGCTGCCCGTTAGGATCGCTCGTCCAGGCCTTAAACTGGTAGGACGCATTGGTAAAAGCATAGCTGCCAAGGGTCACCTGGACAGTAGAAGAACCGGAGCCGCCCATGGTATCTATGGTCGAAGTATGTGTATAGGTGGGTTGTGCCACACCATTGATCTCCCATACCACATCGACAGTATTTACCAGTGTATTTCCAAAATTCGTTAAGGTCACAATGACATCCTGCGTACCGGGACAGAAAATAACAGGCTCATCCAGGGAAGTAATACCCATATCATTACCAGCACCGGATGATAGAGGCTCGATTATTACCAGGCCATGATCATCGTTAACACCACCCTGGTTAACCTGATTAATTCCGGAGTTAAAGGAACCTCCTCCACCTCCTCCCATTCTTCCTGTGCCTACAGAGGAGTTCCGGTTACCACCATTCCCCCCGGAATAACCTCCGCCACCACTGCCTGCATAAGTCCCTGAGCCATCCTGGCCGCCACCTCCACCAAAGCCTCCTTCCTGCTGACTATTGGTAGTGCCTCCACGGCCACCTGAAATATAAGCTTCTCCACCATCGCCTATTCCTCCATCTTCTCCATCTGTTAAGAAACCGCCTCCGGCCCCTCCTGAGTTGCCGCTGAAGGATATCCCTCCTTCACCATTACATTTTGGAGGACCTGATTGGGCATCATAGGTAGCACATGAATCCCCTGAAGCATCTATACCGGCAAAGTCTTCACTCGATGCTCCGCCACCACCGGCAATTAACAAAATAGATGCTTCCGTATTGTGAGGGTAACGGGTAACAAAAGTACCACCGCCACCACCGGCAGAATTATCCCGGTCCTGACCTTTCTGCCCAATCAAAATCTGAACCTGCTCCCCTGTATTTAAAACAAAATCTCCGGAAACCGAAGCTCCTAAACCGGGTGCAGGACCGCTGGTGGCATTTCCTCCCCTGGCACCCGTTGCCTTAATCCGGTATATTCCGCCTGAAGGAACCGTCCATTGTTGAATACCTGTTGATGTTACCGTAACCTTTCCATCTAAACTCGTCATCGAATACGCTCCATCAACCTGTGACTGCGTCGGGCCCTGACGACCCGTAGCACCTGCATGGGTGAAACAATAAGAATTCGGCGGACAGTAGAAGGTAGTTGAAAAACTCACCGGCCCGGCCCAGGCAGAAGTATCTGTCCCTCCGGGGCATAACTCTGCCACGTAAACATCATAAGCCGTAAGGGGGCTTAATCCCGTAACCGTATCACCCTCTGTCGTTACATGAACAGGTATTCCCGTATTAACAGGATCCCCCTGGGGTACGACTACATATATCCAGCTATTGGCCGGTGAACCGCCTGTCCAGTCGATCACTGCAGTGGTACCGGTCGTATCCAATACCGTTAATCCGCCTGGCGCCGGTAAGCTGGACTGCACCGTGGCATAAACCGTATCGTTCATATTAACCGTATCAGCAACACCATTAGGATTAGAAGTCCAGGCTACAATATCATAGGGTGCATTGGTAAAGGTATAACTGCCCAGGTTAACCGTATCATTCACAGAACCCGAACCCCCTACTGTATCCAACGTGCCGCTATAGCTCACCGGTGTTTGGGATACACCATTCACCGTCCATTCCACATCCACACCATTAATTTGATTGCTCCCAAAGTTCGAGATGGTAACGATCACATCATTTGAGCCCGGGCAATATATATCCGGCTCATCAACAGAAACCACGCCGGCATCATTTTCGGCTGAAGTAATAGGAAACTGCGGCTCGATGATCACCAGCCCGTGACCATCACGAACACCGCTTTGAGTGTTGGCATTGGTCAGAGGATAGGAAGATAAACCGCCGGTATAGCTGGAACCACCCCCACCGCCGTCAGCACGGCTGCTGCTTCCTCCGTCCTGGCCATCCTGGCCGGTAAGACCTCCGCCATCACCACCGTATTGGTTGATGTTGGAAGAAAAGGATGAGGTGTAAGAGGGATCACAATTTCCTCCATTTCCTCCATAGCCAAATCCGCCATCCGTATTACCAGAGTATGTTCCGCCACCCTGCCCACCGGCAGATTGTGTCCCGCCTTTACCGGGATCGTAAGGGGATTCGTTTCCGCCATGGCCGCCGCCACCACCGTAGTAGCCACCGCCGCCGCCGCCGCCGCCACCACGGCGCCACGACTCAACACCATCACCGGTACCACCACCGCCGCCGCCGGCTACAATTACACGACTGGCTAAGGTCGTATCATTGATCCGTACATCCGAGGCTCCTCCGCCGGAACTGCCATGCTCGGTTTGACCGGAACTACCTCCGTCACCTCCACCATTAAAGCCACCGGCCGGTGCGCTGGAGGCATTATGGCCATACTGGCCGGCCTGGCCGACACCTATATACAAAATATCCCCGGCATTCAACTGTACCAGACCTTCCGAACGGCCGCCCTGGCCGCGGTGAGAAGAATCGACACCACCTCCCTCAGCCCCATAAGCCGTTATCCTGTATTGACCCGTCTGCGGAACCATCCACTGCTGATATCCATTCACAGAAGTAACCAAACCACTTAAATTAGTGCCCGTATATTCCACATCCAGATCTGATTGCACCGGGCCTGAAGCACCCGTAGACCCCGCATTGTTAAAGCAAAAACCATTGGGCGGGCACTGGAAGGGCGTCTTTTCCGTTACAGGGCCTTCCCAAATGGAAGTATCCCCCGCACCGCAAATACTGCGAACGTAAAAGTCATATTCTGTCAGCGGGCTTAAGCCCGTAACTGTATGCGGAGAGGAAGTTATAATGCTCGTGCCTGTGCCCGGTGTATATCCCGGCATGCCATATTCGATCTCCCAGCTGCTGCCCGTACCCGGATCGCTCCAGCTCAGATCTACCGAGGAAGAGGTTACATTGGAAGCGGATAAATTCATGGGCGAGGCACACGAAATACACGTATACATCTCAAACAAGTCTAAAGCTAAATCGGCATGATAGGAACCGGTCACCGTATAGGTGATCTCCAGGTAAATGACCTGCCCCAGATAAGCGCTTAAGTTCACAAACTCCCGCACATAGGGATCGCTCTCACTGGATTGGATCTGCGAGGAAAAGGTTGTATCGTATTCAGTGGTAAAGGGGCCACCGGGGCTGGTGCCAACGCCTATCGTCAGGCTGCAGCCTCCCATGTCATCCCCATAGCCGTGCATCCAGAAGCTCAGAACCGCCTGGTCGTTACCCGCCGAAAGGTCAATCGAAGGGGAAACAATGGTGGCAGAACCCGGAGAACCTGCCCCGGAGGCTTCATAGTAAAGGTACTGGAAGCCGTCATGCGGCCCGTTGGGACCGGTACTGGAGGAGCTGGTTGTTCCGGTCTCAAATTGCCATTCTCCGCTGGAAGTGCCAAAATCGCCGGCCCAGTTGCCCTGGCCGCCGTCCCAGTTCTCGGTAAAGATCACATCCGAGGTGCCAGTGGTACAGCTAAGCCCAAATGACGTTTTAAAGCTTACAGGACCGCCCCAGCCGGAGGTGTCCGCACCACCCGGACAGACTTCCGCTACATAAATATCATATTGGGTAACCGTGTTCAGACCCGTAACCGTGACCGTATCGTTAGATGTACTGTCGATCGTGCCACTGGAAGGTGGTGAACCTTTTGGCACCACCGTATATATCCAGCTATTAAGCGAAGAACCAGGCGTCCAGGTAAACGTAACAGAGTTGGGAAGAGTATCCACTACCGTTATCCCGCCGGGGGCAGGTAAGTTCGATTGTATCATGGCCGTGACTGTATCGTTCACATTGACCGTATCGCTCTGGCCGTTGGGATTCTCTGTCCAGGCTTTAAACTGGTATGGTGCATTGGTAAAGGTATAGCTGCCAAGGGTAAGCTGTGCGGAAGAAGAACCGGAACCACCCATGGTGTCTATGGTGGAGGTATGTGAATAAGTGGGCTGAGCCACGCCATTGATCTCCCAATGGACATCAACACTGTCTACCTGGTTAAAACCAAAGTTGGTAATAGTCACGATCACATCCTCTGTTCCCGGGCAAAATACCCCGGGTGCATCCAGGGAAGTAACGCCCATATCGTTGGCTGCGCCGGACGACAGAGGTTTAATGATCACGATACCATGTCCATTTCCAACCCCAATAAAATTCTCCTGGTTCATCCCGGAATTAAATGATCCACCGCCACCACCAACGTGCTCGCTATTGTTATCACGGTCTGTGGCACCACCACCACCGCTATAACCACCGCCTCCGCCGCCGCCATCATATCCGCTTTCCCTGGCACCGCCGCCGCCGCCAAAACCGCCATCGGCATCACCACCCTGGCCTCCTTCTCCGCCATTTAGATAGGCAACCCCCGGATTTTCGCTACTACTGGACTGACCTTGTTCTCCATCTGAATTAAATCCGCCTCCGCCACCGCCGCGACGACCGGAAGTACCTCCATCAATCGTAAATACCCCTCCGGGCGAATAGGTTTCGTCAGTTGCCCCTCCACTTCCGTTATAATCACAATTATCACTGTCCCCGCCAACCGGACAGCGACCATCATTAGCAATATTGTTGGTCGTACCATGACGCTCACTCCTCGTGATGTCGGCTCCTCCTCCACCGCCTCCGGCTATGATCAGCGGATTATCATTGTTATCAACAACAAAACTACCTCCACCGCCACTGCCTGTCAATTGACGACTCCCACCGACTTCTCCTTTCTGCCCCACCAGGACATTTAATACTTCACCACTATTTAATTGGAAATCCCCCTTTACTTTTGCTCCTAAACCACCGGCAGGGCCTCCTCCCTGTGCTCCCAATACTTCAATCTGATAGATTCCTGACGATGGAACCGTCCATTGTTGAATGCCATTCCCTACAATTGTTACCTGCCCATCCAGGCTTGTTCCGGCATACTCAAGATTAACATCTGACTGACCGGGTCCATGGGTGCCGGTAGCACCGGCATTCGTAAAGCAATATGCCTGAGGCGGACAGTAGAAGGTAGTTGAAAAACTCACCGGCCCGGCCCAGGCAGAAGTATCTGTCCCTCCGGGGCATAACTCTGCCACGTAAACATCATAAGCCGTAAGGGGGCTTAATCCCGTAACCGTATCACCCTCTGTCGTTACATGAACAGGTATTCCCGTATTAACAGGATCCCCCTGGGGTACGACTACATATATCCAGCTATTGGCCGGTGAACCGCCTGTCCAGTCGATCACTGCAGTGGTACCGGTCGTATCCAATACCGTTAATCCGCCTGGCGCCGGTAAGCTGGACTGCACCGTGGCATAAACCGTATCGTTCATATTAACCGTATCAGCAACACCATTAGGATTAGAAGTCCAGGCTACAATATCATAGGGTGCATTGGTAAAGGTATAACTGCCCAGGTTAACCGTATCATTCACAGAACCCGAACCCCCTACTGTATCCAACGTGCCGCTATAGCTCACCGGTGTTTGGGATACACCATTCACCGTCCATTCCACATCCACACCATTAATTTGATTGCTCCCAAAGTTCGAGATGGTAACGATCACATCATTTGAGCCCGGGCAATATATATCCGGCTCATCAACAGAAACCACGCCGGCATCATTTTCGGCTGAAGTAATAGGAAACTGCGGCTCGATGATCACCAGCCCGTGACCATCACGAACACCGCTTTGAGTGTTGGCATTGGTCAGAGGATAGGAAGATAAACCGCCGGTATAGCTGGAACCACCCCCACCGCCGTCAGCACGGCTGCTGCTTCCTCCGTCCTGGCCATCCTGGCCGGTAAGACCTCCGCCATCACCACCGTATTGGTTGATGTTGGAAGAAAAGGATGAGGTGTAAGAGGGATCACAATTTCCTCCATTTCCTCCATAGCCAAATCCGCCATCCGTATTACCAGAGTATGTTCCGCCACCCTGCCCACCGGCAGATTGTGTCCCGCCTTTACCGGGATCGTAAGGGGATTCGTTTCCGCCATGGCCGCCGCCACCACCGTAGTAGCCACCGCCGCCGCCGCCGCCGCCACCACGGCGCCACGACTCAACACCATCACCGGTACCACCACCGCCGCCGCCGGCTACAATTACACGACTGGCTAAGGTCGTATCATTGATCCGTACATCCGAGGCTCCTCCGCCGGAACTGCCATGCTCGGTTTGACCGGAACTACCTCCGTCACCTCCACCATTAAAGCCACCGGCCGGTGCGCTGGAGGCATTATGGCCATACTGGCCGGCCTGGCCGACACCTATATACAAAATATCCCCGGCATTCAACTGTACCAGACCTTCCGAACGGCCGCCCTGGCCGCGGTGAGAAGAATCGACACCACCTCCCTCAGCCCCATAAGCCGTTATCCTGTATTGACCCGTCTGCGGAACCATCCACTGCTGATATCCATTCACAGAAGTAACCAAACCACTTAAATTAGTGCCCGCATATTCCGCATCCAGATCCGACTGCGTTGGTCCCGAAGAACCCGTCGCTCCGGCATTGGTAAAAGCAAAAGTACGCATCACCACATAACTATAGGCAGAACCCGAAGCCGTATTCGCCGCCGCCGCCGCATCTACAGCCCCCACAAAGTAACTGACGGTCTTGCCATATCCCTGAAACGGAATTGTGCCTTCATAGGTGTTGCCGCTGACATTCTGCATGCCCACACTATCGGCAAAAACACCGTTAACCGAATAAACCACCCAGGCCGAATCTACGCCGGTATTGTCCGTGATC
Organism: uncultured Bacteroidales bacterium; assembly: GCA_964477095.1. GTDB lineage: Bacteria > Bacteroidota > Bacteroidia > Bacteroidales > PWNQ01 > PWNQ01. Next base: position 3,557 of record CAYZDA010000008.1, on the reverse strand, counting down.
TCCGCACGAACTTCCTGCCCCAAAGCGTCTATTATTGTGTCTTGCGGTATGGGTGATAACATCGTGATCACCGGAGGATCCAATTCCGAAAACGCCGCCTTCACCTGAAGGTTATCCAAAAACCAGCCCCCGTTCTCAAACATTGTCATCCCGTTTTCATCGATCAGGCTAAAACGTACCTCAACACTGGACTTATCTCCCGCAATAGAAGAAATATCAAAAACCTCGTGCTTCCACCAGCTGTTATCGGGCGTAACAACAATCCCGCTGCTCCAGGCACCGCCATAGGCCGAAACATTGAAGATATTGCCGTTAGAGCCAAAAGTGGTGGAATTCCCTTTATAATGCGTGGAATCCAACTGAGTCCAGGTTAAACCCCCATCCGTGGAAACTTCTACAACACCCTTGTCGAAAACCTCGATCTTGCATATATGATCGAATTCCAGGATCACAAAGGAATTTCCCGTCGTGGAAAAGGTATTACTCGTTACGATTAACGTATCATTAGGGGAACACTTCGCCGAATCCGACTGTACACCGCCGGAAGATAAAGAGGTGGAGATTCCCCATGTGTTGTTTGACGATGACGAATAGTGGCTTACACTATCAGCTCCTGAAGGGAGCTCAAAGTTTTCATGGAACACAACCGGTGATTGTGCTGAAAGAAAACCTGCTATCATTAACATTGCCAGAGAGAGTAAAAGTTTTTTCATATAATTAAAATTTTGATTTTAGCGCCCATATAGCTGGCCCCGCAAACGGCGGGGGAACTCGCCATGACAAATTTAATACCCGCCACATACATGGTATTCATGCAAGTGCGTGTCAAAAATATTTGCCATGCCTCGGCTCATAACTAATGATTTAAATATTATCTCAGTTTATATGAATTCAATTTTTTCACCTTTGGCATTCTTGTATCTGTAAATGGCTTTAAAAGTATTTTCAGACTTTTTTTTGAAAATCGTTTACCTTGACGTAATTTAATGGGTTAACAATCGCAAAGTAAGCCCCATCATAAACATATTCTGAAATATGTCCCACAAAACTATCTTTCGCTGTGTCTTGTATCTGCCTGACAGCTATTTGAAAAAGCTTGTCATATTTTCCTTCGTCTGAGCATTTGAAAGTATATGTACTTACTACCGGTCTTTTATCGTCAGTATATTTTATTAGCTCCTCAGTCGTTGCAGTTTCTTTTAAGAATATATTCAGGTTATACCGTGGTGTTTCTCCATGCATAAACCCGCCAGGACAGGGGGGTGCATAATTGTTCTTTGCAATTTCTTGTATGATTTTTTTAGTAAACAATTGGTTGTCCCGTACGTAACAAGTTTGTACAGTCAGAAGCGTTATGGTCAGGCCGGTATTTTTGATATTGCTCGTCATTCTAAGCTTGGACACAACGGCAGTCCGTCTAAAAACCTGGTTGACTATGATAATTTGCCAAATATAGAAGAAAATCATGCTGAATCCAAATATTTTTGCCATAAAAACACAAATTCGTTGCAAAATGTGTACAGGCTTTTGCTTTTGCCAGTATTCTGCTTTGAAATCCCGGGTTAATGAATAGCTTGTCAATTCGGCTCACACTGTCTTTGTTATGAACTATTTACAGTTTTCTTCATATTTAGTCTTTAGTATATCTGCTTTTCCTAAGATCATGGGCGGATTTGATCCGCTTAAGGCCGATTTCCGCTGCATTGTATTTTTTCTGATCTAACGATTTCTGCCAATAATGCTGCAATAATACTGTATAGCCGGAATAAGCCAAAAACCCGGCGAAGGCCGTAATGAATAGCTTCCAGGATATCACGGTAGGCTATTATGCCAATGAAATTCTGTGGGTTTAACCTGATTAAATTAAAGTAACTTCAATGGGCGAGAGTAAGCACTCGCCCATTGACTGATTACTATATAGAAAGGAATGCTTGTGTGCGTATGCTTAGAAACTTAATCCGAAAGTGAAATATAAGCTTATATCGTTCTCTATTAATATGTCACCAAATTGATGATTCACTCCTAATCCAATGTATGGCACTTTTCCAATATTAGCTCTAAGTGATAAATCATAAAACAACGATTCCTGCTCCCTATACTTTGGTGATATTCCTGCTCCAAATTTGCCCACTAAACCCAGGGTAGAATTTGCAAAAAACGAATCATCTTTAGGTTTAAAAACAGTAATGTTTGATCCTAGCGACAATCCTATTAATCTATCCACGAGATACCTATCGCTGTTTAGGTCATCAAACTTGTATGAAAAAATAAATTGATCAACGTTAATGCGAATATCAATCCTGTCGTTAAACTGATATCCCATTGCCAAACCATAAGCGTAAAGCTGCATGTCGTCTGCATTTGTTATGCTTAAGGGAGTACCGCTAAGATCTAAAACTATTTTATTAAACGGTTTAAAGTTTGCATCCTTCTCCTGACCCTGAGCTATCAGGGATATTGATACAACCAGCAATACTGCAATTAGTGCTTTTCTAATCATTTTCTCAATTTTTTTAATATTTATATTTATCAATCAACTTAAAATGGTTTAATCTTTCTTTTTATTATATCACGCCTGGGCTTCAAAAGTATAATTTAATTTTTATTCCAGGGTATTTCAAAGAATTTTACCAAAACCGCAAATCCATTTCAGGTATTCATCTCTCCACGATTCTTTGTATTCAATATTTTGGTTTTCTGACATACGCTATTGCTTTTTTCTTTTCTCAATTAGGTTTAATAACCGTGTAATGTATTTTTCAATGGTTTCTCCTTCTTCCATAGGCACACATTCAAGTGCCGATGAGAAACCTGATAACAAATCGGCATTTCTTTTAAAATTTTCCCTTAGTATTTCAATATCATTTGTTTCCCAATAACTGCCCTCGTCAATAAGGGTAAAATTGACAAAATATTTTGTATTAAGGTAACGGAAAAGTTGAATAATAAACTGATGTGTTTCAACACTGGAAAATTGAGTTTTTACCGATAGCATGTATAAATATTCCTTTTCGGGCTGTTCGTTGGTATTACCATAAAACTTCAAATGGGCATGGCTGCTCATGCGACCGTTTGACAAAAAACAAAGAGATATGGTTTCGCAGCCGGGCGGTGTAATGCTTACACCATAAATACTTTTGTTGTAACCGGGCATTCCAAAACTGTTTTCGGGAAATTGCCGTTCATATAGGTTGAATTTCCAGTTGTAAATACCAGCAATATCCTTCACTTCATCAATCAATTCGGGTAGTAATTCCGCTTTTGCAATGCTGCCGCTATAATGAAAACTTAAACCCATTGTCTGAACTATGGTTTAATTGTTTTTTTTATTTTAAAACTCTAAAAATACAGTTTTACCTTCAAATTAGCACCGGTTGGCAGGTAAAATTGCACTCTTTGTCAAAGCCTGGTTGCAGTGTTGGCTTGTGGGGCTTTGGCAATGTGTGCAATGTGGGTTGAGGTTTCAATTGTCTTTTTGCGGGTGGGAGAAAAAAACAAAATAAACTCCCGCACACGTTTTATGGTAAACTGCGTGCGGGCTTCAATGTGCCTCATTA
>CAYZDA010000007.1:0-77853 GCA_964477095.1 uncultured Bacteroidales bacterium | reverse complement strand
GCAAACACACGGTGCTTTGCGTAAGGATTATAGCGCAGACAAATCAGGAGAGCATAATCTTATGGATCAGGAGAGCATAATGGCACGAAGCGGGAGAGCATGATCTTATGATCCGGGATAGCATAATCGGATGAATCAGGATCGTGGTTTAGAGCAGCTTAGGTTCTTTCAGGATGAAAAGAAGGGCCATCGCCCCCAATCTTTACAGGGCAATCGCTATGCTTCATGCAACACTATTATGTTTTATGAGCATAAATGAAAGCGCCTGGGCTTCCCGCAGCCCGGCGGAGGCGGAAATCCCGGCGAAGGCGAAGGGATGCTGCCGCGCCGGGGCAGAGCGACCAGCGGAAGCTACTGCTCCCGGCTTGCGGCAGCACCCTGAGCAGAGCCGGATTGGAGCCGTAGACGGATAGCCTGCCGGGGCGGGCCCGTGGGCAGGGCAGGCGTAGCTGCCCAAATAATTAGTAGAAAAAAGATGGGGATATAGCTACATTCTCTTAAATTTTAGTATATTTGCACGCCCAAATCAATGCCTCGCGGATGTGGCGGAATTGGTAGACGCGCCAGACTTAGGATCTGGTGCCTTCGGGCGTGTGGGTTCGAGTCCCTCCATCCGCACTATTGCCCGGGTTGTGCCCGGGCTTTGTTTTAAAATAACATCATTAAAACTGATTATATGAACATCACAAGAGAAGATACCGGCGAACTGACAGCAGTTCTGAAAGTTGAAGTTAAGGAAGACGATTACAGGGAATTGGTCGATAAAAAACTGAAAGACTACAGGAAAAAGGTTCAGATGCCCGGCTTCCGCCCAGGGAAAGTGCCCATGGGTATGGTGAAAAAAATGTATGGCACGGCTGTGATTGTGGATGAGGTGAATAACCTGATTTCTTCCGCGCTGGGTAAATACATCATGGATAACAAGCTGGAAACACTGGGTAACCCGCTGCCAAGCGAAGACAGAGACCCAAAGTTTGACGTGGAGAACTCAAAGGAATTTGAATTTTATTTTGACATTGCCCTGCAGCCGGAAATGGATGTGACCCTGGATGAGAATATAAAGGCTGAGTATTATAATATTGAGGTGGATGACAAAATGGTGGATAATTATCTGCAGGACATCCGCAAGAATTACGGCGAACGCATCAATCCTGAAACTGTGGAGGAAGAAACGGATGTGGTGTATGCCGACTTTAAGCAATTGGATGAGAACGGTAATGAAGTGGAAGAGGGTGTGGAAAATAATGCTCCTTTTGCCGTGGACAAAATGCAGCTTAAAACCTATAAGAGCAAGTTCATGGGTGCCAGGGTTGGCGATGTTGTTGACCTGAATCCTTTGCGCACTTTCAAGGATGAAGGCGATGTGGCTGCCATGCTGGGAATTGACAGAAGTGATGAAGATAAGCTGAAGGCTGATTATCGCGCTACTATCACCAGCATTACCCGCGTGAAACCTGCCGGGCTTGATGAAGAACTGTTTGCAAAGGTTTACCAGGGTGATGAGATCAAGACAGAAGAAGAGCTGCGCGAGCGTATCCGTCGTGATTCTTCAGAATCGCTGGTGAATGAAAGTGAGAAAATGTTCTTTGGTGATGTGGTGGATATTTTGAAAGAAAAAGCAAACATCAAACTTCCGGATGAATTTATGAAACGCTGGTTGAAGGAAAGCAACCGCAATATGGAAGAACACGAGCGTCTGTCGGAAGAAGATATAGAAAATAATTACGAGCAGTATGCTGAAGGAATGAAGTGGCAGTTGCTGCAGAATAAGCTCATCAGCGACAACGAATTAAGTGTGAGTAAGGATGAGGTAAAGGAGAAGGTGAAGGAGTTTCTTTCCATGCAAATGGGTATGCCGCAGACTGATGAGATGAGTGAACAGATGGATCAACTGGCTGAGACGGTGATGCAGAATGAAAAGCAAACGAACCAGATCTATGACCAGCTTTATGAGAAAAAACTTACTGATGTGTTCAAAGAAAAGATCACCATCGACGAAAAGAACATTTCTTACGAAGATTTTGTTAAATTAGCTCAGGAAAAAAACAGTAAAAATTAATTATGAGCAATCCAAATGAATTTCGCAAGTATGCTGTAAAGCACCGGGGAATCAGCAGTCTGGCCTATGATCAGTATTCTGCTGCCGTATCAGGATATATTAACCCGACAATTATTGAAGAGCGCCAGCTAAATGTGGCACAAATGGACGTGTTTTCACGCCTGATGATGGACCGCATTATTTTTCTGGGTGTTCCGATTGATGACAATGTGGCTAATATCATACAGGCGCAGCTCTTGTTTTTGGAGTCGGCGGATTCCTCCAAAGATATCCAGATTTACCTGAATACACCAGGTGGTTCGGTTTATGCCGGGCTTGGCATTTATGACACCATGCAGTACATCTCACCTGATGTGGCCACGATCGTAACTGGCATGGCGGCATCCATGGGTGCAGTGATCCTTTGCTCCGGACAGGATGGTAAGCGCACCGCGCTGCCCCACTCCAGGGTGCTGATCCATCAGCCCATGGGCGGAGCACAGGGGCAGGCTTCTGACATTGAGATCACGGCGCGTGAGATTTTGAAGATGAAGAAGGAACTGTATGAGATCATCGCCAGGCACAGCGGGCAGGATTTTGAGAAGATTGAAAGGGATTCCGACCGCGATTACTGGATGACGGCTAAAGAGGCCAAAGAATATGGCATGATCGACGAAGTACTGGAACGCAGCCCCAGGAAAGTCGGAGACAACAAATAAAAAAACTCACCGGAAGATCTGTCAGAATCATGGATTTTGATATATCTCCCGGTTTACTTCTGAGAATATTATATGGCAAAAAAAGAATCTGAACATTGTTCGTTTTGCGGAAGAGAACGCAAGGATGTGAATATGCTGATCTCGGGGATACAGGGTAACATTTGTGATTACTGTGTAACCCAGGCCCATGAGATCGTTGACGAAGAGCTGACTTCTTCAGGGAAAGATGAGGTTGGACAACTGAAATTGAAGCGTCCCCAGGAAATAAAGCAATACCTGGATCATTATGTTATTGGCCAGGAGCAGGCCAAAAGGGTTTTGTCGGTGGCCGTTTACAATCACTACAAGCGAGTGATTGAACTATCGAAGAAGAATAGCCGCCCGGCATCGGAGGCGGAGGTGGAAATAGAAAAATCCAACATCATTTTATTGGGCGAAACAGGCACGGGAAAAACTCTGATGGCGCGTACTATTGCACGTATGCTGGATGTACCTTTCTGTATTGCTGATGCCACGGTGCTCACCGAGGCAGGCTATGTGGGCGAGGATGTGGAGAGTATCCTCTCGCGCTTGTTGCAGGCTGCCGATTATGATGTGGCCAAAGCAGAAAAAGGAATTGTTTTTATTGATGAGATAGATAAGATAGCCCGCAAAAGCGATAATCCGTCCATCACCCGTGATGTTTCCGGTGAAGGGGTGCAACAGGCATTGCTGAAGCTGCTGGAAGGAACCACAGTAAATGTACCGCCCCAGGGCGGGCGTAAGCATCCTGAGCAGAAAATGATACAGGTGAACACTGAAAATATCTTATTTCTGGCCGGTGGTGCTTTCGACGGCATTGAAAAGAAAATCGCCAGCCGTTTGAGAACAAATGTGATCGGATTCAACAAATCAGCTAAGGATGCGATTATTGACAGGAGCAACCTGCTACAGTATGTTGCTCCACAGGACCTGAAAAGCTTCGGACTCATACCTGAAATCGTTGGCCGCCTTCCTGTGGTTACCTATATGAATCCGCTGGATAAAGGCACACTGACTCAAATTCTTACCGAACCCCGGAATTCAGTAGTGAAGCAGTTTATTTATTTGTTTGAACTGGATAATATCAAGCTCGTGTTTGAAGAAGGGGTGTATGAATACATAGCTGATAAAGCCATTGAATTCGGCCTGGGAGCACGAGGTTTGCGCTCCATGCTGGAGGCCATTCTGAATGATGCCATGTTTGAGATGCCTTCGGAAATGGAGATTAAACAGCGGGAATTGCATGTGGATATTCCTTATGTGCGTAAGCAACTGGAGAAAACTAACATTGCCCGGCTGAGGGTAGCATAGGTAATTGGATTATCAGGAAAAAAAAAGAGATGCATCATTTTGGTGCATCTCTTTTTTTCTTCTGCTTTATATCACACCGGCTTCTATCATTTGTACAATAGTTTCGATATCATGGTCGAATTCATTGTTTTCCGGATCATAACCTTCTTTAAGGTTGTAGCCAAACAGTTTACCGAGGCCCTGCCAGAATCCGGCTATTAACCGTCCGCGCATCTCCTGCAGGATGGCGTAGGAAGTATGCCTGGTTTCACGATCGATAAGCTTTATCAGGATACGGCCCTGGGTGAAGTTCAGTTTTTTCAGTTCATCTTCATAGCGTGCCATGATTTTCTTTTCCACCTTTTTTGCAATTTTACGACGTTCGCGATAGCTGGAGGCACTGTCTAGTTCCGCTTCTACCTTATTGAATTCGATACCTGCCAGCCTGGCATATGGATAAGTCTTTTTCACATGGGCCACGAGCTTGTAAAATTTCCTTTTTTCGCGTTTGCTCTCAAACACCAGGGGTGAAAAAATGGTAACCTCCTGCAACTTCAGTAAAACAGTAGTATCACCATTATCCACACGGGCCGGCACAACGATCAGATCATCATCATCACGCTGGGCGGTGGCGCTTATGCTCATGAAAATCAAAGTTATCAGTACAGCTGAAAAAAATATCCGTTTCATAAGTTCTGTATTATTACACAGTTATTCATATAGTTGAATTTCCATGCTGGATTTAACAACGGATTACACATTGTCCAAAATTATGCCAACATCGACGAAGGTACTAAAATTTAACTATAATGGACATCAAATGTTTAATGTTTTATTTGAGTTAGTGACATTGGCAGTGGCAGATGGTTTTGCATGGTAATAGATCAGGGCACATAGTAGAAGCGAGAGGCCGCCTGGATTTTTACTTTCCCCTGCCAAGCATAACGATGAGCACGGTATAGATCATAATCTTAAAATCGGTGGCCAGCGACATATTTTCAAGATAAAGGATATCATATTTCAGGCGTTCGATCATTTCGTCCACATTTTCGGCATATCCGAATTTCACCTGTCCCCAGGAAGTGATACCCGGTTTTATTTTAAACAGCAAACGGTAATGCGGCGCCTTTTGAATGATCTGATCGATATAGTGCTGCCGCTCGGGGCGGTATCCCACCAGCGACATATTGCCGATAAGAACATTCCAGAACTGCGGCGTTTCATCCAGACGGACCTGTCGCATAAAGCGTCCGAACTTTGTAATCCGCGGATCATTTTCTGAGGATAACTGCGGGCCGTTGGTTTCAGCATCCTGATACATTGAGCGGAACTTATGCATGGTGAATGGCTTGCCATGCAGCCCGATCCTTTCATGGGAATAGAATACCGGACCCCGGGATGTAAGCTTGATGATAGCAGCCGTGAGCAGGTAAACGGGCAGCAACAGGATCAGCGCGAACACACTGGCAGTAATATCAATAATACGTTTTAGGCTTTGCTGCCAGGCGGGCATCAGGTCGGGATAAATATGGATGAGCGGAGCATGGAAAATGGATGTCATTTTTACCGTGCCCAGCAGGATATCATGCATATCCGGGATTATTTTAATCACCAGCCCTGTTCCCTGCAGCTCAGTGATAATATTAAACACCGAGCGGTGCTCTTCAGGATCAATGGCAATTATAACTTCCTCGATCCTGTGCTCCTGTATCACTTGTTTAATATCTTTATAATGCCCGAGATGGGGAAGGTATTGTTCCAGCATAAAGTCACTGGCTCCATTCACATGCACAAAACCAACGAATTTATTTCCCGAGGATTTTTCCTGGTTTTCAATTTCCTTATAAATGCTTGTGGCATTTCCGTTTGAGCCAATGATCAATGTGGGGAAACCTATTATCCGGTTGTGGACTTTATGCGCGGTGATGGATGACAGAATAAACCTGCCGAGAAATGTGAGGGAAAAATGCAATACAAACAAAATAAGCACAAACTGGTAATATCCTTTATAGGAAGTAACGAAGTCATTCAGGATAAGGGTAAAGAATATAATGGTAACCCCAATAGCAGATAACAGCAGCGTTTGCCCGAGTTCTTTCAACCTGGATTTCCGGTATATTTTCCGGTAGGTTCCCATCAGTGCATAAAAAATGAGCCAGCTTATAGGGATAATGGTGATACCCAGATAAAACTTCGGATCATCAAAAACCAGGTTCCAGTCGAAAGTTTCAGCAGAAAAGTAATGTTTCCTGAAGATAAAAAAGGTTCCCCAGGCCAGGGTAGCCGTCAAATAATCGGATACGATATATTTTAAAACCTGAATTGTCCTGTTCATGCTGCTTAGCTGATCTTATGAATTGGATGATGTCAACAGTTTCAGGTTATCAAGATAGATACTGGCTGATGATACATCATCTTCATTAATGTTTCCTGAAAAATATATTTTATAATGTTGCAGGGCAGGGTTTTCGCGCGTAAGGGTAGGGGTCAGGTTCAGATAAAGTTTGTTCCAGTTATCCGAGGGATTTAAAACGACTATGGGATTCGTTTTGATTTTTCCGGTGTAATAATAAAGCTTCACACCTACCACAAAGCGGTTATTGTTTTTATAATGCATTTCCAGAAAAACAGGTGCTGTAGCCCCGGGATAGTTAAAGTTTTCGGTTGATTGTATTTCAAATACGCTACCAACACTGTCAAGTTGAATGAGCCCTGAATAGGAACCTTCAAATACTTCATTCGACTGCCTGATTATCATAGCGTCGCTGTCAGCAGTAGAATCCATGGCAATTCCACCCTGTTCAAAGTCCTCCTGCCCTTTAGCGGTCCAGGGAAAGGTGACATTGTCATAATAGCTGGTATTCACATTAAGCGTGTCAATTTCTTCCTTTATAAGGTCCACTTCTTTGCGGAAGAACCCGGTGAACGGGTAAGCTGCGCGGGTGGAGGAAATGCCATTGAGAATAACACCGGGCTTAATACTTACTTCATGTTTACCTTCAGCAATAAGAGGCACCATGGCCGGGAGCTCGAAGGCGCCTATCAGCTCATCATCCAAATAAACCCAGGCATCGCTGAAGCTTTGGGCGGAAGTACCCTGCCCGGCTAATGTGTTCAGTGATATGTCTTCGATATAAATATAGGAAGGAACCGGATCATCAGGATCAATAACTTCACAAGACCAGAGTCCCGTTATCAATATAAATATCAGCAGAAAAAATCCTGTTTGTTTCGTATAGCTCATTATAAACCCGCCTAAATGATCAATCAAAAACGCCGCAACTATTCATTTATTGCAGCGCGCTGCGAAAATAGCAAAAAAAGGGTAAACTCAGATGTTCACCTTTTCCATGATCTTTTGTGCCACAAACAGCGCATTATATCCATCATTAATACTCACTATGGGCTGTGTGTCATTAACAATAGCATCATGTAAATACTGCAGTTCGGTTTGAATGGCATTGGTTTCCGGTACCGCTGGCCGGTAAATATTGATATTTTTATCTTTCAGCCCTGGAAAGGAAACCGTGCGGAAACCATTTTCAGCAACCGGGTCGCCGGCATTCTGCATCCTGATCATTTCGCATTGCTTGTTCAGAAAATCAACTTTAATAAATGCATCACGCTGAAAAAAGCGGATTTTACGCATTTTATTCATGGATATGCGGCTGGCAGTAAGGTTGGCAACTGCACCATTATCAAATTCTATCCGTGCATTGGCAATATCAGGCGTGTCGCTGATCACCGGTACTCCCGAAGCACTTATTCTTTTTATGGGGGAGTTTACCACACCCAAAATAATGTCTATGTCGTGGATCATCAGATCATAGATCACCGGCACATCAAGGCCGCGCGGGTTGAAATCCGACAGGCGGTGAGCCTCAATAAACATCGGATTTTCTATTTTATTTTTGATGGTGAGAAAAGCAGGATTGAAACGCTCCACATGCCCTACCTGTACTTTCACCTCAGCTTCTTCTGCCAGTTTAATAAGATCTTCTGCTTCGCTGGTGTTGTTAACCAACGGCTTTTCAATAAAAACATGACGACTGTGAGTAATGGCGGCACGGGCATATTCATAATGTGATGAAGTGGGTGTTACGATACTTATCACCTCGCAATCATCAATAAGCTCAGGATAGTTATGATAACGCGGAATACCAAATTCATCTTCCACAGCTCTGGCTTTTTCCTCGTTGGTATCATAAAAGCCCATCAGCTTATAATCTTTTATATTCCTGATGCATTTCAGATGAATTTTTCCAAGATGCCCAACCCCTAATACTCCGATCTTAAGCATAACAATTTACAGTTTTGATTGTAATACTTACAAAGGTAAGGGTAAACTGCAGGGCTAAATTTTTACTTTTGTAAAAAATATACACGACTTTATTCACATTCAATCAAAAATACTACCATGGTAGATTCATACAGGCATAAAGGATTAAGGACCAGGTTGGCTCAGGAGTTGAGAGCGAAAGGGATTACCGATGAAAAGGTATTAGAAGCTGTACGCGAAGTGCCCCGGCATGTATTTATGGACTCTTCATTCGTGGAACATGCCTACGAGGATAAGCCATTTCCAATAGGTTCAGACCAAACCATCAGCCAACCATACACTGTAGCGTTCCAAACAGAACTGCTGCAGGTGAAAAAGGGGGATAAAATACTGGAAATCGGAACAGGATCAGGTTACCAGGCCAGCATACTGGCTAAAATGGGAGCCAAAGTATATTCCATTGAGCGGCATCGTAACCTTTATCTACGGGCTAAAGAAATTCTGGATGATTTGGGATATCATGTTAAGGTTTTTTATGGCGACGGCTACAAAGGGCTGCCTACATTTGCACCTTTTGATAAGATGATTATAACTGCTGCGGCTCCATATATTCCCGAGGATCTGATAAAACAACTAAAAACCGGCGGAGTGCTGGTGGCACCTGTTGGAGAGGGTACTCAGGTAATGAAAACCATCATTAAGCAGCAGGATGGAAGCCTGCAGGAAAAAGATCACGGTTTCTTTAAGTTTGTTCCCATGCTGAAGAATAAGGCAGACCGGTGATTCCCATGAAGAGTTACAGGAAATCATCATTACAATAGAAAGGGTGAAATTTTACTACAGGAATTATATCGGGAAAAGCAGCTCAGACACTATACATTTTAATCCACAATTTTCACCTGCACCAACCTCACCATTCTCGTGCTAATGGTGGAGAGTTCCTGATAGATATTGCCGTTATCACCGGAGTAATGCGCGTTACCAATAGGTTCCAGCACAAATACAGAATCAGTGCTCTCCGGTCTGATGGTTGCACTGTAGATAACGGCCGGCTGTGCTGAGGTTTTATAGTCATCGTCTGCCGGATACTTATTATTCGTCCAGTGCTCATTCCAGTCAAAAGCCTGATTGATCTCCAGCATGATTTTCACCGGCCGGGTGATCTCTTTTTCAGTAGTTACTTTCATGATAAAGCTCTGCAACGGTGTTGCGCCCGTGTATGCGTCTGCTACCGGGTTTTCGGGAGTAGGCAGGTAATTTCCATAGCGGTTTTTTTCTTTAATGCTTTTATGTGACCAAACAGGCAATGCTGACGGGCGTTGTATTTCACCAGGCAGCCATTGTCCTTTTTCCTGCTTACCATATGCAAATTCTCCCTTCCCAATTGATTCTGCTACAAAAAGTGTCTGGATAAACCTGTTATTCAAATCCTCAAGCCAGATGGCCATCAGTGGATGATTGAAATCAGGCCCTGCCACCAGTTTTATTTCCAGCAGGCTTCCTTTTGCAGATGTGTTCATCTGGCGCTGCTCGAAAACCGGTTGCCGGTCATCACTTCTTATTCCGCAGCTATGCATCATTAAAGTTATGCCGGCGATCAGTATAAAACGGAACATAGTTTTTGGTATCATCTGTCTATAGTTTGATTTTAATGCGGATATGGGCTTTCCATGAAAGTCCATATTCCTTGAGCACATTCCATGGCTTTTTATGATCATGCTCGTGAGTGTTAAAGATTTTGATAACCGGTTCATGGCATTTGGTTTTAATGCATCATATTTCTATCATAATCCCTATGGTGGGAAGAATAGTACCTGAAGTGGTGCTGAGCTTCTTCAGCCGGTATTTTTTCACACCATTTTCGATATAGGTAACCGGGTTGCCCTGTTTATCTAATTGTTGCACCAGGTTGGGTTTTGTTTCCGCCTGATAGTTGTACAGGTTTTGAATATCCAGATAAAGCATAAGCGACCAGTTGCTAAAATACCAGGCTTTATCCACACGTATATCCAGTTGGTGAAATCCAGCCAGGCGTTCCTCATTCAGGCGGTCATAATCAGCAATGCCATTTCCACGGATATCCCAGGCATTAGCTATGGCTGAATTACGCATGTCCCAGGGTGTATATGGAGAGCCACCCACGTAGCGGAATTTTGCTCCCACGTCCCAGTTGTTTTTGAACTCCCGTCTCAGGGTTAGGTTAAGTAGATGGATATTGTCCCATGAAGAAGGCCTGTATTCGCTGTATTTGTCTTTAAACTCACTTCGTACAAATGTGTAGGAGAGGATTACATTCAGATCGAGTATGGTGGCGCGGTCACGCGCCAATACCTCCAGCCCGTATGCACGACCTGTGGAAGTGCTCACAACGGGAACGTCACCAACAGTCCCGAAGTCGGCCCCGGCATTGGCCAGCGAAATGGAATCGCGTAATGAAAACGGGTAATTGCCGTATTGTTTTAAGAAACCTTCTATAGTTACCTTGGCATCACTCTGCGGATACCAGGCCAGTCCGGCCACATAATGATTGGCGGCTATATATGTAAGGTCATTTTGCTTGTTAACGAGCATTCCGCTGTTATCACGGAATCCCAGTGTGGTATAGGCCGGTAACTGGTAATAGCGGCCAGTGTTGAAATTTACTGACCATTTGGGATTCAGCTTATATGAAGCTGAAAAACGCGGCGAAAACTGGTCCATCAGGTTTGACATACCCAATGAATAATCAGTGGCATCCATGCGTGTACCTATTGAAAGCACCAGTTGATCCTGTAAAAACTTCCTGCTAACCTGCCCAAACAGGTGCCACTTGAATAGCTTTAGTTCTGAATTGTAGTCCAGCGTATCAGGGCCTGTTGGCAGATATATCCGCTGAAAGAAGTCATTGTAGTATTTGGCATATGATACACCGGCACCATACATGAGCTTAAAATCGCCCCTGCGCTCATTGCGTTCGTAGCGCAGCTTGTTTTCAATTTCCCTGGAAGTGAAGTCCAGTATTTTTTGCCGGCTCTCATCATTTTCAGGATATTTATAAGATGAATTGTCCAGCATGTTTCTGGATAAAAACCATGAATCATATCCTTTTTTACCGTAATGGCGGTAGATAGCCCCAACCGTGTAATTCCACTGTTCGTTGACGGGTACGGTGCGCAAAATATAGCGCTGCTCTTCATCAGGTGATTCAAGTCCGGTATTCAGCGAAAACTGGTCTATAGCTCCCAATCCGATAAAGGTGAGCTCATTTTTATTATTGAAGCGTGTTTTACTTTTAAACTGAAAATCGTTATAGGTAGGAAGGAATGGTAAGCCGATTACATCAAAAAGAAACTGCAGGTATGATCTGCGTGCAGAAGCTATCATGGTAGTTTTCTTTCCCAGCGGTCCATTGAGTGTAAGTGCGAGGTCACTGGCGCCAACGGTTGCGCGGGCCGAGAAATTGTCAGGATTACCGTTGATTTGCCGGAACTCCAGCACTGAACTCAGGGCTCCGCCGCGATTTGCAGGAAACGCACCAGCGTAGTAGTCCACCTCACGTATGAAATCCACATTGATAATCCCCACCGGCCCTCCTGATGCTCCCTGGGTGGCAAAATGATTGATATTAGGTATCTCAATTCCATCCAGATAAAAGCTGTTTTCAGCCGGACCACCACCTCGCACAATAACATCATTCCGGAATGAAACACTGGAAGCTACACCCGGAAAAGCCTGTATCACTCTGGAGATATCACGGTTTGCACCGGGGTTTTTCTCTATTTCTGATACAGTGAGTGTGCGCATGCTAACAGGGCTTTCTTCCTTTTCCTTAAAAGGAGATACCTCAACCACTACTTCCTCCAGCTCCTGTGATTTCCTGTCCATGGATATTTCAACACGTACTGCACGGGCATTGGTTACCTGAACTTCTTCGGTGATTGTCTTTTCATATCCCACTGAAGTAGCCTGCAATCGCACAAATCCCGGCTCCAGCCCGGTAAAAGTGAAATTGCCGTCAAAATCAGAGGTGGTGCCAATGTTGGTGCCAAATATTATTATATTAGTGAATGGAAGGGGATCATTCGTGTTTTTGTCGTAAACCCTGCCTTTGATGCTTCCTGTTTGAGCCATTAATGACTGGCCCACGGCTAACAATAATATGATCAAGGAATGTGATTTTTTCATTTCTATAAAAATACATAATTAAATTGGACAATAAACAACAATTAATATATTTTGTTTAATCATTTTGGTGAAAGGTTACACAAACTTATTATTCATGGAAGCCAGAATAATATTGAGCCGATAAAACCATACAGCCCCGGTTTTAGTACCATCATAATAGCAGACGTTTTCCCGTTGCTAAAGCAGATGCTACTTTAAAGAGTTTCCTGATTTCCGCAGAAAGAAGTACAACTGTCCTCACTGTGCGTGCAGTTTTAGTATTATTCTAAACAGGGTATTAACTGTAGCCGGGAGGCTTCCAAATTTGGGAACCCCAAGTGAATTGGTTAGCATGTAACTTGATATTTCACTTCGCTGCTGGCTATCTTAGCGGCATATTTTCACACCCTTTTTATTCGGTTATTCCCGGGATAATTCAAGCTAATAATATGGATAATAATCATACAGGTATTTTTAAAAGCGCGTTTGAACATGCAGCCCATGCCATGGCGATTTCAGATGCAGAGGGGAGAGTCATATTCGCCAATGAACGGTACCTACGGTATTTTGATATCAGCAAAGAAAAGGTTAAAGGAAGCCGTATTACTGCTGTATTGCCGCCGCATATGCAGAATCGGGCTGAAATACTATACGAGCGACAATTTAAAAGAGGCACAAAACCTGCTTCTTTTGAATATGAAATTACCACTGAAGAAAATGAAGTTTTGATACTGGAATCTTATATAGATTTTATTAATGATGATGGTAAAAGGGTTGGTTTATTAACAGAAATCCGTGATATTACGAAAACAAAGAAACTTCAGCAGGAGCTTGACCTTAATCTTCGACGCTATCGTAAGGCTCAGCGCTTAGGCGGAGTGGGCAACTGGGAATATGATTTACAGTCAGGCAGGTTCTGGGCATCAAGAGAAGCCAGGAGAATTTATGGCTTGCAGGGAAAGGACTCCTATCTGAGCACAGAAGAGGTGGAATCATACATACAGGACAGGGAAAGCGTCCATCAGGCTTTGATAGAACTTGTGGAACACAACAAAGAGTTTGATGAGCAAATTGAAATCATAAAAAAGGATACAGGCGAACACCGTACCATAAGATCACGCGCCATACTTGAGCGGGATAGAAATGGCAATCCTGTGCTTGTATCAGGGGTGATAAGAGATATTACCGAGACAAAAGAAACTAAAGAAAAACTGAAGGAGAGCGAGAAGAAATACCGTAATCTTTTTGAACACATACAGGATGTATTTTATGAAGTAGATATGAATGGGGTCCTGCTTGAAGTGAGTCCTTCTGTAAAAGAATTATCAGGAGGACATGTGTTGAGGGAGGACCTTATAGGCCGGCCTTTAGCTTCTTTGTATAGCGATCCGGGTGAGAGGGATCGGGTGCTTGAGGAACTTCATCAGAAGGGCAGAGTTACCGACAGGGAAGTTACGCTGAAAAACCTGGATGGCTCCAAACCTGTTGCCTCTATCTCAGCACAATTGCAAACAGACAGCCATGGGAATCCGGTGAGTATCATAGGAACTGTGAGAGATATCACCGCGCGTAAAAGAGCCGAGGAAGCTATGAGGGAGAGCGAACGTATGGCTAAAGCCATTGCTGATACTTCTCCCGTATTACTTTTTATATCCGATCTGGAAAAGGAAAGAAATATCTGGTCCAATAAAGAGCACAAAGAGTTTTTCAAAGATGAACTGGATGATCCTGCTTCAATCGGTTATGCAGAAGTTCAGCGCCTGATCCATCCTGATGACAGGGAAAGATTTGTGGATCAAATTAAAGAAATGGTTCTTAATCCTGAGGTTGAACATCTCGATACTGAAGTGAGATTAAAGCATCAGGGGCAATGGAAATGGATGAACAGCCGGTTTAATATTTTCCGTTATAATGATAAAGGGATGCCGGTGCAGATACTTGGTACTTTGTTTGATATCAATGACAGGAAACGTGCTGTGGAGCGGATTGACAGGGCAGAAAGAAGGCTGCGCAGTTTGATTGAAAATGCACCTGATGGCCTGGTTATCCTGGATGCTGTGGGTAAATATGTATATGCCAGCCCTAATTCATTGCGGCACTTTGGCTATACGGAGACTGATATCGTTGGTAAGCATGGTGATAAATATACTCACCCGGATGATTTGCCTAAAATACAGAAGGTTTTTGAACATGTTATGCACCACCCCGGGGAAAAACCCAAAGCCAGCTACCGCTTCAGAAATAAGCAGGGTGAATATCGATGGATAGAAACTACATTTACGAATCTTTTACATGATGAGGCTGTGCAGGGTATCGTGCTGAATTTCACTGATATTACTGAAAAGAAATATGCTGAGAAAGAGCTCGTTAAAGCAAAAGAAAAAGCAGAAGAAAGTGAAAGCAGATACCGGAAGGCCCAGGAAGTTGGGCATATCGGCAGTTGGGAGATTTGCCTGGAGACCGGAAAATTCTGGGGGTCCCAGGAAGGTAAAAGATTGTATAATCTTGACATGAACAGGGAATGGTTTGATCCTGACGAAGTGATGGAAAAAGTAATTCCCGGAGACCGTGACCGGGTGAATAATGCATTGGCTGATCTGCTGAACAAGGATATAGCTTATGATATTCAGTTTGCGGTACAGCCGGATGATAACTCTCAAACGATGGTGATCCGGTCTATTGCCGAAATTGTTCAGGATAATAGCGGGAAACCGGTAAAAGTTGCAGGTGTTCTTCAGGATATCAGTAAACAAAAACGGGTGGAAGCTGAGCTGATAGCGGCTAAAGACAAAGCCGAAGAAGCCGACCGGCTTAAATCTGCTTTCCTGGCTAATATGAGTCATGAGATACGCACACCCATGAATGGGATAATTGGTTTTGCAGACTTGCTTAAAGAACCTAATCTCAGCGGTGAAGAGCAAAGAGAGTATGTTGATATTATTCTTAAAAGCGGCGATCGCATGCTAAATACTATTAATGATCTTATTGATATATCAAAGATTGAAGCCGGACAGGTAAAAATCAAAAGGTCGAAATTTGATGTGATCAGCATGATGGAGTACAATTATGCATTTTTTAATCCGGAAGCTGAAAAAAAAGGCCTGGATTTCCGGTTTGCAAAGTGCGAACTTGCTGCTCTGTATCTGGAAACTGATGAGGAAAAGCTGCAATCTATACTCTCAAACCTGCTAAAAAATGCGGTAAAATATACAAAAGAGGGTGAAATTGAATTTGGATGCAGGAAAAAGGAATCTGAACTGGAATTCTTTGTGAGAGATACAGGTATCGGCATTCCGGAAGACAGGCGGTCGGCTGTTTTTGACCGTTTTGTTCAGGCGGATATAGAAGATACCAGGGCTTATGAAGGATCGGGCCTTGGCTTATCTATTGCTATGGCTTATGTGCAGATGCTGGATGGCAGAATGTGGTTTCACTCTGAAGAAGGCAAAGGCAGTACGTTTTATTTTACCTTACCCCTGGTGGATACCACGGGAATGAAGGAAAAAACTGCGGATAAGAAAAATATTTCGATAGCATCCGGTGGGAATGGTAAATATGATACCGTGCTAATTGTGGATGATGAGGAAGTATCACGGTTTTACCTGGCTGAGCTATTGAAAAACAAGTTTTCAAAAATTATTATGGCGGCCAACGGGCGTGAAGCTGTGCGTTTATATAGGGAACACGGTAATATCAATTTGATACTGATGGATATAAAAATGCCTGTGATGGATGGATATAAGGCTACAAGGGAAATCAGGAATATGAATGATAAGGTGGTGATTATTGCGCAAACAGCTTATGCTCTTGAAGGAGACAGGGAAAAGAGCCTGGAAGCCGGTTGTAATGATTATTTGAGTAAACCGGTTAACCGTAAAATGCTAATGGATAAAATCAGCATAAATCTTAAGGGGTCATGATATCATGTGAACAATATTTCAGCATACCGGGTTGAATTTCTAACTAAAATTCGTTACTATGAAATACAGAAAACTCGGAAACACAGGGCTCTTTGTATCGGAGCTATGCTTTGGCACTATGGGATTTGGTGGCACAGGCATGTGGAAGAATGTTGGGCAACTCACACAGAATGATGCTGATAAAATGGTGAGTCGAGCCATGGAAGGCGGTATTAATTTCTTCGACACCGCCAATGTTTATTCCAGGGGAACATCGGAAGAAATGCTTGGGAAAGCACTTGGTAGTAGTCGGAAGGATATCGTCCTGGCCACCAAGGTGAGGGGTCGTATGGGTGACGGGATAAATGATACCGGACTGTCGCGGATACATATCAGGCATCAGGTGGAGGAGAGTTTGAAGCGCCTTGGAACGGATTATATTGATCTTTATCAAATCCATGGTCTGGACATTGAAACTTCTTTTGAAGATGTGATGCAAACGCTCAATGATCTGGTTCGGGAAGGTAAGGTGCGCTATATTGGGATATCCAACCATATGGCGTGGCAGATCATGCAGTTGAATGCTATTGCTGACAAACATGGCTGGGAGCAGTTTAAATCGCTACAGGCATATTATTCCATCGCCAGCCGTGATCTGGAGCGGGAAACTGTGCCGCTTCTGAAGCACCTTGATATGGGCTTGCTTGTGTGGAGCCCGCTTTCAGGAGGATTCCTCACGGGTAAATATAAGCGTGACAAAGTTCCGCAAGGCGATGCCCGGCGTAAGGAATTTGATTTTCCGCCCATAGATAAAGAAAAAGCTTATGATATTGTGGATGTGATGGAAGAAATAGCCGGAAACCATAATGTATCTGTTGCCGTCATTGCTCTGGCATGGCTGCTTCATCAGGAGGTTGTTACCAGCGTGATCATCGGGACCAGGAAGATAGAACAACTGGAAGATAATCTGAAATCAACAGACATCAGCTTTACTGAAGAGGAGCTTGAGCGCCTGGATAAAGTGAGCAGGCTTACACCGGAATATCCGGGATGGATGACCGAACGCATGCAGGGCGACCGGGATACTGATCCCGGGAAGGAATGATCAGGCTTTTGTAACTGTGTATTCTTTCATAACCCATTTCCCCTGGTGTTTCTCCAGGTTGGCCGTAACTGTAATTCCTTCAATGGTGTAGCGAAAAATTGCCAGGGCGTGTTTTCCGCTGATTTCCAGCGCTTCAAATGTGAGGTAAGCCAGGATGTTGTCTTCTGTCAGTTCTTCTGCTGTCATGAATTGCACTGGTTCACCAAACATGATGATTTGCATATCAGCCGGGAAAAGGTCACTGGCCTGAATCACGATGGGTTTACGATTTTCGGCACAGTCAGGCTTTTGGAAATAGGGTTGGATTTCGGTAATACTGAGGCACTGGTTCATGATCTCCCGGATGTCCTGATTCTGTTGTGCAAAAATTAGCGAAGAAAGAGTAAGAAAGAGTAATGATAGTAGTAGTCTCATAAGTCATGGATTTTTAATTTACAGCTTAAAAGTAATATCAAAGCGCGCTGAAACCAAATAATAATTCTTAAAATAAAGTGAATATTGTTTGAATATGAATTATTGCGGCATTAGATGACCTGCCGGGCCTTCAGCCCTGATGTTATTCAGGCCATATCATTCACAGGGCTTCGCTTCGCTTGCCCTGTGCTATTACCTGCCGGGCTTTCAGCCCTGCAGGCTAAAACGCCGGTGATGGTTTCTGTATCAGGCTCTGAAAGAGCGGTACGGTAACAGCCCGGTGCGAAAGCGCCGGGTAGAGGATAAGCAAGGATTAATCAAGCTCTGAAGGAGCGACAGATTAAGATGCTGGAATTGGAGGAATTGTAGCCCCCTGCGGCCCGGCGGAGGCGCAAAGCCTGTGGCAGGCAAAGCTTAGCTGCCGCCCCATGGCAGAGCGGAGCGTAAGCGAGCTACTGTCCATGGGTTGCGGCAGCTTTGCTTTGACAACACAGCTTGCAGCCGCAGACGGAAAAGCCGCCCTGAAAATTATCTTAAACCAGACGGGGCGCGGATTGTTATGTTGGAAACTAATACTGAAATTATGAAGATATATTTTGAAAAAAATAAGCAGGTGTTTGCCGATACAGGCGATTTTATAATTAAAACTGATCAGCCGGAAAATGCCGGCGGCAACGGGGAATATCCGGCACCATTTAAGTTGTTTTTGGCGTCTTTAGGAACGTGCGCAGGTATTTATGTAAAGAATTTTTGCGACTCGCGGGATATTGATGCTTCAAGCATTACCATCGAACAAAAGCTGAGTTATCATCCTGAAAAAAAGATCATTGATGAAGTGAAAATGATCATCCGTGTACCGGAGGATTTCCCGGAAAAATATGATAAGGCAGTGATAAATTCGGTTGAAAAATGCGCTGTGAAAAGGCATTTGCGCGAGGATATCGCAGTGAAGACATCAGTGGAGCGAGGTGGCTGATGAGCTTTACTGCTTCACAAACCTGCTGCGCAGTATCTTTTCAGGAGTTTCCAGGATCAGGATATAGAGGCCCGGTTTCAGCTCTGAAATATTGATGGTGGTGTTTTGATAAAGCCTGGTTTGACTAACTGTTTTTCCATTTGCAGAAATAATGCTTGCAGTTGCGCCGGGTGCATCGCAGTCAATGGTAATGGTATGGACAGCCGGATTTGGATATATTTTAAATTCTTCTTTCGAGGGATTCAGAAATCCGGTGGTTTTGGGTGCAGAGATGGTATCGCACCGGCAAAGTGTAATATTCTGACCGGAATCATATCTTGATTTGGCCGGATTTTCATTCGCTTCCAACGCATTTGGATACCCGATGGGCGGCCACGGAATAGTGAAATCCCAGTAGGGCGGTTCTGCAGGAAGATACAGGCTGGAGTCGTTCAGGGTAGTGGTGTTGGAAGGCAAATTTATGCCCTTGATGTTGTTTCCGTATTCAAAATGGTCAGAGCCGGTGATAATATACTGGCCCAGGAATCCTGCATTCATATTTACTTCATTGCCCACGAAGTTTTGTGATGAGGTGGTAAGGGGTGAACCCTGTGTGATTACTATGCCATAATGTTCAGCACGGTTTCTGAAGAAGGTGTTGTGGGGGCCGCTGGGGCCCCAATAGTGATCAATGGCGATGTTTTGAACTATGTTTCCTTCAAAGAGGTTGGCATAGGAATAATGACCGTGCAGTGAAATGTCTGAGGCGGCATCATAGGGATATTCCTCACGGTAAACGCTGGCCGAATAGTTGTATGCCAGCACGTTGGTATTTGCGCCTGCCTTGGTCATCATGGCATGGCGCAGGTGTTCAAATATATTATTTTCAATCCGGTTGTAACTGGCATGATGGGTGAGCATAAGCCCGTAGCCGCGGGTTCCGCTGCCGTTGTATTTGTAGCTGTGATGGATATAATTTCCGAAGATATTATTATGCGCAGAGCGGGAAATGCGGATGTGCGCTCCCGGGCTTTTTTCTGATTCCACTCCTGTTATGCGGCAGTTCCACGCATAATCCATATGGATGGCATGGCTGCTGCCGGCGTCATTGTTTTTTTCCCAACGAATGGAAAGACATTCCACCGCTGCATCTCTAAGCGGGCTAAATGGAATTATACGGGGATTGAGGCCTGAGTCAAGGGCCATGCTAAGCGGGGTTAGCAGCCTGATTTTGTTGCCTGACACACTCACTACCCTGCTAATGGTTCCGGTTGCTAAGCTACCCCAATTGGCCGGTTTGGTGTCCCATGCTCCATTATCCTGTGTGATCTCTACAAAATCGTCCACAGAAATATTATGCCCGGTTTCCAGTAGCAGGGAGTCGGAGCCTTTACTGAACCAGTCATTTATAGCCACATTTTTTTGTGAAGATGTGCCGTTGATATTTATCGCATTTTGCTGTTGTGGCAAATCAGGGATGAGAACAGTGGAGTCGGATCCGCTGCCTTTCAGGCGTACACCTGAAGGGATTTTCAGGCTTTGGTTCAGAACAAAAAAACCCTCAGGAAGTAAAACTGTTCCCCCGGAGGCAGCCATCTGGTCAAGTGCCTGCTGTATATCGGCAGAAACGTCAGTATTGCCGGCGGTATTAAGGTTGGAAAGTTTGATCTGGTTATGATCGTAGTTAATGCTGTCAGTAATCCCTGACAGGTGCCAGTCGGCGGTTCGGCCGGATGGTATTATCTGTGCTGTTCCGGCTAAAGCAAGAAGTGCAAGTATGATAGTGAAAATCTTTTTTATCATGAAGTTGCAAAAGTAATATGAATGGGGTTTTACATGCAAGGGAATGGTTTACAACTTAGGGCCTGATTCCATAATTGGGAAAATCAAGGCAAAAAAAAAGCGGAAACTCCCGGTTTTCCGCTTTAATGAAAATAATCATGTTTTATTCATCCAGTATTTTAATCTGGGCTTCCAGTAGTGCGATTTCGCGTTTTGCCCTGTCAATCTTGTTTTGGAATTCTTTTTTCAGAATATCAGCGTTTTTGGTATTGGCCAGAAAGCCGGTATTGTTTTCCCAGAGTTTCACGTCCTCTTTCAGCTTGTTGACCTTTGCGAACAGGCTGCCGCGTTCTTTTCGCAACTGACGCTCACCGCCGGGCATCTCCTTAAGATTATTCACGTGTGATTTATACTGGGAGGAATTTACATCCGCATTTGAAATGCTCAGTTCATCCATGCGTTTGTTGATGATTTCCTGATATTCTTTCTGGGTTTTATCTTTTTTATCAAATGGAACGAATCCAATGCTCATCCATTCGCGCTGAATATCTTTGAGCATTTTCAGGTTATCATTTTTATTCTCACTAAATTCGTAGGTTTTGATCTTTTCAATGAGTTCCTGTTTTTTCTGCAGGTTTTCCTTCTCCCTGTCTTTTCTGTTTTTGAAATACTCATCCTTGCTGTTGAAGAATTTGTCGTTGGCAGCCCGGAATCGTTTCCACAGTTTATCAGAATGCTTTCTGGAAACAGGTCCTACTTTTTTCCATTCCTTCTGAAGATTGATAAGTTCGCTGGTGGTTTTCTTCCAGTCGGTACTGTCTTTCAGAGCTTCTGCTTCGAGGCAAAGGTTTAGTTTACGGTTGTAATTATCACGCTGCTCGTCTTTCAGTTCTTTGAAGAATTCCTTTTTATTATCGTAAAATGAGTCTACAGAGGTTTTAAAGCGGTTCCAGATGGATTCATTATACTGTTTGGGCACGAACCCAATAGAACGCCACAGGTTCATCATTTCTTTCACATGATCATTGGCCTGGTTCCACTCTTTCACACTGTTGTAGTCGGTTTTGATAAGATTTTCCATCTTCTCGCACAAGGCAGTTTTGGCATCCAGGTTTTTCTGCTGCTGTTCTTCCAGTTCCTGATAGTGCGTGCGGCGGCGGTCATGGATCTTTTCAGTGGCGCTTTTAAAACGGTTCCATACCTCTTCCTTCACATCAGTAGGCACAGGTCCTGTCTGGCGGTATTTTTCATGCAATGCCTGCAATTCCTTAAAAGACTTGTTGATGGATTTCTCCAGGATCAGTTCTTCTGCTTTTTCACAAAGCTCGATTTTCTGCTCCAGGTTTTTCTTCAAATCCAGATCACGAAGTTCCTTATTGATTTTAACCTTATCAAAGAATTTTTCCACCAGGAAATGATAGTTCTTCCACAGCTCGTTCACGTCAGCTTTGGGAACCATGCCGATGTCTTTCCACTTTTCCTGCAGTGCTTTAAAGTCATCGTAGGTTTTCTTGAGAGTTTCTTCTGAATTGATCAGATCCCTTAATTCTTCCAGGATGGCTTTCTTTTTCTCCAGATTTTCCTGTTGCAGTTTTTCCTGCTCTTCGCGATACTGTCTGCGTTTTTCTTTATATAAATCAAAAGCCGCGTTGAATCTCTCCGATAGTTCATCCTTCTGTGGCTTTTTTTCTTCTTTTACTTCTTCTTTTGATTCTTCCTCTTCTTTTTTTGCAGTTTCCTCCGATAGTTTTTCCAGCTCAATGGCTTTTTCGATATCTGTTTTTTTCAGATATGCTACCTTGATAAGCGTAATTTCGGTTTTATAGTTCAGAGGATCGTCTTTAGCCACCAGTTTTTCCAGTTCTTCTACAAGCTGCTCACGGCTCAAGGTGTCATATTCAGGGAGTATATCTTTTTCTTTATCTGCGGACTCTTCCTCAGTTTCTTCATCTGCGACTTCATCCTCATCCTCATCAGTTTCTGTGTCCTCACCAAAGTCATAATATTCTCTTTCGTCAGATGAAGCAGTTGATGATTTTTTTTCAGAAGATTGTTCTTCAGTCTTCTGCCCGGCATCCGGTTTCTCTTCAGTTTTCAGTTCCGAAGATTCCTTTTCAGCTTTATTTTCGTCGGAAATCTCCTGTTGTTCTTCATTTCCGGCCGGATGTTTCTTTACCGGTTCTTCTGATACCACCGGATCATCTGATTTTTCTTCCACAGGTCCTTTTACTGGCTTTTCTGCCGTGGGTTCAGGCAGCTCATCAGCTTTTTGCTCAGCTTCCATAGCGGTTGAGGCAGGAGGCGGTTGGTCCTGGTTTTCCGAAGGTTTTTTTCCCGGGGAGGTAGTGCCGGAAGCTATTTCCGCATCCTTATGAGCCGGTTTTTCTTCCTGTTGTTTTTCCTGGGTTTGCTCAGTGTTCTTCTGAGCATCTTCTTGCTCTTCTTTTTTTTCTGAAGTGGTTGTGTTGTTTTTCTTCAGTTTTTCTTCTTCAGGCAGGTTATGCGCCTGCTCAGTCTGCTTTTTAGATTCTTGTGTCATACGATTAGCCCAACAATTTAATGTGTGATTAAGACTTTAAATATTTACTGATCTGTTGATCCTTAGATTCGGGACCGGATATTCCCGTTATTCAATGATTTTATTTCTGATTTTCAATAAATATGTTAGTTGATGGCTTGATTACATCGGCAACAAAAATAATAATCTTTTAATTAGGCGCAAAAAGTTTAAAGCATTCAATTAATTACGTAAAATCAAAAGCACAGGGAGCAGATTTACCGGGCTGTACATGTTGCTATGCGGAATAAAATCACGGTAAAAAAAGTTTGCAGAAAAACCAGAAACTACTCCAGTGTATGCTCATTAAAGAGGATATACCCAATGTTGATCCCAAATGCCAGCGGGTCTTCATGGCTCTGGTAATAGTTCAGGTACATGCTCACCGGCCCAATAGGGGAGTGATAGACCAGCCTTAACGACCCCATGTAATACCTTCTGTCGAATTCGTCGCCAAAAAAGGCTGATTGACCTTCACCCATCGAGCGTATTTCACGGAACGGCTGGAAAATATATGCTTCAGTTCGAAAATCCAGATTGTCAGTCATATGCAAGACACCTTTGAGTCCTCCCGCAAGGAAATTGTTGGCCCGGAATTTCCTCAGGAAAACAGTTTTACTTTCCGGAATGGGAGTATAGCTTTTCGCCATCAACAAACTGGAGGTATGATTGGCGAAAATGTCGCGGTTTGAAAGGAAGATATCAGCTTCATAACCTAAAGTGTACCAGGAAGCAAAGGGTAAGTACTCTTCATAATTCAGATGTAGCTGCATCCATTGGTGGAAATCTTCTTTAGGAATAGCGCCCGGTAGCGTTGATCCGGGTTCATAGGTTTCATCTCCCCTGAAATGCATTAGCTCCACAGTAAGGTTCATACCAAGCGAAGGAAATTGCTTGCGGTTCAGAGTGTTTTTTTTCCAGCTGAAGTGTGTATTATAATTGGAAAAAGAGGTTTCATCTGCTGTATCAAGCCTGCTAAACTGGTTCGACTGGTAATAAATGTTTTTCAGGTTGCCAAACGAGAACCCGGCCTCAAGTTTTGAATCATTGTCGATGGGCACCCCGAAAAGTACAGTGTTGTGAAAGTCATTTTTGATAAGATAGGAGGGTGTTTTATCTTCAAAAAACATGGTGGATGTTTTAAAATAATCCCACTGGTTATAATAAATGCCACCTTTGATATAAAAAGGTGTTTTGCCAGGAAAATCCATCCGGCCAAGCGCACTCACCGAAGAATAGAACCTGCCGATATATGAATTTAGCCTGATACTGTAGGCCTGCCTTCCAAGGTATTTGTATTTGGCCTGTAAAAAAGCTTCATTCACAGGAGCGGAAGAAACGGTTCCGCCAAACTGCACTTCTATGGTGTTGTCTTTAGTTACATCCAGATCAAGATGGTAGTAGCCTGACTCCTCATCATAACGGGCTGCGGGATAAATATAGTCGATGCGGTCATCAGCCAGTATTCGGAAGTAATCCTGTTTGATGGATTTGATGTCCGTGGTATCGTTATTGTGAAGCAGCATCCTGTTAATATAGCTGGACTCATTGGCGTTTAGTCCGTTAATGTTGATTTTGTTGAAGACAAGCGGAGGCATTTTCTTCCTGAATTCTTTACGGCGCGTATTAACCACTTCAGGGCTCACACTGTCAGTGAGGAAGATCCTGATTTCATCAATCTTTCTTTTAGCGGCCACGTAGCCGCTGTCAATGAATTCCTTCCTGCGGCTGAAGTCAACCACATTCACCGGGGGCACTTCCGGTTCTATCATCACCGAGCTTTCGCAATATACATCATAGACCGTCTGCCTCATCATAATAGTCTGTAGCTGCGAAACAATATTAGTGGGATCAGGCACCGCATAATTGCCGGCTACCTTGGAGCCGATGATCATATCCGGGTAAAAGCTTTCCAGCATTACATCCGAAGGGAAATTATTATACATTCCCCCGTCAAGCATTACCTTTCCGTCGATGGTGATAGGTTTAAAGTAAAAAGGGTATGACATGGATGCCCGGATGCTCTTGCCCAGGTTGCCTTTTTCCAGCACCACTGCCTGATTATTTTCAATATCGGAAGCCACACATCTGAAAGGTACAAATAAACTGTCGAAATCCTCTTTGCAGGCAGTAGTTGCTTTAGTGAATATCTGTATGAAAGCAAAATCCATTTGGAAAGGCTGCACAATGCTGGATGGAAGCACCGGTTTTCGCACCAGGGAATCATATTTAATCCGCAGTGTAAACCAGGAAGCATTAGGCTCATCCTGCATATAGTAATACACATGTTCTTCTTCGATCTCTCCCTTAGCCCATTTCAGAAACTCTTCACTGAGAATGAGTGAATCCATTTCAGCCGGAGAATAACCTGCAGCATATAATCCTCCTACTATGGCTCCCATAGAAGTGCCTGTAATGAAATCAATTGGCACATGATTTTCTTCCAGGGCTTTTATTACACCAATATGAGCCACTCCTTTGGCACCTCCGCCACTTAAAACCAGGCCTACACGTTGCGCGGCAGTATCATTTAAGAATAGAAAAACTGATAATAGCACCAGTATCAGGGTTTTATTCATTTCCAGATATGAAATTTGTTTCAGGTATAAAATAAAAAAAAAGGTTGCAATATTAACAACCTTTTTATGTAAATTATTTTATCAGATGCCATTAAATTTTATCAAGGGCCTGTTTCAGATCGTTTATAATATCTTCTTCGTCTTCGATTCCAACGGCAAATCTCACCAATCCTTCTGTTATTCCCGCCTTTTGCCGGGCTTCAGGTGGAAGTTTTGAATGTGTCATCGAAGCAGGATGCTGTATGAGGGTTTCCACTCCACCCAGTGAAACTGCCAGCAGTGCAAGCTTAACAGAGTTCATCATGGTTTTTCCGGCCTCAAAACCTCCTTTAAGTCCGAAGCTGATCATGCTGCCAAAACCGTCCATTTGTTCTTTGGCCAGCTCATGTTGCGGATGGCTTTTCAGGCCGGGATATTTAACCCAGTCTACTTTTTCATGATTTTCCAGAAATTCAGCTACTTTCATGGCGGTTTTCTGTGCCTTGTCCACTCTGATTCCAAGGGTTTTAAGTCCTCTGTGAACCATGTATGCCTGATGCGGGTCCATGTTTCCACCCATGTTTACCATGGTGTTTTTCAGCAGTGCGAAATGTTCTTCAGTTTTGGCTACCAGCATTCCTGCCACGATGTCGGCATGCCCGTTAATAAACTTGGTCATGGAATGCAGTACAATGTCGGCGCCAAGCTCCAAAGGTCGCTGCAGGTGCGGGCTGCAGAAGGTATTGTCCACACACACCGGAATATTGTGTTCTTTTGCTATGGCTGATACTTTCCTGATGTCGGTAATCCCCATGGTGGGATTGGCCGGGGTCTCCAGAAACAGGAGTTTGGTGTTTTCCCTGATGGCATTTTTTACCTGTTGGGGATCAGTAGTATCAACAAAAGAGTATTCGATACCAAATTTGGAGAAGATGTTTTCCATAACTGCGCGCGAAGGTCCGTAGATGGCGTTATGTCCGATCATGTGATCACCATTTCCTAAAAATGCCGTGTAAACAGTAGTTACGGCCGACATACCCGAGCTGGTGGCCACTCCTCCGACACCGCCTTCGAGTTCTGCCACTGCTGTTTCCAAAGCTTCAATGGTGGGATTTCCCAAACGGGTGTATATATATCCTTCACCGCGGCCGCTGAATAACTCGGCGCCGTGATCAGCATTATGAAAAGCGAAGGTTGATGTCTGATAAATCGGTACGGTTGCACTCATGTATTTATCATCAATGCTTCCGCTATGCACCATCTTGGTGTAATTCCCTGCATTTTTGGTATCCATAATTCTATTGATTTTTTTGTTTTTATTGTGTCTGTGATTGAACATGATGCTCAACCTGAGGTTTAACAACTGCAAATGTAGTATTTTTAACGGGTTTAAAAGCGTCTGATTAAATGATCATACAAAAAGAAATAAAACTGAAGGAAAAACCCAGGGGGGTGCACCTGGTAACGGATGAGATCATGAGCCATTTGGGTGAGCTGCCCGATCAGGGAATGTTGCACCTGTTTGTGAAGCATACTTCAGCAGGCATTACTCTAAATGAAAATGCAGACCCATCTGTAAGGACAGATTTTGAGCGTTTTATGAATGATCTGGTTCCCGAGGACTATGACTTTGATCATACATCTGAAGGGAGTGATGATATGCCGGCCCACATCAAAACCGCCATATTCGGCAACTCGGTATGCATCCCCATCACAAACGGCAGGCTAAATACCGGTACCTGGCAGGGGATTTATCTGGGAGAATTCAGAGATCACGGAGGTTCGAGGAAGATCCTGGCCACTGTTTATTCCTGATCATACCACACAACCACAGGATCGGTTTTTACAAATTCTATTATCCGCGGGAAAAAGACAAGAAAATCTTCTTTCAACTCATCATAGTGTAATTTCACATCTTTTATGGCATATTCCATTCCGGAATCAAAGCTGGTGCGTCTTGATAAGCCCAGCAGGCTGTCATGCAAACCATTAAGCGACTTGTAGCTTTTCAGCCAGTTATTGAAAATCATAAAGGGAAGAAACCGGCGTGTACGGCCCGGCAGGAGATTGTAGTTTTTTAGCAGAAGGCGATAGCTGTTGCTGATGAAGTTGTCCATGTCCATATCGGTAAATTGCTGCCAGTTTGTTGCCAAAAAATGATCATAAGCCAGGTCGATGATCACACCAGCGTACATATGATATTTCGGGCGCAGTCTTTTTACACTTTTCCTAACCGTTTTGTCATGATCTGTAAAAGTGTCAATATCCCTGTGCAGCCTGATACCCTGCTGGATTTTTGGGCTGTACTTCTCAGTCTGTTTCCCTTTTACAGAATCAGCAAAAAAATTTCCAAGCCTGATCTGGTCATCAGTCCCGGATAAATATAAATGAGCCAGTAGATTCATATTATCGTGCTGTACAAATATAGTTCAATTTCATGACATCAAAGACAGGTATAACCTTTGCCTCTCAAATTCAACATGAAATAAATCCCGGGCCGGAGAATCCAAAAAATTGTTAGCTTTGTGCTCGATTGAAAATAATGAACAATAAACATAAAAGAGATGGAAAAACTTCTGTTATTAGGTGATGAGGCCATTGCACAGGGCGGTATAGATGCCGGCATGTCCGGTATGTTTGCGTACCCTGGCACTCCTTCCACCGAAATTACTGAATATGTACAGGGCTCAGCCGAAGCTGCTGAAAAAAATATAAGGTCGAAATGGGCTGCCAACGAGAAAACGGCTATGGAAGCAGCTCTGGGTATGTCATACACAGGCAAACGTGCCATGGTAGCCATGAAACACGTGGGTTTGAACGTGGCAGCAGATGCCTTTGTCAACTCCGGTATTACCGGTGTAAACGGCGGACTGATCGTGGTTGCAGCGGATGACCCCTCTA
Source organism: uncultured Bacteroidales bacterium (assembly GCA_964477095.1). Classification (GTDB taxonomy): domain Bacteria; phylum Bacteroidota; class Bacteroidia; order Bacteroidales; family PWNQ01; genus PWNQ01. The sequence continues at coordinate 49,192 of CAYZDA010000007.1, read as the reverse complement.
TGCACTCTTCCCAGAATGAGCAGGATTCCAGGTTTTATGGTAAGTTTACCATGATCCCTATCCTCGAACCCAGCAACCAGCAGGAAGCATATGATATGGTCCACTATGGGTTTGAGATTTCTGAGAAATTCCAGATTCCAGTGCTGATGCGTATCACCACCAGGCTGGCACATTCCAGAGCCGGTGTGGCCAGGAAAGCGAGCCTGCCGCAAAACGAGCTGAAACTGCCTGCAGACCGCAATCAGTTTGTGTTGCTGCCTTCCATTGCCCGTAAACGTTATAAGGGGTTGCTATCAAGCCAGACAGCTTTCGAAGAAGAATCTGCTAATTCTTCATACAATGAGTATATCGATGCCGGTGATAAGAGTATGGGTATCATTGCCTGTGGTTTGGCATATAACTACCTGGTTGAAAACTTTGAAGATGGCAAGGTGCCTTACCCGGTGCTGAAGCTTACCCAGTATCCAATGCCACGGAATCACATTGAGCGCATGGTGAAGGAAACCGGTTCAGTGTTGATACTGGAAGAAGGTATGCCGATGGTGGAAGAGCAAATCCGCGGTTTTCTGGATGATTGCCATAATATTAAAGGGCGCATGGATGGTACGCTATCACGCGACGGTGAGTTGAATCCTAACCAGGTGGCCCGCGCTCTGGGAATGGAAGAACCATTTGAAGATAAAGTACCCGACGTGGTAAAGGGACGCCCGCCTAAGCTTTGTGCCGGTTGTCCGCACATCGATTCTTACAACGCGTTAGGTGAAGTGCTGAAGGAATATGGCGACGGCCACGTGTTCTCCGACATCGGATGTTATACACTGGGCGCGCTGGAGCCATACAATGCCATCAATACCTGTGTGGATATGGGTGCTTCTGTTACTATGGCAAAAGGTGCTGCCGATGCCGGTCTGCATCCCGCCGTTACCGTTATCGGCGACTCTACTTTCACGCACTCAGGCATGACCGGCCTGCTGGATGCCGTGAATGATAAATCAAAGATCACTGTTTTTATCCTTGATAATGATACCACCGCTATGACCGGAGGCCAGGATTCTTCCGCCACCGGACGCCTGGAAAAGATATGTGAAGGCATTGGGGTGGAGAAAGAACATATCCGGGTGATGCGTCCCCTGAAAAAATATCACGAGGAAAATGTGAAGATAGTTAAAGAGGAAATAGAATACGACGGTGTATCTGTGATTATTCCACGCCGCGAGTGCATTGTTGCCATTAACAAGCGCATGCGTGCTAAATTTAAAGCTAAAAAGGAAAGCTAAGCAGCCTGAATCAAAAAAACCAAAATACAAGAATAGACATATGAAAAAAGATATCATATTAGCCGGTGTAGGAGGTCAGGGAATTCTGTCAATTGCAGCTACAATCGGGATGGCTGCCGTTTCCAAAGGCCTTTATCTGAAACAGGCCGAAGTGCATGGCATGAGCCAGCGCGGAGGTGATGTGCAATCCAATCTTCGTTTGTCCGACAAACCCATTGCTTCTGATCTTATCCCAATGGGAAAGGCGGATCTGATTATCTCGGTTGAACCAATGGAGTCATTGCGCTATCTGAATTACCTGAGCAGCGATGGCTGGTTGATCACTAACACCACTCCTTATAATAATATTCCTGATTATCCGGAAGAAAAAGCACTGATAGATGAAATCAAAAAGCAGCCGCGCTATGTGGCCTTAAATGCTGAAAAGATTGCCAAGGATCTGGGCGTGAAAAAAGCCGCCAATATTGTGGTGCTGGGAGCTGCTTCCCCGTTTTTGGATATTGAGTATGAGGCGCTTGAAGATGCCATCAAGGCAATCTTTAAGAAAAAGGGACAGGAAGTGATTGATGCTAACCTTGAGGCATTGAAAGCAGGCCGCGACTTCGCACAGAATAATAAATAGCCTTAAAGTTATTTACAGTAAAAAGCCGCTTCGAAAAAACGAAAGCGGCTTTTTTTTGGTGAACTTTGAGTGGTGAACATATCGTCATTACCTTCTACAGGTTGCAGATTTAATGCAGGGCTCAGGGAAGTCCTCGCCGAAAGAAACAGCCATCTAATTCCATATGGTCAACACCGTTTTTGTGATAATTTCAGGTGCAAATATTCTGTTTAACCATCTCTCATTTTTTCCATCCATACTCTGTTATTCCGCTGGAGACTTTTGTTCACAAAGCGATATAAAGCCTACTGAAGAATCTCCCTGCGTGTGGTTGAGAGGTTTGCTAATTATTTGAAGACAAACTCCAAAATAAATCCTCATCCAGCCTGGCTTTTGTCCAAACAATGTGTGTCCTGCCCGTCAAATTGCGGGGATAATTAGCCTTTATCATGCACACCGTTTTTTAGGAAAGCTGATAAATAGCTACCTTTGCAAACTTAAATATCATAATGTATGGGAAGGAAACGAAACAGGCGGCCTTATCTGGAGAATGTGGAAATTACGGCTTTTGGCTCGCAGGGAAAAGCAATCGGACGGGTAAACGAAAAGGTGGTATTCGTACCCTTTGCAGCACCCGGTGATCTGGCTGATGTACAGGTAACGAAAAAGCGCCGGCAGTATATGGAAGGCAGGATGGAAAAGATCCACAGGCTCTCGGAATTGCGCACCACGCCTTTCTGCGAGCACTTTGGCACCTGCGGAGGCTGCAAATGGCAGCATATCCCATATGAAAAACAGCTGGAGTTTAAACAACAGCAGGTTGTCGATCAGCTGGAAAGGATAGGTAAACTGGATTTGCCTGGTGTTTCTCCCATCCTCGGTTCTGAAAAAAAAACCCGCTACAGGAATAAACTGGAATACTCCTTTTCCAATAAGAAATGGCTCACCGATTATTCCAAAGACCTGGATTTTGAGGATCGTGATATGAACGGGCTTGGATTTCACATGCCCGGCATGTTTGACCGCATACTGGATTTAAACATCTGCTACCTGCAGGATGACCTTTCCAATAGTATCCGCGACTTTGTGAAAATGCAGGCTGAAAAATACAGGTATTCCTTTTATGATGCCCGCCGGAATGAAGGGCTGTTGCGAAATCTGATGGTGCGAAACAATCAAAAAGGGGAATGGATGGTCGTGCTGATAATGAGTGAAGAACGGCAGGAGGCTATTGAAAATATCCTGGGTGAACTCCGGCAGCAGTTCCCGCAGGTGGTTTCCCTGATGTATATCGTAAATAATAAAAAAAATGACAGCCTGGAAGGCCTTAAAGCAAAGCTGTATAGCGGCCTGCCATACCTTACTGAAGAACTTGAAAGCATCCGTTACAAAATTGATCCGCTTTCTTTTTTTCAGACAAATACCGGGCAGGCATTAAAAATGTACCGAAAAGTGAGGGAGTTTGCCGGCATTACTGCTGATGATGTGGTTTATGATCTGTACACCGGCACCGGAAGCATTGCACTGTTTCTGGCCCCTCAGGCAGCCAGGGTTATTGGAATTGAGTATCTGCCTGAGGCCGTAAATGATGCTAAACTTAACATGCAGTGGAACAATATCACCAATGCTGAATTTGTGGCAGGTGATATGGCTGAAATACTGACAGATGAATTTGTTGCCGAACACGGCAGACCCGGTGTTGTCATTACTGATCCGCCAAGGGCGGGGATGCACAAAGATGTGGTGGCGCAGTTGCTCAGGATCAGTCCGCGCAGAATGGTGTACGTTTCCTGTAATCCCGCCACCCAGGCCCGTGATGTGGCTCTGATGCAAGAACATTACCGGGTGGCGAAAGTGCAGCCGGTTGATATGTTTCCCCACACTCATCACGTGGAAAATATTTTACTGCTGGAAAATAGAGCTCCCTCTGAAAAATATGGATGTCTGTAAAGAAAACCTATCTTGCAAAGGCAAACTAAGAAGGATTCCTGAATTTCAATGTTTAAGCGTCGGGGATACTGGGTGAAAAAGCATTGAAAACCATTTTCTGCCTGAGCTGAATCGCAGTGGGCTAAAAAATCATGATGAAATCTGGTTTCAGCAAACAAATTACAGTTTTTGAGCCAATCCGAAAAGTATAAATTGGTGAATATCTTGAAATGATTTTCGCCCGTGACCGGCCGTACCGGGTTCAGTATGCGCTATTCTAAATTAAACCGGGACAGGGAAAAATCACATCCCGGTTTCATGAATTCACAGATGTTTAGTATCTTTGACAAAATTTGAAAAAACTCTTGAATTATGGCACAAGCAAAGAAAGGTGATAAAGTTAAAGTACATTACACGGGTAAATTTACCGATAATACTGTTTTTGATTCGTCAGTAACTAAAGAACCGCTTGAATTTGAAGTTGGCGCCGGGCAAATGATCAAAGGTTTCGATCAGGCCGTGGAAGGCATGAAAGAAAATGAAAAGAAAACGGTAAAAATCAAGCCGGAAGAAGCTTATGGTGAAAAGCATGAGGAATTAATGCTGACTGTTGACAAGAAGGAAGTTTTTAAGGATATGGATGTGAAAGTGGGGCAGAAGTTTGAAGTGCCTCAGCAGGACGGACGCACTGTAATTGTTGAAGTTGATGAAATTGACGGCGATAATGTCGTGCTCAATGGTAATCATCCCCTTGCAGGCAGGGAGCTGGTTTTCGATATCCAGTTGATCGAAATAAAGGAATAAAAAAGATGAATACCGGAAGTCTTAAAAACTCCACGGAGTTTTTGAACCTGTTGCTGGAAAACATTACTTCTGCTATCTTCATTGTGGATAGCGATACCCGCATAAGAGCATTTAATGATTCTTTCCGGGTATTGTTTTTCAGGCAGGAGGATAAAATTATTGGAGAATTATGTGGGAATGCACTGGGATGCATTTTCGTGGAAGATGGCTCACCCTGTGGTTCCACAGCCGGCTGTAAAGAATGTATCCTTAGAAAGTCGCTGGAATCTTCACTAATGAAGGATATCCCAAGTAACAGAAAAAAGCTGGTGAGGGACTTTTTGATAGGCGGCAGGCGCATCCGTAAATATTTCCAGTATTCTACAAGAATAATCCGGTATCAGGATGAGAAAATGGTATTGGTTATTCTCGATGATATTACCCTGCAGGAAGAACAAAAGCAGCAGATAGAAAAGCAGCTGATTGAACTGCAGGAACTTGAATACAATAAAGAGCGCCATATAGAATCAGCAATTCATGACCTGAAGAATCCCTTATCCGTCATCTACAGTTTTTCTGAAATATTGCAAAATAACAGCATGAATGAGAGTGACCGCGTGGAAATGCTGAAGGAGTTGAAAAATGTAGCCGTACGCGCTTTTGAGGTAATCGATAGTAAGCTGGCAAAGGGAATAACGGAAAGGGAGGAATCTGATTTGGTTATTACCAAACAGGCTGATCTAATCCAGCTGATCGAAGACAGCATAAGCCTGATGATGCCAACGGCTGAGGCCTCCGGCATTAAGCTCAAAGCAGAGCTGCCCGGCTTTCCTGTTCCTCTCGATTTTGACATTTTTAAGATCAACAGGGTTCTTAACGATTTTCTTCTTAACGCATTAAGGCATTCGCCCGCGGGAACTGAGGTGCTACTGTCAGTGAAACTGCTCAATGATCAGATAAGAATCAGTGTGAAAAATGAAGGCACCAACGTGGATCAGGCAGAAGTTGAGAGGATTTTTCATCTGGAAAATGGCGGAGTACTTAAACGAAGCAGGTTGGATATCGCGCGGCAGGCTGTGGAAGAACATGGCGGCAGGGCAGGTGTGGATAGTTCTGGGGAAAAAGGCGCCCTGTTCTGGTTTTCTCTCCCTCTGGAAAGCAAGCGTTTGCTGTTCTGAATCCGGTAATCCATCTGTTCGCAGAAATGGAACTTTTTTCCCGCTTTGTGCATTGCATGGCCCACTTTTGATTTTTTATGTTGCGTACCCGGCATTGTAAAGCTGAAGAATTCAATATCTTAGTGTTAACCTGCCCGCACCGGGGCAATTCATATCCCAGTTGACGGATTCTTTTCTTTGCGTTTATTGCTTTTTTAGTTTTGTTTTCCTGCAACACATTTATGTTCTTTTGTGAAAAAAGTGCTGTAAATGCTGTTTGGGGTTATTTATGGTCTTTAATTTACTGCGGAACCCAAATAAATACGTCCTGATATTTATTCAGTTCCAATAAGCTGTAATCTGATTTTATCCGGTGGGTATTACTGGTGCTGGCTTGCTGTAGCACTACCATAGCCCGATGTCTGAGATGCAGTGATGTATTTAGATATGATAGAAGATTTGAAGCCGGATCTGTATTCATTTTTTCACATTCATTGTTCCCGGCATAGATTTCATTTTTTGTTTCATCAACGGGAATGGCAATGGGAATTGCCGTAGAGAAAATTCATGAATTACAGACATTGCATAAAAAAAGCTGTCCCGGAAACAGGACAGCTTTTTTTAAAACAATAATTTCTATTCCACCTCTAAATTCACAAACTTATCGATGCTTTCGATAAACTTAATGCCTACTTTTCCCGGTTTTTCACAATGTGTGTCTCTTGCAACCAGCACTTCGGTATAACCCTCGGGCATGCCGGAGGCTTTTCCGCCGAAGTTCTGACGATGCAGAAAGAGCAGATTTTGAGCCTTGTCTTTCAGAAAACTACCTACATCACTGATGGACGGGCGGTTTTCATTGCTGCTTCTTGAAAGTTGTGAAAAAACCACTATCGGAATTTCCAGTTCAGCGGCCAGGTTGCGAAGCTCATCTATAATGTGTTCATATTCCTGTTTGCGTCTTTCGGGCTCGTGAACATTAGCAGCAAGCATTTCCAGGTAATCCACAAAAATAATGTCGGGCTTTTTTTCTTCCATTAGCTTGCGGCTTTGCAGGCTAATGCTTTCCACCGTCGGATTTGGGTCATCATTAATGTAGATATTGGCGTTGGAAATATTATTGACCATGGTGTTGGCATGATCTTTTTCACTGTCGGAGAGCCTGCCTTCACGTATCCTGTTCAGTGATAAGCCGGTTTCTGTTTCGATCAGACGCTGGATTATCTTGGCTGCTGACCGTTCGGAACTGAAAATAGCTACCGAACGACGCTGCTTGATGGCCATGTTATTGACCAGCGAAAGCAGAAACGAGGTTTTGCCCATGCCCGGGCGTACCGCGATTGCCGTCAATTCTGATTTTTTAAATCCTGATGTTTTCTGATCTAATTTGTAAAAGCCGGAAGGAATTGCGTCGGCAGGAGAAAAGGTGGTGTTGTGGATGTTGTTTTTAAGTGCCTGGTTCACTATGTCTCTGGAAGAGGAGAACGCAAGCACTTGTTTGCGCTCAGTTGCTTCTAACTCCTGTATCATATCTTTTATTTTTATTGATTATACTTTACATATCAACGTCCAAATTTAACGAAAATACAATCCAATTTCAATATTCAGTCTTAATAAGATTCTTATCATGACCGTGCTGTATTGATATAAAAAACGGGCTTACAGTGATTAAAGAGCTTATTTAAAGCCGGAAGTTTTTATGTTAAATCTTCTTAAAAAGCCGGGATTCCATGGCATATACAGGTCAGGAAGTGCATGTTTCAGTCTCTCTGCCTTACTACTTCATAGATAAGGATTCCCGCAGCCACGGAAACATTCAGTGAAGAGATATTCCCTTTCATTGGTAAGCTCAGATGTATCTGTGCTTTTTCCAGCAGTGCCTGTGAAATGCCTTCACCTTCTGATCCCATTATCAGTGCGATGGGGCCGGACAGGTCCTGCTCATAATAAAGCTGCTGTGATTTTTCGGTGGCTGCGGCTATAGCTATTCCGCTGTTTACAAGGAAATCGCAGGTTTTAGCCAGGTTACTGCTGCGGCAAACCGGAATATAGTTCAAAGCGCCCGCTGAAGTTTTCATGGCATCCGCGTTTATACTGGCTGCTCCCCGGCCGGGTATAACAAGTGCATCCACACCTGCTGCTTCAGCCGTACGGGTGATGGCTCCGAAATTGCGGATGTCCGAAATCTGATCAAGAATCAGGATAAAAGGAGTTTTGCCTGCCTCAAATAAGCCCGGGATAAGGTCTTCGATTTTCTGAAAAGGAACAGGTGATATCTGCCCGATTATCCCCTGGTGGTTTTTGCCGGTTAAGCGGTTTAGCTTTTCCACCGGAACACTCTGCAAGGGAATCTCCTGCTGGTGTAACAATTGCTTTATCTGTTCCACATTAGGGCCTTTTAGTCCTTTTCTGATGAAAACTTTATCAAAAGCCTGCCCGCTTTTGGCGGCCTCAAGCATTGGATGTATGCCGTAGATCAATTCTTTTTTTGCCATAAGTACTTATCTTCTCCACATGTCAATCGCAAAATACCATTCCTCCTTGTAAAGGGGCGAGCGTTCAAGTGCGAAATCGTTATTGCTGAATGGATTATCTACCCTGGTGAAGTTCAGTTTCAATGCGTTATATTGTGCCGATTCACCGTAGATCCAGGTTTCATTATTATTCGAACGATACACCAGCTGAGGCGGGCCCAGAACAATATATATCATCCCGCGGTCGGTTTTCCAGCCTGGTCTGTGCGTGTAAAACATCCTATTGGCATGTTCCACCCTGGTATAGTATTTTCTGATCAGTATCTTTGCCCGCTCGGGGTTATCGGTTATCTTAAGCCAGAATTGATCAATGGCCTTTTTAGGGCTTTCATTCTGTTTTATCTTGCGAAACTCAAAGGAGGTGGCTATATATTGCGTTGGAGCGATCATCAGCCGGGGATTGGATATCAGCGGGTAGTTATCTCTGAAATAAAACAAGCTGAGACCGTCCTTTTGCGTGGTGTCTGCCTGAATATGATATATGCCCGGGCGATGGAATTGAAGTTCTGGTGATAATCCGTCCGTCAAATCAATGGTAAAAATGCTGTCGGTTTTAAGCCAGGTATCTTGTTTTCTTTTATTCAGATGCGGCGGCCGTGATGGTTTGAATTCTTTTAAGAAATAGCGTACTGTAAGTTGATCAGCGTGATCATAGGCAATTCTGAACGTATCCTGTTTGTCGATGAGGTTGGAGAATCTGAAATTACCAGCTTTGTCTGTAAGTTTGAAAAACCTGCGTTGGTATGCATCTGTTTTACTCACAGTGTGGTAATGCCATACGCTGGCTTCTTTATTAAGATCGGTTACCGTGGTTTTGATACTATAGGCATGTCCGGACGGTAATTCAATTTTCTTTTGATACATCAGGTAATTGCCCTGGTTGCCGTCAAGGGTATCATAGAGGATCACACTACTGCTGTCGATTAATTTGTTTGACTCCTTGCCGGGTAATATTTCTGTTTTAAACAAAAGCCGGGATGAAAGCTCATCATCATAGGTCAGCTCCACGCGTGCCTGTTTAAGATAAACCATGGTGCTGTCGCGCGAAATATGATAGAAACCTATTTCAGGCTTTAATTCGTTTTTTTCAGGATTATAAGACAGGGATACATTTGTTTTACTTGCCGGTACGTATGTGTTGCAGGCAAAAAAGATCAGAAGCAATACAGAAGTAAGGAGTGCTGTTTTCAAAATGCTCATTTTGCCTGTAAAAATAATAATATTTCTGTGGAAAAAATCAATATTGATACGCTTATGTCACTACTTTCCAGGAATTCCGTATTTTTTATAGTAGGAAATAATGGTTTCTATATCTTTTGGTTTCAGGTTAATCCCTGATACACAAAGGTGCGAGCGTTCATAAAAAGGAGCGCGTTTTTCCAGGTTTTTATTAATGAAATCCAATAGCTGTTCATTATCAAGGCCGGAAGTGAGCGGGCGTACCCTTTTGGTTTGCATGAGCCGCCTGTAAAGCGCTTCAGGTGGCATTTGCAGGTAGATGGCAAATCCATGTTGCAGTATCTGCTCCATATTATCATTAAAGCAAGGAGTACCTCCACCGGTGGAGATAATGCATTTTGAAAAAGTGAAGGTTTTGTGCAGGATTTCCCGCTCAAGTGCTCTGAATTTCTGTTCTCCGTGATACTTGAAGAACTCATGAATGTCAGTTTTGAATTTCTTTTCAAAAACCTGATCTATATCCACGAATTTATAATCCATTACTTTGGCCAGTCGCTTGCCTAAAGTGGATTTGCCGCTGCCCATGTATCCCAACAGATAGATTCTTTCAAAGCCCTTTTGCGTCATCCCGGAAGATGTGGTTAATGAATTCTGGTGCGTTCTTTACAAAGATATAGGTTTTCCGGTCTAAAACAAATAAAAAACATCTTACAGCTTAAGCTAAGTTGGTCTTTTATTCATCACATAAACCAGCCTGTATGTGCAATTCATTTAATTCGTACTTTTGTTGCATGCAAGCAGAAGTGATAAAATCGAAGCTGGTACAGGTTAATTACATGCTGGGTTTGTTGCTGGTTTTCTGGATGCCGCTGGAAAATGACTATATTCCTTTTCTAAGTGCAATTTGGTTACTATCAGGTTTAGTGGCCGTCAGAAAAGCACATTTCAAAAGTTCTGCCATCAGATGGAGGTATGTGTTGTTGTTCGTGGCTTTTTACCTCATGCATATTATATCAGTGTTTTACTCTGAGAATCGTGAAGCCGCCTGGTTCGACCTGGAAATAAAAATACCTCTGCTCTTGTTTCCCCTGTTTGTGGTTTTACTTATGCAGGAAAGATACAGAAAACGCAGGGATTACTTCATGCTGGCCTTTATCATTGGTAATGTAGTTGCATCTATAATTTGTATAGGAGTTGCTTTTTTCAGTCATGACTACTTCAGCACATCCAACTTCATGTATCAGGAGTTGTCATATTTTCACCATCCCTCTTATTTTGCCCTTTACCTTACTTTTTCCCTGGCTGTTTTGTTGTTTCGCTTTTTGCCGGCAGTACAGAAGGGGCAACATCTCCGGCTGGCCTTGATAGTAGTGGGTGCACTGTTTATGTTGCTGATGGTTTTTATGCTTTCATCAAGGGCAGGCATCCTGGCTGTGCTTATCGTGTTATTTGTCAAAATGGTAAGGGTATGGATAAAATCAGGTCTTCCGGTTATATGGAAGGCTGTTATTTCACTGGTATTGATAGGTGGGATCACCGTTGGGCTGATGTCAAATGCCAGGTTCAATCTCATGGTTCGCAATGTGACCGGATTATTTGCTCTGAAGCAGGATTCCGGTAGCAGCAAAAGGTTGAGCAGCTCAGACCTTCGAATTGCTTTCTGGGAAAGTAGCCTGGATATCATTGAAGATAACTGGTTGGCTGGAGTAGGTAACGGAGATGTGAAAGATCGCCTTTCAGAAAAAGCTACCAAAGATTACCTTAATAATGGTCTTAGGTTAAGGTATAATGCGCATAATCAGTTTCTTGATTCATTTTTGGCTATGGGGATTCCCGGAATATTGCTGTTGCTTGGCATTTTACTGTGGCCACTGATTTATGGCCTGAAAACAGGAAACTGGCTACTGCTGACACTGGCGCTTATACTCATAGTAAACCTGTTTTTTGAATCAATGCTTAACAGGCAGGCCGGGATTATTTTTACTTCCTTTTTTCTTCCTCTTCTTTTTGGAATTAAGCGCACAGGCTGATGCACATTCAGGTAAAAAAAAACCGCGACTGTGAGCCGCGATCTTCTTATCATTTTGGTTGCTTTTTATTTCAGATTATTAAAATTCCCCTTTATAGCAATAACAAAATTGCGTCCTGGAGCGCTGATGCCTGAAGAATAAGGCCTGTAATGCAAGTCCGTAATATTCTCACAGCCTGCACTAATACGGGTTGTATTGGATATCTGGTATGAAAGCATTACATTAAGTGTGTACCAGGCCGGGGTGCCTTCATCAGTATATAGATGTGTTTTTGCCTGTTCGCTGGGCGCCATATCGCTAAGCTTTTTTGCCTGGTTGAAATTAGTATAAAATGTTCCGCGGAATTTCTCTGCCTGATAGGTAAAGGTTAGATTACCATATGCAGGTGGAACGTGCCGCAGCGGGATGCCTTCATTGTCCTCACCTTCGGTGATGGTATAATATGCTGAAGCAGTCCAGTTGCTTGAAATATCAGCCTTTATCTTAGCCGAGGCGCCATAAATGATAGCTGAACTGGCATTAACCACCGCCTGAACCTTACTCATGGTGCTGTCGTACATGATGGAATCCTGTCCATTAAACATGAAGTTGCGGCGCACCATGGCATTCTCCAGCCAGGTGTAATAACCGGTCAGTTCGAGCTGTACGGACTCGCCTATTTTCCGGATAATTGTTCCCTCCAGATTATAAACGTATTCCGGCTGCAGATCATCATTGGGAACCACCACGTTGCCCGGCTCAGAATCAAAAACCTTGGCCACGTCATCTATGTTTGGAGCACGGAATCCTGATGAGGCATTGAGCTTAAACTGCCAGTGTTCATCAGGGCGGTAGACCATTCCTGCCAGTCCATTGAGTGCACCGGTATTAAGGCTGATGGTGTTGTAAGGCAGGGCGTAGTTATCAAGGCTGCTTCCACTGAAATCTGCATCCATTATAACATGGCTGTAGCGAATGCCCGCATTTAATGTAAATTTGGAGCTTACATTCCGCTTATAAAGACCATAGGCAGCCATTGTGGAATAAGAACTTCCACCAGAAGGATACCTGGGCGCTACATCAAATTCATCACCGCTTACGATATCTTCTGTGATGGCTTCTGATTTAACCTGGTTAAACACACCCTCCAGTCCATAAAAAAGGCTGGATTTTTTATTCAGGTCCTTATCCATGTCTATATTTACAGTATAAACGTCCACCATTTCATTTCGGTGGCGAAGGTAATCATCATGCAGCTTTCTGTCATGGCGGCTCTCTTGATAATCCTGATAAGCCAGTGTGATACGTGCCTCATCAAAGAGATTGCTTACATTTCTGATCTCAGTAGCAATATTATGCATCATCCATTGCTGTGGCCCGTAATACCATTCCGCGTATTTTAAAGACCCGTTTTTCTCCTGAATCAGGCGGTCATAACGTGGTATATCGGATACTCTGGAAAAATGGAATCCATACACAAAGTTCAGCCTGTTATTCGGTTTAAACCGGATTTTTTGCATGGCACTGTATTGCTTATACCCGGAATATCGTTGGATCTGTTCTTTATCATTTTCAATAATAGAATCTTTTCCATTAATCCTGTCCACGTAAAAATGACGTTTACCAAACACCGGGTAGCCTTCAGGATACCACGTTCCTGATCGCAGATCTCCAAACTGGCTGAAGCTGATCCCGCTTACCAGCGACCATTTCTCCCAGCCGATATTCACATCCGCGTGGAGGGTGCGCTCGTAATTTGCCGAAGAAAACCTTGACATTCCATTTGAAGCAATATATGTTTCTCCTTCCGATCCCAGCCTTGCTAGCTGCGAGTGAAAGTCCATTACCCCGCCCAGGGCATCGCTTCCGTAAACAACCGAACCGGGGCCCATAATCACCTCCGCCGATTCCAGCATTTGGTAATCAATGTTGAGCACGTTCTGCAGGTTGCCGCTACGGTATATGGCATTGTTCATTCTTACTCCATCCACCACTATCAGTAATGAATTGGCTGCGAAACCCCTGATCATCGGACTACCACCACCAAGCTGGCTTTTTTGTACGAATATCTCGTTGGATGCCTGTAACAAATCCGCTGTGGTCTGTGGATTGAAAAGACTGAGTTCCTTTACCTGCAGCTGTACGATCTTGTTTGGAATCTCGCTACGCTTCTGCTCCCATTTGCTGGAAGAAACCACCACACTTTGCAGGTCAATGGCACTTGGCTGTAGTTTTATGATAAAATCTCTCATCTGTACATCTGTATATTCCAAAATTTCCTTCTGATACGAAGGATGCTGGAATATAATGATATCATCCTCTCCAAACATGTCAAAATCAGCTTGACCGCTACGATTAGTTAGAGTGGAATGCTGATGATTGTCATCAAAAATAAACACATTGTCCACCGGCTGAAGCGTGGTATTGTCTATAACTTTAATCCTTTGTGCTGCTCCTGTCAGGCAATATAACAACAGGAGAAACACGATCATTATCTTTTTCATGATTTAAATTTCTCGCGATTACTTATTTAAACGATTTAGTTTAGATTTCGTTTAAAACTTAAGGGATTTTCCTTTTTTTGTTTAGCTTTATGCATAGTCTGAAAAGCGATTTCTTTTGCAAAACATCTGTACTGGCTTTATTTATGATCTGAATAAAGTCAGGTATTCAGCATCTTAAGATTAATGCTGAAAACAAAAAAAAGAAATGCGAAAGTAAATAAAAAAGGCTTTTCTTGCTGTGCCCATTTCAAAAGGAAACTAAAAATTCGGGAGGAGGGGGTTTTGGAGATAAACAACGCGATTTATAATTGTTTATGTATAAAGTGAAGTCATCTGAAAAATAAAGCGGATTGTTGATGAGTAAGAATGTTTTATTTTCGAATATCTGCACATTCAGCTTATCAAGCATCTGGCGGATAGCAATTGTATGCTGATCTTCTCCGTTTTTATGGCTTCCCAAAAGCAGCCTGGTATAGCTGGCAATAAGCTTTTCCTCTTTCACGTCATGGTAGCATTGAACGTGACGTATGCCATCAATCATTTTACTGCTTACAATATCATACATCTTTCCCCTGTACCTGAATTCATGTGGTTTAATCCATCTGAACTCCTTGCTTTCAGTAAGTTTTTTATTCAGCTTAAAGTGAATCAGCTCCTTTTCCTCAGGATTGTTTTCTATCCATTCTTTAGCAAGGTTCCGGCAGTTGGATTTCAGTATGCTGAAAACCATGTAATGCCCCAGGAGCGTGTAAAGCAGGGCAAACAGTAATATGGCAGCCAGTAGCCTTTTCACACCGCAAAGGTAATGGCTTTACTCGAATTCGTAATAGCATCAAAACAGAAACTCAAAACTGATTTTGATTATATTTGTTCATTAAACAAAAACGCCACTGAAGCACCAGTCATGATTGTTTTAAATACACATGTGGCTGGGCAGGTTAAGCTTCTGTAGGTGAGCTTCCCGAATAAATATTTGACCTTTGAAATTAAAACTGTAAGCAGATGAACCGACTTTTTATCATTGCACTGTTAGCTGTAGTTGTATTTTATGGATGCAAAGAATGTATTGAAGCTACCGGCGAAAAAACCGACAGGCAGGAATATCCTGAATCCTTTAAAAAACTGAAAATTGACATTCCTGCTGATGTGCTGGTGCGTCAGGGTGATTCCACCAGTATCCTTATTCAGGGTGCAGAGAATCTGGTGCAAAATATCGTTTTAAAGCAAAAAGGAGATAAGCTTATTATTGACAGCGAGAACTGCTTCAGCGGGAGCAGTGATATTGAAATACTGCTGATTACACCAACACTTAGCCACTTAAAAATTAACGGATCAGCAAATGTGGTTACTGATGATATTTTCAGAACCCGCGAACTTGCAGTGGAACTCAACGGATCGGGAGGTATAGACCTGTCATTGTATTCTGATGCACTTGACATTGAGATCAATGGGTCTGGTGATGCAAGGCTTAAAGGGACTTCCGGTCAGCTAAACATCGAAATTGATGGCAATGGGAATGTGGATGCTGAAGAATTGCTCACTGACGATTGCGAGATCAGCATAAGCGGATCGGGTGATTGCCGCGTGGATGTGCAGAATTCACTGAAAGCCGATATCAGCGGTAGTGGAACGGTTACTTATGAAGGAAAGGTGGAGGATATCCGGTCGAATATTAACGGTTCGGGTGAATTAGTGCGTAAAAATTAAGGCTTCATAAAACAATTTACTATCCGTGAGCGTTTGCATGCAATAATCGCCAAAACCCTTTTAACCGTGAAAAGTATTTTTAAGCTTATTTCCGTCTTATTCTTTCTGATATTATTTACCCCTTCTTTATACAGCCAGATAGGAGGTAAGGGAGTTTATACTTTTCTTGACATGCCAAAATCTGCAAGGGTAGCAGCCATTGGTGGTAATTATCTCACTGTGAATGATGGTGATATCAATGTGGCATTTTCAAATCCCTCATTGATAAATGATAAGATGCACAATAAAATTGGGTTGGCATTTGTGGATTTCTATTCTGATATATCAACCGGGTTTGCCAGTTACTCCAGGACGTGGAAAAAGGCGGGCAGTTTTCGCGGCTCAATGGAGTTTATTAGTTATGGGGAATTTCAGCGGGCTGATGTAACCGGGGAAAAGCTTGGGAACTTTACCGCAGGTGAATATGCTTTGAACATTGGTTGGGGCCGGATGCTGGATCCAAATTTCACCATCGGAGCTAACCTAAAAGGAATCTGGGCTTCCTATGACGAATATTCCTCCTCAGGCATAGCTGTGGATGTGGCAGGTTCTTATATCAGTGATGATAAAAGATTTGTGGCTTCGCTCATAGTAAGTAACATCGGGCGGCAGCTGAATTCGTTTACGGCTACCGGAATCGAGCCGGTTAATTTTGACATTAAGCTGGGAATTATGCGTGAACTGGAGCATGTTCCTTTCCGCTTGTTTATACTGACAGAGCATCTGCAAACCTGGGATCTGAGATATGACGACCCCGAAGATCCCAGTAAACAGGTTGATCCTATAACCGGAGAAACCAACCAGGACAGTGATCTGGAGGCTTTTGCTGATAACCTGATGAGGCATTTTATTGTGGGAGGGGAGTTTTCGCTTACTAAAAACTTCCATTTGCGTGCTGGCTACAATTATCAGCGACGGCAGGAACTGAAAGTACCCTCCCGTATGGCTATGGTGGGCTTTTCCTGGGGCTTCGGTTTCCGGATCAGTAAATTCCACTTTAACTACAGCCGTTCCGCACATCACCTTACCGGCTCCCCAAACTACGTGTCTATTACCACCAATCTGGATGATTTTTTTAAAGACTGACAGGTTCCAGGAAAATATGTAATTTCGCAGTATGAGAATCAAGATTGATCCTGATGCAGGCTTTTGTTTTGGCGTGGTGAATGCTGTTCGTATGGTGGAAGATTATCTGAAAGAGCATGACTACCTTTATTGCCTGGGTGACCTGGTGCATAACCCTTCAGAAGTAGAGAGGCTGTCGAAACTCGGACTGCGGACTATTAACAGGGAAGAGTTTTCAAAGCTGCATAATGAAACAGTACTTATCAGGGCACATGGTGAGCCGGAAGATACCTATAAAACTGCCTGGGATAACGATATTGCCCTGCTGGAGGGAACATGCCCCATAGTGGTTCGTCTTCAGAATATGGTAAAAAGACAGGAAAATGGGGATCAGGTCATCATCTTTGGTAAGAAAAATCATCCTGAAAGCATTGGCCTGGCATCAAGGGTTAAAGGTCATGTTCAGGTGGTTCAGACTATACAGGAACTGGAAATTGACAGTTCGCGCCCGGTAAAGGTTTTTTCTCAAACGACCATGGATGCAGAACGTTATCATGACTTTTGCAGCCAGATTACCGGCATTATGAAAGCTGCAGCTAATGAGCAAAATCTCTTCATTCAGCGGTCGGTATGCGCCAGGGTTTCTAACAGGGCTTTACAACTAAGGAAATTTGTAGCAAATTATGATCTTATCATTTTCGTGAGCGGAAAGCAGAGCTCAAACGGGAGATATTTGTTCAGTATTGCCAAATCAACCAATCCCAACAGCTATTTCGTGAGTGAGCCGTCGGAAATCAATGCCAACTGGTTTGAACAGGCAGCGAGTGTTGGAATCAGTGGTGCAACTTCCACGCCCATCTGGCTGATGGAGAATGTTAAAAAAGAGATACTGGAATTGACCGCTTAGGATCATGCCGTTACCTGACCCGCCGGCATTTGCCTAAACTGAAACAAAAAATCAGCCACCATACTTCCAACAGGCAGCCATAAAATTAATTATCATTCAAAATCAGTGGCTTTAAACTTGGTCTTGTCAAAAATATTTTATAATTTTGCAGGCCTTTTTAGTGAGGTTATGTCTAACGGACATATCTTTCTGAATATTAAATGGAAAATTTAGTTAAACCCGGTCCTTCGTGGGCCACAAAGAATTTTATTAATTATCACATGAACGAAGAAAACAAAGCAGAACAGCAAAACGCTGAAAACCAGGAGCAGTCTAAAGCTCCTGAGCAGCAGGAAGAAAAAAAGCAGGAAGAAGTAAAGGCTGAAGAAACAAGCCAAAAGCCTGAAGAACAACCTGCTGAGAAAAAGCAGGAAGAGGAGAAACAGGCTGAGGATAAGCCTGCTGAAGAAAAACCAGAAGAAAGCAAAAAGCAGGAAATTCCTTCTACTCCTGAATTTGCCACTCCACAGGAGGATTTTGACTGGGAAAGTGCTGATGAAGATGTGGATGATTACGCCACTGACAAAAGAAATGAACTGGAATCAGTTTATGATAAAACGCTCAGTACTATTGATGACCAGGAGGTTATTGACGGCGTTATCGTAGCCATGAATAACCGCGAAGTAGTGGTAAACATTGGCTATAAATCCGACGGGCTTATTTCTATGAACGAACTGCGTTACCGTGAAGACCTTAAGGTTGGTGACCCGGTGGAAGTTTACGTGGAAAACAAAGAAGACAGCTCAGGACAACTGGTTCTTTCTCATCGCAAAGCACGCATCCTGCGCAGCTGGGAGCGCGTTATTGCTGCTCACGACAAAGACGAAGTTATCAACGGACATATTAAGTGTCGCACAAAAGGTGGGCTCATCGTGGATGTATTCGGGTTGGAGGCATTCCTTCCAGGATCACAGATCGATGTGAAACCTATTCGTGATTATGACCAGTTTGTGGGTAAAACCATGGAATTTAAAGTGGTTAAGATCAACCATGAATTCAAGAACGTGGTGGTTTCGCATAAAGCACTTATCCAGGACGAACTGGAAAAACAAAAAGCAGAGATCATTTCCAAACTGGAAAAAGGTCAGATACTGGAAGGTACTGTGAAAAATATCACTTCCTACGGTGTATTCATTGACCTTGGCGGCGTAGATGGCCTTATCCATATCACCGATCTTTCCTGGGGACGTATAAACCATCCCGAAGAGATCGTGGAACTGGATCAGAAACTCAATGTCGTTATTCTTGACTTTGATGATGACAAAAAACGTATTGCCCTTGGGTTGAAGCAACTTCAACCACATCCATGGGAATCATTGGATGAAGGACTTAAGGTTGGTGATAAGGTGAAGGGTAAAGTAGTAGTGGTTGCTGATTATGGTGCATTCGTGGAGATCGCTCCCGGAGTGGAAGGCCTTATCCATGTTTCAGAAATGTCCTGGTCACAACATCTTCGCACTGCTCATGACTTCCTGAAAGTTGGTGACGAGGTGGAAGCTGTTATCCTGACTCTCGATCGCGAAGACCGTAAGATGTCTTTGGGTATGAAACAACTTATGCCCGATCCATGGGAAGAAATTGAACAGAAATATCCTGTTGGCTCAAGGCACACAGCTACAGTGCGCAATTTTACCAACTTTGGTATTTTCGTGGAACTGGAAGAAGGAGTTGATGGACTTATCCATATTTCCGACCTCTCATGGAGCAAGAAGATCAAGCACCCTGCTGAATTCACGCAGATCGGTGATTCCATTAATGTAGTAGTTTTGGAAGTGGACAAGGAAAACCGTCGTTTGAGCCTTGGTCACAAGCAGCTTGAGGAAAATCCATGGGATGTGTTTGAAACAATCTTTACTGAAGGCTCCATTCATAAAGGAAATGTTGAAAGCCTGGTAGATAAAGGTGGCCTTATCACTCTGCCATACGGTGTTGAAGGATTCGCTCCTATGAAGCACCTTAAGAAAGAGGACGGAAGCAATGTGAAGAAAGATGAAACACTCGACTTCAAGGTGATTGAATTCAATAAAGAAGGGCGTAAGATCGTGGTGTCTCATTCCCGGATTTTTGAAGATAAGATGGCCGGCGAAAAAGCTAAGGAAAAAGCAGCCAGCAAAGCTAAAGCAAAAGCTACTGCAAAAGCGATGAAGAACATCAATGAAGGCTCTGAAAGGGCAACCCTTGGAGATTTTGACGTTCTGGCCGATCTGAAATCTGAGCTTCAGGCTGAAGAAAAAGAAAAGGCTGAAGATTATATGAAAAAGCGTGAAGAAAAAAAGAGTGCCGCTGATCAGGGTGATGTGAAACCTGATAAGGATGTTTCTCTTAATAAGGATGCAAAAGAGGCAGCAGAAGACAAAGCAAATGAGATAACTCCTAAAGATGCCAAAGCCAAAGTTCGCGAAGCAGAGGAAAAGGCAAAAGAGGAAGTTAAGCAGAATAAAGCAGATTCCAGGGAGGAACAAAAAGAAGAGCCTAAGGCTGAGGAGCCAGAAGCAAAAGAGGAGAAAAAAGCAGAAAAGCCTGTTGAAACGGAAGAAAAGAAGGATGAAGAAAAGCCTGGTGAAGAATCAGGTAAAGACAAATAACAGGTCGTATTGCTTATAAATTGCGAGGGGGTGTAGATAATACATCCCCTTGTATTTTAAAATAATTATTTTTCTTTTATATTTGTAACAAAATCGTGATTTTTGTTGTCTATACATATGAACAAAAAAAACTAAAAATGAAATGAAAAAATTATTACCCTTTTTAGTTATTATAATAATATCCACATACAGCTACACTCTACAGGCACAGTGTACGCCGGGTAACTATACTCATCCGGGAATATATCCCGATACAACCACAGGCCTGCCGCCTGCTGCAGCAACAGCTACCTATAATCTGGTGGTCACCATTGTGGTTCCCAAGGATTCGACCATCGAGTTTGGCGGAGTACCTACAAATGTAACAGTCGATTCCATTGGCGTTACCGGCGTTTCCGGTTTGCCTTCCGGGTTCAGTTATCATCCCAACAGCAGTTCAGGGTATTGGCATGGCGACAGCTCAGGCTGTGTTTTAATTACCGGTACACCTTCCAGCGTCGACACAGGTACACACGGCATCCAGATCCACATGCAGGCTTATGCCTCAGGATTTGCAGCCCCTTATACCTACACCGGATATGAACTCGTGGTGTTCGACAGTACTCATGTGGGTGCCGGCTCACATTCTGATATGCCAGATGAAGTGACTTCTTTTCCTAATCCCTTCCATAATTCTCTTACAGTAAGCTTTGGTATGCAAAAAGCTAAAGAAGTGAGTGTAGCGATCTATAATATGGTGGGGCATATGGTGAACGAGCAAACAATTCACGCTATACCCGGGGAAAACCAGGTGGTATTTGATACAGCAGAACTGTCGTCAGGCATGTATTTTTACCGTATTAAAGCTGCTGATAAAGTAGTTACCCGCAAGATTGTCAGGAAATGACATTTGACGTAACTATTCTGGGAAGTTCTTCTGCAATTCCCACCAGAGAAAGATTTCCAAGCGCCCAGTTAATTAATTATCGCGGGCGCTTCTTTTTAATGGATTGCGGCGAAGGTGCTCAACTACGATTGGCCCGGACTGGTGTTGGCCTTCAGAAAATCGAAAAGATTTTTATCAGCCATCTGCACGGCGACCATTTCTTTGGTTTGCCCGGATTGCTGTCATCCATGCATTTGGTGGGAAGGGAAAAATCACTGGATATATATGCAGCCAGTAACCTTAGGAAACTGGTGATGCCACTGGTTTATTACAGCCATGATCAGTTGGGGTTTAATATAAACTTCCATAATCTGAATGAAAAACAGGAGGAGACAGTTTATGAGGATGACCTTATACTTATCCGTACAGTGTTTTTGGAACATGGATTATCTGCCTGGGGTTTTGTATTTCAGGAAAAAGAAAAAGAGCGAAATATCAGGAAAGATTTCGTTAAGAAATATCAGCCTGAAATTTCAGAAATAAGAGCCATAAAGAAAGGTGCCGATTATAAAGACCGGCAGGGGAAGCTGCACCACAACAAGCATATCACTATAGATCCGCCCGAACCACGCGGATACGCTTATTGTTCAGATACCAGGTATTTTCCTGGTCTGGCCCGGGCCATTAAACCCGCCAACACCCTTTATCATGAGGCAAGTTATAAAAATGATGAAGAAGAACTGGCAGCCCGCAGGAATCATTCTACTTCAGCTCAGGCAGCAACGATAGCCAAGAAGGCGGGATGTAAAAAGCTAATACTTGGCCATTTTTCTGCCCGCTATCGTAACCTGGACGAGCTCTTGCAACAGGCCAGGGAGATATTCCCGGAATCATATGCTGCTGCTGATCTGGAAAAATTCACTATTCTGTAGCATCCAAAGGAATAGTGAAATAGAAAGTAGTTCCCTTACCTTTAAGGCTTCTTACCCATATTTTACCTCCCTGCCGTTCTGTGAACTCCTTGCACAGAAGCAAGCCCAGGCCGGTTCCCTGCTCATTATGTGTCCCCAATTTCCGGACATCGGAATCAATACGGAAGAGCTTTTCCTGATCCTCCTTATCAATACCTATACCGTTATCAGCAATGGCACATTTCAACATCTTTCCTTCGGTAATTGATGTAATGGTTATTTTTCCACCGGGATGTGTGAACTTAATGGCATTGGCTGTGAGATTGCGGATTATGCTCGTGAGCATGTTCTTGTCGGCATACACCGTGGTATTCTCCGGAGTGTGATCAAGGAATTCAATTTCAATGTTTTTCTGATGCGCCTCAGGAACCAGGATATTAAGATTTTTCTGAATAACTTCTGTAAGCAGTACTGGCTCTGGCTTAAATTCAAGTTTTCCGGTTTGGGCTTTTGTCCATTCCAGCAAGTTTTCCAGCAGGCTGAAAAGGCTGTCGGAAGCCTGGTATATCTGCCTGATGTATTCTCTGCGCTCTTCATCAGTGAAATCATCAAAATCCTCATTCAGCAATGACGAAAAACCGATAAGAGCATTAAAAGGATTCTTCAGGTCATGGGCGATTATGGAAAAAAACCTGTCCTTTGAAGCATTTACTTCCTTCAGGGCCTGCCGCGATTTTTCCAACTGGTGCAGCTGGTCTTTTTCATCTGTAATATCACGGACAATACACAGCACACTGGTATTATCCATTGGCGTTAACCGGGCTTCGAAATTACGCTTAATATTTTTTATGGTAAGGGTATATTCTACAACTTCAACTTTATTGCTATGCAGAGCCTTTTTCAGTGCGGTCATAAAAATCTCCGCCTGCTCAGGAGGAAGTATTTCGCTGATATTTTTATTTATAAGCTCATTGCGCGGAAACGCCAGCAGAGATTCATCACTGGTTTTTATGTCAAGATAACGGCCATGTGGATCAAAAATAAACAGAATATCAGGTAGGGCCTTCAGGATGGCTTCATTTTGATACTTGTTGTGCTTTAATTGATTAAGGGCATCGGAATATTGCTTGTTTTTTCTAACTAACTCATTCTTGTTTCTTTTATCAATGTAATATTTTGACAAAATGAGTACTGCTACTGCTGCAAGCAGAATAATAGCAATCCAGATGATCTGCTTTTTTCTTTCCTCCTGTGCGATCTCCAGTTTCTGAACCTTGTATTGCCTGGTTAAGTCAGCTTTTTCTTTTTCTCCTTTTTTCAGCAGATATTCAGCTTCTATTTGCTGAAGCTCCGCGAGATGATCTCTCGTTTTTAATGAATCTTCCAGTTCGGAGAACATCTTAAGGGCACTAAGTGCCTCATCATAATCTCCTTTTCTTTCATTTAACTTGGCAATATTTCCATAAATAATCTTTCTGTATTCAATTGCACCAGAACTATCGCTATAGGCGAGTGCGCTGTCCAGGTATTTCTCTGCCATACTTAGATTGTTCATTCTAAGATAAGCTTCACCTGTATTTGCGTAGGCTGCTGTAAGATAATAATGGGAATTTACTTTTTTGAAGTAAGTCAATGCTTTTCTCAGAAAATGCCCGGCTCGTTCCGGGTCATTTTTCTTTAGGTAAACAGTACCCATATTATTATAAATAAATGCCAGACTGCGGGGAATTATTTGGTCCTTATAATGTAAGGCTCTTCTGTTCATGTAAAGTGCTGAATCGAGCTTGCCCTCTTCGCTATAAGTGAGTGCCATATTGGTTAATGTAGTAATGATTCCTTGTTGATAGCCGGCTTTTTTATAGTGCTCCAGTGCAGTTTGATGATATTGTATAGCCCGGTCGTAATTACGCAGGTTTTTATTGGAGATCCCCAGATTGGAGCAGGCATGAGCAATTGTCATATTATCATTAAGATCATGTGCAATCTCAAGTACCTTCATGAATTGACGGGCACTTTTGGAATGTTTTCCCTCACGCTGATAGATCAATCCCAGGTTATTATAGGCTTGTGACATGCGAAGGCTGTCTTTGCCTTTATCAGCCATCTTTATTACCTTCTGGAATGCTTCCCTGGCTTTATCTGGTTCATTTGAATAGATATAGAGTATTCCAAGAAAATTTATATGATACCTGAGGAGGTCATTTCTACCAATACTAGAATCAATCTTAGTTGCTTTTTTCAGCAGAATTTCGCTCTCTTTAAGCCGTCCTGCATCAATATACAGCCGGCCTTTATGTGCAATGGCTTTAGCGATACCGGCCCTGTAATTAATCCGCTGAGCTTTTTCAAGCATCAGGGCCTGCACCTTCATTGAAGAGTCAGTCATCCCTGCTATGTCGAGATCTACTGCCAGGTCATGGTAGATATTGATTAGCGAAGTATCCAGGCTTGATTGTTTTGCTTCAGCCCACAAGCTGTCAATCTTCTCCATTTCATTTTGGCCTGGCAGGCTTGATACAAGTGCTAGGCAGAAGACCATAAGAAGAAGCCTTAACCTCATTATTAGCTTCCTGCTTTTTTGTTACTAAGAAATTCGTTCAATTCACTAATGCAGTTCTCCATGCGGATGCAGGCATCAAATCCTGTTTCCAGCAGGTTCTCATTTTCTTTACAGGTACCTTTAATAACGGCTACAAATTTCGCATTGTCCTGTGCATACTGCCGGATCTTGAGCATGGTCTTTTGCATGGACCAGGGTTCATCCAGCATGCTGTCGATAAGAATAACGGCATTTTCTGAAATTCTTTCACCGCTTTCCAGCTTGTCAATAAAGTGTTTTACATTCTTGATGTGTTGCACTTGCATAACCTTTTCCTGTATGCGTTCGCTTATGTCATCAAGTTTTTTACTGTTGGAAAACAAAATTAAATTGCTCTTCTGATCTTTCAGAATCTTGCTTAGTTTTTCCTCACATTGATCGGAAGCCGGAGCAGAAACAAAAAGTGGGATCAAAACCAGCACGATGTTGGTTTCCTCAAAGGGATGAATTTCAAATTTGCCGTTCAAAATCTGAAGCATCTTTCTGATCCATACCAGGCTGTAATCATATTTTTTCTTGCGCTGCCGGGGATTTTCTATCCTGGTTTCATCAAACGGATCTAGAATCTTTTCAAGTTGCTGGCGGCTCAACGGCTTTCCTTTATTAATAATCTCCACACGTGCCATATTCTTTACCAGATCACGCGAAAGCTTTACATCCACTTTATTATTGTTGGTGTGAATAACAGCATTTTCAAGCAGGGAACCCATTATATTGGTTACTACTTTTTTATCACCGTTCACCAGCACGTCATCTTCTGGTTTAATGAGTTGTATTTCTGCATCCTCCTTACCAAGTGAACGTTTCACCTCCATCAGTACATTACTCAGGTTGACATCTTCGCTCCTGGTATGTATGTCGGATGCCGTGATCTGTGCCAGGTTTGAAATGTTCAGCAGTTCATGCTTTATATCTTCAGCACTGTCATGTATGGTATTGATCAGCTCTTTCTGTTCGTTGCTAAGTAGATGTTCAGGCTCGTTTAGTAATACCTCTGACATCCCGATTATATTATTTAGCGGTATTCGTAACTCCTGATTGATATTTTTAAGAAACTGATTTTTGATATTGTTGATTCTGTCAGATTTGCTCAGCGCATTTGTAATTGATTTTTCCGCTCTTTTCATTTCAGTGACGTCAGTAATGGCAGCCACTCCGCCAACGAAGCGTCCCTGATTGTTATACAACGGAGCCGCTGATAAAATAGCATCAAGCTCCTGCCCATCTTTCCTGTGTATTTTAACCATATACTGACTGGAAGTGCCTTTTTCTTTTCGCTTTCTGGTTTCTTCTTTGAACCGGGCGAATGTTTTAGCGCTAACGATCATCTCAAGTGATTTGCCCAAAAGTTCATCCCTTTCATAGCCAAGCATTTGGGTAAATGCATTGTTCATGAATGTGATGGTTTCATTCACATCAGCTATGGCAATTCCTGAATTCACAGTTTCGGTTACTGTCCGGTATTTTTCTTCACTTTCACGCAGATTTGATTCTACCTTCCTTCGTTCATCATTTTCCACCTGCAATTCATGTGTTCTGGTTCTTACCCGTTTATCCAGGTTAGCATTGGCTTCTTTCAGTTTTTTATTGTATTTTCTTTTAATATAGTTTTGATAGACAAGCAGAAAAACTATAATTACAAAAAGGATGATTACCAGCCAAAGGAAAGCTGTTTTTCTTTTGGAGCTTAAGAGCTGGGTTGAAATTAACTTATTTTCAGCTTCCTGGCGTCTTAGCTCTTCTTTATCCTGGTGCTGCCTGTATTCTTGTTCCAGTTCCTCAATTCTTTGTAGCGATTGTTCGCTTAGCAATTCTTCTCTCAGTTCATGATATTTTTTATAATAATCCAGTGCTTTACTGCTGTTATTCCTTTCCAGGAAGAGTTCGGACAGGTTAAGATATACGTTTTCCAGGATTCTCTTAAAGTCATTTTTCTCGGCAATTTGCTGCGCTTTAAGTAAGGCATCCTCACTTTTGCTAAGGTTGTTCTGCAGGATATATAAAGAACCCAGGTTCGTATAAGATGCAGCCATTCCTCGCTGGTCACCAATTTCTTCTCTTAGTTCTAATGCCTGAGTATTATAATCCAGTGCTTCGCTGTATTTTTCTTGCTTTTTAGCCACTGTTGCCATATTATTCAGTACCCCGGCGATACCCCTTTTATCTTTCAAAGCTCGTTTTAATTCAAGGGCCTGCTCCATAAAAATCATGGCACTGTCAAGCTTTTCCTGCTTAAGATAAACTGAAGCCATATTGCTGGTAACCGTTCCCATCCCGCGTTTGTCACCGGCTTCGCTTTTCAATTGAAAGGATTCTTTATAGTATTTCAGGGCGAGATCATATTTTTCTGTCGTGAAATAGATGGTGCCGATATTTGTAAGTATGGCTGAGATTATCTCAGGAGGAGCATTGTTCTCTCTTTTGATCTTCAGTGCATCGAAGAAATATTCCTGCGCTTTGATATACTTTGCCTGCCGCCAGTTAAGCACCCCGATATTGATCAATGTGTTTGAGATATCCTCCGGATCGCCATGCTTTTCCTTTATTATCAGGCTTTTATTGTAGTAATGCAATGCGCTGTCCAGTTTATTCTCTACCTGGTATAAGCGTGCAAAATTATTAAGAGCGCGGGCTTTCATAAGCGGCTGATCCACTGACTTAAGATATTTCATTGCCTTTTGATGGTAATACAATGAAGAATCATAGTTCCCCAATTGCCTGTGAAGTGTTCCAAGGTAATCACAGGCCAGCAACATTCCTTTCTTGTTGTTATCATTCCGGGCTATTGTTATTGCTCTGCTGATATATTCTTTTGCTTGCTCAGGGTCTTCCTTATAATACACCTCGGCTAGCTGGTGCAGGATATTAAACTTTTTTTCAGAATTCCTGGTTTCGGTAAGCTCCTGTTTCAGGCTGTCGGCTATTTGTTCGTGGCTGTATGCATGGGATAATACCGGAATCAATAAGGCTATTGTCATGCAAACAGCAGCAAGCATGTAATATCGCGAATTTTTCATAGCGGGTATTTTGGCGCTGTTCAGAATTTCCAAAATTACGAAATTTGTTTTATTATTGCTAACAACTAATGATTATTAATCTTTTCCCTGAATGGCAAATATAATAATAGCTGATAGCGGTTCCACAAAAACTGACTGGAGGGTTCTAAATACCAGTGATTTTCATCAGAAACAGAGAGTTCTGACATCTGGAATTAATCCTTACTTCATGAGTGCGAAGGAAATATATCAATCCATCCTGAAACAATGGGGTGATGCAATTGAGCCGCGATCGGTTAAAAAAATATGGTTTTACGGAGCAGGATGTTCTGCTGATGGGAAAAAACGTAAGGTGTATGCTGCGCTTGGTCGTTTTTTTTCACAAGCGGAGGTTTTTGTACACCATGATCTGCTTGCGGCTGCCCGTGCACTTTTTGGCGACCAGAACGGGATAGCAGGGATACTTGGAACAGGCTCAAATTCCTGTAAATATGTTGATGGAAAAATATCTGAAAATGTATTCTCGCTGGGTTACTTTTTCGGTGATGAAGGAAGTGGAGCGCATATAGGAAAAAGCCTGGTTAAAGCATTTCTGAAAGATGAGTTGCCAGCCGGAATTCAAAAAAGATTTGATGAACAACTGGGATATTCAAAAGAGCAGATACTGGATCAGGTGTATAACAAACCAAATCCAAACCGCTTCCTTGCCAAATTTTCAGCATTCTGTGGTGAAAATAACGATTCACCTTTTATTCAGCAGATCATAAGAAATTGTTTTAGCGACTATTTCCGCTACCAGATATGCCGGTATGCTTCTTATCGCGATTTCCCGCTGCGCCTGACAGGTTCCGTTGCATATCACTTTAAAGACAGCCTGTCAGTTGTGGCTGAAGAATTTAATATGAAGGTGGAGCTTGTCATTAAGAATCCGGCTGATCACCTGGTGGATTACCACCTGCAAAGACTCTGATGCGGTTTCATAAATTTATTCCCTGATAAATCTTTCAGTAATAATTTGCTGATCAGAAATAATCTGCAGGGAGTATATCCCCGCTGACAGCATGTTGATGTCCAGAACTATTACTTCCCTGGCCGTGGTAGTTAATTCGCGGCGATCAATAGTGCTTCCTCTGGCATCTGTTATCAAGCAGGTGATTTTTCCTTGTATGCCCCCTGCTTTTATAAACAGTTTTTCAGAAGCCGGATTGGGGAATATCTCCAGTCTAACATCCTTACCCGTAAATTCCAACCCAACATTACTGCCGTGTCCGGCAAGGAATACTGAATCAGGGTTTATATCTGAAACTACTTTGAGCACACCCTGATAGTTGCTTGCCGAGGATGGATTAAATGTTACCTCCAGGCTTACAGAATCACCGGGTGGGATTGCCAGATTTGACGGAGAACTAAGCTGGAAAGGTGCTGGCAGGCTGAAATTACTCACCAGAAGCGTATCAATACTGGTATTGATTATTGTTATACTGTCAGTTACCACCTGGTTTGTGTCTGTGTATCCAAAGTTGATAGTATCGGGCCTGATCTTCATCTGGCCTGCAGTAACCAGTACATCATCAATAGCTTTATCATCGTGGTAACTTCCCCTTCTGATAGAGCGAAAGCGGAACTGAATATTTTTACCGGCAAATGCCGAAAGGTCGGCTTTCATTTGCTGCCAGTTATCAGTAATACTTTGTTGTAATTCACCTCCAATCTTAAAGACATTCCTGTTCCACGTGTGCCCGTCATTTACGTCCACGTAAAGTGTATCTATTCCGCTTCCAAACATATGTGTCCAGAAAGTGAGATAGGTTCTGTGGTTTTCCGGTATATTGATGCAGGGTGAAATCAGCCAGGCTTTTTGCCCTCCTGTTACATATGAAGCTTCAGTGTAAACATAGTTGCCTTGCATGTTTCCCTTTGTATGATCAAAGGCCGGGCCTGTTTGTGAAGTAGGTGTGCTGCCATTATTAACGCGCCAGTTGAATTTGTGCGATTTCTCAGTAAACCAGTCGTTTTGAAAAATGCCGGGATTACCGGGATAAAATGACTCAAAATCCTCGGCAAGTGGCAGATCCTGATTATCTTTCACTGTGATATGGTAATATTTTACCAGGGAATCCTGTCCGAAGTTGTTTTGAATCTTTAAAGTTACACTGTAAAATCCTGCTGTATCATAGGTTACTACGGGCTTTTTCATAGATGATGTTTGCGGATTCCCTCCCGGAAAGGTCCACTCCCTGGCGGTTGTTCCACAACAGCTCAGATCCTCAAAACTAACCTGATGCCCGCAGCAGGTATAACGGTCAGTTGCGCTGAAAGCTGCTGCAGGTGCACTGCTGTGGTCGATCAGCGCTATATCATCAATTGCAATATCTCCATGATAGTTGCTGCCCCGGATGGCTGTGAACCTTATCTTAATACATTCGCCCTTATAAGCAGAAAGGTCCACCATTTTATTGATCCAGGGATCATCATATGCTGTTTGCTGAGTGCCATGGATAGCTGCAAGGGTATGCCAAACCGCTCCTGCGGAAACCTCAACGTACAGCACATCAATTTCAGCACCAAACATATGGTACCAGAAACTCAGGGCCGGATTGTTCAGGTTACCGATGTTTACAACCGGGGAAGTGAGTATGGCACTATCACCTTTATTCCCGGAGGATGCTTCCGTATAAAAATAATGCCCCTGGGATGTCCCGGTGGTATGATCCACGATCGGGCCTGTGGTAAATGAAGGTGTGCTATCCTGGTGAATGCGCCATTCATAGCCTGAATTGGAATATCTGTTCCAGAGCGAATCTTCATAACCAAATGATGAAAATTGCTCTGCCGTTTCGGTGTAAGGAGCGGGCTGTGCCGGGTAAACATATATCCTTTTATTCTGCAGCAGTGTATCAGTTCCAAACGGATTGCCGGCAATGAGCCTGACATCATAATAGCCTGTATCCGCAAACTGAACATGGATGTTTTTAGCTGAGGCGTTCCCGCTAAGGTAGGTTACCTGTGATGGTGTAAACTGCCAGCTTACTGACAGCGGCTGATATGCTGATTTGTCGTAAAGCCAGGTTGAACTACTGAAGCAGCTTAGGATAGTATCTTTTATGAATATATCAGCCAGCGGCGGATTGGAACAGCCGGTTACTGGTATCTGTGCAACGTATGGCCTGTATCCTTCAGCGCTGATGGTAAGTGTGGCGTATGGATAAAGATTACTGACGGCTGGAAACTGCAGCGTCCCGGTCCCGCTTATAAGCTGTATCCGGTCAAGAAGTGTATCTCCCATTACCAGCGTTGCCACAGCATCGTTTTTTGATGACGAATAAATCTGAAGACTCATTGAGTCGCATATAAGCGTATCCTGGTGGCTGGCTGTGATTACCGCAGGTTGATGAGTATGAATTCTCATAGACGGATCACCGTGGTAGTGAAACAATTCGTGTGAAGTACGGCTGTCGCCCCAGGTCTGGGTCATTCTAAGCAGCCCATGATTCAGCACATCACCCATCGTCCGGATATTACCGTGGGGTGTTATGTTAGGATTCTGGATACCACCGTTGCCGAAAGCAGGAATTAATCCGGGGTTTGCCCAGATGGCATCAAAAAGACCCGTGGAAAAACCGTCATTATAACCACTGTAGCTGGTGGCAGATGCAGCTATGACCCCCACTGCCCCACCATTATTTCTATGTAGCAGCTTTTCTGCAAAACACTTGTCGGCAATAAAATTACCCGATGAGCAATTGATGCTGAAAACCACAGGCAGTTCCTCACCGTTTGTCATAGAGGGTATCTGAGCCGAGGATAGGTCAGGTTCGCTCCAGCCATTGGTGTATCCGTGATCACGGTGCAGTACGATAAACCTGCCGTTGTTGATTTCATTCACCACATCCTGGCCGTCCCCGTCCCAGTTGAAACCATTGAAGCGAAGCAAATCCGCCGGCAGGGGCTGCCCGCTTGAATAGTGGGACGGATTGTAATGAGTGGGTGTTACCCACGGATCTGTGTAATATACCCGGTTGACATTATAATTCAGTGAAAGCAGGTAATTCCTTACTTCTTCACTGGTATGTACAAAGCGCCTTGAAGCATAGCCGGAGGTGTCATCATCCTGAAAGTAAGCACAATTTAATGCTGTATTATAAAAGGAAGGAGAGGAGGGAGGTGACTGCTCATAGTTGCGGATTTTTTTTACTACATCAAGAGCCTCAAGCTGCGATTTGGCAGTTATACGCCCATGTGCCATATCAGGATAATAATCATTTACACTGTCCATACATGCATAATAGAGATCGGAATAGCGGTTTTTGGACGGATTTACCAGCATGGCCGGGACGAACTGCTGGTCACCCAGGATCACAAAATAATCCGGATATGCAGAACTGTTGTGATATAGATGGCTTAGCGTGTCGCGGATCATAGCAGGTGTCCAGAATGACCGCTTGATTACACTCACCCGGTAGCCAAGCTGATGCTTCCAGCGGGCAAGTGTGTCCGCCGCCATGCTGAAATCCGTATGGCTGATAATAATATAGTCAGATGCCGAAGATTTTACCGATGCCGTGTGCTTTCTGATTTCACTGGAAACAGACGATGAATTAATGAATTTTGAAGGAAGTGTTTGCAGGTATTGATGGCTGTGTCGCGAAATATCATCAAAAAAGGAACTGGCACCCGGAAAACTTATTTCATACCTGAACTTTCTGAGTAGAATGAGTTCTTTTTTCACAGGATTATACCTGAAAGGTGTTACATGAACTACCCCTACAGCCATATTCCTGATTTTTTGATCCTGCTTTAGGTCAACTGCCTTCTGCGGGTAATAAATATCCTGATTATAAAAAGCAGAATCCATAATAAAGTTATGCTGCTGCACTTGTTGTTCATCCTCGTCAGAATGCGGCTGCTGAGCAGGCCAGGCTGTGATGTTACTGAAGGTATCTGCCTCCAGTATGGTTAGATTAATTTTAGCCTGTATGTTTTCCGGTATTAGAATCATATCACGGTTGGAAGGTAAAGCAGGTTTTCCTTCCCGGTGCAGATAGCTGAAGTCTTTTATATTTATCCTGTGAAACTGCTGGCCGTTGATGATTTCCCGGTGTATAGCCATGTCATTGATCTGGTAACTTACGCTGATGCCATTAATGCCATCATCATTGAAGTTTCGAATGACTTTTGGCTGATCCTGCTGTGCATAAACCGCAAAAACTGACATCAGCATACCAAATAGTAAAAACTGCCTCATAATTTAGGTGTTTAAAAAAAGGTGCTTTGCTTTACGGAATCTGGTTTATGTATGCAAAACACCCTGGCCTTTTATTACTTTCCTGATTATTCAACTACAACCTTTGCTATATATGTTTCTTCTTCACAATGCAGTAAAACATAATATGCTCCGGATGCAATATTATTAAGATCATGCCTGATCACCGGCTGATTATTGTTGATGTCAGTAATCTGTGATGAAACTTGTCTGCCACGGCTGTCGATAAGCTGTATTACTACAGTTCCTTTTATCTCATCCGGAAGTTCAATAAATACATGATTGCTGGCTGGGTTAGGATACACATGAAGGTTATTTTCACTGTAAGTTTCGATAGCTGCCGGATTTATCTGAATGGTCTTGCTAACTGAATCTGATCCGCAGGCATTAAAGGCAGTGAGTAATATCTCATATGTTCCTGCCGCAGTATACTGGTGATCAGGATTCGGCAGGTTTGAAGTATTGCCGTCATCAAAATCCCAGGCATGAGAAGTGGCATGTTTACTCCTGTCATTAAACTTTACAAGGGTTGTATCAATGCTGTATGTGAAATCAGGTACAGGTCTCAGGGTATCCGACACTATGGCCTCAACTTTTACTCTTTTGGAATGACATGGAGGCCCTTTTACTTCCCAGTCGTAGAAATAATAGTAATAACCGGTTGGGTCACTGCTGGCGCTGCTTTCTTTTATGGTTATAAGGTCGGATACCACATAAGGAAATGTAAGCCCGGCATTATTTCTGTATAGATTCGGGGATTCGGGTCCGCTAATTTCATAATCTGATCCTGGCAGCAAATCAAAATCAAGGGTAATGCGATTTTCACCTGCAGGGATGTACACATTTTTCGAGTCAATAATCTGCCCGTTATTATTCCTGATTTCAATATTACGGTTTCCTGCATTAGCAGCATATACCTTTACAGAAATAAGGCGCGATGGTTTGTGTACATCAAAAACGAGGTGATGCTCATTGGGCGAGATAAAGTATCCGCCACCCCCGGTATTATCTGCTTTTGCACCGTAGAGCGAAGCTTTTTCCCTGGCATTGTCCACGTAATATGTACGCGACGACCCGAGCATGGGTGTGGTAAAAGTGTTTCCGGTATCAAGAACACTGCCGGAGTAGGCGCTGCTAAACCACCTCAGGTAGTCACTTCCTGATGCAGGTGGCTGTGCTGTGAGCTGCACACTGCCTGTTTTACACCGGATTCCTGCTTGTGCTGTTGGCTCAGGAGGCATGTTTACAGACACCAGGTTGCTTTTAATAACTGAATCTGCTCCGTAGGAATTCACTACTTTTAGCTTCACGGTGTAAGTTCCATTGGCAGCATATTGATGTGTAGGATTTTGTGTAGTGGAAGTGTTTCCGTCACCAAAGTCCCATTCCCAGCTCATGGGTCCAAAAATTGAAAGATCGCGGAAATTTATAATACCGGTACAGCTTACTGAGTCGGATACCTTGAAGTTAGCAGATGGCGGAGTGTTTGGATAGCTGCATTGCCAATGCAGGGCAAACCCCGATTCATTGACATACTGATCAGTTTGTTGCCTGATGGTAATTGCATTAGAAGTAGAATTAATAATTCCTCCATTTGGCAATGAGTTACCATCATAGCTTCCTATGAGTGGTGAGTTCACATCCGGGCCGTCATAAATTTTCAGATAATCATATCCGTCTTCAAAATGGAATTCAGAAAAAGAAAGTGAAATAGAGCTGGCCCCGGTCGGCGCTATAGTAACAGAATTATCTATATTGTTTGAATAAACTGCAAACTCACCTCCATCATCAAACAGCTGGCCGTTGCATTTATCGATAATCAGGTTTCCTGTTACCGGAATATTATACTTGCAAATATTATCTACGTGGAATGAAACAGAATCCGTGTGATAAAGGCCTGATGCTGTAGTTACCGTTAAAGTTACTTTTTTGTTACCGCCACTGCTGTATGCAACTTTGTGTGGTCCGGCTGTAGTTGCAGAGGCCGGACTGGCACCGGCGCCAAAATTCCAGGAATAGCTGGTGATATTTCCAAAGCTGTTTTCAGAAAACTGAATGCTGTCTTCTACGCAATACATAGAAGCAGCCATCAGTATTTTTGCTCTGGGGCAGCCTCCTTTTATGTAGATAGTATCTACAAAAGGAGCATAGCCTGATTTTGACAGTGTGAGCAGTGCGAAATTCCCGCCTACTTTTTCAAAATTTAACGTGTCCACCTGTCCTGTTAGAATTTCTTTACCCATCAGTTTACCATCAACCACCAAAGTGGCTGTTACACTGTCGGTGTTTAAGCTGGTTAAAGCAAGTGCTGAGTCGGAGCTGCAGTTGATTGAATCTGCAGCAACAGCAAAAACAGGATCAGGATTGTTAACCCTGATTTCCATGGCAGGATCACCAAAATAATGGAATAGTTCATTTGTATACTGGCTTACACCCCAGGTAGCTTCCATTATTGCCAGACTGTGGTTTACAAGATCACCGCCGGTGCGGATATCATCATGCGGAAACAAAACAGGATTGGATATTCCTCCACTTCCGGTAAAATTAGGTACCAGGCCGGGATTGCTCCATATCCCGTCAAATATTCCCAGCGACAGTGCATCATTATACCCACTGTAGCTAACCTCGGCATGGGCGAATACACCTACAGCACCTCCGCCTGTTTTGCGAAGCAGTTTTTCTGCAAAGCATTCTGTTTCGAGGAATTTCCCTGTCAGGCAGTTGATGCTGAAAAATACAGGAGTTTTTGCTCCATTGTTAAAACTGTTTACATCGTTGACATTAAAGGCCGGGTCTCCCCACCCGTGTACATATCCATGGTCACGGTGGAAAACATAGAAAGCGCCGGCATTTACGTAATTTATTATGTCATATTTATCGCCATCCCAGGCAAAGGTTGGCTTTTTCAGATATGCAGGTAAAGGTTCTCCTGCAGAATAATAGGTGTTATTCCAGTACTGCGGATTCACACTGCTGTGTGTATAATAAACTCTGTTTACATTATAGCCGCGTGCAGTGGCGTAATTGAGCAGTTCTTCACTGGTTTGGGCAAAGCGCCTTTCAGCATAGCCGCCTCCTTTATGCTGAAAGTAAGCACAATTCAATCCTGTATTATAGAAACTGCTGTCGGATACGGGTTCTTTTTCATAGCTGATTATTTTATCCACTATGGAAGATGCTTCGGTAGCAGAACTTGCAGATATCCGGCCTTTTGCCATGTCAGCCGTAAAATCAGAGGGGCCACCCATACAGGAATAATAATGATCGCTTGCATATAAGTCGCCGTTAGAAGATAACTCCTCACCCGGAACATCATTATGGTCACCTATGATCACGAAGTAGTCAGGCTTTGGTATGTATGTGGAATACCGGCTGTGAATGGCCGTTTTAACCTGTCCACTGGCCCAGGAACTCTGCGAAATTATTTCAGTTCTGAACCCCATCTGGCTTTTCCATTCAGCCAGTTTTTCAGCAGCAGGAAGATATTGCTGCTTGGTTATTATAAGATAATTAGGATCATCAGAAGTTCCTTTTTGATTTTTTTTTATCTGAGAAGCCACGACTTTCCCGTTTAAAAAGTAATTTCTCGCCAGTTTAGCAAAATGATCACTGTGGATGCTTCCGTTTGTAATGAATTCAGCGCTGCCGTTAAAGCTAACCTTAACTGTAATCTTTTTCACAGCTTTTAGTTTCCTGTCAGCAGCATTATACTGAAAAGGACAAATTTGCACTGAGGCGATTTTTATGTCTCTCAGATCCTGGCTTTCATCCAGGCTCACGTGACTCTGTGGAAATTGTGTGTTTGTGGCATAAAAGGCTGTATCCATGGTAAAAGGCGGGTCATCAACCAGGTAGTTGTCCTGACGTGGAGGCTGTGAAGGCGCCATCAGGATGTTTTTCTTTTCAGGATAATACTCTATAGCTGAAACCTCAATGTTTACATCAGATAATTCAGGAGTGGCAATATGGTCAATATAGGCCGGAAGGTCGGGCTTGCCGGTTTGGTGCAGGTATCCGAAGCCGGGAACAATAAGTTTTTTAAATGTTTGCTTGTTGAGATTTAACTCTGTGGTTTCATATTCAGGAAACTCCCAGCTGATAATCACGTGTCCGTTATCTGTTACCTTTACCTGCCTTAAGGCATCATCCTCAGCTCGCTGCTGCGCATTTAGCAAAGCAGGCAGTGCCATTAAAAATAGTAAAACTCTCTTCATAATTCTTGATGTGTGGATCAAATTTGCTAAAATATAAAAATATGTACTTATATTACAATTATTTTTCGGCGTAATACTTCATCTCCTGATAAAATCTTTAATACATAAATGCCTGCACTAAGTCCTGTAAGTGAAAGTTTATACGCCTCTATATTCGTCCTAATCTCTTTTTCACGCATGATCCGCTTCCCGTTCATATCGTAAAGCCTGATGACTGCATCGGTTTTTGGATTATTTATTTCAATGAAAATATGTTCTTCGGCAGGATTTGGGTAAATCCTGATATTTGATTGGGTAAAGTCCTCAATTCCTGTTGTTTCAATTGCTATTGTGGATGAAAAAGTGTCGGTTCCACAAGGATTAGCTGCAATAAGTGTTACCTGATACGTGCCGGTGTCAGGGTAATAATGAACCGGACCGGCTTTTACAGATGTATTTCCATCACCAAAATCCCAGTAATAAGAATCAGCCTGGATAGTATTGTTGGTGAATATCACCTGTGAGTTGTTCACCTGCTGAGTGAAATCAGCTGATGGCTTGCTGTTAAAAACCAGCATATCATAACGCGCAGCGGGGCTGCTACAACTACTGGGAACTACTTCCCAGTCGTAGAAATAATAATAATAGCCCGTAGGATCAGTGCTGGCGCTGGAATAATTAACTGAAATCAGATTATCAACCTTGTAGGGGTAAGTTATCCCATTGCTGTTACGGTAAAGATCGGGCGATTGAGGCCCCGAAAGCTCATAGTTTGTGCCGGTGGGGATATTGAAGTCCAGGTCGATTCTGCTTTCGCCCTGCGGGATGAAAATATTTTCAGAATAAAGCACTGTGCCATTAGAACTCCGTAGAATAATTTGCCTGTATCCTGCCGAGCCTGCATAAACCTTCACGCTTTTCAATCTTAGTGGCTGATATACATCAAAAACCAAATAGTGTTCATATGGCGATGTAAAAAATCCACCACCACCTGTGTTATCTGTTTTACCCGCTGAAAGCGGTTTGCGTATTATCCTGTTGGTGGCATAAAAAGCTGTGTCGGCACTAACTGCTGAAGGATAATAAGTGTTGCCGGTATCAAGCAATTGCGATAGTTGCGCATCGGCATACCAGTAGGTGGTGCCGTTACCTGCTGCATATAGTGCGAAATTATCATCAAAGCAAAATAAGGATGTATCGTCATTGAGCGCATCAGGCATTCTGACTTTTATAAGGGCTTGCATCATAACCGAGTCAACACCAAATGAATTACTCACTTTTAGCCTGATATTATAGGTTCCGTCCTGAGCATACTGGTGGGCGGGATTTTGCACAGTAGATGAGTTGCCGTCACCAAAATCCCAGAGCCAGCTTGTGGGTCCGTTATTCGAAAGATCATCAAAATAAACAAGACCATCACAGCTAAATGTATCACTCACTGTGAAGTTAGCGGTTGGCGGCATATTCGGATAGGTGCAGCTCCACTGCAGTTCAAATCCTTCTTCAGTAGCATACTGGTCTGTTACCTGCTGGATGGTAACCGCTCCAGTGTTACTTACTATGGTACCTCCATTAGGAAGCGAGTTCCCGTCATAACTGCCAATCAGGTTTCCTGAGGTACCTGAACCCTCATAAATCTTAAGATAATCATATCCTGATTCGAAATGGAATGAGGTGAAAGTTAGTGTTATGGAAGATGCTCCCGGGGGTGCAATCGTCACATAGCTACCGGAGTTATTGGAATAATTCGCTCCAGGTCCTCCGTCATCATATAGAAATCCGTTACAATTGGTAATCGTGAGGTTTCCTGATTGTGGGGTTATTGTATGGCAGGGATTATTGGGGTTTATACTGATGTGAGTACTGTCAATCAAGGTATCCGTGCCACAGCTCCCTCCATCAGCAATAAGCTGTACAGTGAAATCACCGTATTGGGTGTAAGTATGCACAGGGTTTATGTCAGTGCTGAAATTCCCGTCTCCGAAATCCCAGTAGTAGCTGGTGGCGTTGTTGGAATGATTGGAGAATTTGACCGTAGCAGGAGGCTGGCAAAATGTAGATATTCCTGAACTAAAATCTGCCTGAACACCGGGTATGTATGCATTGCCCACACCAGTAGCATGCATAGCGTCAGTTACTGTTTCCACAGCCTTTG
The DNA here is from genome assembly GCA_964477095.1 of uncultured Bacteroidales bacterium. Classification (GTDB taxonomy): domain Bacteria; phylum Bacteroidota; class Bacteroidia; order Bacteroidales; family PWNQ01; genus PWNQ01. Next base: position 9,895 of record CAYZDA010000007.1, on the reverse strand, counting down.
AGCATGGCCCGTAAAGGTCCGTTGCAGCTCTGATGGCATAAAATCTGGCATCATCATATTCCGAGCCTGGTGTGAGGTAAGTATTCAGCATACGATATGCAATGGCCGCTGCTGAATCCATTCCGATAGGTGTAACCTGGTAATTATCATTATTATCATTTGTACCTGAACCACCTTCCACACACAAATAAAACCAGTAACTGAATACGCCCATGTTGGTATGAACTCCGCCATTGTCGTTAGTTCCCGTGTACCAGAAATTGCCATAATAAGTGTCGGGCAGTTGATAAGCATTTGGGTTAGCCATGGAGCGAAGTGTTAGTCCTATATCTTCTCCAATCATCCAGTTATGATTCGATGGCCTGCCAAATTTTTCAATGGCAGCACCAAAAATATCACTAAATCCTTCGTTGAGTGCGCCCGATTCATCCTGGTAGATAAGATTGGCAGTGTATGAAGTGAGCCCGTGCGTTATTTCGTGCCCGACAATATCCAGTGTTGTTAAGGGTGATATCGATGATCCGTTGCCATCACCGAAGGTCATAAACTGGCCATTCCAAAACGCATTGGCATAGTTATGATCATAATGGATATAACTGGTTAGTATTAATCCGTTATCATCTATGGAATTGCGGTTATGTTTGGTGTAGAAGTAATCGTAGGTTACCTCAGCAGCCCAGTGCGCGTCTGTAGCTACTTCGTCCAGCTGGGTATTGTAATTATTCCAGTAATTGTCAGTGTCAGTAAAATCCACTGCTGAACTATAGCTGGTGGAGTTGTTCAGGTCATATGTTTCAATACCATTTCCTCTTCCTGTTTCTCTCAACCGGAACTGGGTTCCGGTATAATCAGTAACTATGTTACGTGTACCGCTGTATTTGGTATTTGCGGAGCCGGGGGAGTCGATATGATGTATCTTTTTGTTTTCCAAAAGTATTTCCCCGTTAGTGGCATCTACGTAGATATCAGCACGGTAAACAGGGGTATGGGCATAGATATTAAACTTCCAGGCAAAAGCATAAGCATATTCTCCATGTATATTTACCGGCACTATCGCTTTTTCAGCTTCTGGATAAAAACTGGCATCAGGATTCCCGGTGTATTGTCGGATAAATGCTTCTTCTTGGGGTAATTCCCACTTGTAGCTTTCTGCATCCACGAAATTTAGTGCTCTGTTTAAAGCCTGTTCATCTGTGATAGAATAGCTGTTGGCAATGTGCAGCTCAGGAGGAAAGCAGCCGTTAACTGATTCAATCATTTGATTTTTTACATGCAATATCAATACAGCACCGGTAACCGGGATGTTATGGTAATTTAACTGCAAGCGGATGTGAACATAACCGAGATTATCCTCGTGTTTGTTGATTTCCTTAAAGCTGTAGCCTTCATCGAATTTAAGAGCTTTGAAAGCCCAAAGCTCAAAATCATGGACAGGAATTTCATTTCCGGGTGCAAATTTTATGTAATCCGGTGCGGCATAACGGTTTGAAATCCTTATTTCAGTTGTGCCTTCAAGATAGTCCTGCGCTTCCTGTCCGGTATAAACCTGCGCAGATGTAAATACTGGCAATAATGCTATGAGAATGAGATATAATTTCTTCATATAAACCGGTGTATTAGTAAGGGATATTAATACATTTTATTATAAGACAATTTTTTAGCGCATAAGTAAATCGCAAATTCTAATTTAGATATTTATTCCAATTCCACCTTGTATCGCGACAAAACCTCACGCCAGAATGGAGTTTCAATTACCTCCACTAAATGCTTGTTTATAGAATTGGTGAGATTTTTATTGTAAGGAATGGCAAATGAATAATATTGCTTATTAAAATTCAGCGGGAGAATTGAAACTTCTTCCTGGAGGTTTTTCATGAAAATGGAGTAATTCAAAATAGCATCATCATATATAAGAGCCTTGAATTCATTTCTGTCCAGGGCATCAAGAGCATTATCCAGAGTAGGAAATGTAATATGATCAATTGCGTTTTCGTCAAGGTAAGCAGCTGCACTTGAGCCTTCCACAGTGGCAACAGTTACGTGCCTTAAGTCATCAACACTTTCAATGGAATTACCCAAACGGTTGACAGTAAGCGAAGATGCAATGCTTGCGGTAAATCCTGAGATAACTATGATCGCTGTAAACATCCATATGAATCCCAATATTCTGCCCACAGGAGTAACAGGAGCCTTATCGCCGTACCCGACTGTGGTCATGGTTACTGCCGACCACCAAAAACCATCGCCCATTCCTTTCCAGCCTCTGTTAAACATTTCAGGATTCTTCTTTTTTTCGACCAGCCAGATGATAAATCCGAAGATGAAAATCAACAATATCAATCCAAATAAAGCTTTGAAGAAATCTTCTGAAAAGAAATTCTGGATAAATGAAGATAAAAAGCCGCTGTTGTCTGCTTTCGCGGCAACTGTAAGATTTGAAATATAGAATGGCTGTGTGAAGTCAAAGCTTTCTATTCGCTCCGCTGTTACGGTTAATGGATTGATGCTCATATCAATATCACCATTTGTTAAAGCTGCAACCAGGTCTTTCAGGTTGTATTCGCGATATTGGTACTTCAGGTCAAGCTCGTCTGCTACCAGATTCCACAGCTCCACAGATGCACCTGTCCACTCGCCGTTTTGCTTCATCAAAAACGGGGGTGCCTGTTTTACACCTATTATTAAGGTGTCGTTTTCCTGCGAATAGATCAGACTTGAAAAAAACAAGATAAGCAACAGGAGTAGATTTTTCTTCATATCAGAATTCTTGGTTAATAATGATAGTCTACTACAGCTATCTGATCATTCACCTTTTTAATAAGCTCCAGCACTTTTATATGTTCAGGGTGAACCCGGTATGCGTTAAGGGCTTCTTCATCATCAAATTCAGAAACCAAAACCAGGTCAAATGCTGAGGGTTTGGTACTGACATTTGTACCTGTTTCTATTGATCGGGCCTCGGGAATAATATCTTCCAGTTCATCAATGGCGTTTTTAAGTTTATTGATGTTTTCAGCTTTTTCAGGCACATCTTTGAGCCTGAACATTACAATATGTTTCAGCATAAAATCCAATTTTGAAGTTATAAGTAGGGGCTAAAATAATCATTTAATGCACTTCATGCAAGTATTCATATATGATCAATACTAAGCTAGCTGTGTAGCAGGTTCTTCAGCGCATCACCTATTTGAGCATATTTAAATGAGAATCCTCCTTTTAGAAGTTTTTCAGGCACTGATTTAGTACCGTTTGTAAGCATTTCTTCAGCCATTTGGCCCATAACAGTTTCCACTATTACCGATGGTGCTTTTGTCCAGGATGGTTTGTTCATTATCTTCCCGGCTGTTTTAGTCAAAACCTTCATTTGCACTGGGTTTGGTGCGCAAAGGTTAAATGGCCCGTTGGCAGTTTCATGTTGAAGCAGAAATCTGATTGCTCTCACATGGTCTTCAATATGTATCCAGGATATCCATTGCTTCCCGCTGCCGATATGTCCTCCCAGGTAAAAGTCGAAAGGCTTTAGTAATTGCGGCAAAGCACCGCCCTCACGGCTCAGGACAAAGCCGGTACGTAATACCGGTACCCGGATGTCCATGTTTTTTAATTCAGAGGAAGCTTCTTCCCATTGTTTGGTAACCCCAGCCAGAAATCCTTTACCGGGTGGACTTTGCTCAGTGAAAATTTCGTTGTCACTTTGGCCATAATATCCGTTAGCAGAACCCTGCAACACAGCCTTTGGTTTATTATCAGCGTTTTTTACTGCTTCCACCACAGCTCTGGTGGCTTTTATCCGGCTGCTGATTATTTTTTCCTTTTGGCTTTTAGTCCATTTTGTACCTGCAATGGGTTCGCCTGCAAGGTTGAGGATGGCGTATTCCCCCGAAAGCTGATCCTGCCATTCCCCGGGTGTTTCTGAATCCCACTCCAGGAGCTTCACACCTGAGGGGAATGAATTCTGATGTTTTGAAGGCGAGCGACTGAGACCGATCAATTCATAATGATCTTTCATGAGACCGGTAAAAGCACGGCCTATTAGTCCTGTTATGCCGGTAATTATTATTTTCATATATTAATTTTTTTTATCCCGTTATGCGGAATGGAGCTCGATCTGACAATCCATATTTTTGGAGCACGCTCCATAGCTTGTTAAACTGTCATGGTCCGGTTTATTCCTGTCTTATTTTTTGACAGGAATATCTAAAAGCAAAACAAGATGCAGGGGCTTTTGTTTTGAAGCTAGATGTCTGAAGCCCTGTGGAATTCTTTTTCTCTGTCGAATATGTAGCGGTAAGTAACATGAACCTTCCTGATATTAGCTCCGATTTTTTCCACTACGCGAATCATCTTCGGATTGAAGTCGCCTATCCAGTTCATTTCCAGATGTTCATATTTAAATGTGGGCCGGCTGTTCATTTCCGAAAAGGCTTTAATAATCGCACCGTCCACACCCTTTCCCTGAAAGTCAGGAATTATGCCAAAGATAAGCCCCAATACTTTTGTCTGAGTCTTGAAATTTTTCAGTAGTAGCAATTTAAACTTAGCCCACCAGTTGAATTTGCCATTAAGATGCTTGAATAGCTGATTCATTTCCGGGATCATTATAAAAATGGCAATAGGTTCTGTTTTATAATAGCCCAGCCAGATCAACCGCTCGTCCATAATGGGTTTAATTTTTTTCAGTAGGGAAAATGCCTGTGATTCTGACATTTCTCCCACACCTTTAAATTTAGCCCAGGCTTTATTAAAAACATAACGGAAATCTTCAGCGTATTTCTTCAGATTCTTTTTGTCGATATGTTTAAAAAAATAATTTTCATCCTTGCTTATGAGTGCTGCTTTTCTTTCTACATCATCAGGCAGGGATACATTTTTCATACTTATATAATAGGTGTATTGCCTGAAGTATAATTTAAAGCCGTAATTTTCAAATAATTCTTTATAGTATTTGAAATTGTAATGCATACCATAATTTGGTTCATAAAACCCTTCTGTAAGAAGGCCCCACCATTCATTTCTGTCGCCGAAGTTCACAGGGCCGTCCATGGCCTCAAAGCCTTTATCACTAAGCCATGCTTTGGCGGTATCAAAAAGCAGGTTTGCCGCTTGCTGATCATGTATGCATTCAAAAAAACCTATACCGCCGGAAGGTATTTCATTTTGATCTGACGTCTTCTTGTGATAAAAAGCAGCTATACGTCCTATAACTCTGTCGTTATCATTTCTTAACAGCCACCGGACTGCATCCCCGTCCTTAAAATACTTGTTCTTATTACGGTCAAAAACAAATTCAATGTCTTTGTCCAGCGGCCTTATCCATTTTTTCTCATTCTTGTAGAGTTTTACTGGAAATCTGAGAAACTCCTTTACTGATGCTGAATTTTCAACCTCCTGAATTTTCATTTTTAGTCCTTTAAAAGCTTCAAAATTATTAAAAATAGTTAATGAAGAAAAATTCATGATTCCGGCTATTCATGCAGTCTCTGTAATGCCTCACTGTGAACCTTGAAAACAAAGAAGGCTTGGGTTTGTTTATCTGACTTATTCAAAGGCAGGAGCTAAATCTGGTTTATTCTTTTAAAAAATAACCTTTAATTGAAAGGCACATGAAGTTAGGTGTATTGAAAGAACTATCTTCCGACCGGCGTGTGGCAATGTTGCCGGACGCTGTGGAAGAACTGTTAAAAAAATATCAGGTTGAATTTCTTATTGAGAGAAATGCCGGGAATGATGTATTTATTTCCGATGATCATTATTATGAAAAAGGTGCGAAAACAGTCGGCCGGGAAGAAATTTTTTCTGATGCGGATATAATTATCGCTATTGGTGATCCCAGGGAAGATGAGATTGAAAAAATGAACGAGGGGCAGGTGCTGGTTTCAGTTTTTTATCCTCTGAATAACCGTTCGTATGTTGAACGCTTGCAGGAAAAAAAGATAACCTCATTTAGTTTAGACAATATTCCACGCCTCACCCGCTCCCAATCTATGGATGTATTGTCGTCACAGGCTACTGTTGCAGGCTACAAGGCAGTATTAGAGGCGGCTAATCATATTCAGGAATTCTTTCCCATGTTTATGACTGCAGCGGGTATAATCAAGCCGGCCAAGGTGCTGGTGCTTGGTGCCGGGGTGGCTGGTCTGCAGGCTATCGCTACTGCTAAGCGATTAGGAGCAGTGGTAAGCGCTTTTGATGTGCGTGCAGCTGTTAAAGAGCAGGTGAACAGCCTTGGAGCCGGTTTTATAGAAGTGGATGGTGCCAAAGAGGAAATTGAAGCCGGTGGCTATGCTATTGAACAAACCGAAGAATTCAAAAAGAAACAAATGGAGCTGATCCACGAACATGCGCTCAAGTCGGATGTAATCATAGCTACAGCGCAAATCCCCGGAAAAAAAGCTCCTGTGCTGATTAAGGAGGAAACGGTGAATAGCATGAAATCCGGTTCTGTAATTATTGACCTGGCAGCATCTACCGGAGGTAATTGTGAACTGACTAAAAACAATGAAACTATCAAGGTGAATAATGTAACGGTGATAGGTCAATCCAATTTACCTGCGCAGGTTCCGCTATCGGCAAGCTATATGTATGGTAAAAATGTAATCAACTTCCTGAAGCTTATCATCAACGAGGAGAATAAGCTCAGTTTAAGATTTGAAGATGATGTAGTTATCGGAACCTGTATTACCCATCAGGGTGAAATTGTTAGCGAAAGAATCAAAAAAGCATACGATAATAATTAAAAACAGATACTTATGGAAGGAATATTAGAATTCTTTTATTTAAACCGGGAGATGATCTTCATAGTTGCCCTTTCAATTTTTCTTGGAATTGAAGTAATCTCAAACGTCCCTGCCATATTACATACTCCCCTTATGTCGGGTGCAAACGCTATTCATGGCGTCGTAATAATTGGAGCAATAATCGTAATGGGGCATGCTGAAACCACACTGGCAATGATATTGGGTTTTTTCGCGGTAGTGCTGGGAACGCTCAATGTAGTTGGTGGGTTTGTGGTTACCGACAGGATGCTGAATATGTTTAAAGGGGAAAAGAATAAAAAATCTGAATGAATATGGCTGAAACGATTCAAGTCAACGAGAATGTTTCCTTTACCTTGGGGGAATCAATATTGGAAATATCTTATTTTATAGCTTCAATTTTGTTCATTATTGGGTTGAAGATGTTGAGTAATCCTGAAAGAGCCAGAAGAGGAAATATGTGGGCAGCTGTTGGTATGATGCTCGCCATCATTACTACCATTTTGTTTCACAAAAACGGCCAGGGAGAATCCATTAAAAATGAAGGATGGATTGTCGCTGCCATTGTGCTGGGAACCATTGTTGGGTGGGTTATTGCGATTCGGGTTAAAATGACTGCTATGCCCCAGCTGGTTTCTTTCTTTAATGGAATGGGCGGTGCGGCAGCTGCACTTATCTCGCTGATGGAGTTTCCACACATTAGCAGGGATCTCATTGCTGAACAGGGTATGTTCAATGGTCATGTTTTGGCAATTCTACTGGGATTAATGATAGGAAGCGTTTCTTTTGCAGGAAGTATGGTTGCTTTCGGGAAACTGGATGGCAAAATTGGGGATATCAGGGTTAAAATTCTAAGGTATATTAATATCGGGCTGCTTGTTATTCTGCTTGGATTCATCGTTTTTGTAATGAGTCTGGGTAAAGTGCAGCCTGAATCCGTAATGTATCTTATATATATAATGCTCGCTGCTTCACTAATTTATGGTGTTTTATTTGTGATGCCTATCGGTGGAGCAGATATGCCGGTTGTTATTTCTTTGCTTAATTCGTTTACCGGAGTGGCTGCTGCTATGGGAGGTTTTCTCTATAACAACCAGGCTATGTTAACTGGTGGTATTCTGGTAGGTTCAGCCGGGACTATTCTTACCATCCTAATGTGTAATGCTATGAACCGCTCGCTGGGTAATGTTATTATCGGTGCATTTGGAGGTGGAGGTGCTGCTGTAAATGATGAAGCAGGAGTAATAAAGGAAACTTCTGTTAGTGACGCAGCCGTAATGCTTAATTATTCCCACAAAGTGCTGATTATCCCCGGATATGGTTTGGCTGTGGCAAAGGCTCAGTATTTATGTCATGAACTGGACAAAATGTTGGAAGAGAATGGGGTAGAGGTGAAGTATGCTATCCATTCTGTGGCCGGAAGAATGCCGGGGCATATGAATGTGTTGCTTGCGGAAGCAAATGTTCCTTATGATAAACTTCTGGAAGGGGAAGAAGCCAATGAAAATATTAAGGATGTGGATGTAGCTGTTGTTATTGGTGCTAATGATGTGGTGAATCCTGCTGCAGAAGATGATCCCTCAAGCCCTGTATATGGTATGCCTGTTATTAAGGCAAGAGAAGCCAGGAATATTATAGTGATGAAACGTGGAATGGGTAAGGGGTATGCTGGAATTGAAAACAGTTTGTTCTTTAATGAAAAAACAAAAATGCTGTTTGGTAATGCCAAAGATACTATTCAACAATTGATTGATGAAATTAAAAGTCTGTAGATAGGTCTAAAAAAAGGCTGCTCAGTTTGGGCAGCCTTTTTTTATCCTAGTTGGTTTCCAGCTTTTCAACTTTCTGTTTAAGCTCCTGGTTTTCTTTTTCCAGCTTTTCAACTTTCTCATTAAGTTGCTCTAAAGCCTGCTGTGATTGTCTTAGTATCTCAAGTATCTGTTCATTATCTACGTTATTGTTTTCAGCAGGTTCAGCTGATTTGGGTTCTTTCACTGGTTCTGCTGTTTCATAATCAGAAGCATTTCTGGCTACCTGCCACTTGATGTTTAGTCTGCTACTGAAGTCATAGTTAGTGAAAGATGCCGGCTTTTGTCCTTCCATCAGGAAATTTACAGTTGTTTTAAGATATTCATTTTCAGATTCCAGTTTTTCTAGTTTTTCCAACATGCCTTTGCCCGTCAGATAATTACTGGATGATTCAACAACATTTCCATGTTGGTCACTTAAATAAACCAGCTGCTCCCCGGTTAATTCCTCGAGCAATCTGACTGCTTTAAGCATGTCCACGTTTATAGTCTGACCTGTGTGTGCATTGGACGAATAATACGACCAGGCCATGGGTTCGCTTTTTTCTGTCAGATTAAAATTATGTGGAGACAAAGTAGTTTTATTTCCTGCTTCATCCATTACAACAAGTTCACTTGATCCGCCAGAATCAGTTGCATATAGCTGAATAGCATTGGCAGAGCTCGAGGCCGGCACACTCTCTGTGTTTTTTAATATCAGATTTCCGTCTCTGGAAACGATTAATCTGGTTTTACTCTCAGTTGCAATCTTCAGATCCTGATAATTTCTGGTACCCAGTTGTTCTGATCCTGAAATAGAATTTCCTATAGTCAGCCACGCCGCGTAGTTAGAGGTTTTAATGGCTCCGCTTTGCTGTGATATGTCAAGATATCCACTGGTATTAAATTGCACATTAACTATAGAGTCATTATTCGAGGCACCGGCTACAGGTCCGGTTGGACCCTGAGGACCTGTTGCCCCTGTGGCTCCTTTCAGTCCGGTTGGTCCTTCGATTCCTGTTGGGCCAGTTGGGCCCGGATCACCTTTTGGTCCTGGGATTCCCTGTAGCCCGGTAGGCCCGGTAGGCCCTGTTGGTCCTGTCACTCCCGGATCGCCTTTAGCACCCGGCACACCCTGTGGGCCGGTTGTTCCAGTAGGCCCTGCAGGTCCAGTAGGTCCCGGATCGCCCTTGGAACCCGGTATTCCCTGTGGCCCTGTAGGTCCTTCCGGTCCTTCCAGACCGGTATTACCTGTAGGCCCGGGATCGCCTTTAGCACCCGGCACACCCTGTGGGCCTGTTGTTCCAGTAGGCCCTGCAGGTCCAGTAGGTCCCGGATCGCCCTTGGAACCCG